>NZ_UETT01000016.1:0-179609 GCF_900115935.1 Pseudomonas sp. 43mfcvi1.1 | reverse complement strand
ATGTCTTCCATGCTCGCGTCGTTGCGCGGGCTGTTGGCGCGGAACTGGCCGCCGTAGAGGGTCAAACCGCTGATTTCGGTGGAGGTCACCTGGCCGCCACGGAAGGTTTGCGGCAGGGAGCGGCCGTCGTCGGAGCGCAGGATTGGCAGCACTGGCATCCATTCGCCGACCTTCAGTTCGGTCTTCGACACCTTGGCCTTGAGAGCCACGCCCAGGCGACCGAAGTCATCGGCAGGACGGCCGTCATCGTGCACCGGCAGCAACTGGGTGCCCGCCGTGCCACGGCCGCCGTCGAGCTTGAGCGAGTACGTGCCCAGCACATCCACGCCAAAACCGACCACGCCCTGGGTGAAACCGGACTTGGCGTCGAGGATGAAACTCTGCGTCCATTCCTCGGCTTTGCCTTGGGCATTGTTCGGGTTGGTGAAGTTGCGGTTGAAGTAGAAGTTGCGCAGGTTCAGCGTGGCCTTGGCATCTTCGACAAACCCCGATTCTGCGGCCAGGACGGGCAGGGCGGTAGTGGTCAGGGCTACGGCAATGAGGCTGGGGAAAAAGTGCTGTGTGGGTTTCATGGCGTGTCTCTGATTTTTATGGGCAAAACGGGTCGTTGCCGCAACCTTGGGTTGCAGACGGTGTGGTGTAACTTGGGTGTTTAGGCGATCGAGGGATCAGCCGGGTGAGGCGGGGCGTAGGGGCATGGCGTCGAACCTGTTGTTATTGGTTTTGTGCGAGGGATGGTGAAGGGCTGCCTGGGATCGCTTCAATTGGCGTTTGCGGGTTTTGGGCGATTATCGAACAGCAAAAAAGGGCCGATTGGCTGGATGAAGAACCTGTGGGAGCGAGCCTGCTCGCGAATACGGCGGTACATCCAACACTGATGCAGGCTGATCCACCGCTATCGCGAGCAGGCTCGCTCCCACAGGGATTTGCGGTGGCCGCAAATTCATAGGTCGCCACTGACCCAATGTGGGAGCGGGCTTGCTCGCGAATACGGAGGTACATCCAACGCTGATGCAGTCTGGTCTACCGCCATCGCGAGCAGGCTCGTTCCCACAGAATTCGTGGTCGGTCTGACAGACGCGGTGACTTTTCCGACGAGGTTTTAAGGTTGCTGCTCGGAAGCGGCATCTCTAGCTTGTTCATGTCGCTGCCAATTCAGCGACCGGGACTGCAAGCCCGCCGAATTCGTTAGGCGCCAGCGCCCGGACCCAACGTCTCGGGCTCCAATTGATGCAGGAGCGCCGTTATGAACAAACACCATCCTTCTTCGCCATCAGAGAGCACCTTCCCCTACAACGACCCCGATCCAGAAAAGCTCCAAGAGGCCGCAGACCGAGCACTCGATTACCATCTGGGCACCCACCCTGATCCCAAACCCAAAACCTCAACTCAAGTTTTCACCGTCATCGATACCCTCGACACCGAGTGCCTACTAGCAAATCTCAGCGAAACCCTGGCCTCGGCCAGTGCGATGGTCAACGACCTGGCGTTCGACCTGAAAGGCTCTCGGCGGCATGTCGCGCTCGGCGTGGTGCAGATGATTGACTTGAGTGAGTTGTTGGCCAATCGAGCGCTGGATCTCGTCGACCCGCGTTAACCAAGTGTGGCGAGGGGATTTAGCGAAGCGTCGCATCGCCCCGCTGGGCTGTGGGAGCAAAGCTTGCTCGCGAAACAGGCGCCTCGGTTCCTGAAAGACCGCATCGCCTCCATCGCGGGCAAGCCTTGCTCCCACATAGGCCAGCGTTAAAGCGCACACAAACAAAAAGCCCACCTTTCGGTGGGCTTCATGTTCAGCGTTCAAACATCAATCAGAACAGCTTCATCTTCGGCGCTTCTTCTTTCACCGGTTCGTTCTTGCCCGTCTCGGCGTTCCAGCCACCGCCCAGTGCCTTGTACAAATTGACCTCGCTGGTCAGTTGCGCCAGGCGGTCGGTGATCAGCGATTGTTGCGCGCTGAACAGTTGGCGTTGGGCGTCGAGGAAGGTCAGGTTGCTGTCGACACCAATGCGGTAGCGCCGCTCGGCCAGGCGGTAGTAGTCCTGGTTGGAAGCAACGTAGGCGGTCTGGGCCTGCAACTGTTCGTTGTAGGTCCGGCGTGCGGCCAAGCCATCGGAGACTTCCTGGAACCCCGTCTGAATGGCCTTCTCGTAATTGGCAACGTTGATGTCTTTCTGGATCTTCGCGTAATCCAGGCTCGCCCGCAGGCTGCCGGCGTTGAAGATCGGCAGGTTGATTTGCGGAGCGAAGGTCCAGGTGCCCGAACCGCCCTTGAACAAGCCGGACAGGTCCGGGCTCAAGGTGCCGGCGTTGGCCGTCAGGCTGATGCTCGGGAAGAACGCGGCCCGCGCGGCGCCGATGTTGGCATTGGCAGCCAGCAGGTTACGTTCGGCCTGGAGAATGTCCGGACGACGTTGCAGCAAGTCCGACGGCAACCCGGGCGGCACTTCGCTGAGCAGGTCATCGCTCAGCGGTTGCGTGTTCAGGTTGGCCGGCAGGCCGGTGCCCAGCAGCAGGGTCAGGCTGTTTTCGTCCTGGGCGACCTGGCGGGTGTAGCGCGCCAGTTGCACGCGGGCATTTTCTACCGCGGTGCGTGCCTGGCTCAGGTCCAGGGCCGAGGCCACGCCGACTTCGGCGCTGCGTGAGGTCAGCTTGAAGCTTTGCTCGTAGGCCCCGAGGGTTTCCTGGGTCAGCTTGAGCAGTTCCTTGTCGGCCTGCCAGGTCAGGTAGGCATTGGCGACGTTGGCCACCAGGCTGATCTGGGTGCTGCGACGGGCTTCTTCGGTGGCGAAGTAGCTCTGCAGCGCTTGCTCGCTCAGGCTGCGAACCCGGCCGAACAGGTCCAGCTCGTAGGCGCTGATGCCCAGGGTGGCCGAGTAGGAGCTGCTGATGGCCGCTTCACCAGTTTGCGAGGCCCGTGCCGGCACGCGCTGGCGACTGGCGGAACCGGTGGCCGAGACCGCCGGGAACAGGTCTGCGCGCTGGATGCGATATTGCGCGGCATAGGCATCGATGTTCAGCGCCGCGACACGCAGGTCGCGGTTGTTTTCCAGGGCAACCTGGATCAGCTGTTGCAACGCCGGGTCATGGAAAAACTGTTTCCAGCCTTGCTCGGCGGCGGCCTGGCCGGGCGCATTGGCCGAGTCGTAGGCCAGCCCTTGCGGGTATTGCGCCGCGACCGGTGCTTCGGGCCGCTGATAGTCGGGGATCAGCGAGCAACCGCTGAGCACGACGGCGGCGATGGTCAGGGAGAGTAGCGACTTGCTCATTGGCCAGCCTCTTTGGAAGTTTCAGGAGTGTCGTGCCCATCGGTATTTTTGCGACGGCCTATCGACGACACGGTCACGAAGAACAGTGGCACCCAGAAGATTGCCAGGATGGTCGCGGTGAGCATACCGCCAATCACGCCGGTACCGATGGCGTGCTGGCTGCCTGAACCGGCGCCAGTGGAAATCGCCAGCGGAACCACGCCGAGGACGAACGCCAGGGACGTCATGATGATCGGTCTCAGACGCATCCTACAGGCTTCAATGGCGGCCTCCACCAAGGTTCGGCCCTGTTCATGGAGCTCCTTGGCGAACTCTACAATCAGAATGGCGTTTTTCGCCGCCAAACCGATGGTTGTCAGCAAGCCCACCTGGAAGTACACGTCGTTGGACAGGCCACGCAGGCTGGTCGCCATCAAGGCACCGATGATCCCCAGTGGCACCACGAGCATGACCGCGATCGGAATCGACCAGCTTTCATACAGTGCCGCCAGGCACAGGAAGACCATCAGCAGCGACAGGGCGTACAGCGCTGGCGCCTGGGAGCCCGACAGACGTTCCTCGTAGGACAGGCCCGTCCAGGAAATACCGACACCGGCCGGCAGCTTCTTGGCGATGGCCTCAACCTCGGCCATGGCTTCACCGGTGGAGTATCCAGGCGCCGGGGTGCCGAGGATTTCCATGGCTTCCACGCCGTTGTAACGGGCCAGTTTCGGCGAGCCGTAGACCCACTCACCCTTGGCGAACGCAGTGAACGGCACCATGGTTCCGGCGCTGTTGCGCACGTACCACTTCTTCAGGTCTTCGGGACTCATGCGCGCATTCGGCTGGCCCTGGACGTACACCCGTTTCACTCGACCACGGTCGATGAAGTCGTTCACATAGCTACTGCCCAAGGCAATCGACAGGGTGTTGTTGATTTCCGAAAGGGTAATGCCCAGGGCACTGGCCTTCTCGTCATCGATTTCCAACTGGTATTGCGGTTCATCGTTCAGACCGTTCGGACGCACCTGGGCCAGTATCTTGCTCTGGGACGCCATGCCCAGGAACTGGTTGCGGGCTTCCATCAGCTTGTCGTGGCCGATACCGGCACGGTCCTGCAGGAACACGTCGAAACCGGTGGCGTTACCCAGTTCCATCACCGCTGGCGGTGCGAAGGCGAACACCATCGCGTCGCGGAAGGTGAAGAAGTGTTGCTGGGCCCGACCGGCGATCTTGAACACGCTGTTGTCAGCGTTACGTTCTTCCCACGGCTTGAGCATGATGAACGCCAGGCCGGAGCTCTGGCCACGACCGGCAAAGTTGAAGCCGGTCACGGTGAACACCGAGGCCACGCCATCGCCTTCGCCGCCGTCCTTGCTGGGTCGCAGCAGGAACTCACGCATCTTGTCCACCACCACCTGGGTACGTTCGGCGCTGGAACCCGCCGGTGTCTGTACCTGGGCAAACAATACGCCCTGGTCTTCTTCCGGCAGGAACGCCGTCGGGATGCGGGTGAACAGCCAGACCATGCCAACCACGATGATGATATAGGCCAGCAGATACGGGGCCTTGTGCTTGAGCATGTTGCCCACGCCCCGTTCGTAGCTCCTGACACCACGGTCGAAGGTGCGGTTGAACCAGCCGAAGAAGCCGCGTTTCGGTGTGCCGTGCTCACCCTTGGGGATTGGCTTGAGCATGGTGGCGCACAGGGCCGGCGTAAAGATCAATGCCACCATGACCGACAGGGCCATGGCCGAAACGATGGTGATGGAGAACTGCTTGTAGATCACACCGGTGGAGCCGCCGAAGAATGCCATCGGCAGCAGTACCGCCGAGAGCACCAGGGCGATGCCCACCAGGGCGCCCTGGATCTGGCCCATGGATTTCTTGGTGGCTTCCTTGGGCGACAGGCCTTCTTCGCTCATCACCCGTTCGACGTTTTCCACCACGACGATGGCGTCGTCCACCAGCAAGCCGATGGCCAGCACCATGCCGAACATGGTCAGGGTGTTGATGCTGAAGCCGAACGCCGCGAGGATCCCGAAGGTGCCCAGCAGTACCACCGGCACGGTCATCGTGGTGATGATGGTGGCGCGGAAGTTTTGCAGGAACAGGAACATCACCAGGAACACCAGGGCGACCGCCTCGACCAGGGTTTCAACCACACCTTTGATCGATTCGCTCACTACCGGGGTGGTGTCGTAGGGGAACACTACTTCCAGGCCTTGGGGGAAGAACGGCTTGAGGTCGTCGACGGTCTTGCGCAGGGCCTTGGCGGTATCGAGGGCGTTGGCGCCAGTTGCCAGCCGCACGGCCAGGCCGGAGGCCGGAGCGCCGTTGAACTGGGCATTGATGCTGTAGTTCTCGCCACCCAGGGCGACATCGGCCACATCGCCGACACGCACTTGCGAGCCGTCCGGGTTGACCTTGAGCAGGATCGCCTTGAACTGCTCGGCGGTCTGCAGGCGGGTCTTGCCGATGATGGTGGCGTTCAGTTGTTGGCCGGGCATGGCCGGCAGGCCGCCGAGCTGGCCGGACGCGATCTGGACGTTCTGCGCGGAAATGGCCGTGCTCACATCCACCGGGGTCAGGTTGAAGTTGTTCAGCTTGGCCGGGTCGAGCCAGATCCGCATCGCGTATTGGGCGCCGAAGACCTGGAAGTCACCGACACCAGCGGTGCGCGAGATCGGGTCCTGCATGTTGGAGACGATGTAGTTGGACAAGTCTTCCCGAGTCATGCTGCCGTCGCGCGACACCACGCCGATCACCATCAGGAAGTTTCTCACTGACTTGGTCACGCGGATGCCCTGTTGCTGCACTTCTTGCGGCAGCAGCGGGGTGGCCAGGTTCAGTTTGTTCTGGACCTGGACCTGCGCGGTATCGGAGTTGGTGCCTTGCTCGAAGGTGGCCGTGATGGTCATGCTGCCATCGGAGTTACTTTCCGAGGACACATAACGCAGGTTGTCGATGCCGTTGAGCTGCTGCTCGATCACCTGTACCACGGTGTCCTGCACGGTTTGCGCGGACGCGCCCGGGTAGGTCACTTGGATCGCGATGGCCGGCGGTGCAATGCTCGGGTACTGGTTGATCGGCAACTTGAGGATCGAGAGAGCCCCGACCAGCATGATCACCAGGGCGATCACCCAGGCGAAAATCGGACGGTCGATAAAGAATTTCGACATGGTTTACTCCCCTTTGCCGCCGGCGGCTTTATCAGCTGCCTGTGCGGGGACCGGGTTCTTGGTGCCAACGTTGGTGGCTTCGGTGGCTTTGACTTCCACGCCAGGGCGTACGAACTGCAACCCTTCGGTGATCAGGCGATCGCCGGCCTTGAGCCCGTCTTCGATCAGCCATTGGCTGCCGACGGTGCGGCTGGCCTTGAGCTGACGCAGTTCGACCTTGTTGTCAGCGCCAACGACCAGGGCGGTCGGCGTACCCTTCAGGTCGCGGGTCACGCCTTGCTGTGGTGCCAGGATCGCCGCGCTGTTCACACCAGCTTGCAATTGCGCGTGGACGAACATGCCCGGCAACAGGGTGTGGTCAGGGTTGGGGAACACGGCGCGCAAGGTCACGGAACCGGTGGTCTGGTCGACCGACACTTCGGAGAACTCCAGCTTGCCTTCGTGTGGATACAGGCTGCCGTCTTCCAGGGTCAGTTTGACCATGGCGGCGTTTTCGCCGGCCTTTTGCAAGCGGCCGCTTTCCAGTTCGCGGCGAAGTTGCAGCAGTTCGACCGAGCTCTGCGTCACGTCGACATAGATCGGGTCCAGTTGCTGGATGGTCGCCAGCGCGTCGGCCTGGCCGTTGCTCACCAATGCTCCCTCGGTGACCGAGGAGCGGCCGATGCGACCGGAAATCGGTGCATAGACCTTGGTGTAGCGCACGTTGATCTGGGCAGTCTGCAGGTTGGCCTCCGACTCCAGGCGATTGGCCACGGCGGTGTCGTATTCCTGACGGCTCACCGCCTGTTCATCCACCAGTTGCTTGTAGCGGTCGGCAATCGACTTGGTGGAGCGCAGGTTGGCCTCGGCGCTCTTGAGGGTCGCTTCATAGACGGCCGGGTCGATCTGATACAGCTGCTGGCCGGCCTTGACGTCAGCGCCTTCTTTGAACAGGCGCTTGAGGATGATGCCGTTGACCTGTGGGCGAACTTCGGCGACACGGAATGCGCTGGTGCGCCCCGGAAGCTCCGAGGTCAGGGTGAAGGGCTGGGTCTTGAGGGTTACGACGCCGACCTGAGGAGGGGGAGGAGCGGGTGCAGCCTCTTCCTTTTTGCATCCGCTGAGCAGCGATGCCAGGGCGATGGCAGTGACCAGAGCAGTAACAGCTGGCTTGAATTGCATGGAAATCCTCGGGTCCAGGCGCGTAACTGGCGCACTCGAAAGGTGGAAGGGTAAAAAAGGAGCATTTTTTCAATTAGTAGGATGCTAAGAAATATACTTACGTACACGGTTGTTTGTAAACAGCCAGATTGCGTAACATCCGGATTTACAAAAGCCTGACAAAGGCCAGCGTAGATCGGGGACGCGTTCCAAAGAGACGTCGCCTCATATTTTGTTCAGCTGATTCTTACGCATTGCTGACCGCATCCTGATTGAGGTGTTTACTGCCATGGTCCGTCGTACCAAAGAGGAAGCCCAGGAGACTCGCAGCCAGATCCTCGAAGCGGCCGAAAAGGCCTTTTTCGAGCGTGGCGTGGCGCGTACGACCCTGGCCGACATCGCGACACTGGCGGGTGTGACGCGGGGTGCCATCTATTGGCATTTCAGTAACAAGGCAGACCTGCTCCAGGCCATGCTCGACACCCTGCACGAGCCGCTCGACGAGTTGGCCCGTGCCAGTGAGAGTGAAGAGGAGCTTGATCCGCTGGGCTGTATTCGCAAACTGCTGGTCCAGTTGTTCCAGCAGGTGGCCCTGGACCCGAAAACCCGCCGCATTAATGAGATTCTGTTCCATAAGTGTGAATTCACCGATGAAATGTGCGATCTGCGCCAGCAGCGGCGCGAGGTCAGCCTCGACTGCAATGTGCGTATTGCGTTGTCGTTACGCAACGCGATGAAACGCGGCCAGTTGCCGGATGATCTGGACCCTGAAAGGGCCGCAGTCGCCATTCATGCCTACATCGATGGCATTTTGTACCAGTGGCTGCTGGCCCCCGACAGCTTCGCCCTGGCGGGTGAGGCCGAGCGCTGGGTGGAGATCGGGCTGGACATGCTGCGCCTGAGCCCCAGCCTGCGCAAATGAAACAAAATGCGTAATTGCGTCGGTTTGTGTCAATACGAGCGCGTAAGGATGCTTTTATAAACCGACACTGGCGCGGTTGATAGGCAATCGGCGGCGAATTTTGTAGGAAATTTGTTTCGCGCGGCTGGAATGTGCAGGAAGAATCCGCTTGGCAGGGGCATCGACCGGATCGGCCGATGCCCCGCCAGACTGCCTTGGCGAGGTCGAATTGTTCAGCTCAGCGTGAGTTCCACAGTAAAACCATAGGGCTCTTCACTTGCTGTGCGGGTGATTCGAGTCGTGCATTGGATCGGGCTTGTTCCAATAGAAGTCAGTGTGTGGGTCCGGACGGGTGTCAGTGTCGGTGAAATAACACCGAAAGACGTATTGACCCGCAAACCGAAGTCAAAGCGAAAGCCAAATTCTTTATCGCCGAACACAATGAAGTGTTTGAACATGTCCTTATTGCGACTGCCCAAGCGCCGAGTATAAGCGAGGTCGAACTTCAGGGCCTGGATGTCCCAGGGAAAAATCGGTGTGAGGTGTTGCTCGTCCGCATTCAACTGCAAGTTGTGTTCGCCGATTTCAAAATCCAAGTCGGTGTGG
The DNA here is from genome assembly GCF_900115935.1 of Pseudomonas sp. 43mfcvi1.1. NCBI lineage: Bacteria > Pseudomonadati > Pseudomonadota > Gammaproteobacteria > Pseudomonadales > Pseudomonadaceae > Pseudomonas > Pseudomonas sp. 43mfcvi1.1. The sequence goes on along the minus strand of NZ_UETT01000016.1, from coordinate 170,535 downwards.
TTGATCAACTTTACGACGAGACGGGTGCGGCCTGGGTTGACGCGCTCCTGTTCCCAGGCTTGAACCTGCTGGTTGACCTTGTCATTGAGGTTGGCTTTCTCTATCAGCGCCGTGAGCATCGACCTATATTCTTGCGTATCGAGTGATTCGAGAAATTGATACAACACTGACAACGGTGCCCAGCTAAATTGAGAGGCGATGAGTTCATAAATGCCATTGTCGGTCTGTTGGCTGTTTTCCGGGGTAGCGTTCATTTGAAATCCTTTTCAAAGAGAGTGACTGCAAGTGGCAAGACGTTGTGTCTTGTTATTGGCGATAATATGGGCAGTTAGATGGGGTTTAGAAGTTTGGATATTTGACTTGATATTTAGCGCAAATAAAAAAGCCCTGGCTCTTTCGAGGCAGGGCTTTTGTTTTTTATGATTTACATCATTGGATAATCGATGTAACCCATCGGACCTTTACCATAGAAGGTCTCCGGATGCGCTTCGTTCAGCGGTGCATCGGCTTTCAAGCGCGCCGGCAGGTCCGGGTTGGCAATGAACGGCACACCGAAGGCGACGGCATCGGCCTTGCCCTCGGCCAGCCAGGCGTTGGCGCTGTCCTTGGTGAAACGTTCGTTGGCAATGTACGGGCCGCCGAAAGCTTGCTTGAGTTGTGGGCCAATGCTGTCTTCGCCTTCCTTCTCGCGAGAGCAGATGAAGGCAATGCCACGCTTGCCCAGTTCGCGAGCCACGTAGCTGAAGGTCTCCAGACGGTTCTCGTCGCCCATGTCATGGGAGTCGGCGCGTGGCGCCAGGTGCACGCCCACCCGGCCGGCGCCCCAGACTTCGATGGCCGCGTCGGTCACTTCCAGCAGCAGGCGGGCACGGTTTTCCAGGGAGCCGCCGTAGTTGTCGGTGCGCTGGTTGGTGCTGCTTTGCAGGAACTGGTCGAGCAGATAGCCGTTGGCGCCGTGGATTTCCACGCCGTCGAAACCGGCGGCCTTGGCGTTCTCGGCACCGACACGATAAGCGTCGACGATGTCGGCGATCTCAGCGGTTTCCAGCGCGCGCGGCGTTGGGTAGTCGGCCAGGGGGCGGACCAGGCTCACGTGGCCCTTGGGCTGGATCGCGCTAGGCGCCACCGGGGTTTCGCCGTTCAGGTACGACGGGTGGGAGATCCGGCCCACGTGCCACAGTTGCAGGAAGATCTTGCCGCCGGCGCCGTGGATCGCCTTGGTGACGTTGGCCCAGCCGCGCACCTGGTCGTTGGACCAGATGCCCGGGGTGTCCGGGTAGCCCACGCCCATCGGGGTGACGGAGGTCGCTTCGCTGAGGATCAGGCCAGCGGAGGCACGTTGCACGTAGTACTCGGCCATCAACGCGTTAGGCACGCGACCTGCGTCGGCGCGGCAGCGGGTGAGCGGGGCCATGATGATGCGGTTCTTCAACTCGATGTCGCCGAGTTTGATGGGGTCGAAAATAGTCGCCATGGAATACAACCTCGAAAGTGGAAGGATTAAAAGTCAGTGAGTTGCCGGGGCCAGGTCGGCATTGCCGCCCTGGCGGAAAGTGATCAGGGTGATCAGCAGCGCCAACACAGCCAGCGCGCCGGCGGCCAGGGGCACGGAGGTCAGCCCCAGGCCGTGGTCGATGACGCTGCCGCCAACCCAGGCGCCCAGGGCGTTGCCGATGTTGAAGGCGCCGATGTTCAAGGTGGACACCAGGTTGGGCGCGGCTTTGCCGAAGGTCACCACGTTGACTTGCAGGGCCGGCACGGCGGCGAAGCAGGCGGTGGCCCAGAGGAACAGGGTGATTTCGCTGGGGATCAGCGCCACGCTGGTCCAGCTCAGCACGGTGGACACCACGGCCATGGTGATGAAGACGCCCATCAGCGTGTTCGCCAGGCTCTTGTCCGCCAGCTTGCCGCCGATGATGTTGCCCAGGGTCAGGCCCAGGCCGATCAGCACCAGGGTCCAGGTCACGCCACGGGGCGACACGCCGGTGACTTCGCCCAGCAGCGGGGCGACGTAGGTGAACAGGGTGAACACCGAGGCGGAGAACAGCGCGGTCATGCTCAGGGACAGCCACAGGCCGGCCCCCTTGAGCGCCACCAGTTCCGAGCGCATGTCGAGTTTTTCTTCATCGCGCTTGGCCGGCAGGAAGCGAATCAGGCCGATCAGCGCCACCACGCCAATGACAGTCACCGCCCAGAAAGTCGAACGCCAGCCGGCTTCCTGGCCCAGTGCGGTGCCCAGCGGCACGCCGAGTACGTTGGCCAGGGTCAGACCGGTGAACATCAGGGCCACGGCCGAGGCGCGCTTGTTGGGTGCCACCAGGCCGGCGGCCACTACCGAACCAATGCCGAAGAACGCGCCGTGGCACAGGGCGGTGACGACCCGGGCGAACATCAGCACGTTGTAGTCGCTGGCAATCGCGCAAAGCAGGTTACCGATGATGAAGATCCCCATCAACACCACCAGGGCGGCCTTGCGCGGCAGCCGCGCGGTGGCCAGGGCCATGAACGGTGCACCGATGGCCACGCCCAGGGCGTAGCCGGTGACCAGCCAGCCGGCGCCAGGAATCGACACGCCCAGGTCGGCCGCGACATCGGGCAACAGGCCCATGATGACGAACTCGGTGGTGCCGATGGCGAAGGCGCTCAGGGCCAGGATGAGAAGTGAGAGGGGCATGATGGGTCCTTGTCAGGTCAGAGCTCTTGGCTCATTTGCTTGAGGAACTGCTGGATCACTTCCTCGTTGCGTTTGAAGAAGTGCCATTGACCGACCTTCTGGCTGGTGATCAGCCCCGCCCGTTGCAATACCGCCAAGTGCGCAGACACCGTGGATTGCGACAGGCCGCAACGCTGGTCGATCTGCCCGGCGCAAATGCCGAACTCGTGGTTGTGCAACTGGTCGGGGAACTGGACCTTGGGGTCCTTGAGCCAGTTGAGGATGTCTCGCCGTACTGGGTGCGCCAGGGCTTTTATTATTTCGTCGAGGTCGAGGGTCATGGTGGCAAGCTCGGTATGGGTAAAACGCTATATCGCGATGGAGCGAACCTTAAATCGTTATTTCGCGATACACCAATATGGATTTGATCTGAATACCGAACAAATCGCTATATCGGGTTATAACGATATGGGCGCGGGGGTGCTAAGCTGCGGGCCATGAACTATCTCGCGCACCTGCATCTCGGCGGCCCTGGCCGGGAACAACTGCTCGGCAGCCTCTACGGCGATTTCGTCAAAGGGCCGCTGCAAGGGCTCTACGATCCACGGATCGAAGCGGCGATTGCCCTGCATCGGCGCATCGACATGTACACCGACCGCCATCCCTTGGTGGATATTGCCCTGTCGCGTTTTTCCACGGTGCGCAGGCGGTATGCCGGGATCGTGCTCGATGTGTTTTTCGATCACTGCCTGGCCCGGGACTGGACGTTGTACGGCGAAGGGCCGCTGCTGGACTTCACGGCCCGGGTGTACCAGGTACTCAATACCGAACCGCAGCTACCAGGGCGCTTGGCGCACATCGCGCCGCATATGGCGGCGGATGACTGGCTGGGGTCTTACCGGGAGTTCGAGGTGCTTGGGCAGGTACTGCGCGGGATTTCCCGGCGTCTGTCCCGGCCGGAGGAACTGGCGGGTGCGATGGAAGAGTTGATCAGGCTCTATGAGCCGTTGAGCGAGGATTTCCGGTTGTTCTACCCACAGCTTCAGGATTTTGCTCAAAACCAAGTCACACCGCAGGACTAATTGTGGGAGCGAGCCTGCTCGCGATGGCGTTGGTCCAGTTAACATCTCTGCTGAATGTTATGCCGCTATCGCGAGCAGGCTCGCTCCCACACAGGACTTTTGCCAGGCCGAATCTCATGGCCGCCGCAGATCAAATGTGGGAGCGAGCCTGCTCGCGATGTGTTGGTACAGTCAACATCTCTGCTGAATGTTAAGCCGCTATCGCGAGCAAGCCCGCTCCCACAAGGGATTTCCACAGGTTCTCGGATCAGGCCGCAATGGCAGGTCGCATCGGGGCTTGCTGCTTCTCCGGGATCGCCCCGAACAACGCCTTGTGCACCGCCTGTTGCGCCTGGAACGCCAGCGCCGCACGCTCCTGGCCGTGGCAGGCGATGGGTTGCAGCAGATGGATGTGCACCTCGCCCCGATCATTGGCGAACAGGCGCATCAGGTGCGACAGCAAATCATCATCGCCAATGAACGGTGCCAACGCGTCAGGTTCACCGTTACGCACATAGCGGATCGCCACAGGCTGCAAGGCGACATCGGCATCGATGGCCGCCGACAACAAGCGACCGTGGAAGGTGCGCAGGGAGCGACCATCGGTGGTGGTGCCTTCCGGGAACATCAGCAGCGGATGGGCCTGTTCCAGATGGCGGCTCATTTGCTTGCGGATCAATTGGCTGTCACCCGAACCGCGTCGGATAAACAGGCTGCCGGCCTTGGCGGCCAGCCATCCGGCAACCGGCCAGGTGCGCACTTCGGCCTTGGACAGAAATGACATCGGTGTGAGCATGCCCAGCAACGGGATGTCGGTCCAGGACACATGGTTACTGACCCACAGCATCGGCCGTTGTGGCAGTTCGCCGTGGACCGTCACGCAAAAGGGCAGGGCATGGCTCAGTCGCGCCATGAAGAACCTTGACCAACGCTGGCGACGGACCATGGAGTTGGCAATCCCCAGGCGCTCGAACAGGCCGAACACGCTGGCCATGCTCAGGCCCAGGGTCACCACCAGCAAGACTCGCGCGATACGCGCGTACACCCGCAACCGGCTCATTACACCGCTGCCTTGAAGTGGCGGGCGTAGCGCGGGCAGAGTTCGTCGCGCTTGAGCAGGATGAACACGTCGGCCACCTGGAAATCCTCGTCCCAGCATGGCTCGCCGCAAATCTTCGCGCCCAGGCGCATATAGGCCTTGAGCAGCGGCGGCATCTCGGCAATGACGTTGGACGGTACGTCCAGGCTCGGCAGCGGTTTTTTCGGTACGGCTTGCAGGTGCTCGGTGCACAGGTAGCGTTCGCGCAGGCGCTGCATGATCGCCTGGGCCTGGACGCCACCATCCTGCATCGGAATGCTCGCGCAACCCATCAGGTAGCTGTAGCCGCCTTCGTTCAGGACCTCGGCCAGTTCGCCCCACAGTACGGCGATGGTGCCGCCGTTGCGGTAGGCCGGGTCGACGCAGGTACGGCCGATTTCCAGGATCGGGCCCTTGAGATGGACCAGGCCGTGGAGGCTGAATTCTTCTTCGCTGTAGAACCGGCCCAGGCTGCTGGCGGCCTGGTGGTCGAGCAGGCGAGTGGTCGCCACGAGGCGACCGGTGTTCAGGTCGCGTACGCCGATGTGGGCGCAGTGAACATCATAGTCATCCATGTCCAGACCCTTTTCCGCGCCTTTGAGCTTGGCGTTGAATTCGCCACTGAAGACGTTGAAGCGCAGGGCCTGGGCTTCTTGCAAGGCGTGGGCGCCGATCAGGCGTTCGGCTTGCAGGCGGCGTTCATTGCCGGTGTCGCTGATGCGGGCGATCTGGGTCATAGCGAATCTCCGTGCGGGCTGTTCAGTTGCAGCCTGTCGACTTTCTTTATGCAGCCATGTTGTGCAAAGTCAGGCTATGTAGCCCCGGTGTCATCGCCATGAAGCTTTGGTGATGCTTATATGACAGCCCTCAAGGAGTCCCCCATGCCCTGGCACACTCTGATCGAACGCGGCGAGCGCCTGCCTGCCCATCCGGACCTGGCCGAAGGTTATGCGACCTTGTTGCAACGCCTGGGGCCGGTGACGCCGTTCGAACTGGCCGTGGCCGGGGCGCGGTTGATGGCGACACCGGGGCTGGCGTTCCTGGTGGGGTACCAGGCGGCGCTGCGGGTGCTTTGGCCCAGCGCGCCCCAGAGCCTCGGCGCCTTGTGCGCCACCGAACAACGCAGCTTGCGCCCGGCGGACATGCAGACCCGCCTCAGTGATTTGCGCCTGAGCGGGCGCAAGGATTTCGTCACCGCCGGCGACGCCGCCGAGTGGTTGCTGATTGCCGCCCGCTGCGAAGCGCCCGGTGAAACGCCGCGACTGAACCTGGCGGTGGTCTATCCCGGTGAGCCTGGCGTGACCCTGGAAAAACTCCCGGCCATTGCCCTGATGCCGGACGTCAGCCATGGCCGCGTCCTGCTCGATGGCGCGCTGTGCGAGTTGCTGGCAGGCGACGGTTGGGATGCCTACGTCAAGCCGTTCCGCACCCTGGAAGACCTTTATGTGCTCAGCGCGATGACCGCCTGGTTGTATGGCGTCGGACAAGAGTGTGCCTGGCCCCAGGCGTTGCAATTGCGCCTGCTGGGGCTGCTGGCCGGTTGCGCGGAGGTGAGCCGTCACAACCCTTCGAGTGCTGCCGGGCATGTGCTGCTGGGTGGGTTGTTCGCCCAGTTTGACGGGCTCGCTGGCGAGCTGAAGGACGCACTGGCCGCCGGGCCTGCAACGTGGTGCGAGATGTGGACGCGGGATAAGGCAGTGATGGAGATGGCAGCGGGCGCGCGGGCCAAGCGGTTGGCCAAGGCTCTGGAATATTCATTGGCTTGACGAGCCTCATCGCGGGCAAGCCTTGCTCCCACAGGTTCAGTGTTAAATGACAGTCTGTCGTAGACCTGTGGGAGCAAGGCTTGCCCGCGATGGCGTCGGTACTGTCGGCACAAACATCCAAACTGTCATCAAGCCTGCCTAAGCTCATCAGGTTCAATCCTGCGAGCCCCAAGCATGTCCAAAGGCTGGTTCCTGATCCCACTCCTGTTGCTCACCTTGGGCGCTCACGCCGAAGATTGGCCCAGCGAGCAGTGGCCAACCGCTCCGACCCCTACCGGGCCGGCCATCGAAGCCTTGGAGCAATATGCCTTCCCACCCCGGGACGACGTCACCCGCCGAGGCATCCGCACCGACGCGCTGCTGGTGATCCGGGACGGTCGGCTGGTCTACGAACGCTACGCCGGGCCAACCACTGCCCAGACCCCGCACCTGACCTGGTCCATCAGCAAAAGCCTGCTGGCGACGGTGTTCGGCGTCGCCTACGGGGAAAAGCGCTTTGCCCTGGATGATCCGGCAGCCAAGTACTACCCGCCCCTGAGCCGGCACCCGGGGCTGACCCTGGCCGATCTTTTCCATTGGGCCTCGGGCCTGGACTGGCAGGAAGACTACGAATACGCGCCACTCAACTCCTCGGTGGTGGCAATGCTGTATACCCGTGGACGGCGCGACATGGCGGGATTCACCGCGGAGCATGAAAGCGCCGGTCCGCCAGGCCAGGTGTTCCGTTATTCCAGCGGCGACAGCAACCTGCTGGCTGGCGCGTTGAAAAACATCGTCGGCCCGGCGCGCTACTCCGACTACCCCTGGACGGCTTTGTTCGACCCCCTGGGCATCCGCCATGCCACCTGGGAAACCGATGCCAGCGGCACCTTCGTGGGATCGTCCTACGCCTACCTCACGGCGCGGGACTTGGCGCGTGTCGGGTTGTTGATGCAGCGGGACGGCCGCTGGGGCCAACGGCAACTGATCCCCAGGGAGTGGGTCGCGTTCAATCGTGAACCTTTCGTCCACTTCCAGGCCGGCCAGGACGAGGCCGTGCCCGGCGGGCATTGGTGGCTCAACCGCGCTGTCGACCCGGCAATCCACCCCTGGCCCGACGCGCCGCCGGACACCTTCGCCGCGCTGGGCCATTGGGGCCAGGCGCTGTACATCATCCCCAGCGCCAAACTGGTGATCGTGCGTTACGGCGACGACCGCGACGGTAGCTATCGCCATAACGAACTGCTCAAGCGCGCCATGGCGGCGTTCGCCGCAAAGGTGCAGCCATGAAGCGCAAAATCTTGCTTAGCCTGCTGTCGGTGCTGCTCATTGCCTTGTTCGGTTGGGTCTGGCTCGAGCGGGTGGCGTTGCGGGCCTTTCCCGACATCATCAGTGCCTACACCGCCAAGGAATATTGCTCGTGCCGCTATGTGATGCAGCAACCGGCCGAGTATTGCCGGGGGTATGTGAAGCAGTCAGTGCCCACCAGCGATTTTCTCGAAACCGTTGAAGCCAAGCGCGTCACCGTCAGTGGATTGGGGCGCAGCAACAGTGCGCAATGGCTGGGGAAGCGGCAGGGGTGTCGGTTGGAACTCTGAGCTAACTTTTGGGTGCAAGGTCTGACGCCGTTCCTATTGTGGGAGCAAGGCTTGCCCGCGATGGCGATTCCTAAAACGCCATCGCGGGCAAGCCTTGCTCCCACAAACGAATCCCTTTACCACAGGTTCTGTGTGTTCTTGCAGTTATTGAAACAGACAGTTTGCAAGTGCCCTCGGCCCGGTTAAGGTTCGCCACAGGTTTATGTGCCCTGCGAGTGTGTATGTTCAAGCGGTTTTTCCCTCACGCTGTCGCCAGCTTGCTGCTGGCCTGCGTAGCGCTGCCGGCCCAGGCCGACTGGTACCTGGACGGCGAGTCTTCGCGGCTGTCGTTTATCAGCAGCAAAAATGGCAATGTCTCCGAGGTCCAGCGTTTCCTGGTACTTCACGGCCAAGTGCAGCCCAACGGCCTGGCCCGCCTGGAAGTGGAGCTGGAATCCGTCAACAGCGGCATCCCCCTGCGCGATGAGCGCATGCGCGCCGAGCTGTTCGAGATCAAGCAATTTGCCGAAGCCACCATCACCGCACAAATCGACCTGATGCCGATCCAGGACCTGGCCAGCGGCGCGCAGTTGGAGTTGCGCCTGCCGCTGACGGTGAACCTGCACGGCAAACAGCACGAGTACCCTGTCGAACTGCTGGCCACGCGCCTGGACGAACGCCGCTTCCAAGTGGTGACCCTGGAACCGGTGGTGCTCAACGCGGCGGATTTCGATCTGGCGCCGGGGCTGGAAAAACTGCGAAACCTGGCCGGGTTGTCGGCCATCAGCCTCTCGGTGCCGGTGAATGCGGTGCTGATTTTCACGGCGCGCTGACATGAGCGGCCCGGTATTCCCCTGGCGTGAAGGCAATCGCTTCGAGCTGTTGATCGACGGCCCGCAGTTCTTCCCGCGCATGCTGGTGGAAATCGCCCGTGCCCAGGAGCAGGTCGAGCTGGAGCTGTACCTGGTGGAAGCGGGCGCTTGCGCCGAAGCGATGGTCCAGGCTCTGGTCCAGGCCGCCGAACGTGGCGTTCGCGTGCGTTGCCTGTTCGATGACTACGGCAGCCTGGCGTTTACCCTGGCCCTGCGCAAGCGCCTGACCGAGGCCGGAGTGGAGTTGCGTTTCTACAATCGGCTGAGCTGGCGCCGTTGGGTGCGCAACCTCTACCGGGATCACCGCAAGCTGCTGTTGGTGGACCAGCGCCTGGCCGTGGTCGGTGGCACCGGAGTGACCGATGAATTCTGGAACCCCCTCGACGACCGCAGTGAGTGGCACGAAGTGATGGTGGAAATCGTCGGTCCGCTGGTGCTCGACTGGCAATTGCTGTTTGACCGCCAGTGGCTCGCCAACCGTCATCGGAGAGCCTGGAAACCGGCGTCCAACTTCGGCTTGCCGCGCCTGCCGCGCGTTCCTCCGGTGGGCGAGGGCATGGGGCGTGTGGCGTATGCCGACGCCCGCCAGCATCGCGACATCCTGCAATCGCTGTCCCGGGCACTGAACAGCGGCCAGAAACGCATCTGGATGGCGACGCCGTATTTCTTGCCGACCTGGAACGTGCGCCGTTCCTTGCGCAAGGCCGCCTCCCGGGGTATCGACGTGCGCCTGCTGCTGACCGGCCCGCGTACCGATCACCCATCCGTGCGCTACGCCGGGCATCGTTATTACCCACGATTGCTCAAGGCCGGCGTACAGATCTTCGAATACCAGCCGTGTTTCCTGCACCTGAAGATGGTGTTGGTGGACGACTGGGTCAGCATCGGCTCCTGCAATTTCGATCACTGGAACCTGCGTTTCAATCTGGAAGCCAACCTCGAAGCCTTGGATTCCAGGCTCAGTGGCGCAGTGGCGGCCAGTTTCGAACGGGACTTCGCCCAGAGCCTGCAGGTCAGCCTCGACGCCTGGCAGCGCCGGCCGCTGTGGAAGCGGTTCAAGCAGCGGGTGTGGGGGTTGGTGGATCGGGTGGTGGTGAATCTGTTGGATCGGCGGGGGTAAGGTTCACCGAAGACCCATGTGGGAGCGAGCCTGCTCGCGATAACGACCTGACAGTCAGTGATGCTGTGACTGATAGGCCCTCATCGCGAGCAGGCTCGCTCCCACAGGGTTTTGCAGTTATTGGGTCAGAGCAACTCAAAACTCTGCTGCTTCACGTCCTGGGAGTCCAGGCCGATCTGCACGTTGAACTTGCCCGGCTCAGCCGCGTACTTGAGCTGGGCATTGAAGAACTTCAAGTCGTCTTCGGTGATGGTGAAGTGGATGACTTTCTTCTCGCCGGCCTTGAGCATCACCTTGCGGAAGTTCTTCAGCTCCTTCACCGGGCGGATGATCGAGCCGGTCACGTCCTGGATGTACAGCTGCACCACGGTTTCGCCGTCACGCTTGCCGGTGTTTTCCAGGGTTACGCTGGCGTCGAGCTTGCCGGTCTTGTTCAGCGTGGTGGATGACAGGGCCATGTCCGACAGGCTGAATTCGGTGTAGCTCAGGCCATAGCCGAACGGATAGAGCGGGCCGGTGGTGTCATCGAAATATTGCGAGGTGTAGTTGCCCGGCTTGCCCGGCGTGAACGGCCGGCCGATGCTCAGGTGGTTGTAGTAGGTCGGAATCTGCCCCACCGAACGAGGGAAGGTAATCGGCAGCTTGCCCGACGGGTTGTAGTCGCCGAACAGCACGTCGGCGATGGCGTTGCCGCCTTCGGTGCCGCTGAACCAGGTTTCCAGGATCGCATCGGCCTGCTGTTTTTCTTCCAGCAACGACAGCGGACGGCCATTCATCAGCACCAGTACCAGCGGCTTGCCGGTGGCCTTCAGGGCCTTGATCAATTCGCGTTGGCTGGCCGGGATGTTCAGTTCGGTACGGCTCGACGACTCATGGGACATGCCGCGGGACTCACCCACGGCGGCCACCACCACATCGGCATCCTTGGCGGCTTTTACCGCTTCGTCGATCAGCACCTGGGCCGGGCGCGGGTCGTCCACCACTTCCGGGGCATCGAAGTTGAGGAAGTTCAGGTAGTCGAGCACCTTCTTGTCGCTGGTGATGTTGGCGCCACGGGCATAGATCAGCTTCGACTCAGCACCCAGGGCGCGAGTCATGCCATCGAACAGGGTGACCGATTGCGCAGGACGCCCGGCGGCGGCCCAACTGCCCATCATGTCGATCGGTGCCTTGGCCAGCGGGCCGACCAGGGCGATTTTCGCCGTCTTCTTCAGGGGCAGGGTCTGGTTGCGGTTTTCCAGCAGGACCAGGCTGCGGCGCGCCACGTCACGGGCATCGGAGCGGTGCATGCGGCTTTCGGCGTAGGTGTCGGCCGGGTCATCCTCGGCCTTGCCGATGCGCAGGTACGGGTCCTTGAACAGACCCATGTCGTATTTGGCCGCGAGCACTTCCCGTACCGCGTTGTCGATGTCGCTCTGCTCGATCTCACCGGCCTTGAGCAGCCCCGGTAGCTCCTTGCCGTAGAGCGAGTCGTTCATGCTCATGTCGATGCCAGCCTTTATCGCCAGCTTCGCCGCTTCGCGACCGTCCTTGGCGACGCCGTGCTTGATCAATTCGAAGATGGCGCCGTGGTCACTGACCGCCAGGCCCTTGAAGCCCCACTCCTTGCGCAGCAGGTCGTGCATCAGCCAGGTATTGGCGGTGGCGGGCACGCCGTTGATGGAGTTCAGCGCGACCATCACCCCGCCAGCTCCGGCGTCGATGGCGGCACGATAGGGGGGCAAGTAGTCCTGGTACATTTTCACCGGGCTCATGTCCACGGTGTTGTAGTCCCGACCGCCTTCCACCGCGCCGTACAAGGCGAAGTGCTTGACGCTGGCCATGATGCTGTCGGCCGCGTTGGCGCCGTTGCCCTGGAACGCCTTGACCATCACCCCGGCGATGCGCGACACCAGGTAGGTGTCCTCGCCGAAACCTTCGGACGTCCGGCCCCAGCGCGGGTCGCGGGAAATGTCGACCATCGGCGCGAAGGTAATGTCCAGGCTGTCGGCCGCCGCTTCCTGGGCGGCGATGCGGCCGGAGTGGTAAATGGCGTCCATGTCCCAGCTCGAGGCCAGGGCCAGGGGGATCGGGAAAATGGTGCGGTGGCCGTGGATCACGTCGTAGGCGAAGAACATCGGGATCTTCAACCGGCTGCGCATGGCCGCGTCCTGCATCGGACGGTTTTCATCGCGAGTGATGGAGTTGAACGTGCCACCGATATTGCCGGCGGCGATTTCCTTGCGGATCATCTCCCGAGGCATTTCCGGGCCGATGCTGATCAGGCGCAACTGGCCGATCTTCTCTTCGAGGGTCATTTGCTTCATCAGGTTACTGATGAACGCGTCCTTGTTCTCTATGGGGGCTGGCAGGTTGTCGGCAAATACGGATTGACTGGCCAGACTGACAAACAGGCCCAGCAAACACAGCTTCTTCATGAATAGTTTTCTCGCAAGCCTAAAGGGCGGGGATCACGCCACGCCGGTCAGCCAAAATGTGAGGAGCGGCTATTGTTGTTCAGTTAAATGCAGCACACTTTCGAACCCATTGGGCTGAACTTAGTTTCGCACTGCGCATCTTTTAGCCCATCGACCCGATTCAATCCAGTGCGGCGCAGATTATGCCCCAGACGCCAGTGAGATAGGTGCCGGGTTTTTCCAATGTCATGCCAGGGAGCGCTTCATCCCATGAATCCACGACTGAACCACCTTCGCAGCCTGCCGATGCTGGCCTTGATGCTGCTCACCACGCTGCTGGCCGGTTGCGGCATCAATAACATCCCGACCCTGGACGAACAGGCCAAGGCCGCCTGGGGCCAAGTGCAGAACCAGTACCAGCGCCGCGCCGACCTGATCCCCAACCTGGTGGAAACCGTCAAGGGCTATGCCCAGCACGAACAGGACACCCTGACCGCGGTGGTTGAGGCGCGGGCCAAGGCCACGTCGATCCAGGTGGACGCCAGCACCTTGGACAACCCGGAAAAGCTCAAGCAGTTCCAGCAGGCCCAGGACCAGTTGAGCGGTGCGTTGAGCCGGCTGATGGTGGTGGTCGAGCGTTATCCGGACCTCAAGGCCAACCAGAACTTTCTGGCCCTGCAATCGCAGCTCGAAGGCACCGAGAACCGCATCGCCGTGGCCCGCCGCGACTTTATCCTGGCGGTGCAGAAGTACAACACCGAGATCCGCACGTTCCCGGGACGCCTGTGGCACAGCGTGATGTACAGCGACTTGCCGATCCGCGAAACCTTCGAGGCGACCAGCCCCAATGCCGAGAAAGCGCCTGAGGTGAAGTTCTGAAAAAACTGTGGGAGCGAGCCTGTGGGAGCAAAGCTTGCTCGCGATGAACGATAACGCGGTCATTAGAAAGACCGAGGTGCCTTCGTCGCGAGCAAGCTCAGCTCCCACACCCGCTCGCTCCCACACAGGAGTTACGATGCGAGTGTTGAAAATTGGCCTGGTGCTGTTGCTCTGGGTGTTTGCAGTCACGGCCCAGGCCGAATTGAAGTTTCCGGCGCTGACCGGGCGGGTGGTGGACACCGCCCAGATGCTTGACCCGTCGGTGCGCGGGCAACTGGAGGCGCAGCTCAAGGCCCATGAACAGGCCACTGGTGAACAAGTGGTAGTGGTCACGCTGGCGGACCTGCAAGGCAGCAGCATCGAAGACTTCGGCTATCAACTGGGACGCCACTGGGGCATCGGGCAGAAGGACAAAAACAACGGCGCGCTGCTGATCGTCGCCCGGGATGACCGTAAACTGCGCATCGAAGTGGGCTACGGTCTGGAGGATCGCCTGACCGACGCCCAGAGTTCGGTGATCATCAACCAGGTGATTACCCCGGCCTTCAAGACGGGCAATTTCAACAAAGGCATCAGTGATGGCGTCGCGGCGATGCTGGTGGTGTTGGGCGGCAGTCCGCTGGATGAACCGACGCCGGCATACAGTGCGGACGGGCAGCAGGAGCAGGGTGATTTCGTCGAGCGCCATCCGGGGCTGTTCATCTTTCTGGTGATCCTGTTTATTTTGACGATATTGGTGTGCCAGATGCTCGGTATCCTGCCGAGCGGAAGCGGTGGCTCCAGCCGTTCGGGCGGAGGCGGTGGAGGCTTCGGCGGTGGAGGCGGTGGGGGCTTCAGTGGTGGCGGTGGCAGTTTCGGGGGCGGCGGTTCGTCGGGCGGCTGGTGACAATAATAATGAGCAGGCACTTTTGACCATGGCATTACTGACTGAACACGAACAACGCAAGGTCGCCGAAGCCATTGCCCGGGTCGAGCGAGATACCGACGCCGAGCTGGTCACCGTGTTGGCCGCTCGCGCCGACGACTACGCCTACATCCCATTGCTTTGGGCCAGCCTGTTGGCTCTGGTGGTGCCCGGCGTGGTCCATTACCTCACCGGCTGGCTGGCCATGCACAGCCTGTTGCTGGTGCAGTGGGTCAGTTTCATTGTGCTGTGCCTGGTGTTTCGCATCCCCAGGATCACCACGCACCTGATCCCCCGTTCCGTGCGTCACTGGCGGGCCTCCAACCTGGCGCGCCGGCAATTCCTCGAGCAGAACCTGCACCACACCGTGGGCAGCACAGGCATGCTGATCTTTGTTTGCGAGGCCGAGCGCTATGTGGAAATCCTGGTGGACGAAGGTATTTCCAAGCGCCTCGACAACAAGAACTGGGACGCCATCGTCGCGGCGTTCACCCAGCAGGTCCGCCAGGGACAGACGTTGCAGGGCTTCGTGACGTGTATCGAGGCCTGCGGCGAATTGCTCAAGGAGCACGTGCCGGTGACCCAGGAGCGCAATGAATTGCCGAATCGGTTGGTGGTGCTGGGCTGAAAATTTCCCGCCAGCACAAGCCTGTGGGAGCAAAGCCTGTGGGAGCAAAGCTTGCTCGCGATGAACGATAACGCGGTGAGCCTGCACTATCGCGGCGTATTCATCGCGGGCAAGCCTTGCTCCCACAGAGGCTACTGCTCACTACACGAACTTTTCCGTGCCCTCGCTGCCCATCCCCCCTAAAATACCCGCCATTCCCGATTCGCCCGCCCCGAGGCCGCTTGTTCATGTCCGCCACTGCAACCCCCGCCCGTTCCGCGCCGAATCACCACGCCCAGTTCATCGAGCTGCTGAACGCCAGCCTTGCGCAAAACACTTTCATCAAACTGGTTCTGGCCAAGTACGTCGGCGACGAAGCGGACCTGCAGCGGCTGATCATCAAGCAACTGACGGTCAAGGACCAGCCGTGCCTGTCCTTCGTCTACCGCTACAAGACCCGCGACATCACCAAGAATTTCCCGCTGGCCGAAGGCGTGGACACCATCGCCGCGCTGTTGCCAGCGTCGTTCAAGAACGCGCATTTGCTGGCGGTCACCGACGAGGCGCAGTTGGAATACAGCAAAAAGGGCAAGAGTTCGCTGTTCAAGAGCAAGCCCCAGCAACTACGGGAAGTGCCGTCTGCCGAGCACAATCGCGAGAAAAACCGCTTCCTCGACCTGAGCCGGCCTTTTTTGGCCGACCTGGGCGTGACCAACCACAAGCACGAGCTGATCCCGGCGATGTCGCGCAAGTGGAAGCAGATCAACAAGTTCATCGAGGTCTTCAGCCATGCGCTGACGTCTTCGCCGCTGGCCCTGGACAAACCGGTGCGGGTCTCGGATTTCGGTTCGGGCAAGGGTTACCTGACCTTCGCCATCCATGATTACTTGCGCAACACCTTGCAGGCCGAAGGCGTGGTGACCGGTGTCGAGTTGCGCGAAGACATGGTCAAGCTGTGCAACGAAGCCGCCGCGCGCCTGGAACATCCTGGCCTGAGCTTCCAGCACGGTGACGTGCGCAGCGTGGCGCCAAGTGCGGTGGATGTGATGATCGCCTTGCACGCCTGTGATATCGCCACTGATTACGCGATCCACATGGGCATTCGTTCGGGCGCCTCGATCATCATGTGCTCGCCGTGTTGCCACAAGCAGATCCGCCTGCAGATTCAGAGCCCGGCCTTGCTCAAGCCGATGCTGCAATATGGCCTGCACCTGGGCCAGCAGGCGGAAATGGTTACCGACAGTTTGCGGGCGCTGTTCCTGGAAGCCTGCGGCTACGAGACCAAGGTTTTCGAGTTCATCTCCCTGGAGCACACCAACAAGAACAAGATGATTCTGGCCGTCAAACGCGCCGAACCGGCGGACCCCTCCGAGCTGCTGGCCAAGATCCAGGAGCTCAAGGCCTTCTACCACATCTCCGAGCACTGCCTCGAAACGCTGTTGCGGGCGGATGGATACCTCGCCTGACCTACTGACACATTACCCCCTGCTCGCGATTGAACGATGACGCGGTGTGCCTGATAAACCGCGCCGCCTGAATCGCGAGCAGGCTCGCTCCCACAAGTTGCATCCAGCCTCCTGCGGTATGCAGCCCGTCAGGTAATCGCCGCTTATCCCTCATCTACCGACGTGCCGGTCTACCTTTAATGCGTTAACCCCTCACGCATTCCCAAAGGAGCCCTTCCCATGGCGGCCAAGAAAATCCTGATGCTGGTCGGCGATTACGTCGAAGATTATGAAGTCATGGTGCCGTTCCAGGCCTTGCAGATGGTCGGCCACACCGTGCATGCCGTGTGCCCGGACAAAACCGCGGGGCAGACGGTGCGCACAGCGATCCATGATTTCGAAGGTGACCAGACCTACAGTGAAAAACCGGGGCACTTGTTCGCCCTCAACCATGACTTCGCCAACGTCCAGGCCACCGACTACGACGCATTGCTGGTGCCGGGTGGACGCGCGCCGGAATACCTGCGCCTGAATGAAACCGTCCTGCAACTGGTGCGTGATTTCGACCTGGCGGGCAAGCCAATCGCCGCCGTATGCCATGGCGCGCAACTGCTGGCGGCGGCGGGCATCCTCGAAGGGCGCGAATGCAGCGCCTACCCCGCGTGTGCCCCGGAAGTACGGCTGGCGGGCGGGACCTATATCGACATTCCCGTGACCCAAGGCCATGTCCAGGGCAACCTGGCGACCGCACCGGCCTGGCCTGCGCATCCAAGCTGGCTGGCGGGGTTCCTGACTTTGCTGGGCACGGCCATCACTTTGTAAACGCTGCATAGCGCACTGGCAGGACAAGCGCAGCGGGTCTTTACTCTCGGGGCATGTCTTCATTGCCAGGAGAAAAATCATGTCCGGATGGTACGAAATCAGCAAAAGCAGCAGCGGCCAGTTTCGGTTTGTGCTCAAGGCGGCCAACGCCGAGACCATTTTGACCAGCGAGCTGTACACCACCCGCAGCGGTGCCGATGGTGGCATTGCTTCGGTGCAGAAAAACAGTCCGTTGGCCGAGCGCTATGAACTCAAGAACACCAAGGACGGCCACCCGTACTTCAACCTCAAGGCGGCCAACCACGAAGTGATTGGCAGCAGTGAGGCGTATTCATCGGACGCCGCCCGGGACAAAGGCATCGCCAGCGTCAAGGCCAACGGACCGACGACGGTCATCAAGGACAAGACCGTGGTGGCGCTCTGACAGGACGGTAATAAGAGGATCTGTGGCGAGGGGACCTGTGGGAGCAAGGCTTGCCCGCGATGCAGGCGCTGCGATTGTGCAGGCTAGCCGAGTTATCGTTCATCGCGAGCAAGCTTTGCTCCCACAAGTGAACCCCTCGCCACTCAGGGTTACCCTGCCTTTAAACCTCCACCGGCACCGACAGCTTCGGATCGCCCAGCGGGTGGCTCTTGGCATCGAAGAAGCGCAATTGCACCTCCAGTCCCTGGAACACCTTGGCGTAATGGCGCTTCTGATGCTGGATGAACGCCTGGCTACGGGGATAGATCGAAATCGCCACGGTTTTCGGTGCGGCCAGGCGCAGGGCATGGACAATATGCCGGTCTTGCTCGCCCAGGGCCTGGCCGAACAGACACAAGTTGTCGCCGTGCTGCAGCAACTGCTCATAGCAGAACGACAGGTAGTCGCTGCTGCGGATGGTCTTGAGCTTGTCGCTGCTGGGGCCTTCATTGACGAACAGCGGCACGTCGTCGAGGGTCTTGAGGGTGTTGTTGATGGCGAAACTGCCGAGCAAGGTGCCTTCGGTGGAGGTGAGCTTGCGCGCCGTGCCGTCCTGGTTACGCACCAGGTGCAGGCCGCCGTGCAAGTACAGCAGGCGCGGTTTGTCCGTGGTCGCCTGGCTCAGGTCGAAACTGTGGTCATCGCCCAGGAACAGGTCGCTGATGGTCTCGGGCGCGTGCTGGATCGCCCAGTAGTTGAGCAGGTCGTAGTTGGTGGTGAACACCGTGCGGTAGCGTCCCAGCTCCTGGTTGAGCGTCGCCAGGGTCGAGGGTTGCACCAGGCGCCATGGGATATGCACCGCATGCACGGTGTTGATCAGCGCTTCCTTGATCGCGTAGTAGCGATTGCGCGGGGCGGCAGAGCTGACGGCCAGGGCCTTGTTGATCCGACTGGTGGTTTTCAGCGCACCGAGCACCTGTTCGAAACTGCGGGTTTGCATCGCGTCGAACACGCTCAGCTCCGACGGGCTCAGGGGTTTTTCTTCGACAACGCGGGCATTTTCGAACAGCGAGTCATAGCCGAAATCGTCCCACACCGCGCGGCTGGCTCCATTGCCCACCAGCAGGCCGCTGAAGGCGGTATCGGCGCGCACGGCCTCCCAGTCTTCGAGCCGGGTGTCGTATTCCTGGAAATCGGTCATCGCAAGGGTCATCTCAAAAACGTGGCAAAGGCAGGTCGCGACTTTATCACGACCCAGTCTTGAGCCAGATCAAGATACGTCATGACTACTGGGTCATTCTGTAGGCCCGCCGATCCGGCCTCTATCCTGGAGCATGACCTCATGAGCAGCACTTTTTTCATTCCCGCCGTGAACATCATGGGGCTGGGCTGCCTCGATGAAGCAATGACCGCCATTCGCAACTACGGCTTTCGCAAGGCCCTGATCGTAACCGACGCGGGGCTGGCCAAGGCCGGTGTCGCCAGCAAGGTGGCTGAGCTGCTGGCACTCCAGGATGTCGACTCGGTGGTTTTCGACGGTGCCAAGCCCAACCCAAGCATTGCCAATGTCGAACTCGGGCTGGGGCTGCTGAAGGAGAGCCGGTGCGACTTCGTCGTGTCCCTGGGTGGCGGTTCGCCCCACGACTGTGCCAAGGGCATCGCCCTGTGCGCCACCAATGGCGGGCAGATTCGTGACTATGAAGGCGTCGATCGTTCGAGCAAACCGCAATTGCCGTTGATCGCCATCAACACCACAGCAGGCACCGCCAGCGAGATGACCCGTTTTTGCATCATCACCGACGAGACGCGCCACGTGAAAATGGCAATTGTCGATCGCAATGTGACCCCCCTGATGTCGGTCAATGATCCGGCGTTGATGGTGGCAATGCCCAAGGGCCTGACGGCCGCCACCGGTATGGATGCGCTGACCCACGCGATCGAGGCTTATGTCTCCACCGCCGCCACGCCGATTACCGATGCCTGTGCGCTGAAGGCCATCACCTTGATCAGCAACAACCTGCGCCTGGCCGTGCGCGACGGCAGCGATCTGCCAGCCCGGGAGAACATGGCCTACGCGCAGTTTCTCGCAGGGATGGCGTTCAACAATGCGTCGTTGGGTTTCGTCCACGCCATGGCGCATCAACTGGGTGGTTTCTACGACTTGCCTCACGGTGTGTGCAACGCGGTGCTGTTGCCTCATGTGCAGAGTTTCAACGCCTCGGTATGCGCTGCTCGCCTGACCGACGTGGCCCATGCCATGGGCGTCGATACACACGGAACCAGCCCGGAAGAGGGGGCCCGGGACGCCATTGCGGCGATCCGCAGCCTGGCTCATGACGTGGACATTCCGGCCGGTTTGCGTGACCTGGGCGTACGCCTCAACGACGTACCGGTGCTGGCCGCCAACGCCTTGAAAGACGCCTGCGGCCTGACCAACCCACGGGCGGCGGACCAGCGGCAGATCGAAGAGATTTTCCGCAGCGCGTTTTAAGCGGCCCGGGGCGGCACGCACCTCACACAGAGCATCGCCGCCGCCCCCAGCAGTACGCACAACGCCGCCAGCGGCCATGCCTGTTGGCTCAACGACAGGCTGGCCATGGCGCCGATCACCGAGGCCATCAGTTGATGCAGAAACCCGCTCAACGCCATGGCATAGGCGCCGGCCACCGGTGAGCCTTCGTTGGCCAGGGACAGGCTGATGGGGTAGGTCAATGACTGGCCAAACACCGCGAAACAATACGGCAGCCAGAAGAGCAACGCGATGCTGTCCAGGGTAAGGCTGCCTGCCAGCATGGTCGCGCTGCCGCCCAGCACCAGCGCGATGCCCCAGCCCATCATTCGTCGTTGGCCGGTACGCAGTACAAAAGCGTTCACCGCCAGCGCCCCGAGCAAGTACGCCGCACTGACCGGCCAGCCCAGCAGGCCGTATTCAATGGGCGACCAGTGGAAGCTTTCCTGCAGGATCAGCGGCGCTGCGGTATTGAAGGCGACGATCACGCCGTAACCCAGCCCACCGGCCAATGCCGGCAGCAGGAACGCGCGCTGTCGGAGTATTTGCCCGTAGATACCCCACGCCGATTGCCCGTTGCTGGCGTTTACCAGCACCGGGAACCGAGCCCGGGACACCGCTGCCGCCATGGCCAGGCTGACGGCGCCCAAGCCCTGGAAAATCGCTTCCCAACCGAAAGCGGCCTGGATCAGCGAGCCCAGGTACTGGCCGATCCCGAGGGCAATCACAAAGGCGATGGATATCCATGACAGCGCCTTGGCCAACAGGTCGCCGCTGAAACTGTCACGGATCAATACTCGCGCCATCACCGAGATACCGCTGGCGCCGATGCCCTGGATCAACCTGAGCGTCAGGAACGCCTCCACGGTTGTGCCCATTGGAAGGGCCAGGTTACCCAGGCCGTATAACCCCAAGGCCGCCAGCAAGACCGGCTTGCGCCCCAGGCGTTGGCTCAGGCTGCCCCACAGCAACATGGGCAGCGCCATGCCAATCAGATACACCGACAAACCCCAGGAAACCCGGGACGCATCGGCGCCCAGGTCCCGGGCTATATCGGGCAGGGCCGGCAAGTAGATGCTCATGCCCAGTTGTGCCAGGAAGACGGTGGTGCAGGTGACGATCAGGGTTGTACGGTTCTTCATCGAGCGTCCTGTCTCAAGGGCGGATGTCACGCCCGTGGGTCAGCAGCAGTTCGGTGATCTTTTCGCAAAACGAGCGAATCACGTTCGGCTCCATGTCGGCGCGCAGGGTAATGCGAATAGCCGCCTTGCCTTGCGGCACCACGGGGAAAAAGACCGCCGAGGTGAAATACCCCAGTTCGGCCAGTTCGACCGCCAGGCTGTTGGCCAGGGCCGCTTCACCGCAAGGCACCATACGGATTGCCATGGGGTTGCCGCGCTGTTCGGTACGCACGAGGCTGTCGAAGAGGCGAATATTAGCCTGTAAGCGCTCCTGCAAGGTGCTGAATTCCCGGCTGCGGTGCAGGCGGATCGAGGCCATGCCGGCGCCGATGGCTGCTGCGTTCAGGCTCTGGGACCAATTGCTCGGCCCACCATAACGCTGCACCAGCGCCTTGTGCCGTTCACTGCCAAACATGACCAGCCCGCCACTGGCGCCAAATGACTTGGCCAGGGAAGCCACGATCAGGGTGCGTTCATCCACGGCAGGGACGCGCGAACGGACCAGGCCCGCGCCGGACTCCCCGACTGCGGACAATGCGTGGGAGTCATCCAGATAGAGAAACAGACCGTAGCGTTGCTTGAGATACATCAGGCTGTCGAGGTCCGCCAACCCGCCCATGCTGTAGGCGCCGTCAGCCACGTACGCCACGCTGCGCTGGCGTTTGCACATGTCTTCAATGAAATCCATGTCGTTGTGGGGGCAGGTGATGACCTGGGTTTCATCGGCGCAGGCGGCCTTGCTGTGGTTCATCGAGTAATGGGCGTGTTTGTCGAACACCATGACGGGCGAACAATTGTTGGTGAACGCACCGCTGGCCAGCAGTGGCAGGATTCCAGCGCTCGCCGCGCTGCACGACAGGGCACTGAGACAACTGGCGCCAAACAGCTCCGACAATTGGGTTTCGTACTGGTCCAGGATCGCCAGCTTGCAGCGATTCTTTGAGTTGGCGACCCGAAGGGTTCCGGTTTCCCACAGTGTGGTCATGGCGCCGTCCAGCAACGCGGGGTGGTAGTCCAAGCCCAGGTAGGAAGTGGTGCAGAAGTGATGGAAGGTGCGACCGTATTGGTCGACCAGCACGTTGGGTGTCTTGACCTCGACATTCAGCCCTGAGACTTTTCCGGCCTCGGTGCTCTGCCAGTTCTGGTCTGCGAGGGAAATGACCTTGCGATAGTTGGTGAAGTGGTGGGGCGCTTGAGCAGTCTGGTTCATGGTGCGATTACATTCCTTGGTGAGTGGTGCTGTCCGTGGGGTGTTTCAATAGCGGTGTGTTTCCAGACTTTACAGATTGTTGTGCAGGGCTTTGAATCGGCTGTTTCCGGCGTGTTTGAGTGTCACTGGAGATTTCTGCGTAGGACTTTGCCTAAGGCCCTGGGCGGGGAATCCCTCGGCGACGTCGGAGCTTGGGAACGTCATGGGTTCGCCCCAAGCCCGCTGGGTTATCACTATTTTTCTGAAGGTTGCTTGCTGATGCTTTCTGGCCTCAATCATCTGACCCTTGCCGTCACCGACCTGGATCGCAGTGTGGTTTTTTATGGCGAGCTGTTGCAGCTGCGTCTTGAGGCCAAGTGGAACAGCGGGGCCTATTTGTCGCTGCCGGGATTGTGGTTGTGCCTGTCTTTTGACCCGTTGCGCAGGGCTGAGCCGGCGCTGGACTACACCCATTACGCTTTCAGCACCAACGCCGAGGATTTCCCGGCGCTGGTGGCGCGGCTGAACGCGGCCCGGGTGGCGTCGTGGCGGGATAATCGCAGCGAAGGGGATTCGTTCTACTTTCTCGACCCGGATGGGCACAAACTCGAGATTCACGTAGGAGACCTGGCATCCAGGCTGAAGGCCTGTCGGCATGCTCCTTATGCCGGAATGGAGTTTTTTACGGAGCCGTGAAGGGGCGGCTCTCTGGAGGCGCAGGCGATGAGCCCTGCTTATCTCGCGCAGTTTGCATACTGATCACCTACGCTATCCTCATCGTATGATGGGTGCGCGTCGGGTCCGCACGCTGTACCAGCGTGGTGAACCGGCGATCCCCGGTTCACTCACCGCCGCATTGTCCGGATGACCTCCTGCCCCATGGACACTCGAAGCTCCGCGCCGCTGGCCAGCTACATCGACCTTCTGCTGGACGCCGTGTGTGCCGTCGACGGTCAAGGGCGTTTCGTGTTTGTCAGTGCCGCCTGCGAACGCATTTTTGGCTACACCCCGCAGGAGCTGGTCGGCCAACCAATGATTGACTTGGTGCATCCCGCCGACCGCCAGCGAACCCTCGAGGCGGCGCGGGAGATCATGAACGGTGAGCCCAAGCTCAATTTCGAGAACCGCTACCTGCGCAAGGACGGTCGGGTGGTGCATATCCTGTGGTCGGCACGCTGGTCGCCGGCGGATCAACTGCGCATTGCCGTGGCCCGGGACATCACCGAACGCAAGCAGGCCGAGTCCCGCCAGGCGGCGTTGTATGCGATTTCCGAGGCGGCCCATGCCGCGGCTGACTTGCTGGCGCTGTTCAAGCGCATCCACCTGATTATTGGCGAGTGGCTACCGGCGCTGAATTTCTCGGTGGCACTGTATGACGAGCAATGCGCGCAACTGAATTTTCCCTATCACGTTGACGACCGGGAAGGGCAGCCTGAACTGCCGGGCACCGTTACCGGGCGTTTGTGCGCCGAGGTGATTCGCAGCGGCCAGCCAATCCTGCTGACGCCCGGTTGCAGCCAGCTGCCGTCGGGGTTCGCCGACCTTGTGGCGCAGCCGGACGCGCCGTGTTGGCTGGGCGTGCCGCTGAACTCGCAAAGCGGCACGATTGGTGCGCTGATCGTCAGGAGTGCGCCGGACACCGAGCGCTACACCGAGCAGGACAAGGAACTGCTGCAATACGTCTGCGCACAGATCACCATCGCCATCGAACGCAAGCAGTTGCACGCCCGGTTGCAGCACATGGCTCAATACGATCAGCTGACCCAGGTACCCAACCGCGAATTACTCCGTGAACGGTTCAAGTGTGCACTGGCGACCGCCCGCGCTGCATCCGGGCGCATGGCCTTGTTGTACATCGACCTGGACCGTTTCAAGCAGGTCAATGACACCTATGGCCATGGGGTTGGCGACATGCTGTTACAAGCGGTGGCTAGTCGGCTCAAGGGCTGTATACGCGACACCGATACTGTGGCGCGTATTGGCGGAGATGAGTTCGTGGTCTTGCTGCATAGCATCCAGGCCCTGGAGGATGCCCACGGCGTGCAAGAAAAAATCCGTCATGCACTGGCCCAGCCACTGCGTCTGGACGGCCACTGCCTGAGCATCGAACCGAGTATAGGTGTGGCCTGTTTCCCCGACCATGGCACTGAAGATGTCGCACTGTTTCGCCATGCCGACGAGGCGATGTATGCCGCCAAACGCCACAATCACAGGGCGTTCGGTATCTGATAGCGCACCACCGTTCGTCGTGGTGCCGCTGGCTTTTTTCAACCTTTCGAGCGTTGTCCTTTTCAGATGTCAGGCGGGCTCCGCTCGCCGGAAACATCGTCCATGATCGAACGAAGAGGCTTGAAGCGGGTCGCAGAAGTAGGAGAACCCCCCTCGCGGCTGTTGACAGCTACTCAGCGGAAAGCGAAATCGGGTGGGTTCTGATTCAGAGGCGGGAACCCCGCCAGAACTTTTATCAGAGGAGGGCGCGACCATGAGCCGTATGGCCAGCTTTTTTCGCACCACCAGTGTCATCGTACTGATGGGCCTGGGTGCCAATAGTGCCTGGGCCCAATCGCCTGCCGAATTCATCAACGATGCTTCAGCCAAAGGCATGGCCGACATCGAAGCCAGTCGCATGGCCCACGGGAAAGCCGAATCCAGAGAGGTCAAGGATTACACCATCATGGTGATCAATGACCGTACCACCGCCAATCAACACCTGGCGAAGATCGCCAAGAAGCTCGACTTGCCTGTCGCTCCCCGGGAGGAAGTGGCTGACAAGGCCAAGGCCTTGATGCCGCAGGTCCAGGAAGGCGAGTCCTTCGAGGCTGCTTATGCCGCCAGCCAGGTCAAGGCCACTGAAGAGGCCATCGCGCAGATCCAGCAGCAGGCCCAGACTACCGAAGTGCCGGAAATCAAGGCCTTCGCCGATGAGACCCTGCCTAAGTTGCAGACCCATCTCGAAATGGCCAGGGCGTTGCAAGCCAGCCGCTGATCCGCTGGTTTTTGTATCCAGGACCGGGACGT
Source organism: Pseudomonas sp. 43mfcvi1.1 (assembly GCF_900115935.1). NCBI lineage: Bacteria > Pseudomonadati > Pseudomonadota > Gammaproteobacteria > Pseudomonadales > Pseudomonadaceae > Pseudomonas > Pseudomonas sp. 43mfcvi1.1. The sequence goes on along the minus strand of NZ_UETT01000016.1, from coordinate 145,076 downwards.
TCGCGTCCCGGTTGATTTTTGCCTGTCGAAGGAGAACCTTTCAGCGCATCTGCGTCAGCACTGGTTCAGGTCCACTTTGTTCTTTTCTTCCAGGCCTTCAAGGTTCTTGGCTTCGCCCTGGCCCATGGCTTGGTAGTGCTTTCTCAGCGCCTCCAGTTGCTTGAGGTCCAGCGACTCGAGCCCGAGCATTGCATTCTGCGCCTCCTTGGTTGCTCGCAGTAACTCATCGACCTTGAGGTGCAGGATGTCGGTATCGCGGTTCTGCGTGTTTTGGATCAGGAACACCATCAGGAAGGTAATGATCGTGGTTGACGTGTTGATGATCAGTTGCCACGTGTCATTGAACTGGAAAAGAGGTCCGCTAAGGGCCCAGAGCACCAACAACACGATGGCCCCCAGAAATGTCTTTGGGCTTCCCGCCCAGAGAGCCAGTTTTTGAGCGATTTTTGCGAAGGTCATTGCTGTGTTCCTTATGGATGCACCTGTCTGGTGTGACAGCAATGAAACGATGAAAATTCTACTTACATTTCAGTCGCCAACATCCGTCGACGTTCATCGGCCGGCACGATGACAGTCGCAACGATTGCCACTCTCGCAGGTCACTGCTGAAAGCCCTCGGTATCGGAGTACATCATGAATCTCGCCCGCACTTTTTGCCTCGCCTGCGCTTTGTCGCCCTGCAAGGCTGTTTCGACAACTCGGATAACGAGACCAAGGACAACACTGATGGCACCAAGTCTTCGGTGCAGATGCAAGAGTCTGGAAAGGAGAGCAAATAACGTATAGCTGAAACCTGTGGGAGCTCGCTCCCACAGGTTGTGGCGGTTTTCTCACCGGCCTTGCTGCAACACCTTCAGCGCTGCCGAAGCGAGGAAGCCGGATCGGCTCTTCTCTTCAGGATGGTGCAACACATATTCATCAATACGATTGAGCAGGTAGCCGGGCAGCGTGATGTTGAGTTTCTGCGCCTTGCCCAGGTACTTGGTCACATCGATGTCCACCAGCGCCCAGGTGCAGCCGGCAAATTTCGGATTGGCTGCGTGCAAGGTAACGGTGTTGGCCGGTGGAATCGGCGAACCATCTTCAGCCAAAATCTCGAAGTGTCCCTCAATGGCCTCACGGGCCATCGCCATGGCCTCGTCCAGGTCGTCGCCTGCAGAAAAACAACCGGGAATATCCGGCACTTCAACACCCCAGGCGTGCTTGTCATCGCCCATGGAAATCGCAATCGGGTAAAGCATATTCATCGTCCTCCGGGAACGTCGCGCAACGAGCCGGCTGAAGCAGCGCCTGTTGCAAAATACTGATGGCCGTCTTCTTGAGCAGGTCCTTCTTCGGATGAGGAACCGTGACCAATCCCGGTTTGGTCGGGTGCCTGAAGTGATGGTGGCTGTCCCGAACCCGCACCAGATACCACCCGTCTGCAATGATTTGGCTTATCAAAAATCGGCTATTCACAACACCTCCGTGTGGTGTGCTTGGTGGGTACTATACCTACTGAAAATTAATGATCAACACTATACCTACCAGGGACGCCACTGGTGGGTTCGCGCAGGCATTGCAACGAAGTCTAGAAGCGGTGTTGTACAAGGGCGGCAGAGGGGCAGGGTGGGTTTATTTCGGGATGTGAGACAGGGCGAAAAATGCGGGTGGGGCGAGGGAGCTTGCTCCCGGTGGGGGGCGAAGCAGCCCTGGATTTACAGCTCAAACACCAGGAGCCACTCCGCGAAGCTGCGGTCGCTATGACTGCTGCACAAACGTCAGCCGTACAGCAAAACCAATCAGAAGACTCCCGAACAACCACTGCTGTACACGCTGGGCCGAAGGCGATCGCTGAAGCCAGCGTCCAAGTGCGACACCCACCAAGGCGTAAGTGCTATCGAAGAGCAGGCCGACGCCGACCAGCACCACGCCCAGGGTCGCGAATTGCCCCAGCACCGGCCCGCCCTGTGGATCGATGAATTGCGGTAACAACACTGAACAAAACAGCAAGGCCTTGGGGTTGAGCAGATTGGTCAGCAGCCCACGCCGAATCGCCTGGTACCAACGCCGCTTTCCGACCTCGACAGTGGCGTTTTCAAAACTCGGCACCAACGTGCTCCGCAGGCATTGAAAACCGATCCATAACAAGTAGGCAGCCCCGGCCAGGCGCACGACATCGAATGTCCATGGCGCGGTCTTGAACAAGGCCGAAAGCCCCAGCGCCGCCAGTGCAACATGACACCCACGAGCAATCCCCAGGCCCACCGCCGTCGCCAGCGCAGCGCCCCTGCCCTGACGGGCACCGGTTTGCAGCAGCAGGATCATGTCCGGCCCGGGCAACACGTAGACCACCATCAAGGCCATCAGGAACAACCAGAGCTCTGCCATGCCACACCCCCTTCATCGACGATTCGCGAGTGCCCAGTCTATGGCGTAGGGGCAGGGCAGGTGGTTGCGAAGTCAGCTTCTAAAGCTTCATTAATGGGCATAACCTGCCAGCTATTCGCACCATTCCATCGGAAACTGCCAATTCATGAAACTGGATGCCTTCGATCGCAAAATCCTCGCCGCGCTGCAACGCGACGGCCGCCTGAGCAACGTGCAACTGGCCGAAGAAATCGGCCTGTCCCCGTCACCCTGCCTGCGCCGGGTGCGGATGCTCGAAGAGGCCGGTGTCATTCGCGGTTATCAAGCCATCCTGGACCGTGATGAAGTGGGGCTCGGACTGACGATCTTTGTCGGCGTGAAGGTTGAACGGCACAACGACGAACAAGCCGAAGCGTTTCGCCAGGCGGTTACGGCATTGCCGGAGGTGATCTCGGCTTTTCTGGTGTCGGGTGAATCGGATTTTCTGTTGCAAGTGGTGGTGCCGGACCTGCGGGCCTACGACCGTTTTCTCACCGGGCGGCTGCTGAAACTGCCGGGGGTGAGCGATATCCGCAGCAACTTTGCGATCCATACGGTGAAGACGCCGGGGGCGTTGCCGTTGGGGCATTTGCCGGGCACTGAGCAATGAACGACACAAGTGGGCGGCCAAGATCCCAAAAGCCCCGCTGTGAAAAACACCGGGGCTTTTTGTCTTGTCGTTAGGTGGGAATTTTGCGACTCCCATTCTCAAGCGTTGGGTCTATCTATTGTTTCTCGGCTTTTTTTCTAACTCAACTTTCGGTCTTGGCGTAATGACTAACAACGTAGGCGCGCGCCCTACGCAATTCTCGGATTCTGCCTACAAGCTAAGCGAGAGTCGCCCGCTATCTCCAATTGCTCGGATAGGAAATAGTGCTTCTCCGACGGACTATGCAATGGGCAATGAGTGATTGACGCCCGACAGATTTTGTCGGCGTTGCAGAAAGCGACGCTTGGGGCGGTGTCCCAAACCTTGGAAGGATGATCAATGCTTCAGAACGACCGCGATAATTTAGAGCTCGATAAACTATTGGTCGAAACCCGAAAATTGTTGGCTGAGACTCGCAAGCTTACGGCCGAGGAAACGAAGCTGAAGCACGAAGCCTTCTGGTACCCATACGCAGTAGGGGCTGGAGTAGTGACCGCCATTGTCGCTGTTGCGGGTTTTGGGATTAAAATTTGAGCGCCGGTTCGCCGCAATGCGCCAATACCCACCCTACATGACGGGTACTTGAGCTTTGCAAGCACACGGCTCACATTGCTCGAAATGGTTTACAGACTCAGCACGGCCCGCGACCTCGGAGGAGAATGAGACGATGCCTACACATCGCAGTTATCAAGCCAGCATCGAGCAATTGCATCAAGAGGTAGAGGCGTTAGCTGAAGAGATGAGGCGCCCGACTCCGACCACAATCCGGGTTACGTTGCTGCCGTTCAGCATCGGTGCTGCGTTCGCCCTGACCCTGTTTACCGTTGTCGCTTTTGTCGCAAAGCATGTTTGATTCCTGGTCGCCCTGTGAGATCGCAAACAAATTATCGGCGTCTATGCACCCTTGCTCTCTTTCATAGATCCTTGGTGTGAGCGTCAGGGGCGCAACCTCCACAAACACCAGACCAAAAAAAACCGGCCACCAAGGGCCGGTTTTTTATCCCTCGCCAACACACAGCGCGGGACCAGAATTCGATTGGAGCGGGTGAAGGGAATCGAACCCTCGTTATCAGCTTGGGAAGCTGGAGTAATGCCATTATACGACACCCGCTCAGAGCGGCTGACTTTGTACCAGATGTGGGCACGGATTTGAAGTTTTTCTTCACATGGCGTGCGGTCAGTCGTCTATGCGAGCCTCAAACCAGAGCGGTCGTTGGCGGGCAAGCCCCGTTGCTGAAGGCGCAGGATGGGGCTTGCTCGCCAGGACTCGGTTTCAGATGGCCAGTGCATGGTAGCTCTGCACATAGCTATAGCGCGGTCGGCTTTCGTGGTGTTCCGGTGTGAGGAAACCCATCAAGGCGTTGCGGCTGTCGCGGCAGGCGGCTTTGTGTTCCATGTCCAGGAAGTGCCCGGTGGCTTGCAGTGTGCTGAAGGTGCTGTGCTCGACATGGTTGGCGAAGAGCCTGGCGTCGTCGGCCGAGGTGTATTCGTCCCATTCGCCGTTCAGGAACAGCACCGGCACGTTGATTTTCTTGGCCGCATTGATGTAGCACTGCTGGTCGCTGTTGAGCACGTCGGTGATGTGGAAGCGCATCTGCCCGTACTCATGTTCGGCCAGACTGCTGACATGGCGATAGTTGAAGCGCTTGAACAGTGGCGGCAAATGCTTGCCGATGGTGCTGTTGACCAAGTGCCCGACACGGTCGCCGTCCAGGCTGCCCAGGTAATCCACACCGCGTTCAAGGTAGTCGCGCATCGGCGCATTGAGCACTGGCGAGAACGAGCTGATCACCGCTTTTTCGATGCGTCGTGGCCGGTGGGCCAAGGCGCTCAGCGTGGCGGCGCCACCCCAGGAAAACGACAGCACGTGCTCGGCGGCGAAGTGGTCGATCAGTTCCAGGAGGATCTGCCCTTCGATCTCCTTCGTCAGCATTTTCTCGTGCCGATTGTGGGCCTTGGACTTGCCCGCGTAGGGCTGGTCGTACAGCACGACATTGAATTGCGGGTAGAGGTTTTTGGCGGTCTGTGCAAACGACGCGGTGGTGGCCATTGAGCCGTTGACCAGAATGATGGTCTTTTGTGCGGCGTCTGCGCGATAGAACTCCGTGTAAACCCGATACTGACCCTGTATATCCAGCACAGCGATTTCTGGCCTCATGTCATAAGACTCCTGGCAAGCGGGTATGCGCGCAATGAGATTGCACGGGCAATGTGACAGGTAGGCATACGCCTGGAAGATAAGGCCCATGTCGATCCAGAAAAATGGTCGACGGGTGTTGTTATAGGCGGGCAGTTCGCCGGCGGCACAAGGCGGAACCTGAGGGTTCCAGCCGGCAAAAAGTTTCTTGGAAGTATGTTGTGACTCATCGGTCACATTTCGGCCGACGGTTTGATTCAAGCAGGGGGACGAGCGTTGCGCAAGTACCTCTTGGAAAATTGTTCGACACTTCTGCCCAGCGGTAGCGGGTTCAGATGAGATGGACTTCTTCGGAGCTCAGGGCGCGGTATTGGCCCGGTTCGAGATCGGCGTCCAACGTCAGCGGGCCCATGCGCTCGCGATGCAGGCGCAGTACCTTGTTGTTGAAGTGGCCGAACATGCGCTTGACCTGATGGTAGCGCCCTTCAACGATGCTCAGGCGCGCCGATCTTTCCCCCAGCAGCGTCAGTTCTGCCGGTTGGGTGGTGAGGTCTTCGAAGGCAAAGTACAGGCCCCGGGCGAAGGTGTCGGCATATTCGGCGGTAATGATTTGCTCGGTTTCGACGTAGTAGACCTTGGGCAGTTTGGTCTGCGGTTGGGTCAGGCGCCGTGACCAGGTGCCGTCATTGGTGATCAGCATCAGCCCGGTGGTGTTGAAATCCAGGCGCCCGGCGATGTGCAGGTCATCCTTGTCCGCTTCGTCCAGCCAGTCGAGGACAGTGGAGTGTTGCGGATCGCGGGTCGCACTGACGCAGCCGGGTGGCTTGTGCAGCATGAAGTAGCGCGCGGGGCGGCCTGCTTGCAGCACTTCATCGTCGATTTCAACGCGACTGAATTCACGTACGGAAGCATGGGGATCGCTGACGACTTGGCCATCGATCCGCACCCGGCGCTCCACCAGCAACAGGCGTACTTGTTGGCGATTGAATCGCGGCAGATTACTGAGGAAACGGTCGACGCGCATGGGCAGTTCAGGCAGGGCAGCGGAGGGCGGGTATCTTACGCGATTGGTCGAGGCTTGGCGCGCAACTGGGCTTCGACCTGCGCGCAACGCGGGCACAGGCAGGCGCGATCACGCAGCTCGGCTGGCAATGCCTCGAGCACGGCCGGGTCGATGCTCACGCCGAAACACCAGCAGGCCCGGTCGACGGTTCGTGGGTCGGCCAGGGTGCAGTCATTGGCGCCACCGCAGGCCGGGCAAAGGTCGGGTTTATTCATAACTGGAGTGAGGCATTTCCACGCAGGTTCGGTTGCACCCGGTTTGCCGGGCGCGTTGCAGTGCATGATCGGTCCGCGACAGCAGGCTGTGCAAGGTGTCTTTGTCCTGCAAGGTGGTGAGGCCGAGACTGACGGTGACCAGCAGTTGTTTTCCACTGCAGAAATAGCGCTGCTTTTCGATGTACTGACGAATTTTCTCAGCGATTTTCAGACCGGTCTGTCCATCGGTGTCCTTGAGCAGGACGACAAAGGCTTCAGTGCTCCAACGACATACGATGTCCGAATGCCGCAGGCTTTGCGTCAGGTCGCGAGCGAATCCGGTCAGTAGTTGATCGGTGGCGATATGACCATGGAGGGTATCCAACCGTTTGAAATCGTCCAGTTCCAGCAGCAGCGCAGTCAAGGGTTTGGGCTCGCGCTGGGCTTCATGCAGGGCCTGCACAGCCAGCAGGTCGAAGCCACGGCGGTTTGGCAGTTCGGTCAGGCTGTCGAGAGTCGCTTGGGCATCAATGCGCTGTTGGTAGCTGTTGATCAGCCGATAAACGATTATCAGGACAACCAGCATCACGAGGGCGCCGATCAGCAGGTTCAAGTACAGCGTCTTGAGCATGTGGTCGCGTACTGAGGCATGGGCTGCGTAATAGCCCAGCAATGCAATGATCAGGAATCCTGTACCGAGCAGCGCCGCCACGGCCAGGAGCGGCTTGTGCTGGGAATACAACGGCGAACGGAGCGACATGGCGTTTCCCTTGGCGCAGACCCAATGAAATCAGTTTAGTGGCCCTGTGGGAAAAGGTGCTCGGATTTGCAGGTTTGCAAGATTGTGGCGAGGGGATTTATCCCCGCTGGGTCGCGAAGCGGCCCCAATGCACTCTGTCTGATACACCGCGCTGACAGGTTTTGGGGCTGCTGCGCAGCCCAGCGGGGATAAATCCCCTCGCCACAGAGTACTGTTTACTCAAGGGTAATTTAGATAAGCCCGCCATCCCCCCAAATGACTGATGTCCTGCGCGCCCTCCAAACCATATGCCTCGCAGATGAATCCGCTTTCCCAGCGGCCATCGGCCAGTTGCACCTTGCCCAGTCCCAACGGTGCGGGGATGCCAGTCAGGAATGAGCCCAGTTCACTGCTTGGCAGTTCCCAGACCTCGACCTCGATCGCCACGCCGCCTTCGTCGACCCGAAGCATGCCGGGACGCAAGGGTGGGCCGCCGGCCAAGGCATAAAGGCGGTAGTCCGCCGAGCTTTGGGTGACCTCGATCAGCCGGGCACCGCGTTGCTTGAGTTGCCAGTTCAGCGCCAACCCGTCCAGGTGTGCGCCACACACCACCAGCCGCGCGCGGTCGTGGCGAGCCGGGGCACCGGGAACTGGCAAGGCCTTGTCCCGTTGACGCTGCAAGGCATCGGCCACGCTCAAGAGGTACTGATCGGTGAAGGCTCGACCGAACAGCGTCACTCCCCAAGGCAAGCCGTTGGCCATGAACGCACTGGGAACGGCGACGGCGGCGTAGTCCAGCAGATTCATGAAGTTGGTGTAGTAACCCAGCTCCGAGTTGCGTAGCACGGGTTCGGCGGCCAGTTGGGCGAGGGTCACCGGACGGCCGATGGTGGGTGTGAGCACGCAATCGAGCGCGTCCATGGCGCGGTCGCATTGGGCTTTGAGCGCTTGCAAACGGTACCGGGCGCGGAAGGTTTGTACGCCATCTACCGTCGGTGCTTTCGCCAGGACGGCGCGGATGACCGGCAGTACGGCCTGCGGCTCGCGCTCTATCAATGGGCCGGCAACGCTGTAGCGTTCGGCTACCCAAGGTCCTTCATAAAGCAACCGCGCCGCTTCCAGGAATGGCGACAAGTCCAGTTCCACGGCTTCGCCGCCCAGGCGTTCGAGCCGCTCGATGGTTTCCATAAACAGTTGCGGACCTTCAGGGCAGCCGAAAAATGCCAGGTCCTGCTGGCGCGGCACGCCGAAGCGAAAGCGCCGGGGCGCGCCGAACGCGGAGCCATCGTTCCACTGCGGGTTGTGGCGGCTGTAGTCGTCACGAGGGTCTGGACGGGCCGTCAGTGCCAGTAACTGGCTGGCTTCTTTCGCCGTGGCCGTGAAGGTCGTGACGCAGTCCAGCGTGCGACAGGCCGGGACCACGCCCGCCGTGGAGATCAACCCCAGGGTGGCCTTCAACCCCACCAGGTTATTCAGTGCTGCAGGCACTCGACCGGAGCCGGCGGTGTCGGTGCCCAAGGCAAAGCTCGCCACGCCCAGGGCCACGGCCAGCGACGAGCCGGCGCTCGAACCGCCTGCCGGGTAGTCGGGCAACACGCTGTTGCGGCAAGCGCCGTAGGGCGAGCGAGTGCCATTGAGCCCGGTGGCGAATTGGTCGAGGTTGGTCTTGCCCAGGGGGATCGCGCCCAGTGCCAGCAATTGCTCGACGACGGTGGCCGAACGGTCCGGCACGTAGGCAAACGCCGGGCAGGCGGCCGTGGTCGCAATGCCGGCCAGGTCGATGTTGTCCTTGATGGCAAAAGGAACACCGTACAGGGGCAGGCTTTCCAGGTCGCGGCTTTCCAACGCGGCCAGGTAGGGTTCCAGTTCTTCGACCGTGAGCAGGTGGATGAACAGGTGATAGTCCGGATTCAACGCCGCGGCTTTTTCCCGCAGGCCCAATAGCAATGTGCGTGGCGTCAGTTCGCCGCTGCGGTAGGTATTGCGCAGGTCGTCCAAGCGAAGAGAGAGGTTCATGGTGTTAATCCTTTGATTGAGTTCAGTCACGGTCCAGTACCACGACGCGCTGTCCGGCGCGCACCGCCGAACCGGGCTGCACGCGCACCTCGCGCACTACGCCAGCCGAGGGCGCAAGCAGCGGGATTTCCATCTTCATCGACTCCAGAATCACCAGCACATCACCGGCGGCGACCCGCGCGCCAACATCCACCTGAACCTGCCAGAGGTTGCCGGCGATGTGGCTGTCGACGCTCAGTTGATTCTCGCTCAGCAGCGAATCTTCGCTTGGCGCGATGGCCGCTTCTTCACTGTCGAAGTGCGCCTGGCCACTGGCGATCCAGCGCTCGCGCTCGGCATCGAAGGCGCGTTGTTGCTGCTGTCGGAACGCGGCGATGCTGTCCGCCTCCTGCATCAGGAAACGCTGATAGTTAGCAAGGTTGAGCTGGCTGTGTTCGATGTTCAGGTCGAAACGGCCCAGGGGGAAATCCCGGCGAATGCGCAGCAGTTCATCGGCGCTGACCGGGTAGAAGCGGATCTGGTCGAAAAACCGCAGCAGCCAGGGCTTGCCGTCGAATGCGGCGACATCCCGATAACGATTCCACATCTGCAACGTGCGGCCGACGAACTGATAACCGCCGGGACCTTCCATGCCGTACACGCACATATAAGCACCGCCGATGCCCACCGAGTTTTCCGCGGTCCAGGTCCGGGCCGGGTTGTATTTGGTGGTCACCAGCCGATGGCGTGGGTCCAGCGGCGTGGCGACCGGTGCGCCGAGGTAGACGTCTCCCAGGCCCATCACCAGGTAGCTGGCGTCAAACACCGTGCGTTGCACTTCGTCGAGGTTGGGCAGGTCGTTGATGCGTCGGATGAACTCCAGGTTGCTCGGGCACCAGGGCGCGTCCTTGCGCACCGTGGTCATGTATTTTTCGATGGCCAGTTGGCAGGCCGGATCATCCCAGGACAATGGCAGGTGGACGATGCGCGAGGGTACTTGCAGGTCCTGTGCGGCGCACACCGCGTCCCATTCACCGACAATGATGCTCAACAGGTCGGCCAGGGGCATTCGCTCGGGTTGGTAGTGCACTTGCAATGAGCGAATGCCCGGCGTGAGGTCGATCACGCCAGGCAGTTGCTTGTGTTCCAAAGCCTGCATCAAGGCGTGGCCGCGAAAGCGCAGTGCCAGGTCCAGTTCGGGGGCGCCGATTTCCAGCAGCAGATGGGTGTCGCCGGCTAATCTCGCCACGAGGCGGGTATCGTCCTGGGCGATATCCAACACCACAGGCGACCCCCACCCCTGTGGGAGCGAGCCTGCTCGCGATGGGGCCATATCAGACACCGCATCAACTTCATTGCGAGCAGGCTCGCTCCCACATTGATCCCATTCCAAGGCCAGTGAGCGGGCGGTCTTCAGGTCCACCGGCACGAACCGCACCTTGTCCCCCGCCTTGAGTTGCCCCAATTGCCAGAGGTCGGCCTCGATCACCGTCACCGGGCAGACGAAACCGCCCAGGCTCGGGCCGTCGGGGCCGAGGATGACAGGCATGTCGCCGGTGAAGTCCACGGCCCCGATGGCGTAGGGGTTGTCATGGATGTTGGAAGGATGCAGCCCGGCCTCGCCACCGTCGACGCGTACCCATTCGGGTTTCGGCCCGATCAGGCGTACGCCGGTGCGGCTGGAGTTGAAGTGCACTTCCCAGGCCGTGTCGAAGAATGTCTGGATGTAGCGCTCGGTGAAGTATTCGGGCGCGCCGTGCGGGCCGTAGATCACGCGGATCTGCCGCACGCTCGGCAAGTCCAGCAGCGGCGCGCTCGTTGGCGGCAAGGTCGAGTGCTCATCCAGCGGCGCCAGGTGCAGCACGTCACCGGTGCACAGCGCTCGTCCGCCGTGGCCGCCAAACTGGCCGAGGGTGAAGGTGCTTTTACTGCCCAGGTAATCCGGCACTTGCACGCCGCCTTGCAGGCACAGGTAGCTGCGCGCCCCGGCGCCAGAGATGTTGCCGATCGCGAGGGTGGCACCGGCACCAATCGACAACGGAGTGTTCATCGGCACGGCTTCACCGTCGAGCGTGAGGGCAATCGCCGCACCAGTCACCGCCACCCGGGCAGCGCAGTTGAAACGCAGCAGCGGCCCGTTCATGGTGATTTCCAATGCCGCTGCCCCGTCTTCGTTGCCCAGCAGGCGATTGCCCAGGCGCAGCGAACGGCTGTCCATCGGCCCTGACGGCGGCACCCCGACCGCCCAATAACCGAGGCGGCCGGGATAGTCCTGGACGCTGGTCTGGGTGCCGGGGCTGAGGACTTCAACGGTATTGGCGCGATAGACCAACGCTTCCAGGCAACGCGTCCACGGCTGGCCGCTGGCGAACGGCGCGTCGAGGAGAATCTGTTGCAGGTATTGGCGGTTGGTTTCGACGCCGTACAACAGGCTTTCGTCCAGCGCTTGATGCAAGCCCAGGCGCGCCTGCTCGCGGGTCGGCGCCCAGCGAATGACTTTGGCGATCATCGGGTCGAAATAGGGCGGGATCTGGCAACCGGCCTCGACCCACGTGTCGATTCGCAGTTGTGTACCGTCGGCCTGGGGGAAATTCACGGCAGTCAGCAGCCCTGGGCTCGGCTGGAAATCCCGGCCCGGATCTTCGGCGTACAAGCGCGCCTGGATCGCGTGGCCCTCGGCTTTCAGACCCTGGCTCAATTCGCTCAGTGGCGGCAGGTCACCGGCGGCCAGTTGCACCATCCAACGCACCAGGTCCACGCCCCACACCTGCTCGGTGACGCCGTGCTCCACTTGCAGGCGGGTGTTCACTTCCAGGAAATAGAAGCGTCCCGCGTCGCTGTCGAAGACGAACTCCACAGTGCCGGCGCTGCGGTAGTTCACGGCCTTTGCCAGTTGGATCGCCGCTGCGCAGAGCTCGTCGGCCATGCCCTCGGGCAGATTCGGCGCAGGCGTTTCTTCGAGGACTTTCTGGTTGCGCCGTTGCACCGAGCAGTCGCGCACGCCCAGGGCGATCACCTGGCCCTGGCCGTCGCCGAACACTTGCACCTCAAGATGCCGCGCGCGCTCGATGTACTTCTCGATGAACACCCCGGCATCGCTGAAGTTGTTCTGGCCCAGGCGCTTCACTGTTTCGAAGGATTCGCTCAGCTCGGCGGCACTGCGACACACGCGCATGCCGATGCCGCCGCCGCCGGCAGTGCTTTTGAGCATCACCGGATAGCCAACCTGCGTCCCCGCCAGCAGCGCGGCGTCGAGGCTGTCGAGCAGTTCGGTGCCTTCGAGCAGTGGTACGCCGTGTCGGCGCGCCAGGTCGCGGGCGGTGTGCTTGAGGCCGAACACCCGCAGTTGCTCTGGCGTCGGACCGATGAAGGCGATTCCGACAGCCTCGCAGGCTTCGGCGAAGGCGGCGTTTTCCGAGAGGAAACCGTAGCCGGGGTGAATCGCCGTCGCGCCGCTGCTTTTGGCGATCGCCAGGAGCTTGTCCACCGCCAGGTAAGTAGCGGCCGCCGCGCCTTCGCCCAGGCAGTGGGCTTCATCGGCCTGGAGGATATGCAAGCTGGCGGCGTCGGCCTGGGAATACACCGCGACGCCTTCGACTTTCAGTTCGCGCAAGGTCCGCAGAATGCGGCAGGCGATGGCGCCACGGTTGGCGATGAGGATTTTTTCGAACATGGCATTGCCCCCTCAGGCATGAGCGCTGCCTGAACTGGGATGCGGGCCGTCCCGCGGTTTTCGATGGCCGCCGGGGTCGTCCCTGGCGGCAAACTTCCAAACACCACTGCCCCCCTTGTGGGAGCGAGCCTGCTCGCGATAGCGGTGGTACATCCAACATCAATGTGACTGACAGATCGCTATCGCGAGCAGGCTCGCTCCCACAGGGGATTGGTGGTGTTCATAAAATCTGTGTTTATTTAATGCACTGCCCCGACCGGCTCTGGCACAACACAAACAGCCAGCGCCGCAGGCGGCTGAATTTCAGTTCCATATCAAGAGCTCCGCTGGCGTGGGGTTGTAGGCGTTGCACGGGTTGTTCAGTTGTGGGCAGTTGGAGATCAGGACGATCACATCCATCTCGGCCCGCAGGTCGACGTATTTGCCTGGCGCCGAGATGCCGTCTTCGAAGGTCAGGCCGCCGTCGGCGGTGACCGGCACGTTCATGAAAAAATTGATGTTCGGCCCGATGTCGCCCTTGCCCAGGCGCCCGTCGTGGGCGCAGGCCCGCAGGTAGTTGTCACGGCAGCTGTGCATGTAGCGTTTTTCCAGGGCGTAGCGCACGGTGTTGCTTTCCTGGGCACAAGCGCCGCCAAGGGTGTCGTGGCGCCCACAGGTGTCTTCGACGATGGTCAGCATCGGCTGGCCGAGGTTGGAGTACAGGACGCTGCCGGTGCTCAGGTAAACGCTGTTTTGTCGGCGCAGGGTGCGCTGTACGTCATAGCGCTCCTTGGGGTTGGCCAGGCTGTAGAACAGCGTATCGACCGCCTGGTTGCCTTCCAGGTCGAGGATGCGCAGGGTCTGGCCCTTCTTGACTTCCGTCAGCCAGGGCTCCCCGGCGGGAATGGTGGCGCGGTAGATAGCGCTTTCAGGCTGCTTTTGTACGGTGGCGATGGCGAGTGACATGGCAGCGATCCTCAGGCGAACAGGCGGTCGGTGTTGATGAAGCCGCGCTGGTTTTCCGGGCGCGACTGGCGGCAGTGCTCGGCGACGCTGGGGTCAGCGTTCATCCAGCTGAGCTTGAGCGGTTGCGGGGCGTATTGTGGATTCGGGTCCATCGGATGTTGCAGCGCGGTCAGCACCACCAGGGTGTCCATCGGTGCATAGAGCTCGATGTAGTCGCCGGCCTGGGAGTTGCCTTCAACGAAATGAAAGCCTCCGGCCTCATCGACATCGACCCGGCTGAACAGGTTGAGGGTCATCAGCAGGTCGGACAGGCCCAGCCCCCATTTGCCCAATTCCACCAGCAGGTTGTCGGTGCCGTTGCGAAAGAAGCCGTTGCGCAGTTCCTGGTAGCGGCCCTGGCCGTATTTTTCAGCGACTTCCTCGGCGCAGAGCACGCCGCCCAGGCTGTCGCTCCAGCCGCAGGTGTCGGCGGTGATGGCCGCCAGTACCCGGCCCATGTCCGAGTACAGGCAATGGCCGGCGGTGAGTTTGGCGGTGTGTTGGCATTTGAGGCTGTCGGGCAGGTTCAGGCGTTCGGTTTTTTCGTGGGCATTGAGCAGCGTCAGGCTCACGTTGGCTCCGCCGCGCAGATCGGTCAGGCGCAGCAGTTGGCCGCGCTTGAGCACGAAGGAACGGTGGCCGCCACCGGGCAGCAATTCTTCGGCGAAGGGTGGAAACATAGAGATCGAATCGGTCATGGCAAAACTCCTTTCAAGCGATACGCAACGTACCGGCCAGTTCGGTGGGCAGGGCGTCGACGGCGGCCCGGGCGGTGCGGCGGTCGCTGTTCAATGGAATGTCGTAGGTGATGCGTGCGCCATAGGCGCTGGGGGCGTGCGGGTCGACACGGACTTTGTCGAACACCAGCAGGCGTGTGCCGAGGCTGAAACCTTCGGACAGGTCATGGGTGACCATGAACACCGTCAGCCGGGTCTCGCGCCACAGCTCCAGCAACAGGGCGTGCATGTCTTTGCGGATGCCCGGGTCGAGGGCGCCGAAAGGTTCGTCCAGCAGCAGGACACGAGGCTTCATGATCAGCGCCTGGGCAATGGCCAGCCGTTGTTGCATGCCGCCGGACAGTTGCGCCGGGTATTTGTCCAGCGCGTGGCCGAGGCCGACTTTTTCCAGCAGTTGCGCAGCCTCTTCACGGGCCTGACGCTTGGCGTTGCCAAACAGCCGTCCCAGCAGCGCCGAACGCGGCAATTCCAGGCCCAGGACTACGTTGTCCAGCACGGTCAGATGCGGGAACACCGAGTAGCGTTGGAACACCACGCCCCGGCTGGCATCCGGTTCGCCGGCTAACGGCTCGCCATCCAGGAGAATCTGTCCGCGACTGGCGCGTTCCTGGCCCAGCAGCAAGCGCAGGAAGGTCGACTTGCCGCAACCGGACGCGCCCACGAGTGTGCAGAACTCACCCTCGGCGACCCTCAGGTTCAAGCGTTCGAGCACTACCTGATCGGCGTACTGTTGCCAGACATTGTTCACTGTGATGAAACTCATGCCTTCGCCCCCTCATACCACGGGAACGCTTGCCGGGTCAGGCGCTTGAGGCCCCAGTCCATCAGCCAGGCGAGCAGGGTGATCCACACCACGTACGGCAAGATCACGTCCATCGCCAGGTAACGTCGTACCAGGAAAATCCGATAGCCCAAGCCATCGGTGGAGGCGATGGCTTCGGCAGCGATCAGAAACAGCCAGGCCGAACCGAGCATCAGCCGCAGGGAAATCAACAGGCGTGGCAGCAACTGCGGTAGTACCACCCGCAACATCAGGGTCCAGGTCGAAGCGCCGAGGGTCTGGGCCTTGATCAGCAGCTCGGGCGGAATTTCCCGGGCGCGCTGTTCCAGGTCCCGGGCCAGGCACGGCGTGATGCCAATCACGATCAGCATCACTTTCGACAGTTCCCCCAGGCCGAAGACGATGAACAGGATCGGCAGGATCGCCAGCGGCGGTACCATCGACACCACGGTGAGCAGCGGCGATAACGGCGCGCCCAACAGCGGCAACGTGCCGGCGGCGATGCCCAGGCACAGTCCGGCCAGGGCGCTGATGCCCAGGCCGATGGCCAACCGCCGCAGGCTCGACGCGGTGTCTTGCCAGAGCAGGTATTCGCCGCTGCGGGCATCGGCGGTGAAGGCCAGGCGTTTGACCGCATCGGCCATTTGTACGGCGCTGGGCAGCAGTTTGTCGTTGGGGTTATCCGTCAACCGTTCGGCCGAGCCCATGAAGTAGGCGAACAACACCAGCGCGAATGGCAGGATCACCAGCAACAAGCGGCTGGGCCGATCCGGGTAGCGGTTGATCAGGCGCATGCCAGGTCCTCCGGTCTACAGCTTGGCGTCGGCGGCCAGCTGCACGTAGGTCGGATCAAAGCGCAGCTTGAGGTTGGCCTTGTCGCCGCGGGTCACGCCATTGGCGAATGTCATGCCGACCGCGTCGGTGCTCTTGGCGCCTTCGCCCAACAAGCCGTGCTGGAACGAGAACGCGGCCACCTTGCCCATGGTGGCGGGCAGTTGTTCGCTGGTGGCGAAGTCGAGCGCTTCCTTGGGCGTGGCGAACAGCTTGGTGGTGTCCAGTTGCGATTGGAAACCGGCCAGGTCGGTGCCCGAGGCCTTGGCCATGTGCTCCAGTGCTGCCTTGCTTGCGGCGTTTTTCGCGTTCATCAGGGCCACCACTTCAAACCAGGCACCGGTCAACGCCTTGCCCAGGGCCGGGTTGTCGTGGAGGGTCTGGGTGTTGACCACCATCATGTCCATGATCTCGCCGGGGATCTGGCTGGAGTTGAACACCTCGCTCACGTCGGGTTGGGCCTTGATGTCCGAGAGCATCGGGTTCCAGGTGGTGACGGCCTTGACCTGGTCGGTGTTGAAGGCGGCGGAAATATCGGCGTCGGAGGTGTTGACCACTTTCAGGTCTTTCTCGGTGAGACCGACCGAATCGAGGGCGCGGGCCAGCAGGTAATGGGAGACCGACAGTTCGACCAGGTTGACGTCCATGCCCTTGAGGTCAGCGACCTTCTTGCCCTCACCCTTGAGGACGATGCCGTCGTTGCCGTTGGAGAAGTCGCTGACGATCAGCGCGGTGCTGTCCACGCCACCGGCGGCGGGAATGGTCAGGGCGTCCATGTTGGTCATGGTGCAGCCGTCGAACTGACCGGCGGTGTACTGGTTGATGGATTCGACGTAATCGTTGAGCTGCACGACATCGATCTTGATGCCGTACTTTTTCGCCCACTTGTCGACAATGCCTTGGCTGCCGGCGTATTCCCAGGGCATCCAGCCGGCGTAAATGGTCCAGCAGACGCTGAAGTGGTCTTTTTGTGCGGCGGCGGACGAGAAGCTCATGAAGGCCGAGAGGACGGCGAGGAGCAGGGCGGACAGACGAAGCTTGAACATGGTGGTTCTCCAGTTGATCAAGGGCGGACAGGAGCAACGCGGCACCGCGAACGGTGGCTTGTCTCCCGGGCTTTTGTCCCGCCGTGTAACCTCAACTGGAGGTCGCCAACTCTCGGACCAGCCACTCGCCAGAAGCGAGCCGGAACCCTAGTCAGCCATTGCAAATTGTGGTGCCGCGAACCTGTGATGACTCCTGCACAGCGTTTGTTAAAGCGAGAGCCGTGCCAAGTCTGCCAAAGGCCCGGGCCAGAGAGGGCAGGTGTTGGGAAGGGATGACTGAGGGCACATTTGTGCTTGCTTGTGGTGCCATCGCGCACCGGAAGAGGGCGACGAGGGACATGTTTCTAGTTGTTGCCGAATCGCACCAGATTCCGAATTTGCTGTCTGAATATTCGTCAGTCACACAAAGTTGACTGCCGCCCATCAGCGTCGCTGATGTGGCCCATCCGCGGTCCAGGAGGCCGCCATGTATCGACGACTGCTGCTCATTGCGTTTCTCGGTTTGACTCTTTCGGCATGCGTGCCTTATTACGACGGAGACTCGAGCTACTACCGTTCCGAGGTCTACACCTCACCGGCGCCGGTCTATTACGGTTACGGTGGCGGGAGTTATTATTCGGCACCGCGTGGTTATTACGCCCCGCGGTATTACCAACCGGCGCCGCGCTATTACTCGGCACCGCGCTACTACCAACCAGGGCCGCGCTACTACTCGCCACCGCGAGCGGCGTACCGGTCTTATCCGAATCGGGGTGGCTGGGACGGCCACAACCGGGGCGGCTGGAATGACGACCGAGGCGGTGGTCGAGGCGGGCGTGATCATCGGGGACGCGGCGATCACGATGGACGGGGTGGCCACCGCTGATCTTTGGGCAACAAGAAGCGGCGCATTGAGCGCCGCTTTTTTATGCCTGTAATAAACCCGATAGGACAACGCTTGTGGGAGCAAAGCTTGCTCACGATAGCGGTATGCCAGTCACAGGGAGGCTGACTGATACCCTGTCATCGCGAGCAAGCTTTGCTCCCACAGATGTCACTCTCCCAGAATGTCACCCGGATCTTTACTCGTTGGACAAATCCGCCAACGGATGCCGCCCTTCCCACGCCTTGTGGAAGTGCGCCTCGACCGCCGCTTCGGGCACATGGTTGATGTCCGGCCAGTGCCAGCGAGGCTTGTGGTCCTTGTCGATCAGACGCGCCCGCACGCCTTCGCTGAATTCGGGATGACGGCAGCAGTTGAGGCTCAAGGTGTATTCCATCCGGAACACACCGGCCAAGGACAAATGCCGGGCCCGGGCGATCTGCTCCCAGACCAGATGAGCGGTCAACGGCGAGCCGTCGGTCATGGTCTTGGCGGCGCGGGCGATCAACGGATCCGGGTGGTCCACCAGCAGGCTGAGGGCTTTCCAGGCGCAGCGCACATCGCTGACATCCAGCCATTCATCGATTTTCTGCCGCCGTGGCAGCCATTGGGCTTCGGGCAATTGGCCGATGGCTTCCTGCTGCAGGGCCTTGAGCAAACTGTTGAGCTGCATCTCGGTCTGCTCCTGCCAGTTGAGTTGCAGCAGGCCTTCGATCAAGTCGTCCTGTTGTTCATCCAGCAGGAAGCGATCGGCCAGGCCCAGGTCGATGGCATCCCGGGCATTCATGTGGGCGCCGGTCAGGCCGAGAAACAGCCCGAGCTTGCCGGGCAGGCGTGACAGAAACCAACTGGCGCCGACATCCGGGTACAGGCCGATGCTGATTTCCGGCATTGCCAGGCGACTGCTTGGGGTGACGATACGGGTACTTGCGCCTTGCAGCAGCCCCATGCCGCCGCCCAGCACATAACCGTGGCCCCAGCACAGCAAGGGTTTTGGGTAGGTGTGCAGATTGAAGTCCAGGCGGTACTCCGCCGCAAAGAATTGCGCAGCCAGCGGCGGTACCTCGCCGGGGTGGGCACGGCAGGCCTCCACCAGGCTGCGCACTTCACCGCCGGCGCAAAATGCCTTGGCACCATTGCCGCGCAGTAACACACAAACGACCTGCGGCTCCCTGGCCCAGGTATCGAGACGATCACGCAAGGCGTTGATCATTGGCAGGGACAGGGCGTTCAGGGATTTTTCGGCGTCCAGGGTGGCGACGCCAATACGAGCACCGTCGATGCCGGTGAGTTCTTCGAAGTGCAGATTCATTCGTGACCTCGATCAGAAATTTGAATGATCAGTATGACCGCTGCGTAGGAAAGTGCCGGTTCTGCGTCAGATCAATTGACAAGCCATGTAGGCTTTCCTAGGGTGCGCCCATTGTTTTTACCGGATGCGACCATGACTGCTGACGACCGTATCAAACTCGAACCGAGCTGGAAGCAGGCACTGCGTGCCGAGTTCGACCAGCCCTACATGGCAGAGTTGCGCGAATTCCTGCGTCGGGAATACGCCGCCGGCAAGGAGATTTATCCACCGGCATCGTTGATTTTCAATGCCCTCAATTCCACGCCGCTGGATAAGGTCAAGGTGGTGATTCTCGGCCAGGACCCGTACCACGGCCCGGGCCAGGCCCACGGTTTGTGCTTCTCGGTGCAACCGGGCGTGCCGACTCCGCCGTCGCTGGTGAACATCTACAAGGAATTGAAGCGCGATCTGAACATCGACATTCCGAATCACGGCTACCTGCAAAGCTGGGCCGACCAGGGCGTGTTGCTGCTCAACACGACCCTGACCGTGGAGCGCGCCAATGCCAACGCCCACGCCAAAAAAGGTTGGCAGCACTTTACCGACAGGATCATTGAAGTCGTCAGCGAACACCAGCCGCACTTGGTGTTCCTGTTGTGGGGTGCCCATGCCCAGAGCAAGCAGAAGTTGATCGATGCGACCAAGCATCTGGTGTTGACCTCGGTCCACCCGTCGCCGCTGTCGGCCCACCGAGGCTTCATCGGCTGTGGGCATTTCAGCCGGACCAACAAATTTCTCCAGCAGCAGGGTGAGAAGCCGATCGACTGGCGGTTGCCACCGGTTTGAACGGTTGGCAATGAAGGCCTCATCGCGAGCAGGCTCGCTCCCACAGGCAACACATATCCCTGTGGGAGCGAGCCTGCTCGCGATGATGGCGACTCGGTCTATAGATCCGAACCCGGCCTGCGCATCCAATACCTGAACAACGGCTCCGCCAGAAACAGCACGAACAGCAATCGCATCACCTGCAACGCCGTCACCAATGGCACCGACAGTTGCAGCGTCTCCGCTGTCAGGCTCATTTCCGCAATGCCGCCGGGCATCATGCCCAGTGTCAGCGAGCGCAGGTCCAGATGGGTCAGGGTACTCAGGCCCAAGGCCGCCAGGGTGGCGATCAGCATCGTCAATACCGTGCCGACCAGGGTGCGCCCCATGAACGATGGTGCCCGACGAAAGAACTGCCGGTTGAAATGACAGCCCAGGCCGCTGCCGATCAGCCACTGGCCGACCTGGCTGGCGCCATTGGGCAGGCCAATGTGCAGGTCCCCACCGATGCTGACCGCCGCACTCACCAGCAACGGCCCGAACAACCAGGGATTGGGTTGGCGCAAGCGCTCCCAGACCCAGGCGAGCAGAGCGCCCGCCGGGAACAGAATCGCCAGCCACAGCCAGTCCACCGTCGTGGCGTGTTGCACCGGCTCGCCTTCGCCCAACAGATACTTGAAGGCCGCCGGCACGCACAGCACCACCACCAGCACCCTCAGGCTCTGGCCCGCCGCGACACGGCTGAGATCCGCGCCGTTGCGGGCACCGAGGTTGACCATTTCGCCGGAACCGCCCGGCATGCTCGAGAAAAACGCGGTGGCGCGGTCCTCGCCGGTGCGACGCATCAGCCAGACACTTACCACGCTGGACACGCTGGTGATCAGCGCGCCGAAGAAGATCAGGCCGAAGTGGCTCAGCACCTGCTCCATCACCAGCGGGGTGAAGTGCAGGCCGATGCCGATGCCCACCACCCATTGGCCGCATTTACGGCCGCCGGGGATTTCCATCAACTGCCACGGCGTGAGACAGCGCACCAGAATGATCGCCAGCAACGAGCCGACCATCCAGGGCAAAGGCCAGCCGATCAGGCTGGCCAGGTAACCGCCGGCCAGGCCGACCAGCGGTGTTCCCCACCATTGTCTGAAAGTTGCTTCAGACATTGGCCAGGGCGCGACGTTGTGCGGCGCGGCGACGCCAGATTCGCAGCAATGGCATGAACAACATGATCGCCGTCAGGATCCAGCAGCCGAAGGTGATCGGGCTCGACCAAAGGATCTCCAGCGCACCGTTGGAGATCGACAGCGCACGCCGCAGGTTCTGCTCCATCAGCCCACCAAGGATGAAGCCCAGCAGCACAGGCGACAGCGGGAAGTCCAACTTGCGCAGGATGTAACCGAAGATGCCGATGCCGATCATCAGGAACAGGTCGAACGTGGTGGCATGCACCGCATAGACACCGATCCCGGTGATGATTGCGATGACCGGCACCAACGCCCAGTTCGGCACCGCCAGGATGCGGGTGAAGATGCGGATCATCGGGATATTGAGAATCACCAGCATGATGTTGGCGACGAACAACGACGCGATCAGGCCCCAGACGATATCCGGCTGTTGCTGGAACAGCAGGGGACCGGGGGTGATGTTGTACAGCGACAGGGCGCCGATCATCACCGCCGTGGTGCCCGAGCCGGGAACCCCGAGGGTCAGCATCGGCACCAGCGCACCGCAGGCTGCGCCGCCGATGGCGGTTTCCGGAGCGGCAAGGCCGCGCTTGTCACCCTGGCCGAACGTGCCACTGGCACCGGCGATGCGTTTCTCGGTCATATAGGCCACGGCGCTGGCCAGGGTCGCACCGGCACCCGGCAGCACGCCCATGATGAAACCGAGCACGCCGCAACGCAGGTTCACGACGAACACCGACGCCGCTTCCTTGAAGTTGAACATCATCCGTCCGGTGGCTTCCACCGCTTCCTGGCCGCGATGGGTTTTCTCCAGCAGCAACAGGATTTCACTGATGGAGAACAGGCCCAACACCAGCACGACGAACTGAATCCCGTCGGTCAAGTGGATGTTGTCACCGGTGAAGCGGTAGACGCCGCTGTTGGCATCGATCCCGACACTGGACAGGAACAGGCCGATCAGCGCCGCGATGAAGGTCTTGAGTGGTCGGTCGCCGGCCATGCCGCCGAGGCAGACAATGGCGAATACCATCAGGACGAAGTATTCCGCCGGCCCGAACGCAATCGCCCATTTGGCCAGTAGCGGTGCGAACAACACCATGCCGCAGGTGGCGATGAACGCGCCGATGAACGAACTCCACGCCGACAGCGACAACGCCACGCCGGCCAGGCCCTGACGGGCCATCGGATAGCCGTCGAGGGTGGTCATCACAGTGGAGGCTTCACCGGGGATGTTGAGCAGGATCGAGCTGATACGTCCGCCGTATTCACACCCCAGGTACACCGCTGCCAGCAGGATCAGCGCCGATTCCGGCGGCAACCCCAGCGCGAAGGCAATCGGAATCAGCAGCGCCACGCCGTTGATCGGGCCCAGGCCCGGCAGCAGGCCGACCACGGTGCCGATCAAGGTGCCGCTCAGTGCCGTGACGAGGTTGTAGGGGGTCAGTGCAACGCCAAAACCCTGGCCGAGATAATTCAGGGTATCCATATCAATTCTCCAGGACGTCGAGCAGGCCCAGGGGCAGCGGCACGTCCATCAGCTTGTCGAACAACAGATAAAGACCGATGGCCATCAGGCTGATGATCACCACGCTCGGTACCCAGCGACCGCCATACAGGCGCGCCATCGGCACACCGATCAGGATGCTGGCGACGATGAAGCCCAGGGGTTCGAAGGTTCCGGCGAAGACCAGCAGCAGCACCACGCAGATGCCGATCTTCTGCAGGGTTTCACGGTCCAGTTGGGGATCTTCCTCGCTGTGCACGATGGGTGTCGGACGAAACAGCATGTACAGCAACGCCAACCCCATCAGCCCGAGCATCAGCAAGGGGAAGGCCCGCGGGCCGACCGGTTCATAGGAAAAAGCAGCCTGATAGGGCCAGGCCATCAGTGCCAGGCCGATACAGACCAGTAGCAGCACCGCGGCAAAAATACGTTGGATGGTGAGCATGACTAACTCCTGGGCGGCGCCGGCACTGCCAGCGCCGCCGCGAGAACAGAGACGGTTACTGGATCAGGCCGAACTCTTTGGCCAGTACCTTGTAATCAGCCACTTGCTTCTTCACGTAGGTGTCCAGTTCCGGACCGGTCATGGCAAACGGGAACAGCTCGCGCTGGTCACGCAGCTTGGCGAACTCCTCGGAAGCGAGCAGTTTGTCGAAAGCGTCTTTCCACCAGGCATAGTCTTCGTCGCTGACCTTTGGCCCCAGGTAGAAGCCGCGGACCACCGGCCAGACGATGTCGTAGCCTTGTTCCTTGGCGGTCGGAATGTCTTTCATTTCCGGCTCGTCGATGCGTTTCTCGGCAAACACGGCGAGCAGGCGCATGTCGCCGCTCTGGATGTGCGGCATGGAGTCGGAAATATCCGTACTGCCGACCTGGATGTGCCCACCGAGCAGCGCGGTGGCGATTTCGCCGCCGCCTTCGAGGGCCACGTAGCGCAGGTCGCGAGGGTTGATGCCGGCGGCCTTGGCGATGAGGGCGGTCTGCATCCAGTCCTGGCTACCCACGGTGCCGCCGGAGCCGATCACCACCGAGCCAGGATCCTTCTTCAGGGCTTGTACCAGATCGTCGAGGGTCTTGTAGGGCGAATCGCTCTTCACGGCGATGGCGCCATAGCTGGTGCCCACGGCGGCCAGCCAGCGCACCGCGCTTTCATCGAAACGACCGAACTTGCCCTGGGCCAGGTTCAACAGCGAACCACTGGACCAGGCCACCAGCGTGCCAGCGTCGGCCGGGCGTTGGGCAACCACTGCGTTGTAGGCCACCGCGCCGACACCGCCGGGCATGTAGGTGACGCGCATTGGCTTGGTCAGCAGCTTCTGGTTGACCAGCGCGCTTTGTGCCAGCTTGCACGTCAGGTCGAAGCCGCCGCCGGGGGAGGCCGGGGCGATGCACTCGGGGCGCTTGGGTTCTTTGGATGGATCAGCGGCGAGCAACTGCCCGGCGAACATCAGGCATCCGGCGGCCAGGGCTACTTTACGCAGTGATAGGTTCATTGTTGTCTCCACAGGAATTGTTGTTGTGTGTGGTGAAAATGTGTCGTGGACGAATCCCCGCCCAGGTCATCGCTGATAGGGTGCACAGGTCGTTACCGGGACTGAATGCAAGGTGGTCTGGTTCAAGCGAGAAGGGCGAGCAGGCACTGGGGCCTGGAGCTGCATGGACAGCATGGTGAATACTCCGCTTTTATTTTTCTTATTAGGACGAAAACGCTTCGTGGCATTTTTCATTCGCGAGCTGGCGTCGCGGCGGGCAGTCGAAACTATCCGTAAAGGGACTCTAATGGCTCAACCTTTCGCTAACCTTTCAAAAGCTTTCAGCGTTTTTTTTGGCTTCACAGCGGCGGATGCGGCTGTAAACTCCGCGCCAAAGAATGGCGCCGGCCATCCCTGAATCGAGGAATAACCCATGCGTGTTCTGCTCGTCGAAGACCATCTGCAGCTCGCCGAAAGCGTTGCCCAGGCGCTCAAGAGCACCGGTTTGACCGTGGACGTGCTGCACGACGGCGTCGCGGCCGACCTGGCTCTGAGCAGCGAGGAGTACGCCGTGGCGATCCTTGATGTCGGGCTGCCACGCATGGACGGTTTCGAGGTGCTGGCGCGTCTGCGCGCCCGCGGCAAGACCTTGCCGGTGCTAATGTTGACCGCCCGCAGCGACGTCAAGGACCGCGTCCATGGCCTGAACCTCGGCGCCGACGATTACCTGGCCAAGCCCTTCGAACTCACTGAGCTGGAGGCCCGGGTCAAGGCACTGTTGCGCCGCAGCGTACTGGGCGGCGAACGCCAGCAGCGCTGTGGTGGGCTGATCTATGACCTGGACACTCGCCGCTTCACCCTCGACGATGAATTGTTGACCCTGACGTCTCGCGAGCAAGCCGTGCTGGAGGCGTTGATCGCCCGGCCAGGACGGGTGATGAGCAAGGAGCAACTGGCGGCCCAGGTGTTCGGCCTGGACGAAGAGGCCAGCCCCGACGCCATCGAAATCTACGTGCATCGCTTGCGCAAGAAACTCGATGGTCATGCGGTGGCGATCGTGACGTTCCGCGGCCTGGGCTACCTGCTGGAAAACCGCAATGCATAAGCCCGACAGCCTGCGCTGGCGGCTGCTATGGAACCTGGCATTGCTGCTGGTGGTGCTGATGCTCGCCAGCGGCTTGAGCGCCTACTGGAACGGTCGCGAAGCAGCGGACACCGCCTATGACCGGACCCTGCTGGCCTCGGCCCGGACCATCGCCGCGGGCCTTTCCCAGCGCGATGGCAGCCTCAGCGCGGACGTGCCCTACGTGGCCCTGGATACCTTCGCCTACGACAGCGCCGGGCGCATTTATTACCAGGTCAATGACATCGACAAGAAGTTGATTTCCGGCTACGAAAACCTCCCCGGTCCGCCACCCGGAACGCCCCGCACGGACGATTACCCAGCCCTGGCGCGCTTCTATAACGCCCAATACCAGGGGCAGACCGTGCGGGTGGTGAGCCTGCTCAAGGCGGTGAGCGAGCCGAACATGAACGGCATGGCGGAAATTCGCGTGGCGGAGACTGAAGAGGCCCGGGTCAGCATGGCTCGCAGCCTGATGGCCGACACGCTGTTGCGCTTGGGCATGCTGGCCGTGGGCGCGCTGCTGTTGGTGTGGTTCGCGGTCAGTGCAGCGTTGCGCCCTCTGGAGCGTTTGCGCACGGCGGTGGAGGAGCGCCAGCCGGACGATTTGCGGCCGTTGCCGCTGGTGGAGGTGCAGCACGAGTTATGGCCGCTGGTGAGGGCGCTCAACCATTTCACCGAGCGTCTGCGCGGGCAATTCGAGCGGCAGGCACAGTTCATCGCCGATGCCGCCCATGAGCTGCGCACGCCCTTGGCCGCGCTCAAGGCGCGTCTTGAGCTGGGCTTGCGTGCCAGCGAACCGGCAACTTGGCGCGAGACCCTGGAAACGGCCGCCCAAGGCACCGACCGGCTGACCCATCTGGCCAACCAATTGCTTTCCCTGGCTCGCGTGGAAAACGGCGCCCGGGCCATTGCCGAAGGCGGCGCGCAGTTGCTTGACCTGAGCCAACTGGCCCGGGAATTGGGCATGGCCATGGCCCCGCTGGCCCATGCCCGGGGCGTGGCACTGGCCCTGGAAGCCGATGAGCCGGTATGGCTGCGAGGCGAGCCGACCCTGCTGAATGAGTTGCTGAGCAACCTGGTGGACAACGCCCTGGCCCACACCCCCTCCGGCGGCAACGTGATCTTGCGGGTCACCGCACCGGCGGTGCTGGAAGTCGAAGACGATGGGCCTGGTATTCCGCTGCATGAGCGGGACCGGGTGTTCGAGCGCTTCTATCGACGTAACCAGCAAGTGGCCGGTTCCGGGCTGGGGTTGGCGATCGTCGGCGAAATCTGCCGCGCGCACTTGGCGCAGATCACCCTGCATGACGGACAAGAGCGTGGCTTGAAGGTGCGAGTCAGTTTCATCCCAGGCTCAGACTGAGCCGGAGCCAACTCGATTCCGTGGCTGGCTCAATTTCATTGACCGTCAGTCTGGGCTACCTAATAGAACATCGACCGCGCTTCTTCGATATCCGCGCAGCGAGCCTTGTTGTCCAGGTCGATACCCAGCTTCCTGAAAGCCGGGACGGAGAACAGATCGACATCGCTGAGGGGATGGTCAGTGTCCTTGTAGCAATACAGCGCAGCGACCTGCACGAGGTCGACGTAATCGATGTGCTTCGAGTCCCGGGTGAAGTCCAGATACAGCCCCGGCAGCTTCACCAACCGTTCCGGAAACTCCCAGACACTGAGGAGTTTGTCTCCCAGCACCGGGTGAATCGTTTCGATGACGTGGTTGAGGCTGACCGGGTCCGACAGCAATTCATTGTTGTCTTGGGCATACGTCAGGATCGGCAGCACGCCGATCTGGTGCACCAGCCCACCCAAAGCGGCCTGATCGGGCTTGAGTTGGGTATAACCGCGACACAGGGCATAGCTGACGCCCGCGATCTGCAGGCTCCTGCGCCAGACTTCGCGCATCTTCAGTTCCACCACTTCGGAGCGGGCGTGGAAAATCTGCTCCATGACCAGGCCGATGGCCAGGTTGCTGCTGTAGTTGACGCCCAGTCGAGTGATGGCCGTGTGCAGGTCCGTGACTTCCTGGGTCGCGCGTAGCAGTGGACTGTTGACCACTTTTATCAGGCGTGCCGAGAGAGCTGTATCGCGGCCGATCACTTTGCTCAGGTTGCTGACGCTGATTTCCGGGTCTTCGGCGGCCCGGCGAATCTGCAGGGCCACTTCCGGTAATGTTGGCAGAACCAAGTCATCGTTATCGATGGCCTGCACCAAATCCCGTTGGACCTTATCCGCCAAATCGCTCATTTCGGTTCTCTAGGGTATTGCGGCAAATGCTGCGATCAGCGCTGGATTTCGCGGTCGCGGTCCAGTTCGTAAGGCAGGTCCAACATTTGAAGGCGTGGGCCTTCCAAGGTGCCGAGGTGCAAATTGTCGTCTTCTGCTGCTTCGGCCTGTAATACCGCCAGCAGTTCAATGTTTCCCTCGCCGCGGGCGGCAATCACCACTTCGCCGATGGAGCTGCCGTGCGTGGGGGAGAATAGCGCGGTCCCGGGTTCTGGCAATTGGCTGGCGTCCAGTTGCAGGCGATACAGGCGCCGCTTGAGCTTGCCCAGGTATTGCATGCGGGCGACGATTTCCTGGCCGGTGTAGCAACCTTTCTTGAAACTGACGCCACCGACGGCTTGCAGGTTGAGCATCTGTGGGATGAACAGTTCACGGGTGGCCGGCATGACCTGGCCGATCCCGGCACGGATCTGCCCCAGTAGCCACTGGTTCAGGTCTGCCTCGGTCAGTTCTGCCCGCAGGCGGGTTTGCAGCGTCTGTGCCTGTTCGGCGGGCGCCCATAGTTCGGTGCGGCCGGGAGAGACGCGGATGGCGATCAAGGATTCGTGGCGTGCCACGCTGTCGGTCTCGCTCGGCAGTTCGAGGCCCAGGCCAGCCAGCATCTTGTCGGCGTTTTCCAGGCCGAAGCGAACCCAGGCTGCACTTTCGTCGGTGAGCTTGGATTTGGAGAACACGGCATATTTTTTCAGGTCGGCCAGTTGCGGTTCGAGCAATTCGCTGGCCATGGCCATCAACACGCCGTCACCTTCGAGCAGGATGCGGAAGCTCGATTGCATCCGGCCTTTCTGGGTGCAGCGGGCACCGAGGCTGGCCCGGCTGTCGCTCAGGTAGTCGAGGTTGCAGGTCAATTGGCCTTGCAGGAATTTGCCGGCGTCCACGCCGCGGACCGCGAGAACGCCTTCGTGGGACAGGGTGCAGAAAAAAGCGGAATCAGCCATGGGTCATCGCAGGGTAAAAAGTCTGGTAGACATCATAAGGGGACGCCCTTGAAATGGGTAGTTCACAAAGGATCGGTGGTGCCCGACCAAAGCCGTCTGTTCCAGTGCCGCGGGGCCTGTATACTTGCGCACTATTTGAGGAGCGCTCCATGGTCGAAGATGTTGAACTCAATCGCCTCTACTGGCACAGCCGCCGCGGCATGCTGGAACTGGATGTGTTGCTGGTGCCGTTCGTGAAAGAGGTTTATCCCCATCTCAATGAAGTGGATCGTGCCTGCTATGTCCGCCTGCTCGAATGCGAGGATCAGGACATGTTCGGCTGGTTCATGGAGCGCAGCGAATCCGAAGACCCAGAGTTGCAGCGCATGGTCCGGATGATTCTGGACCGTGTCCAGCCCAAGTAATCGCTTCGAATGCCGCTGGCAGGCCTCCGGGCAACTGCTGGCGGCCTATCTGCTGGCCCAGGTGTTCGCCCTGGGGTCGTTGTTCCTGTTGTCTGTCCCGTCCGGGTTCGCAGCGCTTGGCGTTGTATTGTGCCTGGCCCATGGCGCCTGGGTGATTCCCCGACATTTGTTGCTGACCCATCGCCGGGCCTTTTGCGGGTTGCGTCGTAATGCCGCTGGCTGGCAGCTCTGGAGTCGGGCCGATGGGTGGCGGGCGGTGCAACTGCGCCCCGATAGCTTGGCGCTGCCGATGATCATCGTGCTGCGTTTTCGCTTGCAGGGTGAACGGCGGGTCCGGTCGTTGTGCGTACCGCGCGACGCGCTGGCACCGGATATCCATCGGCGCCTGCGCGTGCGGCTCAGGTTCAGTCGGCGTAGGTGGGCGGTACCAGGATAGTGTCCCGTGCCTCGGGCAGCAGGCTCGGGTAGTCGAGGGTGTAATGCAGCCCCCGGCTTTCCTTGCGTTCCATGGCCGAGCGAATCATCAGTTCAGCCACCTGGGCCAGGTTGCGCAGTTCGATGAGGTCGCGGCTGACTTTATAGTTGCTGTAGAACTCATCGATCTCATCCAGCAGCAAGCGCACCCGGTGCTGCGCCCGTTGCAGGCGCTTGTTGGTGCGCACGATGCCAACATAGTCCCACATGAAACGCCGCAGTTCGTCCCAGTTGTGGGCGATGATCACGTCTTCGTCCGAGTCGGTGACCTGGCTGGCGTCCCATGAGGGCAGGGCGGCCGGAATGACGACCTGCGGTAATTGTTCCAGGATGTCTGCCGCCGCCGAGCGGGCATAGACGAAGCACTCCAGCAGTGAGTTGCTGGCCATGCGGTTGGCGCCGTGCAGGCCGGTGAAGCTGGTTTCGCCGATGGCATACAGGCCTGGCACGTCGGTACGCCCCCGCTGATCGACCATCACGCCACCGCAGGTGTAATGCGCCGCCGGCACCACCGGGATCGGTTGCTTGGTGATATCGATGGAAAATTCCAGGCAGCGCTCGTACACCGTCGGGAAGTGGCTCTTGATGAACGCTTCGGGCTTGTGGCTGATGTCCAGGTAAACGCAATCGATGCCCAGGCGCTTCATTTCATGGTCGATGGCCCGGGCGACGATGTCCCTTGGCGCCAGTTCGGCGCGCGGATCGAAGCGCTGCATGAAGCGTTCGCCGTTGGGAAGCTTCAAGTGTGCGCCTTCGCCACGCAGGGCCTCGGTCACCAGGAAACTCTTGGCCAGCGGGTGATAGAGGCAGGTGGGGTGGAACTGGTTGAACTCCAGGTTCGCCACTCGGCAACCCGAACGCCAGGCCATGGCGATGCCATCGCCGCAGGCACCGTCGGGGTTACTGGTATAAAGGTAGACTTTCGCCGCGCCACCGGACGCCAGGATGACGAAGCGCGCGCCGTAGGTGTCGACTTCACCGGTGCCGCGATTGAGCACGTAGGCGCCCAGGCAGCGATCACCGTCCAGGCCCAGGCGTTTTTCAGTGATCAGGTCGATCGCGACGCGCTGCTCCAGCAATTCGATGTTCGGCCGTTGCCGAGCCTTGGCCAGCAGGGTCTTGAAGATCGCCGCGCCGGTAGCATCAGCCGCGTGAATGATGCGCCGGTGGCTATGACCGCCTTCGCGCGTGAGGTGGAACTCGAAGCCGCCGTCTTCGGTGCCCGATTGTTCGTCACGGGTAAACGGTACACCCTGGTCGATCAGCCACTGGATGGCTTCCCTGCTGTGTTCCACGGTGAAACGCACCGCTTGCCGATTGCAGAGGCCGCCGCCGGCGTTGAGGGTATCCTCGACATGGGATTCAATGGTGTCGGTATCGTCCAGCACGGCTGCGACGCCGCCCTGGGCCCAGAAGGTCGAACCGTTGGCCAGGTCGCCCTTGCTCAGTACTGCAATGCGCAAATGTGCAGGCAAAGTCAGGGCAAGGCTCAATCCGGCGGCTCCGCTGCCGATTACCAGAACATCGTGTTGAAACTGTTGGCTCATTCGAATGGTTTCCGCTCAAGGCGACCCGGGTCGGGGTTGGCGCAAGACACCGCTTCAACGGGTCAGGCAGCCACGCAGCCCACTAGTATATAGAGGGGGGGATCGGCACAATAGCCGGGCGTACATGGCAATGTGAAACCAGCGTGACAGAAAAGTGGCACGCTTCGTCGGATCGCCGGTTTTGGTGAAAGGGCGATAAGGCCGCCGTTTCGAGGACAGAACGCTGTTTATCTCGTCACGGTTGCCTGATATTCAGTGCACAACGCTATAAATAGTGGGAACTTTTGCCAAGCGCCTACGTTCAATAGACGGTTGTCTGCAAAAGGGAGCAGCGTCGGGTTGGTGCAAGATTTCGATTGGGGTCTCTGCCAGCAGACCCGGTGACAGATTATTCGCGCAGCCGGGGAATCTCCTGCTGCGTTTTTCGTGCGTGCCGAGATCAGAGCGCGCCGGAAACTTGCTTGGAAGGGGGAGAACTTTTGCGAAAAGCCCGAGTCTATGTTTGCAAGCCCGGTCAATTAGTAATGCAAGCCTCCTTCGAGCTTATCGAGGAGTGTTCATGCTAACCCAGGAAGAGGATCAGCAGCTGGTCGAGCGCGTGCAACGCGGCGACAAGCGAGCTTTCGATCTGCTAGTGCTGAAATACCAGCACAAAATTCTCGGGTTGATCGTGCGTTTCGTGCACGACACCCATGAAGCGCAGGATGTTGCTCAGGAAGCCTTCATCAAGGCCTACCGTGCACTTGGTAATTTTCGCGGGGACAGCGCGTTTTACACGTGGCTTTACCGCATCGCCATCAACACGGCGAAAAACTATCTGGTTTCACGCGGCCGCCGGCCGCCGGATAGCGATGTAAGTTCTGAGGATGCCGAGTTCTATGATGGCGATCATGGCCTCAAGGATCTCGAATCACCGGAACGTGCGTTGCTGCGGGATGAGATCGAAGGCACTGTCCATCGAACCATCCAGCAATTGCCCGAAGATTTGCGTACGGCTTTAACTTTACGTGAGTTCGACGGTCTGAGTTACGAAGACATTGCGAGCGTCATGCAATGTCCTGTAGGCACCGTGCGCTCCCGGATCTTCCGCGCCCGGGAGGCCATTGATAAAGCCCTGCAACCTTTGTTGCAGGAAAACTAGAGACAGCGGCGACAGCCAAGAGAGGAACGCCATGAGTCGTGAAGCCCTGCAGGAATCGCTGTCCGCAGTGATGGATAACGAAGCGGACGAACTGGAATTGCGTCGGGTATTGAATGCCTTCGACGATGTTGAAACCCGTGAGACCTGGGCTCGTTACCAGATCGCCCGGGCTGTGATGCACAAGGACTTGTTGCTTCCACGCCTGGACATCGCTGCGGCCGTTTCTGCTGCCTTGGCTGACGAAGCCGTACCGGCAAAAGCTTCTCGCGGACCATGGCGCAGCCTGGGTCGCCTGGCGGTAGCCGCTTCGGTCACCGTGGCCGTGCTGGCCGGTGTGCGCCTGTACAACCAGGATGAGATTGCCGGCGTGCAAATGGCGCAGCAATCCAACCAGCCAAGCCTGGCTGCTCCACAGGTCAAGGGCCCAGCGGTACTGGCCGGTTACAGCGAGAGCTCGGAAACCGCAGGCCCGATGGTCAATGGTGTTCTGCAAGGCCAACCTGGCTGGCATGATCAGCGTCTGCCCAACTACCTGCGTCAGCATGCTCAGCAAGCTGCCCTGAAAGGTACTGAAAGCGCACTGCCTTATGCCCGTGCCGCCAGCCTGGAAAACCGTTAATAAGGAAAACCATTGCGCGCCATACCTCTATTCACGCTTCTGCTTGGTGGCTGGTGTGCGATTCCAGCCTATGCCGATGAGGCACAGGATTGGTTGAACCGCCTGAGTCAAGCCGAGCAACAGCAGAGCTTCCAGGGCACTTTCGTTTACGAGCGCAACGGTAGTTTCTCTACCCATAACATCTGGCATCGAGTCCAGGATGGCAAAGTCCGCGAGCGGTTACTCCAGCTCGACGGCTCGGCACAGGAAGTCCTGCGCATTGATGGGCATACTCAATGCGTCAGCGGCTCCTTGATCGCGGGGCTGGGCAATACACCTGACGGCTCCTCACGTACGCTTGATCCGCAGAAACTCAAGAATTGGTATGACCTTGCCGTCATTGGCAAGTCGCGCGTGGCTGGGCGTCAAGCGGTCATTGTGGCGTTGACGCCCAAGGATCAGCATCGCTATGGCTTCGAACTGCACCTGGATAAAGAGACCGGCCTGCCGCTCAAGTCCCTGTTGCTCAATGACAAGGGCCAGTTGCTCGAGCGTTTCCAGTTCACCCGCTTGAGCGTCGGGGCGCCGACAGACGGTGATCTGCAAGTCAGCTCCGAATGCAAGGCTGTCGCGCAGGATCCTGGCAAGGCCGTCGCGGTGAAAACCGCCTGGCACTCGGACTGGCTTCCTCCTGGCTTCGAACTGACCGGCAGCGCTGCGCGCAAGGACCCGGACACCCAGGTCCAGGTCAACAGCTTGATGTACGATGATGGCCTGGCGCGCTTTTCGGTGTTCCTGGAGCCGTTGAACGGTGCCAACGCCACCGATACCCGTACTCAACTCGGCCCGACGGCTGCCGTCTCCCGTAGGCTCACGACACCCCAGGGTGAAATGATGGTCACGGTGGTCGGTGAGATTCCTATCGGTACGGCGGAACGGATTGCGCTTTCCATGCGCTCCGACGTCACTACGACCCAATAGCTTGCCGACTGCACGGGTGGTTCGATTGCGCGAGAGGCTGATGATGCCAGGGCTTGATCGAAATGCCGAAACTTCCTGTCAGCATTTTCATTTGCAAAAAACCAGCTTTTTTTCTATAGGTCAGAGCCGCTCGGCCCTGGCCTTGTCTGTTCCCGGAACAAAAATACTGGCGTATCTTTTCCCGGTATTCCTTGCTCCATATCGCTTAACCATGCTCGTCGTAACGGGAGCCGTATGTCGATACCACGCTTGAAAACCTATCTCTCCATTTTTGCCACCGTGCTTGTGCTCGGCCAGGCCGTTCCTGCCGTGGCGGTCGAATTGCCCGATTTCACGCAACTGGTCGAGCAGGCGTCGCCCGCCGTGGTGAACATCAGCACCACCCAGAAACTGCCGGACCGTCGTGTATCGGACCAGCAGATGCCGGACCTGGAAGGCTTGCCGCCGATGCTGCGGGAGTTCTTCGAGCGCGGAATGCCGCAACAGCCACGTTCTCCCGGCGGTGGTCGCCAGCGTGAAGCGCAATCCCTGGGTTCGGGTTTCATCATTTCGCCTGACGGCTACATCCTGACCAATAACCACGTGATCGCCGATGCCGACGAAATCCTGGTACGCCTGGCTGATCGCAGCGAACTCAAGGCCAAGCTGATCGGTACCGATCCACGTTCCGACGTGGCGCTGTTGAAAATCGAGGGCAAGGACCTGCCAGTGCTCAAGCTGGGCAAATCCCAGGACCTGAAAGCCGGCCAATGGGTCGTGGCCATCGGTTCGCCGTTCGGCTTCGACCACACCGTGACCCAGGGGATTGTCAGCGCCATCGGTCGCAGCCTGCCGAACGAAAACTACGTGCCGTTCATCCAGACCGACGTGCCGATCAACCCGGGTAACTCCGGTGGCCCGCTGTTCAACCTTGCGGGTGAAGTGGTCGGCATCAACTCCCAGATCTATACCCGCTCGGGCGGCTTCATGGGGGTGTCCTTCGCGATTCCGATCGACGTTGCCATGGATGTCTCCAACCAACTGAAAAGCGAAGGCAAGGTCAGCCGTGGCTGGTTGGGCGTGGTGATCCAGGAAGTGAACAAGGACCTGGCCGAATCGTTCGGGTTGGAGAAACCCGCCGGTGCACTGGTGGCGCAGATCCAGGAAGGTGGCCCGGCTGCCAAGGGCGGTCTGCAAGTGGGTGACGTGATCCTGAGCATGAACGGTCAACCGATCGTCATGTCCGCTGACCTGCCGCACTTGGTGGGTGCCCTCAAGGCTGGTGCCAAGGCCAATCTGGAAGTGATTCGCGAAGGCAAGCGCAAGAACGTCGAATTGACCGTTGGGGCCATTCCTGAAGAAGGCAAGGAGCTGGATTCGCTGCCCAAGTCTGGCGTCGAGCGTAGCAGCAACCGTCTGGGTGTTGCGGTGGCCGAACTGACCGAAGAGCAGAAACGTACCCTGGAATTGCAGGGCGGCGTGGTGATCAAGGAGGTACAGGATGGTCCTGCCGCGATGATCGGCCTTCAGCCGGGCGACATCATCACGCACCTGAACAATCAAGCCATCGGTTCCGCCAAGGAATTCACCGACATCGCCAAGGCGTTGCCGAAGAACCGTTCGGTTTCGATGCGGGTCCTGCGTCAAGGGCGTGCGAGCTTCATTACCTTCAAACTGGCCGAATGACCGGTTAGCGGCTCATAAAAAACCGCCTCGAGAGAGGCGGTTTTTTATTGCCTGGCCAGTGCTCAGCCCATCATGTCCTTGACCATGCGTTCCTGCTCCATGAGTTCCCGCTGGCGGGCATCGATGCGTGAAGACAGGGGGAAGTTGGTGCCAGCTCGCCGTTTGGCGAAGTCCAGTTGCTGGATGGCCTGACGGTAATCGCCCACCAGGGCGAAGTACTCGGCACGGGCCTGGTGCAGGCCAATGATGTTGCCTGACAGCCCGCGGGTCTCGGCCACCATGTACCAGACGTCCGGATCATCCGGGCGGGTCTTGAGCAGGGTTTCCAGGGCTTTCTCGGCATCGGCGGGGCGGTTCTGCTTGAGCAGCAGGTCGACGCGCACCTGGTTGAGCGGATAGTTGCCCGGGTATTGGCTCAGCATCCGGTCGACACGGGCCTGAGCGTCGGCCAGCTTGTTGCTGGTGATATCCAGGTCCACCTGGGCGAGGTTGTAGATGATCTCGTTGGGTGATTTGGCCAGCAACGGCTTGAGATTCTCCCGTGCTTCATTCAACTGGCCGCCCTTGATCTGCGCGATCGCCAGGCCATAGCGCGCCACGTCGTTCTTCGGATTCTCATCCAGCTGTGCCCGGAAGCGCTTGGCGCCCAGGCCTGGGGTTTCTTCATAGGTCAGTTGGACCCGAGCGCGAATCAGTTGATAACGCACACTGTCCTCGATGCCCCCCGGCTTGGCCTGTTCGGCGCGGTTGCGGGTGTCGGCGATCCGGGATTCGGTCACCGGGTGAGTCAGCAGGAATTCCGGCGGCCTGGCGTCGAACCGGTACTGACGCATCAGGCGCTCGAACATGGTTGGCATGGAGCGCGGATCGTAGCCGGCTTTCTCCAGGTTCTGGATGCCGATACGGTCGGCTTCCTGTTCGTTCTGCCGGGAAAAGCGCCGTTGTTCTTGGATGGCGGCGGCCTGGGTCCCGGCAATGGCCGCGATCCCGGCGTCACCGCCACCGGCGGCGGCAATCACGATGCCGGCCAGCAGTGCGGCCATCATCGGCACCTGCATGCGTTGCTGGGCTTCCACACCGCGGGCAAAGTGGCGTTGCGACAAGTGCGCGAGTTCGTGAGCCATGACCGAGGCGTACTCGCCTTCGGTCTGCGCATTGAGGAACAAGCCGCCGTTGACCCCGACGATTCCACCAGGTGCGGCGAAGGCGTTGAGTTGCGGGCTGTTGATCAGGATGAATTCCAGGCGCCGGTCGTTGACCTGGCTGGTTTCCACCAGCTTATAGACGCTGGATTCGACGTAGTCCTTGAGCTGTGGATCGTTGAGCTGTGAAACCTGGCTGCGCAGCAGGGCCAGCCAGGCGCGGCCCAGTTGGTGCTCCTGTTCTGGCGAGACGATGGCAGAACTGGCGTCGCCAAGTGACGGCAGGTCGTCGGCGAAGCCCGGTGAGGCAAGCAGGCAAGCGAGCG
Organism: Pseudomonas sp. 43mfcvi1.1; assembly: GCF_900115935.1. NCBI lineage: Bacteria > Pseudomonadati > Pseudomonadota > Gammaproteobacteria > Pseudomonadales > Pseudomonadaceae > Pseudomonas > Pseudomonas sp. 43mfcvi1.1. The sequence continues at coordinate 108,099 of NZ_UETT01000016.1, read as the reverse complement.
TCAGCAGGGTGGGGCGCAGAAATGTCATGCACGAAGCCTTAGTCGACAAAGACCTTACTGTAGCCGGACACCGGGCCCGGGACCAGATATTCTAGGCCGCTCAACGACCTGCCGCGGAGTGAACCCATGACTGATGCTGTAGCCCACGATGCCGAACTGGACGCCAGCGGCCTGAACTGTCCGTTGCCGCTACTCAAGGCCAAGCTGGAGCTCAATCGCCTGGCCAGTGGCAGTGTGCTCAAGGTGATCGCCACGGATGCGGGCTCTCAGCGTGACTTTCGCACCTTCGCCCGATTGGCCGGTCATACGCTGCTGCATGAAGAAGACGAAAACGGCGTCTACCGTTACTGGCTGAAAAAGGCTTGAAAAAACCAACAGCGTCTCTTAAGGATTTTTAATGTTCAAAGTGTTACGCGACTGGATTCAGCGCTACTTCTCCGATGAAGAGGCTGTGGTCCTGGCGGTGCTGCTGTTCCTGGCCTTTACCGCCGTGCTCACCCTGGGTGGCATGTTGGCGCCGGTGTTGGCGGGGATGGTGCTGGCGTACCTGATGCAAGGGTTGGTCACGACGCTGGAGCGTCTACGGCTACCCGGCACGGCAGCGGTTGGACTGGTGTTCGCCCTGTTCATGGGTGTGCTGGTGGTGTTTGTCGTGGTGATCGTGCCGCTGCTCTGGCATCAACTGGTGACTTTATTCAACGAGTTGCCAGGAATGCTCGCCAAATGGCAGTCCCTGCTGTTGCTGTTGCCTGAGCGCTATCCGCACCTGGTGTCCGATGAACAGGTGCTGCAGACCATCGAAGTGGTGCGCGGTGAGATTGGCAAGTTCGGCCAATGGGCACTGACGTTTTCGCTGTCCAGCCTTCCGCTTCTGGTCAACATCATGATCTACCTGGTGCTGGTACCGATCCTGGTGTTTTTCTTCCTCAAGGACCGGGAAATGATCGGGCGTTGGGTCCGTGGCTACCTGCCGCGCGAGCGGGCGCTGATTACCCGAGTGGCCCAGGAGATGAATCGGCAGATCGCCAACTACATCCGCGGCAAAGTCATCGAGATTTTCATCTGTGGCGGCGTGACTTATATCGGCTTCGTCGCCCTGGGGCTCAATTACGCTGCCCTGCTGGCGCTGCTGGTGGGCATTTCGGTGGTGGTGCCTTATGTCGGCACCGTGGTGGTGACCGTGCCGGTGGCCTTGATTGCGCTGTTCCAGTGGGGCTGGAGCGATCAGTTCATCTACCTGATGGCGGTCTACGGGATCATCCAGACACTGGATGGCAACGTGCTCGTCCCGCTGCTGTTCTCCGAGGCGGTGAACCTGCATCCGGTGGCGATCATCTGTGCGGTGCTGCTGTTTGGCGGGCTGTGGGGGTTCTGGGGGGTGTTCTTTGCGATTCCCCTGGCGACGCTATTCAAGGCTGTGCTGGATGCGTGGCCGAGCAAGGAGCCGGTTGTGGCGCCGCTTCTATAGCTGATTCTGATGGCCTCATCGCGAGCAGGCTCGCTCCCACATTGGACTGAGGGTGTTAATCAATTCCCTGTGGGAGCGAGCCTGCTCGCGATAGCGCCAGTACAGGCAGCAAAAATTTCAGCCTTTGTTGAGGGACTGGGCCGCCGCCAACACCGCATCCACATGCCCCGGCACTTTCACGCCACGCCATTCCTGGCGCAGCACGCCGTTCTTGTCGATCAGGAAGGTGCTGCGGTCAACGCCCAGGTATTCCTTGCCATAAAGCTTTTTCAGCTTGATCACGTCGAACAGCTGGCAGACGGCTTCGTCCTTGTCGCTGATCAGTTCGAACGGGAACTCCTGTTTGCACTTGAAGTTCTCGTGGGACTTGAGGCTGTCCCGGGAGACGCCGAACACTTCGGTGTTGGCGGCCTGGAACTGCGCGTACTGGTCGCGAAAACCCTGGCCCTCGGTGGTGCAGCCGGGGGTGCTGTCCTTGGGGTAGAAGTAGATCACTACCTGCTTGCCCTTGAGGGCGGCGAGGCTGACGGTCTGCCCGCTGGTGGCGGGCGCCTGGAAATCGGTAACCGGCTGGTCGACGGCAACGGCCATGAACGCTTCCTTACATTGGGTTTTGTGGGCGCCACGGTTCGATCAGGGCATCCAGGTTCATCGCATCGGCGAAGTCCAGGAACTGATCGCGCAGCCAACTGATCTGGGTGCCGGCCGGCAGGGTCACGGTGAACGTGGCATTGAGCATGGTGCCGCCGGTCTGTGGTGCCTGATAGGTATCGCAGGTCAGGTTTTCCAGCTCGACGTGATGGTCCATGAAGAACTGGCACAGCTCGTTGATGATGTCCGGACGGTAGGCCGAGCTCACATAGGCCACGTAGGGCAGGGCCTGGGGACGGTTCTCCAGCGCGGCGCTACGCACCACGTTGACGGTGAAGGCATGCTTCTTGGCCAGCACCGGCAGGCTGCCTTCCAGGCGAGCCAGGGCGTCCCAGCTGCCGGAAATCTCGAGCACGAGCGCACTGCATTCGCCATGACGGGTCAGGCGTGAGGTTACGACGGCGCAGCGATTTTCATGGCTGGCGCGGCACAGGACGTTAGTCAGCTCCATGGGGTTGGCGCCAAGGGCACTGATAACAAGGAATTGTTCGCGGACTGTGGGGGTGGACATGCAGCATTCCTAAAGCGATGAGCGGTCGGTACTTCTGCAGCTCGACACGGCATCAGGCCCGGATAAACGAACGACTCAAGCCCTGTGCCTGGGGTTGCGCTGCACTCCGAGGACGGCGGGAATGCATCAGGACAAACGCAGGATCGGGGCTTGTGGCGACGAAAACGGAGGCTGGGAACCGGTGAATGAGCTTATCAGTACCGATCAAAGCCTGAAGGGTAGCGAAAACCATCGCCAAGGGGAATGGTAGTTCGCTTGTACAAGCATCTTGGCGCCAGTACCATTACCGCTCTCTTTTTCCGGCAGGAGCGGTTTCATGATTGCGGGCAGTATGGTGGCACTGGTCACACCCATGGATGCACAAGGGCATCTTGACTGGGCCAGCCTCAGCAAACTCGTGGACTTCCACCTTGAGAACGGCACCCATGCCATTGTCGCCGTCGGTACTACCGGCGAGTCGGCAACCCTCGACGTCAATGAGCACATCGAAGTCATCCGTGCCGTGGTCAAGCAGGTCAACGGTCGCATCCCCGTCATCGCCGGCACCGGCGCCAACTCGACCCGCGAGGCCGTCGAGCTGACCCGCAACGCCAAGGAAGCCGGTGCCGACGCCTGCCTGCTGGTCGTTCCGTACTACAACAAGCCGACCCAGGAAGGCTTGTACCAGCACTTCAAGCACATTGCCGAAGCCGTCGACATCCCGCAGATCCTCTATAACGTTCCCGGCCGCACCTCCTGCGACATGCAGGCCGAGACCGTGATCCGCCTGTCCACCGTGCCGAACATCATCGGCATCAAGGAAGCCACCGGCGACATGAAGCGCGCCAAGGCCATTCTCGATGGCGTGAGCAAGGACTTCATCGTGCTGTCCGGCGATGATCCGACCGCGGTCGAGCTGATCCTGCTGGGCGGCAAGGGCAACATCTCCGTCACGGCCAACGTTGCCCCGCGCGAAATGGCCGACCTGTGCGAGGCCGCGCTCAAGGGCGACGCCGAGACTGCACGGGCAATCAACGAAAAACTGATGCCGTTGCACAAGGACCTGTTCATCGAGGCCAACCCGATTCCGGTGAAGTGGGCCTTGGTTGAAATGGGCCTGATGCACGAAGGTATCCGCCTGCCACTGACCTGGCTGAGCACCCCTTGTCAAGAACCGCTGCGGCAGGCCATGCGCCAGTCCGGCGTCCTGGTTTAATTGAGGAAGTACAACGCATGAAGCGAATGGCCGGACTTTCCGCACTTGCCTTGATTATCTCCAGCACCAGCGGCTGCGGATGGATCTGGGGGCCGGAAGGTTATTTCCGCGACCGGGGTAGCGATTACCTGCAAGCGCAACAGACTGCACCGATGCAACTGCCGCAAGACGTCAACGTCGCCAAGCGCCTGGATCCGCTGCTGCCGATTCCACGCAACGTCGCCGACGACAGCGTCAAGGGCGAGTACATCGTCCCACGTCCACAGCCGCTGTCGGCCGTGGCCGACGCCAGCGACTACACCCTGCAGAAGAGCGGCGATTCCAGCTGGGTCATGGGCCAGCATCCACCGGCCGAAGTCTGGCCCGTGGCGATCCAGTTCTTCCAGGACAACGGTTTCCGCCTGGACGAACAGCGCCCGCAAACTGGCGAATTCACCACCACCTGGCAGCGTTCCGATGAACTGTCCGCCGCTATGGCCAAGCGCCTGAGCGCCGCCGGTGTCGCGGCCGACAGCGAAACCCGCGTGCGAGTGCGTATCGAGCCGGGCGTGCAGCGCAACACCAGTGAAGTCTATGTGGTCAGCGCCGAGCGACCTGCCGGCAGTACCGCCGACGTGGCCTTCACCAACCGTTCGGTCAACACCGGCCTCGACGCTGCGCTGGTGGACGACATGCTTGCCAGCATGAGTCGTACCGCAGAGCAGGGCGGTTCGGTCTCGATGCTGGCGTCCAAGGAGTTCGATGCGCCGAGCCGCGTCAGCCTGAGCGAAGACGGCAGCGGCAACCCGGTGCTCAACGTCGGCTCCGACCTGGACCGTGCCTGGTCGAGCGTTGGCCGTGCGCTGGAGCAGGGTGAGTGGCGGGTTGAAGACATCAACCGCAGCCTGGGCCTGTACTACATCAACCTGGCCGAGAAAGCCGAGAAGAAAGACGAGAAGCCTGGCTTCTTCGGTAGCCTGTTCGGTAGCAAGCCGGACAAGGAAGAAATCGAAGCCCGCGCCGAGCGTTATCAGGTTCGCCTGAGCAAGGTCGGCGACAACGTCCAGGTCACCGTCGAGAAGAACATCAACACCGTGGCGCCGGCCGATGTGGCCCGCAAGGTGTTGAGTGTGATTCAGGACAACCTGGGCTGATCCGATGCGTTTCGCCGTTCTCGGCAGCGGTAGCCAAGGGAACGGCACGCTGGTAGCCAGCGCTGGTACGTATGTGCTGGTCGATTGTGGTTTCTCCCTGCGGGAAACCGAGAAGCGCCTGTTGCGCCTAGGTGTGCACCCGGCGCAACTGAGCGCGATACTCGTGACCCACGAACATGCCGACCATGTGCATGGCGTGGGTTTGCTGTCTCGGCGCTACAATCTGCCGGTGTACCTGAGCCGTGGAACACTGGAAGGCCTGCGCAAACCCATCGAGCCGGCCGGTTTCGTGGCCGGTGGCGAGCAACTGCGCATCGGTAGTCTGGATATCAGCGTGGTCAGCGTGGCACACGATGCCCGGGAACCGACGCAGTATGTGTTCAGCGACGGTGAGCGACGTTTCGGGTTGTTGACCGACCTGGGTTCGTACTGCGACAGGGTCATGGACAGTTACCGGGACCTCGATGCATTGATGATCGAGTCCAACCACTGCCGCGACATGCTGGCCCGTGGTTATTACCCGTACTTTCTCAAGCAGCGGGTAGGCGGGGAGCACGGACATTTGAACAACCACCAGGCAGCGTTCCTGGTGGCCGAGTTGGGCTGGCAAGGCCTGCAACACCTGGTCCTGGCCCATCTGAGCAGCAAGAACAACCTGCCGCAGCTGGCCCGGCAATGTTTTGTCGACACCCTCGGGTGCGACCCGGACTGGCTACAATTGGCCGATCAAGATTCAGGGCTCGACTGGCGACATATCGCCTAGCCCACTACTTAGCAAGCGGAGCCCATCATGGAAAAACGTGAAGAACTCTACCGCGGCAAAGCCAAGTCGGTTTACAAGACCGACGATGCTGACCGCTTGATCCTGCTGTTTCGCAACGACACCTCGGCGTTCGACGGCAAGCGCATCGAACAGCTGGATCGTAAAGGCATGGTGAACAACAAGTTCAATGCCTTCATCATGCAGAAGCTCGAAGCCGCCGGTGTGCCGACCCAGTTCGACAAGCTGCTGGGCGACAACGAATGCCTGGTCAAGAAACTGGACATGATCCCGGTCGAATGCGTCGTGCGTAACTACGCCGCCGGCAGCCTGGTCAAGCGCCTGGGCGTGGAAGAGGGCATGAAGCTCAACCCTTACACCTTCGAGCTGTTCCTGAAGGACGACGCCAAGGGCGATCCGTTCATCAACGAATCCCACGTCGTGGCATTCGGTTGGGGCACCGCCGAGCAACTGGCCCGCATGAAGGAGCTGTCCCTCAAGGTCAACGAAGTGCTGACCAAGCTGTTCGACGACGCCGGCCTGCTGCTGGTGGACTTCAAGCTTGAATTCGGCGTGTTCAGCGACGGCTCCATCGTCCTGGGCGACGAATTCAGCCCGGACGGCTGCCGCCTCTGGGACAAGGACACCAAGAAGAAGATGGACAAGGACCGCTTCCGCCAAGGCCTCGGTGATGTCATCGAAGCCTACGAAGAAGTCGCCCATCGCCTGGGTGTACCGCTGTAATCGACGCAAGCATCTGATAGCACGGAAAAAATTTCGCTCGGGGGTTCGCTTCCGGCGAATGTGCTGGTATGATGCGCGCCACTGGAGAGATGCCGGAGTGGCCGAACGGGACGGATTCGAAATCCGTTGTACTGGCGACAGTACCTAGGGTTCAAATCCCTATCTCTCCGCCATATTTAAAGGCCCCGAGCGCTTAACCGCCTCGGGGTTTTTTTGTATTTGGGGGAATTATGGGGGAATGGGGGCGGATGTCATTTCCCCCACCATGCTGGAATCGTCCTCGGTTCCGCCCCGTCACTGCTTGGCCTTTCTGTTGCACCACCTGAATGGCCGTCCATCCGAAATAATTGTATTCAGTGGGCCACGGCATGATCGTACCCGACTTGTATTGCCGCACAGAGGCACACAAGTCGGCGTCTGATATGACATTTTCGTCTTGTCTGGTCATTCGCACAGGCTTCGCTATCTGTTACATCATCACGCTTCCTTTATTCGGCTTTGATGGTGTTAAATGCACTCCTCGTGAACCATAGTGATCTACAGTGATCCTACAGAGGGCACGGATACACCCCATAAGGTCATGCTCGCCATGAAGCGTTCAGGCCATGTCCTGCTGAAAGTGCAGGAAAATTTGCGATGGAGAGAAGTCATGTCTAAAGGCAATGTCGTCTCGTTTACCGACAGAAAGGCGGAGATTCAAACAGGTATCGAGTTCCTTGATCTGCTTGACAGGGATATCAAGGAAAATCCTGAAGGTATCCAGCCTATTCCTCGCGGCCTGCTGCAGCGAATTCAAGCAATTCGCAATCAGGCAGACGACAATCGTCGCCGCGAGCTTCAAGAAGGCTAAGCGTGACTGAAAGCACGATTCATATCGAAAACGGGTGGGCACTTTATGCTCACCCGTTATTCATTGCGCGCCTCGAAGAAATCACCGTCGCTGTTGAGAGGGCGATGGCTAATGACCCGGAAGGCTTTCACCATCATCCGGTCTACAAGCTTTTCGATGCAGTGAGCGTGAATATCCTGATAAATGTTCCGTCTGATCCGGCCCATACCTGCTATCGCCAGGGGAACACGCTAGGGCGTGACTTCAAACATTGGTTTCGAGTGAAGAAGCAAGGGATACCTCCACGATATCGCCTGTTTTTTCAGTTCAGATCCGAGGCGCCGAAGACCATCATCTACGCGTGGCTCAATGATGAGAAAACGTTGAGGAAGGATGGCGATAAAAATGATGTGTATGCAGTTTTTACCGCAATGCTCCTAAACGGGAAAATGCCTAATTCCTACACCGACCTCGTCGCGGCTTGCGGAGTCTTGGAATATGGAAGTTCTACGACAGGAACGGAGGAAGAATAAAGCCATCCGTTTTCCATAAAAGCCCGGCGTATCCGCTGGGCTTTTTCGTTTCTGGCGTTTTGTCGCGTACGGGAGCGCGGCGATATGGATTGCGCGACAGTATTGCGAGCGTGAACTTCGGGGGCGCGGATCGCCTGACCTATGATGTGCGCCGCGGTTTTGCCTCGTTTACGGATGAGCCACGTTACGACATGGAGTTTGTCGAGAACTGGTTGAACATGGGCCTGCCCGAATGCCAACGAGGCAAGAACTTCCCCGTGACCTACTTGGCTGGCTCAGTACGACGACGCTTGAAAGGGATCGCCCTGCGATAAGTTCGGAGCTTTTCGGCAGGTCTACTTTGTAATAGGAAGGTTGCCGGTGATTACAGATTTAACTGATCGGCATCTCCACGTAGATGCCTTTTGATCTAGGCCGGCTCTGCGTCCAAGCGTCGGGCTATGACATCAAGCACGTCGCAACCGTCCCTCAAGGAGATGCAGCACAGTTGTGCAAAGTCTTGGAGGACGACTGAGTCACTTGGAATGTACCCTCGCATGACGAGGTTCTCTAAAAGCTGGGTGACCGCGCGAATTCTATAGCCTGCCGTGTCAAGCAAGATGTGCAAAGGCGCAGAGGTATCGACGAAGAGGGGTTGATCATCGGCATTGCTGGTAAGAGCCATGTATCTATTCATTTTTTAACTTCCATGATTGAGGACCTTCTTACCATTTGTCATCGAGTCGCCAAACCCAAGCCGCTCTTACGAACGACGCTAGGACTTTAGAGCCCTTCTGTAGAAATCATCAATCAGATGATGAGTCAGAAAATTCCCTAAATTATGCGGGTGAGAAATGTCAGAAAATTCCCCGCTGCAATTACGTCCCCCCGGTTTTTTAGTCCGCCCAACCCACTCCGTAACCTGCATAACCACAGCCTTCCCAACACCCAAAGCTTTGTAACAATTGGACAAATGGTCTATAGCTCAAGGCATGGCTGCCGATAGGCAAGCTAACCCCCATGAAAGGAGTGTCACCCCATGTTGCGGTTTTTCGCCGATCTAGGCTTCCGCTGGAAAATCACCCTGCCCATTGCGTTCCTGGCGCTGCTGTTGGTGCTGATGGGGTGGTCGGGTATGCGGGGCATCGGCCAGGTGACGGAGTCCAGCACGCAACTGACCAAGCGCTATCTGCCGGCCATCAGCCTGTTGCTCAACGCCGATCGCGATCTCTACCAGGCCTTTGTTGCCGAGCGCAGTCTGCTTGGGGGCAATGCGGGTAATCATTCCGAGGCACTGCGTGCCAGTCATCGAGATAATCTGAAGCAAGCTTATGATCGTGTGCAGAAATATGCCGCGATGCAACCCAGCGCCGAGGCGTTGGCGCTGGTCAGTCAGTTCAATGATCGTTTTGCACAGTGGTCGCAGGTTTCTCGGCAGGTCGTCGAGCAGGCCGCGAGCAATCCGCAGGCGGCCAGTGCGCTGAGTTTTGGTGACGGCGAAAGTAAGTTCGACACCATGCGTGATGCCATCGATAAGCTGGGTGAGCTGGAAGACGAAGCGTCGCTGCGCGAGGGGCAAGCAGCGATTGACCGTGGCCAGGCGGTTGGGGTGCAGCAGGGCGGTATCTTGTTGGTGGGGCTGCTGGGTTGCATCCTGCTGATCGTTGCCTTGCCGATGGTCGTGCTGCGTCCAATGCGTCGCCTGCTGCACCGTGTCGAACAGATCGCCGAGGGCGGTGGCGATCTGAAGGGGCGTCTCGAAGTGCGTTCGGCTGATGAGTTGGGTCAGCTTGGCAGTGCGTTCAACCGCTTCCTCGATAAGCTGCAGCCGCTGATTGCCGAAGTGGGCCGGGTGACCGGGGAGGTCGATGCCGCGGCCCGCGCCATGGCGAATATGGCGGCGACCAATGATCAACTGATCAGCAGCGAACACGCGGCGCTCGACCAGGTCAGTACCGCCGCGACCCAGATGAGTGCCGCTGTGCATGAGGTGGCACACAATGCCGTGAACGCGTCGGACGCCGCGCAGCAAGCCAGCAGTCAGTCTCGCGATGGCACCGAGGTGGTCAGCAGCACCATCGAGTCGATCCGTCAGTTGGCCCAGGAAGTGGAGAGCGCCTCGGGCACCATCGAGGCTTTGGCCCAGGAAACTTCCAGCATCGGTGCCGTGCTCGAGGTGATCCGCGGCATTGCCGAACAGACCAACCTGCTGGCACTGAACGCTGCCATCGAGGCGGCACGAGCGGGCGAGCAAGGCCGTGGTTTTGCTGTCGTGGCCGATGAAGTCAGGGCCCTGGCGGCACGCACCCAGGATTCGACCAAGGACATCCAGGTTCGCATCGAGCGCTTGCAAAGCGGTGTCGCCAAGGCCGTGCAAGCCATGCAGGTCGGTAGCAGCAAGGCCCGTGACAGTGTCGAGCGCGCCGCGGGCGTCGATCAGGTGCTCAGTGGCACCAGCGGCTCGATCCAGCGGATCAATGACATGGCCGCGCAAATCGCCAACGCTTGTGAGGAGCAGAGCAGCGTCACCGAGGAGATTGCCCGCAACATTTCCGACATCCGCGACTTGTCCAACGAAGCGGCAGCGAATTCCGCCCAGAGCATGCAGGCCAGCCAACAGCTTTCCAACCTGTCACAAAACCTGGCAGGGTTGATCGGCCGCTTCCGCACCTGAGGCAGGTGCGCGGTGGACACCAACGACAGTCTCCAAGCATTGCATCAGGACGGTTTCGTCCTGCTGCCCGCGGTACTGAGTGCCACACAGGTTGCCGACCTGCGCCACGCCATCGACCAGTTGAAGCCTGAGCATTGGGACTACAGCGGCGTCATCGATCATTACAAATGTGTGTTCAATCGTGATCCGTTCTGGCTGTCGTTCCTGGATGTGGCCGGGGTGATAGAACTGGCCGAGGCGGCCCTGGGCGATGATTGCCATGTCATCGGCCAGACGGCCTGGCGCTGCCATCCCGGTTTTGCCGGGGCACCGTTGCACCTGGATCACCTGGCGATGGCGTTGCCGCCCAACCTGTTGGCTGACCCGACCTTTGACCTGCCGATGCAGGTGTTCACCGCGCAGTTTTACCTGGATGACATCGACGCCGACTTGAGCCCGACCCAGGTGATTCCTGGCAGCCACAAGGCCGGTCGAGCACCGCTAGCGGGCGAAACGCAATGGCAAGGGCGCCCCGCGCAGCCAGTACTGTGCAGGGCGGGCGATGTGCTGATTCTGCGCAGCGAACTATGGCATGCCGGCAGTGACAACCGCACCGTCGACCGCACGCGGTACCTGCTCCAGGTGCACTACGGTCGGCGGATGGTCGCGCAGAAGTTCTCACCCTATCTGCACTGGCAGTTCAATCCTGAGGTCCTGGCCGCCGCGACACCTCGCCAGCGGCGGTTATTGGGCGAGCACCAGGAAGCTGAATACGATTGAGCCTGACTCAATCAGATCCACACATCGTTGACCGCCGTTCGTTCATTGGTTTCGTCGCCGGTATTGATGACGCCGCGAGGCTCGATCAACAGCAGTTTCACTTCCTGGGCGGCGCAGGGCTTATGCTCCACACCTTTCTTGACCACATACATCTCGCCCGGGCCAATCGTCACCGCACCGTCGCGAAAGTCGATGCGCAGCTCGCCCTCCAGCACGATGAAGGTTTCATCCGTATCGGCGTGGGCGTGCCAGACGAAGTCGCCTTCGAGCCGGGCGATCTTGAATTGGTAGTCGTTCATTTCGGCCACGACTTTTGGCATCCACTGTTCCTGGAACAGGGTGTATTTCTGGGCGAAGTTGATGGGGGCGTAACGGGTCATCGAGGATGCTCCTTGGTGGGTGGTGCGTCCTACTTTATTGCTCGAGCCAACGTCGCGTATTGGATGATCGTGCAGCTTTTCGCGGCGCGCAGTCGCTGTCTTAGCGCAGCATGTTCAGCCAGCGTGCCGGTGAAATACCGAAGGCCTGGGTATGCAATCGGGTCATGTGGCTCTGATCGAAAAAACCACAGGCCAGGGCCACTTCGCTCAAGGGCGTGCCGTGGAAGGCCTGGCGCCGGGCTTCGCTCAAGCGCCGCTGGGTGATGTAGCGATAGGGGCTGGTGCCGTACAGCGCCCGGAAATCCCGGGACAGGCTCCATCGATCCCGGCCGCTGGCCTGCACCAGGTCGTCCAAGGTGATCACCTGGTCGAGGGCGTCGTGGATGAACAGGCGGGCACGCTCTGCCGCCGGGTAGTCGATCAGCCGCCGTCCCCGCCTGTTGCCTGCCGCGATATCCAGTGCCTGGGCCACATCGTAGATGGCGTCTTCTTCTTCCAGCGGGTCGAGGGGATGATCCAGGCTGTTCAACAGTCGACGGGTCGCGATGTTGAGGCGAGGGTCGTTGGACAATCCACCTTCGATAAAGGGCAATGGCTTGCCCCCCAGCACGTGCTGGATCACCGACGGTTCGATGTAGAACATCCGGTAGCGAAAGCCCTCGCGGGTCCCGGCTTCGCCATCGTGCACCTCGTCCGGGTGCAGGACGATGGTGCCGCCGGGCTGGCTGTGGCGTTTGCTGTGGCGATAGTTGAAGCTCTGCACGCCTGAAAGCGTGATCCCAATGGCGTAGGTGTCATGGCGATGAGTGGTGTAGCCGTGCCCACTGAAATAAGCCTCGATGCGTTCCATTTTCCTCGATTCAGGCGCTCGCACCAGCCAGTCGCGGTTGTGGATGGATCGAGTCATTGCACCGACCTCCTGCTTTTGTCCGTATACCCTACCTGCCTGGAAACTTTCGTCACAGCAAAAAAACTCCGCCTGTTCACTTGAGGCGATTGAGCCTGTGGCGAGGGGATTTATCCCCGTTGGGCTGCGCAGCGGCCCCCAAACCAGGCAACTCGGTGTGCCAGGAGGATTGAGTTCACTGCTTTAGGGCTGCTGCGCAGCCCAGCGGGGATAAATCCCCTCGCCACAATGATCAGACAAGCCGGTGAAGATGAGCTCAGGTCGAGCCCGCAAGCTGCCCGTTCGTCGAGCAGCTTGTCGGCCAATCCCACACAGCACAGTTCAGATCTCTTTTACCGGCGTTTCACCCTGGACATTCTTGATCAGCCCGATGACGTGTAGGCAATCACTCTTGTTCACATAGGATTCGCCACTGGCGATCGTTTCATGGTTGCCGGCTCGCAAACGCCAGCGCCATTGGCCTTTTCCGGTGCTGGGGGTGCCTCGGGTCTGTCGATAGATTTCAAAATACATGGGTTCGCTCCCTGCGATTCATTCAGTCAAGACATGCGTTGGACATGTGGCTGCAAGCCTATCCAAGTGGGTGGTTTTGGCTACGGGGAATTCGTTTCCATTGGTTATCAAATATTGCTGGGTATGAGCCCGGATCGAGTATTCGACTTTACGCGTGGAAAAAGTCATGTTGCGAACATGCAGTCTGCTGAAGTTCCAGTTTGATCCTTGCGTTGCCTTCTCCGGTCCTGCTTAATACGTTTCGACGCCAAGGGCCGGAAGCCCGATGGGACTGAAAACACTATAAGAAAAAGAGCCATCAAGTGACTGAATATCCAGGAGTGGATCTGCAAGGTCGTCTAGCGCTTTCGCTTGTCATTCCGGTCTACAACGAAGTCCAGTCCATCGATGTGTTCATGGCCAGGATCGACCGGGTCTTTGCCCATGAGTCGCTGTTGGACCTGGAGCTGGTGTTCGTCAACGACGGCAGTGTGGACGACACATTGGTGCTGCTGCTGGAACGGCAGAAGACCGACCCGCGCATCCGGATCGTCGACCTGAGTCGCAACTTTGGCAAGGAGGCGGCGTTGAGTGCCGGCCTGCAAGCCGCCCGTGGCCAGGCGGTGGTGCCGATCGATGTCGATCTGCAAGACCCTCCCGAAGTGATCCTGGAAATGATCGCCCATTGGCGCAACGGTGCCGAAGTGGTGCTGGGGCACCGGATCAACCGCGACTCCGACTCCTGGGCCAAGCAGGTTTCCGCCAACGGGTTTTACCGGCTGCACAATAAAATCGCCGACCACAAGTTGCCGGAAAATGTCGGCGATTTTCGCTTGATGGATCGCTGCGTGGTCGATGCGTTGCAAACCCTGCCTGAATCGCGCCGCTTCATGAAAGGGCTGTTCGCCTGGGTCGGGTTCCGGACCACCTACGTGGACTACGTCAGGCCTGAACGGGCGGCCGGCGTAAGCAAGTTCAATGGCTGGCGCCTGTGGAATTTTGCCCTTGAAGGCATCACCAGCTTCAGCACCGAACCGCTGCGTATCTGGACCTACCTGGGACTTTGCGTCTCGCTGGTGTCCTTTGCGTTCGCCATCTTCATCGTGCTGCGAACCCTGATTTCCGGAGTTGACCTGCCAGGTTATGCCTCGCTGATGGTGGCGGTCACCTTCCTGGGCGGGTTGCAACTGATCGGCATCGGCGTACTGGGTGAATACCTGGGCCGCACCTATATCGAATCCAAGCGCCGACCGGTTTTCCTGGTGCGGCGCATCTATGACGCCAAGGACTGACCATGGACCTCAAGGAAACCGACATCCTGGGCCCCGATATCGGGCAGCATTGGTACTACCGGTCGAAAGCGCGCGCCATGCTGCACATGCTCAAGGGCACTTCAGCCAATACGCTACTGGACGTGGGCGCCGGGTCGGGTTTTTTTTCCCATCACCTGCTGACCCATACCGCAACGGCCCAGGCCTGGTGCGTAGACATCAGTTACCCGGCCGACTCCGATGCCAGCACCGCCGGGAAACCGGTGCGTTATCGTCGGGCGGTGGACTCGCTGGACGCCGACCTGGTGCTGCTGATGGATGTGCTGGAGCACGTGGACGATGACGTGGGGCTGCTCAAGTCTTATGTCGACAAAGTGCCGTCCGGCAGCCGCTTCCTGATCACCGTGCCGGCATTCCAGTTCCTCTGGAGCGGCCATGACGATTTTCTCGAGCACAAGCGCCGTTACACCCTCAAACAGTTGGAGACCGTCGTGGCACAGGCCGGTTTGCAGGTCCAGCAGGGCGCCTATTACTTCGGTCTGGTATTCCCCATTGCCGCCGGCCTGCGCCTGTTGCAACGCAAATCCCACGGGGCACCCAAGTCGCAGCTTGCGCGGCATCATCCGCTGGTCAATGGCGTGTTGAGGTCACTGTGCAGCCTGGAACGTCCGATCATGGGCGCCAATCGTATTGCCGGCCTGACGGTGTTCTGCCTGGCGCAGAAGCCGTGACCTGGACGCACTCGCCGTTGCTGCGACGTGCCTTTCGCTTTGCCATGACGGGCCTGGTGGTCACTGCGGTCCATGTGGTGGCTGCCGTGCTGTTCGTGCACCTGATCCTGGAAAACCCGCCGCTGGCCAATGGTTTCGCCTTTGTGGTGGCGACCGTGGTGTCGTACCTGATCAACACCCTCTGGAGTTTTTCCAGCCGCTTGCATGGGCGGACTCTTGGCCGGTTCCTGGTGGTCTCGGCCGGTGGGTTCGGGCTGGCGATGCTGGTGGCCTGGGTGGCCCAGAGCCTCGGCCTGGGTTACCTGGCTGGCATCGCGGCCGTCGCGCTGATCATCCCCGTGTTCACCTTCATCCTGCATAATTTCTGGACGTATCGATGACCGTTCGCGGCAAGCATGACTTGGCTCCCTTGTTGCCCATACTGCTGGGTATTCTGGCGTTCCTGCTGGTGATCGGCCCCCGGGTGCTGGACCCGACGAACATCGCCTGGCTGGGGGAGGGCGATGCGGCGACCCACTACATGGGCTGGGCGTTCTTCCGCAGTTCGCCCTGGACCTTTCCGTTGGGCATGAACCCGTCCTATGGTTTGGAGTTGGGCAACGGCATCATTTTTTCCGATTCCAATCCGCTGTTGGCGTTTCTGTTCAAACCCTTCAACGCCTGGCTTCCCGAGACATTCCAGTATTTCGGTCTCTGGTTGCTGGCCTGTTTCATCCTGCAAGCCTGGTTCGCCTGGAAACTCGTCGGCCTGCTGACACCGTCGGTGTGGATCAGGTTGTTGGGGGCGGGCCTGTTTGTGTTTTCGCCGCCGATGTTCCTGCGCATGGGTGGGCACCTGTCGCTGTCCGGGCACTTCCTGATCCTGGCGGCCCTGTATCTGGCGCTGCGGCCCGGCCTGGAGAAGCGTCGGCTGGCCTGGGGCGGGTTGTTGGCTGCTACGGCGCTGGTGCATGCGTATCTGCTGGCCATGGTGGCGTTGATCTGGCTGGCCGATCTTGCCAGCAGGGCCGTCAAGGCTCGGTTATCCCGGCGCAATGCCTTGGTCGAGTTGTGCGGCTTGTTCCTGCTCGTCGCATTCTGCTGCTGGCAGGCGGGTTATTTCAGCGTGGGCGGCGGGACCGTGGCGGGCGGCTATGGGTTGTATCGCCTCAACGTCATGTCGCTGGTCAACCCCAGCGGCTGGTCTTACACCTTGCGCGACATGCCCCAGGGCCCCGGGGACTACGAAGGTTTCAATTACCTGGGATTGGGCGTCCTCCTGCTGGCGATCTGCGCCGGCGTGGCATTGCTGCAGGGCAACACCGGTCTGGCGAAGGCCGTGCGCCACCGGCGACTGTTGCTGTTGGCATTGATCGGACTGACGCTGTTCTCGCTGACCAACCACCTCGGCATCGGCATGCAGAATATGCATTACTGGCTGCCCAAGCCCCTCGAGCTTCTGGCAAACGTCTTTCGCGCGGCTGGCCGGATGTTCTGGCCGGTGTTCTACGCCATCGTATTTGTCGTCATCTTCGCGGTGATCCGCGGCAACAAGCCACGCGCAGCGGCGTGCCTGCTGGCTATCGCGCTGGTGGTACAAGTCCTGGACACCCGCGCGGGATGGGCCGGCCTGCGTCACAGTCGGATGACGCCGGTCGCCTCGAGTTGGCCCACGTCCATGAATGATCCGTTCTGGGCCAGCGCGGCCCGCCATTATTCGAAAGTCCGGACGCTGTTGCCGCAGAACCAGCCGGACAACTGGCTGCTGACCAGTCAATACGCCCTGACGCATGGCCTGGAAACCGATGGCGTGTACCTGGGACGCATGAGCGACCGGGCGATCGAGCAGGCCCAGCGACACACTGAGCAGATGCTCGCCAGCGGCCAGTACGCGGCGGATTCGCTGTACATCCTCGACCCTCGCGCCGCGCTCCAGGCGACGAAAACCGTCAACCGCCAAACCGACCTGTTGACCCGTATCGATGGCCTCGTAGTGCTGGCGCCGGGCTGGAAAACTTGCGCCCAATGCCCGCCGTTTGCCGACGAGACGTTGGACATGCAGGTGAAGATCGGTGAGCGCCAAGTGTTCAGCCGAATCAACGCCATGTTGGCCGACGGCTGGGGGCGCGTCGAGGAGTGGGGCACCTGGTCGGAAGGAACCGAGGCCGAGGTTGTTTTGCGCATACCGTCAGAGGCGCGTGCCATTTCGATCGAAGCGGCGGCGTTCGTGCAACCCTCGCACACGCGCCAGCGGGTGGAGGTCTCGATCAACGGTGTCGAGGCGCTGTCGACGCAGTTCACGCGCTTGCAGGACAACACCCTTGAACTGTTCCTGACTCCGGCCATTCGTGAAACGATTGGCGCGGATGGGCGGTTGCGCGTGCAGTTCCATTTACCCGATGCCATCAGTCCCAAGGCGCTGGGGTTGGGGAGCGACGAGCGAGTCATGGGGCTGGGACTGAAATCGCTAACGGTTAAGTAGCTGTTCACCGTGGCGAGGGAGCTTGCTCCCGCTGGGCCGGTCCGACGCTTCGGGCGAAGCGGCTCCAAGACTTTGCGGTTGCCGCGCAACCGAGCGGGAGCAAGCTCCCTCGCCACAAAAGCAGGGGGCCTCTTCCAACTCTTTGGATGGTATTGCGCAGGCCATGGGCCTTTTGCGCATAGACGCACGACCCCCAGCATTTCTACACTGCATCCAGTCAAGGAATCAGGGGGCAGTGGATGAACCGCAACGAATTGCGCAAGGCCGACATCAACCTGATGGTGGTTTTCGAAACGCTGATGCTTGAGCGTAACGTGACACGGGTGGCGGAAAAACTGTTCCTGGGCCAGCCGACCATCAGCTCGGCCCTCAATCGCTTGCGCAAGATGTTCAACGACCCGCTGTTCATTCGCGTCGGCCACCGCATGGAGCCGACGGCAAGGGCCGAGGAAATCATCCGGCATCTATCCCCAGCGCTCGATTCGCTGTCGGTGGCTTTGAGCCTGACCCACGACTTCGACCCCTCCAGCAGCACCATGACGTTTCGCATCGGCCTGTCGGACGACGTCGAGTTCGGCCTGCTGCCGCCACTGTTGAGCAGCTTGCGGCAAGAGGCGCCGCAAATCGTGTTTGTGGTCCAGCATGTCGATTACTGGCGCATCCCCGACTTGCTGGCCTCGGGCGATATCACCGTGGGCATCAGCCAGACTCGCGGGCTGCCGGCCAATGCCAAGCGCAAGCTGTTACGACACATCCAGCCCCGCGTGCTGCGTGCCGATGCGTCGGACACACCGCTGAGCCTGGACGAATACTGCGCGCGGCCTCATGTGCTGGTGTCCCATACCGCGAACGTCGCCGGTTTTGCTGACGAATGGCTGGCCGAGATCGGACGCTCGCGCCAGGTCGTGCTGTCGGTGCCGCAATACAGCGCATTGCCGGCGTTGCTGGCCGGCACGGACTTGATCGCCAGCCTGCCGGACTATACCGCCGCCGCCATGGCCGCCTCGGGACAACTGTTCAACGAGCCCTTTCCCTTCAAGACCCCGACCCTGGATTTGTCCATGGTCTGGTTGAGCCATGTCGACAGTGACCCGGCCGAGCGCTGGTTGCGGTCGCGGTTGGAGGCCTTCATGGGCGAGCGAGGGGTCTTGGCGCATGCCTGACACCGGCCCGTGGCGAAACAAAACCTGCCTCAATCAAGAAAGTCGAGGTAAGGTTGTGATGGCTGACATCACCTCGTCATATTTTCGAATCGGAGTCGAACACATGCCTCACCTGCACCTGGAGTACACCGCCAACCTGCCTGAGCTGAAGGCCGATTCCGCACTGATGCGCCTGAACAATGCGCTGGTGGCCTCCGGTCAATTTGGCGCCGAGTTGGATATCAAGAGCCGGGCCGTGAAGCACGAGACTTTCCGGGTGGGTACGAGTCTGGGCGAGCGGGGTTTCGTACACGTGAAGCTGGCCTTGCTGAGCGGTCGCTCGCCGGAAATCAAGAAACAACTGTCCGCTAGCCTGCTGGCGGTGATCCAGGACCTGGGGCCATGGCCGGCTGGGGTCAGCGTGCAGCTGTGCGTGGAGATCCTCGACATCGACCGGGAGTCGTATGCCAAGGCCTTGATCGGTCAATGACGATCAGGCGTCGGGTGGGGCGCAGGCCTTGATGATCTGTTCGCGCAGCCAGGCGTTGGCACTGTCCTGATCGACGGCCAGGCTCCATTGCATGTTCAAGGTAAACCCCGGCAGACCCTTGGGCACTTCGTGGTGATTGAAGATCGCCTCGTTGGCCAGCAGTTTCTGGATGCGGCGGGGCAGGGTCAGGATGAAGTCGGTGCCGGTGATCATCTTCAGTGCGGCACCGTAGCTGTTGGCGCGCGCGGCAATCTGGCGTTGGTGCGCCTGTTGCGACAGCCAGCCGTCCACCATGTTGGTCGCTGACGTCCAGGGTGTCGGAAACACGTGTCGGCGCTGTACGAAAGATTGAAGGCTCAGTTGCGGCTCAAGTGGTGTCGCCCGTTTATCCACGACACAAACCAGGTCTTCCTCCAGTAACTGCCGGGATTTGAAATCGGCATGGTTGCTGTGGAAATTCGGGCCGAAGCAGATCACCAGGTCCAGGCTGCCGTCGCGCAGTTCTTCGGCGGGAATGTCGGCTTCGAGCTTGTGCACGTTCACCACCACCGGCAAGTTGGCGTAATCGAAGCTTTGCAGCAGTGGCGGCAGGATCAGTTGTTCGAAATATTCCGGTGCGCAGATGTTGAAAGTAATGGCTTGTCGGGTCGGATCGAAGGTTGGCGTACCGGCATGGCACAGGTTGATGCTTTGCAAAATGGCGCGCACGTGATCGTACATGCCCTCGGCCTTGTAGGTGGGACGCATGCCCGTGCGGGTGTTGATGAACAACTCGTCTTCGAAACAGGTTCGCAGTTTCTTGAGGCAATAACTGACGGTTGACTGGCTGACGCACAATGCCTCGGACACGCCGGTGACACTGCTTTGCTCGTACACGGCGCTAAACACCATGAGGTCTTGCATGTCGAGCTTTCTGAGGGAGTTACTGTTCAGCATCCGTTCTGTCTCTCGCTGTGCTCCTTGCGCGGACTTTGCGCAAACCAGGCTGACGATCCTAGCGGAACGATCGTGCCAAGAGAATGCCGGGCAGGCGCTTTCATGGTCGGGAACGGGACAGATAATGTAGGGAACACGACGTCTCGATCAACGACTGATTCGTTGACCTATGTTTAGCTCGCTGTGATCCAAGCTCCATCAAATCCAGGTTTAACCTGCCAGGATGCCGTGGGACGCTTGCCCGATGTGTTTCCTGTGATGCGCTCATGGACGGTTGGCCCCTGGCAGTGCAATACCCTTCATCCGCTGCAGTCGATCCGGTCGGCAGGTTCACGCCTGCCATGGCCCCGACCCTCAGTGCGTTGCCCTCCGAGCTGGCCTTCTGGGCGCTCTGGCATTGCCGTCACGCGCGTCCTCCAGATATTCGTATTTCCTGTTGATCATTCACGGTGCTCGCGCAGTGGCGAGCACAGACTGACGGCGCCTTGTCGCCCGTCCGACATGGAAATACGAGCCTTCTCATGAGCCTTGCCAAGATTTCTTTCGCACCCGTAGAGCACGCCCAGGCGTTCCTTGCCCAGAACCCCGATATTGAACTGTTCGAGCTGTTCATTCTCGACAACAACGGCGTGCCCCGGGGCAAGTTGTTGCACCGGGACGAGTTGCTGGCGGTCTTTGAAAGTGGCCGGCCGCTGCCCAGTACGATTCTCGGGCTGACCATCAATGGCGACGATGTGGAAAATTCCGGGCTGGTGTGGGACGTCGGTGACATCGATTGTCGTGCCTATCCCATCAGCGGCAGCTTGCAGCGCATGCCGTGGCGGTCGATTCCCACGGCTGCCGTGCAGGTTGGCATGCATCCCCAGGAGGGAATGCCGGCGGCCATCGCCGATCCGCGTTATCTGCTCAGCCGGGTGATAGAGGCCTTGCAGGCCGACGGTTATTACCCGGTTATGGCGGCGGAGCTGGAGTTTTATCTGCTGGACACGCAACGCGACAGCCAAGGCCGACCACAGCCGGCGCCGGACGCCGACGGCGGTCGACCGCGCGCTACCCAGGTCTACGGTTTGCGCGAGCTGGAACAGATCGAGCCGTTCCTGGCCGACCTGTACGCTGCGTGCAAGCTGCAAGGCATTCCAGCCCGGACCGCCATTTCCGAATACGCACCGGGGCAAGTGGAAATCACCCTCGAACACCGCAGCGATGCGTTGCAAGCCATGGACGAGGCGGTGCGTTACAAGCGACTGGTCAAGGGGGTGGCCCACAAGCATGGCATGCAGGCGTGCTTCATGGCCAAGCCGTTCGATCACCTGGCGGGCTCCGGCATGCACATGCATGTCAGCCTGGCGGACCGCGATGGCCACAACCTGTTCGCCAGTGAGGCTGGCGACGGCACGCCGCTGTTGCGCCAGGCGGTGGGCGGGATGCTCGACACCTTGCTCGATTCGCTGTTGATGTTTTGTCCGAACGCCAACTCCTACCGGCGATTCCAAAGCAACAGCTATGCACCGCTGGCGGCGACCTGGGGCGTGGACAACCGCACCGTGAGCCTGAGAGTGCCGGGCGGCCCGGCATTCTCGCGGCACATCGAGCATCGCATCTGCGGTGCCGATGCCAACCCTTACCTGGCTGCGGCGGCGATACTGGCCGGCATTCATCGCGGCATACGTGAGCAGTGCGACCCTGGGGAACCTGTCGAAGGCAACGGCTATGCCCAGGCGACTGAGCTGTTGCCCACCGACTGGCTCACCACCCTGCATGCCCTCGAAGCGTCGGCCTGGGCGCGGGAAGCATTTGGCGCTGAATTTCTTGGCGTTTATCTGGCGGTCAAGCGCGCCGAGTACCGTCAATTCATGGGGGAAGTCGGGGAGCAGGATTGGCGCTGGTACCTGAATCAGGCTTGAAAACGGCTGGCCGCCTGTTTCTTAAATAATTATTTAGTAGCAACTTTTTCACGAAAAATTGATGGTGAGCTACCTAAAGTTTGTGTTGCCGTAGGAAATGAATTTTTCACATTTCCTACGGCATTTCTTTTTAAAAGAGCAACTTTCAGGAAGCCGTCAACCATCATGCTGACCATTAAAGCCGTGCGCCCCGAGTGGGTGACGCTGGCCGCCAGTGCCTTTTTATTAGTGGGCTTCAACCTCGTCCTCTGGCAACACTTGCTGGCGATCACGACGGCTGACGCCCGCGGCCTGCTGATGTGCGTGGCGTTCGGCGTGATGATCTTCTGCGCGTTCAACCTGGTGTTGACGCTCGTGGCTTTCCGTCCACTGCTCAAGCCGGTGTTGATGCTGCTGTTCATGATCAGCGCCGGCGTGGCCTATTTCATGGCCCAGTACGGCGTATTGATCGACGCCGGCATGTTTCGCAACTTTGCTGAAACCAATGCCACGGAAGTCCGCGACCTATTGTCGCTGAAGTTGTTTATCTACCTCGGGTTATTGGGCGTGGTGCCTTGTTGGTTGTTGTTCAAGACACCGATCAACTATCGTCGCTGGCCTAAAGAGTTAATAA
The DNA here is from genome assembly GCF_900115935.1 of Pseudomonas sp. 43mfcvi1.1. Classification (NCBI taxonomy): domain Bacteria; kingdom Pseudomonadati; phylum Pseudomonadota; class Gammaproteobacteria; order Pseudomonadales; family Pseudomonadaceae; genus Pseudomonas; species Pseudomonas sp. 43mfcvi1.1. The sequence goes on along the minus strand of NZ_UETT01000016.1, from coordinate 85,536 downwards.
GTAAGTTGGTGGTCGGCGTGGCCTCGGCTGCGGTGATAGGCATGGTTGCCCTGGCCAACTACCAAGGCCTGTCTTCGTTGTTTCGCAACCACCACGAGTTGCGCTTGATGGTGGTGCCGAGCAACTACATCGGTGCTTCGCTCGGGTACTTGCGTGAGCAGGTCGCGTCGGCCAAGCAGCCATTCATCACGCTGGGCGAGGACGCCAGTCGCAACCCGGCCTGGCAAACCCATGGCCGCAAATCCCTGACCGTATTGGTGGTGGGCGAGAGCGCCCGGGCCGAGAACTTCGGCATCCTCGGCTATAACCGTGATACCACGCCGACACTGGATAAAGAGGCCGGGTTGATCGCCTTCACCGACGTGCATTCCTGCGGCACTGAAACCGCCGTGTCGGTGCCCTGCATGTTTTCCAACATGGGGCGCAAGAACTACGACGCCAGCAAGGCCAGAAATGAAGAAGGCCTGTTGGATGTGCTCAAGCGCGCCGGGCTGGAGGTGATCTGGCGGGATAACCAGTCCGGTTGCAAGGGCACTTGCGATCGGGTCACGTTGCAGGATGTCAGCAATCTCAAGGACCCGGACCTGTGCGCCAACAGTGAGTGCCGCGACGAGATCCTGCTCCAGGGGTTGCAGCATTTCATCGACACGCTCGACAAAGACACGGTGCTGGTGCTGCACCAAATGGGTAGCCATGGGCCGGAGTATTTCAAGCGCTATCCCAAGGAGTACGAACATTTCACCCCGGTGTGTGAAAGCAACGCGCTGAACAATTGCAGTCGCGAAAGCATCGTCAACGGCTACGACAACACGCTGGTGTATACCGATCATGTGCTGTCGACCCTGATCGATCTGCTGCGGGCCAACCAGGACAAGGTCGACACGGCCATGCTGTACCTGTCGGACCACGGCGAGTCCCTGGGCGAATACAACCTGTTTCTCCACGGCACGCCCTACATGCTCGCCCCGGAGCAACAAAAGCATGTGGCGATGCTCGCCTGGTTCTCCGACAGTTATCAGAAGTCTTTCTCGGTCGATACCCATTGCCTGCAACTGAGCCGGGAAAAGCCCCTGAGCCAGGACAACCTGTTTCACTCGATGCTCGGGTTGCTGGAAGTCAACAGCCAGGTCTACAACCGGGACCTGGACCTGTTCGCCAACTGTCGCGGCGCGGTGATCGACGGTGTCCTGGCGCGGGAGTGATGGCCTGGACCTTTTTTTCACGCGGCGTTGATTAACCTGTCATCCAATCTTTTCCAAGAGCCGTTTGTATGTCCAGGCTACCCCCTTCCACCGTCGAGCTTGAGTTCGCCAGGCAGCATGACCAGGAACATGCGCAGATCTGCTGCCAGCCGGCGCCTCGGCGGTTGCGCCTGGCGTTCTGGCGCGACGAGCAAATGGTGCGCAACGCCCTGAAAGTGGCGGGTGAGCCTGGGTTGGTGCTGGATGTGGCCTGTGGGGCGGGGCGGTTCTGGCCGGTGCTGGCCGAGCACGCCAACCGGGTGATCCTGGCGGCGGACCCGTCGCCGGACATGCTCGAACACGCGCTCACTCACCATGGCGGCGCGTTGCTCCAGCGGGTCAAGACCTTCCCGAGTTCGGCGTTCACCATCGGGCTGTCGGCCAACGCGGTGGATTGTATTTGTTGTCTGCAACTGTTCCGTCATGTCAGCGCCAGCGAACATCGCCTGGCGCTGTTGCGCGAATTTCATCGGGTCAGTCGCGATACGGTCATCGTTTCGCTGCAAATCGAAGGGCGTCTCAAGATTGGCCAGGCGCCGCAACGAAGCCTGGCCGACAAGGCCGATGTCGAAGCCGAGTTTCGCCAGGCCGGTTTTAGCGTGCTCTGGTATCAGGATTTCCTGCCCGGTTTTGCGCTGACGCGTGTTTATGTACTGCGTAAGACCGGTTAAGTCCTGATGTAGGACTATTCTTGCTTTTTCGCAGGCGATTTCTCTTAGGCTGCTGCTCTATGGATGCTCGCAATCGCCGGCGGCGATATATACTGCGCGCCATTCTTCAAGGGAGAGCCGTGTGGCCATCGATATTCACTGGATTCGCGACAACGATAGCCTCGGTCAGTTTTGCGCCGAGTGGCAGCAGTTGCCATTCGTCGCCCTCGACACCGAATTCATGCGGGTCGACACCTTTTATCCTATTGCCGGTTTATTGCAGATCGGCGACGGCAAGCGTGCCTACCTCATCGACCCCTTGACCATCGACAATTGGCAACCCTTGGCCGCGCTGCTGGAAAACCCGGCGGTGCTCAAGGTGTTGCACGCCTGCAGCGAAGATCTTGAAGTGCTGCTGCGCTTGACTGGCAGCCTGCCTGCGCCGCTGTTCGATACTCAACTGGCTGCCGCTTACCTGAACCTGGGTTTCTCCATGGGCTATTCGCGGCTGGTGCAGGAAGTGCTGGGTATCGAGCTGCCCAAGGGCGAGACCCGTTCCGACTGGTTGCAACGGCCGCTATCCGAGACGCAGATCAGCTACGCGGCAGAGGATGCCGTGCATCTGGCAGAAGTTTTCGTACAGCTGCGCCCGAAGCTTTCCGACGAAAAATACAGTTGGGTCCTGGAGGATGGTGCCGAACTGGTGGCCAACCTGCGTCGCGAAGTCGACCCGTACGAGGTCTACCGCGAGGCCAAGCTCGCCTGGAAACTGTCCCGCGCCCAATTGGCCGTGCTGCGCGAGCTGTGCGCCTGGCGCGAACGCGAGGCGCGGGCCCGTGACCTGCCGCGCAATCGCATCATTCGCGAGCATTCGCTGTGGCCCCTGGCCCGCACCCAGCCGGATAACCTCGGCGCGCTGGCGAAAATTGAAGACATGCACCCGCGCACCGTGCGCCAGGACGGCCAGTTTCTGCTGGACCTGATCCAGCGCGCCGCCAGCGTGCCGCCCGAGCAATGGCCACCGGCCGTGGCCGAGCCGTTGCCCATCGAGGCGTCGGCGCTGGTCAAGCGTCTAAAGGCGCTGGGGCAGGCTGAAGCCGAGCGCCTGGGGATCGCCCCGGAGTTGATGCTACGCAAGAAAACCCTCGAAGCGCTGATCAAGAGCGGCTTTCCCGAGGGCCCTTACCAATTGCCCGATTCGCTGCGTGGCTGGCGCCGCGAATTGATGGGCCAGGCGCTGCTCGACAGCCTGGCCACTGCCGGAGAACAGCCTTGAAACGTATCTGTTCCATCTACCGAAGCTCGAAGAAAAACGAGATGTACCTGTATGTGCTCAAGAGCGATGCCTTGAAGCGTGTGCCGGAGCCCCTGATGGCTGCCTTTGGCAAGGCTATCCACGCCTTCGACCTGGTGCTGAGCCCCGAACGGGAGCTGTCCCGGGAAGACATCAACAAGGTGCTGGAAAACCTCGACACCCAGGGCTATCACTTGCAGATGCCACCGGCCGAAGACGAGTACATCGAGCATTTACCCGAAGAGTTGTTGCGCCGCAACGACCCGGTCTGACGGTAATCGGAGGTGCCTGTTCTGGGGGCCTCTTGAAACACACTGGAATGGTTTATTGACGACGATCGCATGGATGGAGCGACACTCTGTCGGCGGTCGTCTGCACTGTTTTTGAAAGGTTTGATTCATGCGCGTTCTGATTGCCGAACACGATCGCACGGTGTATGCCCAGCTTCTGCGCCAGGCGGCACCCGATATTGAAGTGCTGACCAGCGGCGATTCCGCCGAATTGTCGCGACTGGCCACCGATTGTCCGGTCTGGCTCGGCCAGCCTGATCTGCTGGCCACTCTGCTGCGTCAAGGCCATAAACCCCGTTGGCTGCAATCGACCTGGGCAGGTATCACGCCGCTGTTGGCCGAGGGCTTGACGCGCAATTACCGCCTGACCCGCGCGGTAGGCATTTTCGGCCAGGTGATGGCTGAGTATGTGCTCACCTACATGCTCGGCCATGAGCGCGAGGTACTGGCGCGGTTGGTCAGCCAGGTCGAGCGCAAGTGGGACAACCGCCAGGGGCAAGGCCTGGCCGGGCGCAAGGTGCTGATCGTCGGCACCGGCGATATCGGCCAGCGCGTGGCGCAGTTCCTGGTGCCGTTTGGCGTGCAGCTGTACGGCATTGCCAGCGAAGCCCGGGAGCTGGCGCCGTTCATCGAAGTCGGGGCACTGCAGGATCTGCCGCGCTTGGTGGGCGAAGTGGACTACGTCATCAACCTGCTGCCCAACACGCCCAACACTCATGATGTATACGACGCGGCGCTGTTCAAGCAATTCAAGCCAACCGGGCTGTTCATCAATGTCGGACGCGGCGTGGCGGTAGTGGATGCGGATCTGGTGCAAGCCTTGAAGGAAGGGCACCTGGCCGGTGCGGTGATCGACGTATGCCGCCAGGAGCCGCTGCCGCAGCGCCATCCATTCTGGACCGCCTGGGGGCTATTGTTGACCGGGCATAGCTCGGCACCGACCTCGCCGACGATGATGGTGCAGTTGTTCCTGGAAAACCTGCGGGCCTATCAGGCCGGCGAAGCGTTACGCGGGGAAGTGGATTTCACCCGGGGCTACTGACACTGCCCCAATCAACTTGTGGGAGCGGGCTTGCTCGCGAAGGGGCCGATACATTCAACAATTATGTTGACTGACATTTCGCTTTCGCGAGCAAGCCCGCTCCCACAGTTGATCTTCAGCGGTCACAAAATTGGGGTTACAGGCTGAAATCGCCTTCCGCCACCAGTTCGCTCAACGGCCGGCGCGAGCTTGGGACTTCACGGGCCTGGAGGTACTCAGCCAGTGTCGATTTGTCCCCCAGCTTGCCGATCGCCACGGCGGCGTGCAGGTCATAGCCTTGCGGGATCTTCAGTTCCTTGCGAGTCAGCTCCTGGTCGAAACCGGCCATGCCGTGGGTGTGCCAGCCGCTGAGGCTGGCTTGCAGCGCCAGGTGGCCCCAGGCCGCGCCCGTGTCGAAGGTGTGGCTCTGTGCTGGGGTTTCTTCAGTGGCGCCGGGCACGGCGAAGGTGGTTTTCGAAACGACGATCACCAATGCCGAGGCGTGTTGGGCCCAGCCGCGGTTGAATTCATTGAGCAGGCCCAGGAACCGCTCCCAGTTCGGCGTATCGCGGCGCGCATACAGGAAGCGCCACGGCTGCGAGTTGTAGGCCGACGGTGCCCAGCGGGCGGCTTCGAAAAAGCCCAGCAGGGTTTCTTCTGCAATGCTCTCGCCGGTAAAGGCACGAGGCGACCAGCGTTCGATGAACTGAGGGTGGATAGCGTAATCGGCGATGCGGGGATTGGCGCTCATGGGATTACCTTGAAGGGGTAGGGAAAGTGGATAAAGCAACCTACGTCCCGGAGCCGAGCCTGACAAGCCCCCAGTTTACCGACAGTCGCCAACGCTTGGCCTGAAGAGGCCCCGGCACTAGACTGTCGGCCTTTTCACCACCTGATGTTGATGCTCGAGCCATGGCCGCCAAAGTCGAACCGTTCTGGATACGCAAAACCCTCGATCAGCTCGATCCGCAGGAGTGGGAATCGCTGTGCGACGGCTGTGGCCTGTGCTGCCTGCAAAAACTCGAAGACGAAGACGACAACAGCGTCTATTACACGCGTATCGCCTGCAAACTGCTGGACCTGAAAACCTGCCAGTGCAGCGACTACCCCAACCGCCGTGAGTTCGTGCCCGATTGCATCCAGCTCACGCCGGGCAAGGCCGATGAGTTCAAATGGCTGCCGCCGACCTGCGGTTATCGGCTGGTCAGCGAAGGCAAGGACTTGCCGTTGTGGCACCACCTGGTCTGCGGTGATCGCGATGCCGTGCACCACGAACGCATTTCCCAGTCCGGGCGTATGCTGGCCGAAGGCAGTGTGCCGGAAGAAGATTGGGAAGATCATCTGATTTTCCGCGCCGGCTGAACCGCCGGGCATCGCACCCTCAGGGAGACCCCATGGCGGCAGGATTGAAACGGATGCTGGCAGTCGGGCTGCTGGTAATGTGCGGGCCGCTGTGGGCGGCGCAGAAAGTCGATCTGGATTATCACGTGCACCTGCTGCCGCAGAGCGATCAGGCTGAGGTGCGCCTGACCCTGGCCCGGGGTTCGGCGGTGCGCAGCCTGGATTTCGACCTCGGCGACGGCAGCCGCTACAGCGATTTCAAGGCCGACGGCCAATGGCAGCTCACCCCCGGCAATGAGGCGCGTGGCGTCTGGCGCCCGGCCGCCGACAAGGCCAGCCTGAGCTACCGCGTACGCATCAGCCATGCGCGCAAGAGCGCGACCTTCGAAACCCGCATGACCCCGACGTGGGCGTTGTTGCGCGGCGACGATCTGGTGCCGTCGGCCAAACTCGATCAGCAGGACGGCGTCGAATTGGTGGCCCGTCTCGAAGTTGAATTGCCCGATGGCTGGAAAAGCATAGAGACTCCCTGGCCACGCATCGGCAAGCAACGCTTTCGCATCGACAACCCCTCGCGCCTGTTCGACCGTCCCACCGGCTGGATGCTCGCCGGCAAACTGGGGAGCCGGCGCACACGCCTGGGCGAAACCGAAGTGACAGTGGCCTCGCCCCGAGGCCAGGGCATGCGCCGGATGGATGTGCTGACGCTACTGACTTTTGTCTGGCCGCAGGTGCAGGCGCTGGTGCCGCGCCATCCTGCCAAGTTGCTGATTGTCGGTGCCGGTGATCCGTTGTGGCGTGGTGCCCAGGCCGGGCACGACTCGATTTACCTGCACAGCCGTCCACCGCTGGTCAGCGAGCGGGGCAGCAGCCCGTTGTTGCGCGAATTGGTGCAGGCGCTGGCGCGTATCAACGACCATGATCGCAGCGATTGGATCAGCGAGGGACTGACCGAGTACTACGCCGTCGAACTGCTGCGCCGCGCTGGCGGCCTGAGTGATGAGCGCTATCAGGCCCTCAATGACCGCCTCGCCCGCGACAGCAAAGGCGTCACCACCTTGCGCGGTGAGCGGGTCGGCACCGCGACGGTGGCCAAGGCGGTATTGCTGCTACAGGAGCTGGACCGCGAGATTCGCTTGAAAACCCGTAACAAGCGTTCGCTGGATGATGTGTTGCAGGGGGCGATGCGGCTGGAAACAGTTGATACCCAGGAGTTTGTGCAGCTCAGTGAAAGTGTCCTGGGTGGGAACTCTGCAGTGCTGGATACCAAGTTACTTCAGTAATATCGCTATCGCGGGCAAGCCTTGCTCCCACACTGAATCTTCGCCGGATGAGCTATTGGATACGACTCGATCCTGTGGGAGCAAGGCTTGCCCGCGATGGGGCCATCAGCCCCACCGCAAAAAATCAAAGCCCAACTTTGGGTGAAACCAGCGAATCATTCCCCGTCACCGTAGCCGTACCGGTCGCCGCCTCGGCATTGGCCTTCAGGCGGCTCAGCTCGTCGCCGGCCTGCTCGATGCGGGCGCGGGCGTCGCTGAGGTTCTGACGGTTCTTTTCCAGCAAGGCCTTGGCCGAACAATGCCCGGTGATCCCCCGCGCCAGCGCCATGCCGCCGATCGCCAGTTGGGCCAGGCCGATCACACCGCCACGACGCAAGCCCTTGCCCATCATCAGGACACCGCCGGCCAGTGAGCCAATGCGTTCCCAACCATGTACGTTTTGCGGCGGATGAGATTGGAAAGGGGTGGTCTCAATCGGCTCGAACGGGTTGTTATCGCTCATGATCTGTCTCCGGTGTGGGGGTTGGTATAAAACTGACTGCCCGAGCGATTGCCTTGTTCAATTGGATTTAGCGCCGGTCAGCGGAATTGCGGCCCCGAACGGGTGTTGTTGCCTTTGGCCATGCGGTCATACAGCACGACGTTGACCGTGGCGGCCAGGTTCATGCAGCCGGTGGTGGGGATGTACACCACGTCCTCGCACCAATCGCGAATGTCTTTATCCAGTGAACCGTCCTCGGGACCGAAGATGTACAACGCCCGGTCCGGGTGGGTGTATTCGGGCAGTGGACGAGCGCCCTCCACCAGTTCCACGGCCACCGGTACGCAACCCAGGGGCAGGATCTTCTTCAGGTCGTCGATACCGATCAGCGGGATGTCGTAGTGGACTTTCTTGGTGTCGGTGACGAAGTCGGCGGCACGCTCATAGCGCTTGCCGGTGTAGAACACCGACGCCACGCCGTAGCAGCCGGCGGCACGCATGACCGAACCGACGTTTTCCGGTGACTTGGGGTTGAACAGACCGATGCAGCTATAGCGTTTGTTGGCCACGGACGGGGTGCCTTTGGGAAAAGGCGCGATTATACGGGGAATGGGGCTGCGTGTTCAGTTTGTGAGTGGGGACTGATGGTCGGTTACCTATCACGAACCTGACCAATCGGTAACGTCCCCGCCAGCGTCGTGAAAGGCGCCAGTCGTTATGGTTTGCCTGACAAATGACTGCCGGAGTTCCCTATGAAAACCCTTGATGCCTTGCTCGCCGTTTCGATCCTGTCCCTTTCTTCCCTTGCCTTGGCGGAAGGAGGAGGTGACCGGGTTTATGGCCGGATGATCCAGAACAATCAACAAGCCATGGCCCAATTCGCCGCCGAAAACGGCAAAGCCGTCGCCGAAATCGTTCATTACGAATACGGCATGAAACTCGATGTAAAAAAAGTGCTGAGCATTACACCGGCCATTAAAGGCTGTGGTGTCGGACCGTCGCGTATGACTTACGAAGATTCGAACGGCAAGCTCAACACCGTGGAATACAGGCTCCTGGGTGATAACTGTCCGAAGGGCGGCTGATTACCGTCTCGTTTGTTCTCCTTTGGTTTTGAGACGGTCAGGCGCCCTGGTGGCGCCTGTTTTTTATGTGCGCCGGATTATTGTGCTGGCGTGTTACGCAACCTCAAGGCATTGAACACCACCGATGCCGAACTTACGCTCATGGCGATGGCGGCAATCATGGGCGAGAGCAAGTGACCGGTCAGGGGGTACAGCAGGCCGGCAGCCAACGGAATACCCATCGAGTTGTAGAGGAAGGCAAAGCCGAGGTTCTGGCGCATGTTCCTGACGGTTGCCACCGAAAGGGTGCGGGCTCGCAAGATCCCCATCAAATCGCCTTTTACCAAGGTCAGTTGGGCGCTGTTCATCGCGACGTCCGTGCCTGTCCCCATTGCAATGCCTACGTTCGCCCGAGCCAGGGCCGGTGCGTCGTTTATCCCGTCACCCGCCATCGCGACCTGGCGGCCATCGCGTTGCAGGTCCGCCACCAGGCGCTCTTTGTCCTCGGGTTTGACTTCGCCATGGACCTCTTCAATGCCCATCTCCATGGCCACGGCGCGTGCAGTGGTGAGGCCGTCGCCGGTGGCCATGATGATTTTTATGTCGTGAGCCTTGAGGCGGTTGACCGCTTCCCTGGAGGTCGGCTTGATCGGGTCCGAGACGGCCAGTAGCCCCGCCAGCACGCCGTCGATCGCCATGTAGATAATGCTGATGCCTTGGGCGCGTAGCTGCTCGGCCTGTTGCTGCAATGGATAAACGCTGATGCTGACGGCATTCATCAGCGCGGTATTGCCCAAGTGGACCAGTTTGCCGTCCACCCGGCCACTGACACCGATGCCACTGGCGGATTCAAATGAAGCCGGCTTGATCAGTTCAAGATGCTCGGATCGGGCGTGATCGACGATGGCGTGGGCCAGGGGATGCTCGCTGCCCTGGTCGAGGCTGGCGGCCAACAGCAGCACTTGGCGGCCGTCGAAGCCCTGGGTGGCTTTTACGCTGTGAAAAGCCGGGCGCCCTTCGGTCAGGGTGCCGGTCTTGTCGACGATCAGCGTGTCGATCCTGCATAAGTTCTCGATGGCGCTGGCGTCCCGGAAAAGCACGCCCAGGCTGGCCGCCTTGCCGGTGGACACCATGATCGACATGGGGGTTGCGAGCCCCAACGCACAGGGGCAGGCGATGATCAGCACGGCGACGGCATTGATCAACCCGAAGACCCAGCCAGGTTCGGGACCCAACAGCCCCCAGCCGAAAAAGGTCAGTACGGCGATGGCAATCACGCCCATGACGAAATAACCAGCGATCACGTCGGCCATGCGCTGCATCGGTGCTTTCGAGCGTTGGGCCCGGGCGACCATCTGAACAATCTGCGCCAGGACGGTCTCGGCACCGACCTTCTGGGCCGTCATCACCAAGCTGCCGTGGGTGTTGATCGTGGCCCCGATCAGGCTGTCCCCGGCGCGTTTGATCACCGGAACCGGCTCGCCGGTGAGCATCGACTCGTCAACGGCACTTTCGCCTTCGAGCACCGTACCATCGACCGGGACCTTCTCACCGGGCCTGATCCTCAGGTGGTCACCCCGATGGACGTGGCTCAGGGGGATGTCTTGCTCCTGGCCATCGGCATTGATCCGGCGCGCGGTCTTGGGTGACAGCCCCAGCAGCGACTTGATGGCGGCCGACGTCTGTGAGCGAGCCTTGAGCTCCAGCATCTGCCCCAGCAATGTGAGGGAGATGATCACCGCGGCGGCTTCAAAGTAGACGCCGATACGCCCCTCTTGCATGAACGTGGCGGGAAATCCTCCAGGCCAAAACGTGGCGGCGACACTGTAGAGATAGGCCGCCGCAGTGCCCAGGCCAATCAGGGTCCACATGTTCGGGCTGCGCTGGCGAACAGAGGCCACTCCCCGCACAAAAAACGGCCAGCCTGCCCACAGGACCACTGGCGTGGCCAGAAAAAACTCGACGAAATTTTGCGTGACACCGTGGAACAGCGACAAGGCGTGCCCCGCCATGGCGAGCACGGTGACGATCACCGTCAACGGCAGGGACCACCAGAAGCGGCGGGTGAAATCCTTGAGTTCTGGATTGTCCTCTTCTTCCAGCGCGGGCATCACCGCCTCCAGCGTCATGCCGCACTTGGGGCAGGTACCGGGGCCGGGTTGGCGTATTTCCGGGTGCATGGGACAGGTGTATTCAGTCGCCATGTCGCCGCTGAGCGCTGCGGCGCTGTGGTGAAGGTGCGCGGGAGTGTCGGACATGGTCAGCGGCCTTCCTCATCCTTGCCGTCTACGGGTGGCTCGTCATGTCGTCCATGACCGCTGTGGCCGTGTCCGAAGACATGCATCAAGGGACACATCAGGAGAATCAGGTACGGCCAATTCCCCGCGATGTGGCTGAAGTGTTCTCGCGCCAGATAGAAGAGGCCGATGGCCAACAGCATGATCAATACAATGCCGGTCTTGTTCCGCCAGAATGGCGTTGCGCCAGCAGATGGGGGTTGATGAGTGTTCATGGTATCGCTCCTTCAGGCCGGGCGAGCCACCCATAGCCACAGCATAGGCAGGGCGTGCTTTGGCAGATTGACATTCATCAACCTTGGCTTACTTCACCTCTGAATGAGGGAAGCAACGGGCATGCTAAAGGTGCGAGGCTGTCAGCGACCTGACGGGGACATTGCAGATTTGTCAGCGGGTCCATGCGAGCGGCATGGGCAGTCGAGCGGGCCACGTGTGGCGAGGGGGTTATCTGGGCGCAAAACGTTGCAGCGCAAGATAAACACCCTCGCCGCAATGGCTGACTATTCGTCTTTCTTCATCAACCCGGCCAGCGCGGCGAAGGGGTTGTGGGTGGCCTTGGCGATTTTCGGCGTGCTCAGGGAGCCGTCGCCGAAGTATTGCTGGTCGGTGTAGCGCGAGTGCTCGTTGTCGTGGCAGTACAGGCACAGCAGTTCCCAGTTGGAACCGTCCTGCGGATTGTTGTCGTGGTTGTGGTCGCGGTGGTGAACGGTCAGTTCGCTCAGGCGCTTGCCGGAAAATTCGCGGGCGCATCGGCCACAGACATGGGGGTACATTTTCAGGGCTTTGTCGCGATAGCCCATCTCCCGGTCGCGCTGGGCATCGGCAAGGATGCGGTCCAGCTTGGCGGTGTTGGACGGCGGTGTTGACGAACTCATGGGTCCACCTTTGTAGAAAAGACTGATGACGGTTGGACAGAGTTTAGCTCAGCCCTTGAGCTTCTCGGCAATCCAGATGGTGTGGCGGGTGCCTTTGTTGCCATGGGCGAACACCTGCACCTCTTCGGCCTTGAAGCCGGCTTTCTTCAGCTTGTCGGAAAACTGCCGGTCAGCGCTGGCCGACCACACCGCCAGCACGCCCTTGGGCCGCAGGGCCTTGGCGCAGGCAGCCAGGCCACCGGTCGAATACAGCCAACTGTTGGCTTTCTGGGTCAGGCCTTCCGGGCCGTTGTCGACATCCAGCATGATCGCGTCGAAACCCTGGGGCTCGGCTTGCAGCACCTTGGCCACGTCTTCCATGCGGATCACCGTGCGCGGGTCCGACAAGGGTCGCCCGGCCTTTTCACCCAAAGGGCCACGGTTCCACTCCACCACGCCGGGCACCAGCTCGGCCACCACCACTTCGGCGGTCTTGCCCAGGTGCTTGAGAGCCGAGGCGAGGGTGAAGCCCATGCCGAGGCCGCCGATCAGTACGCGCGAGCCGGGACGGCCGGCGACCTTGCGGCAGGGAATCTCCGCCAGGGCGTCTTCGGAACCGTGCATACGGGTGTTCATCAACTGCCCGCCGTCACCGCCCTGGATCTTGATGACGAAGTCTTCGCCGTACTCGAACAGGCACAGGGCACCGCCGTTATCAGGGATGGGCGTGGTGTCGAGCAGGACGAAACGTTTCATGGAAATCTCGTAGGAGGGCGAACCGGCGCGGCAACGACTAGCCTTAAAGCAGACAATAGCCACGGAGCCATTGATGAAGTGCATCATTCTAACGGCCATTGCCCTGGCGACGCTCTCAATAAGTTGCGCCCAGGCCCAACAACCGACGATTCCGGTCAACCCACCCAGTATCCCCGGGTCGCCTGGCACCGCGACCCCGATGCCGTATCCGCCGATCACGCCCAACGGCATACCCAAGCCCGGTGCTGGAAGTGGTGGGCCGCCGTTGCTGCCACCGATCGAAATGCCCAAGCCGCCGAAGGACCAGCCGATACCGGGCATGGAGCCTCAGCCGGTGAAGGCCAAGACGCCCGGGGGATAGGCTTGTAGCCAGTCGGTGAAACAACTGAATGGCAAAAACCTGTGGGAGCGAGCCTGCTCGCGATAGCGATATACCAGTCAACATGGATACTGGCTGATCCGACGCTATCGCGAGCAGGCTCGCTCCCACAGATTCTGTATTTCAACTGGAGGTGAGCTAGACCTGCTGCGACAGCAACTGCCCATCGGCCATGCGCAGACGCTTGGACAGGGAGACGGCGAGGGCGCGGATGATCTTGGCGGCGATCTTCGGGGCATCGTTGAGCATTTTTTCCAGGGAGTCCTTGCCCAGGTTCAGCAACTGGCAATCACTGGCCGCGATGCAGCTGGCCGAGCGTCGTTCGCCGTCGAGCACGGCCATTTCGCCGAAGGCCCGGCCGCTGCGCAACGTGGCGATGGTCACGGGTTGGCCGTCGGGGCCGGTTTTCTGCACGGCCACTTGGCCGGTGTGGATGATGCACATGAAACTGCCGGCATCCCCTTCGCGGAAAATCGCTTCACCCTCGGCGATGGCGCTGATGCTGAAATAGCCAGACGCCGCGGCGAAGTCGACAGGCAGCAACTGGTCGAACAGACCGCAGTCCATCAGCCAGTCGCGGATTTCTTTGTTCAGTAAGGTCGGTTCTGACATGTTGTCACGGTCTTTTTCTTGTGTTTGTTGCGGTTTCGGGTTGGCCTGGATGTAAGAAGATCCAATGTGGGAGCAAGCTCGTTCCCACATTGGACTGTGGTTGCATCAGAGCCTGCGCATGGAGCTAAGACCCGGCGATCCGATGGAGTTCCTCAACCCAACCCCAAAACTTTCAAGACAAATGCATATTCGAGCGCTACGTCACGCAATCCCTGGTAGCGCCCACTCATCCCGCCGTGGCCGGCGTCCAGTTCGGTCTTGAGCAGCAAAGGGTTGTCATCGGTCTTGGTGGCGCGCAATTTCGCCACCCACTTGGCCGCTTCCCAGTACTGCACGCGGCTGTCGTTGTACCCGGCGATCACCAGCAGCGCCGGATAGGCCTGGGCGCTGACGTTTTCGTACGGGGCGTAGGCCCGGATCCGATCATAAACGTCTGGTTCCTCGGGGTTGCCCCATTCGTCGTATTCAGTGACGGTCAATGGCAAGTCCGGGTCGAGCATGGTGTTGAGCACATCGACGAACGGCACTTCGGCAATCGCCACCTTGAACAGCTCCGGGCGTTGATTGAGTACTGCACCAATCAGCAGGCCACCGGCGCTGCCGCCGCTGATCGCCAGTTGTCCGGCGGTGGTGAAACCGTTGGCGATCAAATGTTCGGCACAGGCGATGAAGTCGCTGAAGGTGTTGTGCTTGTGCTCCTGCTTGCCGGCGCGGTACCAGGCTTCTCCCAGCTCTCCGCCGCCGCGCACGTGGGCGATGGCAAACGCCACACCACGGTCGAGCAGGCTCAGCCGCGTGTGGGAAAACCAAGGGTCGAGACTCTCGCCATAGGCTCCGTAGCCGTACAGGTACAGCGGTACGGGCCGGCCGAGGGCTTCGCGCTTGACCACCAGGCTGATGGGCACCTGGGTGCCGTCCGGTGCCGTTGCCCAAAGCCGCTGGCTGACGTAGGCGTCGGCGTCGAACGGGCCTAGTACCGGGGTTTGCTTGAGCACGACCTGTTCGCCGCTGGCCAGGTCCAACTGACGGATCTGCGCCGGGCGGTTCAGGGCTTCGTAGCGCAGGCGAATGCGATCACTGATGAATTCCAGGCTGTTCTGCACATGCAGGCTGTAGGCCGCGTCCGGCAATTGCACCCGATAGGCCGGCAAACCCTGGGGGTGAACCTCGATGATCGGCAGGCCACCTTCACGCAGGCTCAGGGTCATGGCCCCTGCGTTCAGGCTCAGGCCGTCGATCATCACCGTGTCGCTGTGGGGGATCAGGTTCTGCCAGTCGGCCTCGGTCGGCGCGACGCCGGTGTCGACGGCCTGGTACAGGGCGAAGTTGATCCCGTCGCGGTTGCTGCGGATCAACCAGGTCCATTGGCCATCGAGCAGGCCATGGTCGACGTCATACTCGTGGTCTTCCCGCCGAGGCGCCAGGCAGGTGAAGGGCTGTTGCGGCTGCGTGGCGTCCAGCACCCAGACTTCGCTGGTGGTCTTGCTGCCCAGGGACAGGATCAACTGCTGTTCCGAGCTCGAACGATAGCAATGCAGGAAGAAGCGCCCGTCCGGCTCATGGAACACCTCCTCGGCGGCCGTGCCGTCCAGGCGGTAGCGCCAGAGTTTGTGAGGACGGTGGGTGTCGTCCAGCTCGCCAAAAAACAGCGTCAGGCTGTCATTGGCCCAGGTCATGCTGCCGTCGCAATCGTCGAAGGACAGTTCACTGACCTTGTCGTTGGACAGTTCCTTCACGAACAGGGTGTAGATCTCGTCGCCTGTGGTGTCCAGGCTGTAGGCCAGGCGCTGGTGGTCGGGGCTGATGCTGAAGGCGCCCAGGGAGAAGAAGCCGCCGCCGGCCAACGCGTTCGGGTCCAGCAGCAGTTGTTCGCGGCTTTCATCCACGGTCAGGCTGTCATCGGTCGGGCGCGGGCAGCGGTAGTGGCGCGGGTATTCGTCACCGGCCGTGGTGCGGGTGTAATACAGGTACGGACCCCAGGGCGAGGGCAGCGACAGATCGGTCTCGAGGATCCGGCCCTTGATCTCCTGGAACAGGGTTTCGCGCAGTTCGGCCTGATCGGCCAGTTGCGCCTGCTGGTAGCTGTTTTCGGCCTTGAGGTAGTCGAGCACGGCGTCGGTGTCGCGTTCCTGCAGCCAGGCGTACGGGTCAACACCGGGGTCCCTGCGGGCAATCGGGGCGTTGGAAACGTGGGCATATAGGGACATGAAAGGCTCTCGAACGTTGTACGAAAAGGGGCGCGTGGCCTGGGCAGAAGCAACCACACAGGCCATTCGCCAGACGCCGGGGCAGCCTGACGAGCGAAAAGCCGTTACTATAAGCGTCTCTTTGCCTGCCTTGCCATGGACACCATGACCGAGAATGACTATCTGATCGCCTGGGGCCTCTACGCCTTCGCCGCCCTGGGCTGCCTGCTGGTGTGGATGCGCATGACCCGCTGGATGTGGCGCTGGTTGCGCGAACCGCTGCGGTTGCTGATGGCGGTGTTGCTGTTCAGCCCCACCATCGTCGACCCGGTGAAGGACAAAGTTGCCCCGGCCTTGGCCATTGTCGCCCTGGACGTACTGTTCAAGGTCGGCAACAACGTCTGGCGAGCAGCGTCCGATCTGCTCATGTACGGCATGATTGCCTTCGGCCTCTACCTGGTGATCGTGTTGATCCGCTTCCCCATCGAACGTTCCGCCAACGCTCGCAAGGAACGGGCCGCCGCCGCAAAAGCCGCCGCTGCGGCCGATGAGCCCGACGATGAGCCGCCGTTCGGCGTGGCCGGTGATGACCGTTACGGTCGCCCGCCCGTGCCGAGTAACCCCCAGCGTTCGCGTATCGAACCGCGCCTGTAACCGGGCCTGCCCTTTGAAGCGAGAGTTCGAGCATGTGTGAGTTATTGGGCATGAGCGCCAATGTGCCGACCGACATCGTGTTCAGCTTTACCGGGCTGATGCAGCGCGGCGGCAAGACCGGGCCGCACCGGGACGGTTGGGGCATCGCCTTCTATGAAGGCCGCGGCCTGCGCCTGTTCCAAGACCCGGCCGCCAGCAGCGAATCGGAAGTGGCGAACCTGGTGCAGCGCTATCCGATCAAGAGCGAAGTGGTGATCGGGCATATTCGCCAGGCCAACGTCGGCAAGGTCTGCCTGTCCAACACGCACCCGTTCGTGCGTGAGTTGTGGGGGCGCAACTGGTGCTTTGCCCACAACGGCCAGCTCGCCGGTTTCCAGCCTGAAGTCAGTTTCTACCGGCCAGTGGGCGACACCGACAGCGAAGCGGCCTTTTGCGATCTGCTCAACCGCGTGCGCCAGGCCTTCCCGGAGCCGGTGGAGGTGGAACAGTTGCTACCGTCGTTGATCCAGGCCTGCACCGAATACCGCAGCAAGGGCGTGTTCAACTGCCTGCTCAGCGATGGCGACTGGCTGTTCTGCTATTGCTCGACCAAACTGGCTCAGATTACCCGTCGCGCGCCGTTCGGCCCGGCACGGCTCAAGGATGTGGATGTGATTGTCGACTTCCAGGCTGAAACCACACCCAACGACGTGGTCACGGTGATTGCCACCGAACCCTTGACCGAAAACGAAACCTGGACCCGCTACGAACCGGGCCAATGGAGCCTGTGGCGACGCGGCGAATGCGTCAGTCACGGTCGGACCGAATAAGGACGTCACGTTATGTTGCTCAGTTATCTACGCCTGGTGTTGTTCGCGGTGGGCCTGCTGGTTGGGGTCCAGGTGCCGGGCTTCATCAATGATTACGCCAAGCGGGTCGAGGCTCACCTGATCGAGGCGCAAACCGGCCTGCAAGGGTTCCAGGGCACCGCCAACCAGTTCTTCAAGGGCGATATGCAGGCCCTGGTGGCCCATTACCGCGCCAGCGAGGACCCGATCTTCCGCAGCGATGCCGACAGCCTGAACACCTTGCTCGTACGCCAGCAGGCTTTGGACAAGCAATTCCAGGCGATGCAAGGCCCGTGGTACATCCGCTTTCTGCAAGTGGCGCTGGCCGCCGACCCGGACATTCGCAAGGAAACCTGGAACGGCTACAGCTACCAGATCCTGCTGACCCCCGAGGCGATGATCTGGGGCATCAGCGGTGCGATGCTGCTGTCGTTCGGCCTGGAATGCCTGTTCCGCCTGATCGATTGGGTGGTGTTAGGCGGCAAGCGTCTGCGCCAGAGCCGGCCGATTGAAGAGCGGGATTTGCGCGGGCTATAGCGCCGCAGCGAGCCTCTGTGGCGAGGGGATTTATCCCCGTTGGGCTGCGAAGCAGCCCCCTCATTGCAGTCAATTGAATGATCCTGCCTGATACATAAGGTGGCCTTGTCGGGGGGGCCGCTTCGCAGCCCAGCGGGGATAAATCCCCTCGCCACAACTGTGTTCATTGCGTTCCGGCAATGTCATTTCTTCATCCCTGCTCCTCCAATCAAGTTTTTCTTATGACCCAGCCAAGGTTTTATTCGTTGGACGGGATCGGCCGTGCGCTCAAGAATCGGGGCAACGGTCTCCACGTCAGCGTCGTCGAGACTCAAGAACAATAAAACCGTGGAGAACCACCATGAGTGCACCCGACACGCTCGGCGTCCCCCAACCCCAGGCCCGTTCTGGCCCGTTCGATTGGTATCGCAACATCAACCAGCAGGAACGTCGCACCTTCTGGAGTTGCAAGATCGGCTACGCCCTGGACGGCATGGACACGCAAATGCTCAGTTTCGTGGTGCCGACCCTGATCGCGATGTGGGGCATCACCACCGGCCAGGCAGGGCTGATCCACACCAGCACCTTGATCGCTTCGGCCATCGGTGGCTGGGTGGCGGGCATACTTTCCGACCGCATCGGTCGGGTGCGCACCCTGCAGCTGACGGTGCTGTGGTTCGCGTTCTTCACTTTCCTCTGTGGCTTTGCCCAGAACTATGAACAACTGTTGATCGCCCGCACGCTGATGGGCTTTGGCTTCGGCGGTGAATGGACTGCCGGCGCGGTGTTGATGGGCGAGGTGATCCGCGCCAAGGATCGCGGCAAGGCAGTGGGCATGGTGCAGTCGGGCTGGGCGCTGGGCTGGGGCATGACGGCGATTTTATATGCGCTGCTGTTCTCGGTACTGCCACCGGAGGATGCCTGGCGTGCCTTGTTCATCCTTGGCATTGTCCCGGCGGTGTTCGTGATTTTCGTTCGCCGGCTGGTCAAGGATCCGGAAGTCTATAACCAGACCAAGGCCCGGTTGACGCCGGAAAACCCCGCGAAGTTCTACGAGATTTTTGCCCCCGGCATCCTCTTTACCACCCTTCGCGCCTCGCTGCTGACCACCGGTGCCCTGGGCGGCTACTACGCCATCACGTCCTGGCTGCCGACGTTCCTCAAGAATGAACGTGGATTGAGTGTATTGAGTACCGGTGGCTACCTGGCGATGGTGATCGTCGGTTCCTACGTGGGTTACGTCATCAGCGCGTACCTGTCGGATATCCTGGGTCGGAAAAAGAACTTCGTCCTGTACGCCATCGGCTCGTTCACCATCGTCCTCCTGTATACCCAGGTGCCGGTGAGCAATAACGTGATGCTCTGGCTGGGCTTTCCCCTGGGGTTCTTCGCGTCGGGGATGTTCAGCGGCATGGGCTCGTTCCTCACCGAACTGTTCCCTACACGCATTCGTGGTTCGGGTCAGGGTTTCTGCTACAACATTGGCCGGGCGGTGGCGGCATTGTTCCCGCTGTTGATCGGTATTTTGAGCCAGAAGGTGCCGCTGAGCGTGGGTATCGGCGCATTTGCGGCGGTGTCCTATGGCGTCGTGATTCTGGCGGCCCTGAGCCTGCCGGAAACCCAGGGCAAGCAGTTGGAAGCCGAGTAACTGATAACCTGCGGGGCACGTGCCTCACAGTTAAACAAAGAAAGAACCTACAGGAGCGTTCACCGTGAACCGCCTGCTATTGAACTGCGACATCGGCGAAAGCTTCGGCAGCTGGACCATGGGTCTGGACGCCGAGGTGATGCCCTTCATCGATTGCGCCAACATCGCCTGCGGCTTTCACGCCGGCGACCCGAGCATCATGCGCAAAACCGTCAGCCTGGCCCTGAGCCACGGCGTGCGGATCGGTGCGCACCCGGCCTATCAGGACCTGGCGGGCTTCGGTCGCCGCTCCATGGCCTATGGCGCCCAGGAGTTGCAGGACTTGCTGCACTACCAGATCGGCGCCCTCGACGGCATTTGCCGGGCTCAGGGCGGACGGGTCAGCTACGTCAAGCCTCATGGGGCGATGTACAACGACATGATGGCCAACCCGGCGCAACTGCGTGCCGTGATCCAGGCCGTCGCAGCCTATGATCGGCAGTTGCCGTTGATGCTCATGGCGACCCGGGACAACAGTGCCGCCCAGGCCCTGGGCGACGAATACGGCCTGACCCTGTGGTTCGAAGCCTTCGCTGATCGCGCCTATGACAGTGCCGGTCGCCTGGTTTCGCGGCAAACGCCGGGTGCGGTGCACCACGAGCCCGAGGTGATTATCGGGCAGGCCCTGACCATCGCCCGCGGCGATGCGTTGACCGCCAGTGATGGCCGCGCCTTGCACCTGAAGGCCAACACCCTGTGTGTGCACGGCGACAACGCCAGCTCCGTGGCGGCCGTGCAACGCATCCGCGAAGCCCTGGACCGGCAGAGTGCACCATGAAACCACGCTTGGAAGTGGTGGCGGTGGACTGCCTGATGGTGCGCCTGTTCGATGAGATCGCCGAGGCCAACATGCCCTGGATGCTCGCCGCCAGCGAACGCCTGCGGGCGGTGTTTGCCGAGGATCTGATCGACCTGGTGCCGTCCTATACCACGTTGATGGTGCACTACGATTTGCTCGCCCTGACCCCGGCGCAGGCGCGTGATCTGGTCGGCGAGGCGCTGAATCATCTTGCACCGGATGCCCAGGCTGCCGGCCAGTGTCACGTGCTGCCGGTGTGGTACGACCCCCGTGTCGGACCTGAGCTGGACCTGCTGGCGAGCCGCAGTGGCTTGACGGTCGCCCAGGTGATCCGCCGCCATAGCGAGCGCGAGTACCAGGTGTTTGCCTTGGGCTTCGCCCCCGGCTTCGCCTTCATGGGGCTGGTGGACGAGGAACTGGCCGCACCGCGCTTAGGCACGCCGCGCAAACGCGTGGCGGCAGGCAGCGTCGGCATCGCCGAGCGCCAGACTGCGGCGTATCCGGTGGTGTCGCCCGGCGGCTGGAACCTGATCGGTCGCACCCCGGCCAAACTGTTTGATCGCGAGCGCGACGGCTACAGCCTGATGCAGCCGGGGGACACGGTGCGTTTTGCTCCGGTGGACCATGGCGAATTCATCGCGCTGGGTGGCGACGACACACCGTTGGAGGCCCAGGCATGAGCCGCTTGTTGATCGAGGCCAGTACCCCACTGTGCCTGTTGCAGGACGCCGGTCGTTTTGGCGTGAGGCATCTGGGCGTGACCCAGGGCGGCGCGGCGGACTGGTTGTCGATGGCCTGGGCCAATTGGATGCTTGGCAATGCCCTGGGGGCGACGGTGGTGGAAATTACCCTCGGCGGCTTCACCGTAGTGGCCGAAGAGGATTGCGTGCTGGCGCTGGCCGGTGCGGACCTGGGTGCACGGATAGACGGCCAGGCGGTGGCGTCCTGGCGCTTTTTCAGCTTGCGCAAAGGCCAGGTGCTGGCGCTCACCCAGCCCGTGCTCGGTGCCCGGGCCTACCTGGCAGCCCCCGGCGGTTTCAATGCGCCGGCGGTGTTGGGTAGCCGGGCGACGGTGGTGCGTGAGGAACTTGGTGGCCTGGATGGACGAGGGCGGGCGTTGAGTCGCGGTGCGCAATTGAGCTATTCAGGCTCGGCGATGCCTCGGCCCATGCCGCACGCGCTGATTCCGGATTTCCAGCCAGCACAGCCGCTGGACCTGATCCTGGGGGCGCAGAACGGGGCGTTCAGCGGCCGCAGCCTGTTCGATGCGTTTAACGCGCCGTGGACGCTGGACAGTCGCGCCGACCGCATGGGCATCCGCTTGCTGGGCACGGCCCTGGAATACCAGGGGCCGGCGATGATTTCCGAAGGCATCCCCCTGGGCGCTGTGCAGGTGCCGCCGGACGGCCAGCCGATCGTGCTGCTCAACGATCGGCAAACCATCGGTGGCTACCCACGTCTGGGTGCCTTGACCCCATTGGCCCTGGCTCGGCTGGCGCAATGCCTGCCGGGGACGCAGGTGCGCTTGCGGCCAGTGATGCAGGAGGTTGCGCATCGGCAGCAGGTGGAGTGCCTGCGGGGGCTGTTAAACCGCTAAAAACATCGCGAGCAGGCTCGCTCTCACACTGGATCTTCGTCGTACACAAGACCCCTTGTGGGAGCGAGCCTGCTCGCGATGAGGCCCTGAAGGGCACCAATAAATCTTATTTGGAAAGAAATCGCATTCCTTCCTCCAACCCCCGCAAGGTCAGCGGATACATCCGGTCTTCCACCAACTCGCGCACGATATTGGTCGAGGCGGTGTAACCCCAGGTGTCCTTGGGGTAAGGGTTGATCCAGATGAGCTTCTTGTACTTTTCCATGAAGCGCTGCATCCACACATAACCGGCTTCTTCGTTCCAGTGTTCGACGCTGCCGCCGGCCTGGGTGATTTCATAGGGCGCCATGGCGGCGTCACCGATGAAGATCACTTTGTAGTCGGCGCCGTATTTGTGCAGCAAGTCCTGGGTCGAGGTGCGCTCCGAAGTGCGGCGCAGATTGTTCTTCCACACCGATTCGTAGACGAAGTTGTGGAAGTAGAAATACTCCAGGTGCTTGAACTCGGTCTTGCAGGCCGAGAACAGTTCTTCGCAGATCTTCACGTGGGCATCCATCGAGCCGCCGATGTCGAACAGCAGCAACAACTTGACCGTGTTGCGTCGCTCCGGGCGCATCTGGATGTTCAACAAGCCGGCGTCCCGGGCGGTGTGGTCGATGGTGCCGTCGATGTCCAGCTCTTCGGCCGCACCCTGGCGGGCGAACTTGCGCAGGCGGCGCAGGGCGATCTTGATATTGCGTGTGCCCAGTTCCACCTGATCGTCGAGGTTCTTGTACTCACGCTGGTCCCAGACCTTCACGGCCTTGCCCTGGCGCTTGCCGGCGTCGCCGACACGAATGCCCTCGGGGTTGAAGCCGCCGGAGCCGAATGGGCTGGTGCCGCCAGTGCCGATCCACTTGTTACCGCCGGCATGGCGTTCCTTCTGTTCCTCCAGGCGCTTCTTGAATTCTTCGATCAGCTTGTCCAGGCCACCGAGGGACTGGATCTGCGCCCGCTCTTCGTCAGTCAGTGACCGCTCGAATTCCTTGCGCAACCAGTCTTCGGGGATCAGCGCCTGGAGATGGTCGTCGAGTTTTTCCAGGCCATTGAAGTACGCGGCGAACGCCCGGTCGAACTTGTCGAAATGCCGTTCGTCCTTCACCAGGATCGCCCGGGACAGGTAATAGAACTCGTCCATGTCGGCGAAGATCACCCGCTGTTTCAGCGCGTTGATCAGGTCCAGCAGTTCACGCACCGACACGGGCACCTTGGCGGCGCGCATTTCATTGAACAGGTTAAGCAGCATGGCAATCGCCCTCGCTCTTGTTAAACGAAGAGGATCAGCGAGTGCCGCGACGGCTCATGAACGCCAGGCGCTCGAGCAATTGCACGTCCTGTTCGTTCTTGACCAGGGCACCGGCCAGCGGTGGGATGGCCTTGGTCGGATCTCGCTCGCGCAGTACCGCTTCACCGATGTTGTCGGCCATCAGCAGCTTGAGCCAGTCCACCAGTTCGGAAGTGGAAGGTTTCTTCTTCAGGCCCGGCACTTTGCGCACGTCGAAGAACACGTCCAGCGCTTCGCTGACCAGGTCTTTCTTGATGTCCGGGTAATGCACATCGACGATTTTCTGCAGGGTGACGCGGTCGGGGAAGGCGATGTAGTGGAAGAAGCAGCGGCGCAGGAACGCGTCCGGCAGCTCTTTTTCGTTGTTGGAGGTAATGATGATGATCGGCCGCTGCTTGGCCTTGATGGTTTCGTCGGTCTCGTAGACGTAGAACTCCATCTTGTCGAGTTCTTGCAGCAGGTCATTGGGGAATTCGATGTCGGCCTTGTCGATCTCGTCGATCAGCAGGATCACCCGCTCTTCGGACTCGAAGGCTTCCCAGAGCTTGCCCTTCTTCAGGTAGTTGCGTACGTCGTGGACTTTGTCCACGCCCAACTGCGAGTCCCGCAGGCGGCTGACCGCGTCGTACTCGTACAGGCCCTGGTGGGCTTTGGTGGTGGACTTGATGTGCCAGGTGATCAGGCGCGCGCCGAAGGACTCGGCCAGTTGTTCGGCCAGCATGGTCTTGCCGGTGCCCGGTTCGCCCTTGACCAGCAACGGCCGCTCCAGGGTGATGGCGGCGTTCACGGCCAGTTTCAGGTCATCGGTGGCCACGTAGGCGCTGGTGCCTTCGAACTTCATCTGCAATTTCCTCGAACGTGTCGCCGGCCCGGCGAGGCGGGGCGCGCGAAATAAATATCGTGCCCGACTATAACGCGACGCCCCGCCGACTGTGAACGCAGACGCTGTATTCAGTCTCTGAATGGAGCGTCACATGTTGACTCAGTCTCGGCGCCTTGCCAGTATTGCATATCGCCAATTTGGCGATATGTTGGTCGCATGTCTACTAAATATCGATTCAGAGATACCTACCGTATTCAACTGCGCGAAAGGGACCATCCGCCGCCCCATGTTCACCTCACCGGTGGCGGGCTGGATGTGGTGCTGAGCCTGGAAACCGTCGAAGTGATGATGGGTCGGGCGCCGCCGTTGATCATTAAGGAGGCACTGGACTGGGTCAGGGCCCATCAGGTGCAACTGTTGGAGGATTGGCAACGATGTTACCCATGAAACGGCCTCGGCTATTGGCCGTGCAGGCCTTATTGCCTTTCAGGCTCGAACTGACGTTCATTGACGGGCAGCGGCTGACGTTGGACATGAGCGCCGATGTGCAACGTTATCCGGGCTTGCAGCCTTTGCTTGAAGAGGGCGCGTTTGGAGGAGCGAGCCTGGGGGATGATGGCTGGAGCGTGGAATGGCCCGAACTGGATATCCAGATCGGTGCCGATACCCTTTATCTGGATGCGTTGGCGCAAAATGCCGTGGATGAAAACACCCGCATCTTCATCGACTGGCGCGCCCGCACCGGCTTGCCGTTGAACAAAGCCGCCGAAGCGTTGGGGGTCAGTGCTCGCAGCATCACTCGCTACAGCAGTGGTCGCGAGGCGGTGCCGCGTTCGCTGGCCCTGGCTTGCCTGGGTTGGGACTCTCTGCAGCGCGGAACGGCAATAGCGGCGGCGGAAAAAACGGGTCGCTATACCATTACGCGCAAATCTTAATCGTTTGAAGGTGGCGGCTGCTCATAGCGGGCGTTGAACGCCTGGACGAAACCATTGCGCAGGATTTGCAGGAAGGCTTCGAAGGCGCTGATGTCCTGCTGGTGAACATTGCCGCTGAGTTCCACCCGAGTGGCGAATTGGTTCTTGCGCTGGTTCTTGAGGGCCGTTTCGCCTGTGCCGACCAGCGCTTCCCAGACCGAGCGGAAGATGTTTTTGTTCTGGTTTTCCACGTCCTGCTGCCAGTCGAACACATCGACATCACGCAGCAATGGCTTGATGTAGCCGCTGAGCCGGGCATTGTCGGCTTCGGCCTCGACCACCAGGTCGCCGTGGCCGGCGTTGAAATCGAATTTGCCATAGGCCGCGGCGAAGTCGTTAAGGCGCCTGAGTTCGATGTTCCTGGCCCGCAGGCGAAAATCGAAATCTTCGAAATTGCTCAAGGGGTCGAAAGTGGCCTGCATTTCCAGGGGCGCATGTTCGGCCACCAGGGCCTTGCCTTCGAAACGGGCGTCGCGCTTGCCTTTTGTGTCGACCACGTTGGTCAGGTTGTAGAAGCTGGCGTTGACGTCGGTGGCCCGCAGGTTGACCGGTGGCTTGGAATTGAAATTGCGAAAGGTGACCTTGCCATCCCTGATGCGCACTTCGTTGAAGGTGATGGGCAGCAGTTTTTCCAGTTGCTCGCGCCAGTTGGTGCCTTGACCGGTCTGGGAGTTCTGTCGGTTGGCCCCACCGTCGACGAAGTTCACTTCGGGACGGGCAAACTCCACTTCGGCCACCACCGCATGGTCGTACCACAGCGAATGCCAGCTCACGGACAAGTCGATCAACGGCGCATCGACGAACGGCACCGGGACCTTGCCGTCGACCTTGACGATTTTCAGGCCATTGATCCGGTAGGCCCCGCGCCAAAGCGCCAGGTCTACATCGAGAACCTGGCCGAGGTAGTCGCCCATGTCGGCCAGTTTGTCGTTCAGATAGTTGCGCACCAGATAAGGCAGGGTGAAATGCAGGGCCACCAGCACCGCGACGATGGTGGCGAAAACCCACAGTGGCCAGCTGTATCGACGCTTCATGTCAGTCAGTCTCCAGCGTTTGTTGGGGGAGCGCCTTCTACTGCCATTGACTGTCGCAACAATGGGAACGTTCGGTGAAACTGGACGCCCATGGGCAACAGGCATACCTTTAAAGGCTTAAATTCCCGCCGCATTAAGGACCCAGCCATGAGCCGTATATTCGCTGACAACGCCCATTCCATCGGTAATACGCCACTGGTACAGATCAACCGCATTGCGCCGCGCGGTGTGACCATCCTGGCCAAGATCGAGGGGCGTAACCCGGGGTATTCGGTCAAATGCCGGATCGGCGCGAACATGATCTGGGACGCTGAAAGCTCGGGCAAACTCAAGCCTGGCATGACCATCGTCGAACCGACTTCGGGCAACACCGGTATTGGCCTGGCGTTCGTCGCCGCCGCCCGTGGCTACAAGCTGATGCTGACCATGCCCGCTTCCATGAGCATCGAGCGGCGCAAGGTGCTCAAGGCCCTGGGTGCTGAGCTGGTGCTCACCGAGCCGGCGAAGGGAATGAAGGGTGCCATCGAGAAAGCCACCGAGATCCTGGCCAGCGATCCATCCAAATACTTCATGCCGCAGCAGTTCGATAACCCGGCGAACCCGGCGATCCACGAAAAAACCACCGGACCGGAAATCTGGAACGACACCGATGGCGCGGTGGATGTGCTCGTCGCGGGCGTGGGCACCGGCGGAACCATTACCGGGGTTTCGCGGTATATCAAGAACACCTGTGGCAAACCGATCCTGTCGGTGGCGGTAGAACCCGAGGTTTCGCCGGTGATTACCCAGGCGATGGCGGGCCAGGAGATCAAGCCCAGCCCTCACAAGATCCAGGGGATCGGTGCCGGGTTCGTGCCGAAGAACCTCGATCTGTCGATCGTCGACCAGGTCGAGCGGGTCTCCGACGACGAGTCCAAGGCGATGGCCCTGCGCTTGATGCAGGAGGAGGGAATCCTCTGCGGGATCTCTTGTGGCGCGGCGATGGCCGTGGCCGTGCGCCTGGCGGAGAAACCGGAAATGCAGGGCAAGACCATCGTCGTGATCCTGCCGGACTCGGGCGAGCGGTACTTGTCGAGCATGTTGTTCAGTGATCTGTTTACCGAGCAGGAGATTCAGCAGTGACGGTGGATTCACTGCGGTGGTGAGTGGACCTTTGCGGTGGTGAGTGGATCTTGTTGTGGCGAGGGGATTTATCCCCGTTGGACTGCGTAGCAGTCCCTCGGAGGACCAGTTACTCTCAATAGACGAGGTGTCAGGTTTGGGGGCTGCTTCGCAACCCAACGGGGATAAATCCCCTCGCCACAGGGTAATACAAGGTCTAAGAAGAGGGTTGTTTGACCCGGCGTCAGCCAAGGTTCAGGCGGCCCCTGTTAGAAAGTGATTGTTGCGTTTCACTCAACAGAAAATGTTGCGTCAGACGGTTTTTACCTGGGCCATGAGGCTTTACCATGGCCCTCGGCTACGTCGGGCAGTTGGCGTTGCGTAAGTTGTTTTTGGACAAGGAGTTGTAAAATGACCGTTTCGTTTGCCGCCAAGGCCTCAGTGTTGCTGCTGTTTTTGGGCAGTACGCTTTATGTGCATTTGCGTGGCAAGGCGCGTTTGCCGATGTTGCGCCAGTTCGTCAACCACTCGGCGCTGTTCGCCCCCTATAACACTTTGATGTACCTGTTCTCCGGCGTACCCTCGAAGCCTTACCTGGACCGCAGCAAGTTTCCCGAGCTGGATGTGCTCAAGGATAACTGGCAAGTCATTCGCGACGAGGCCATGCACCTGTTCGACGAGGGTTACATTCGTGCCGCCGAGAAGAACAACGATGCCGGTTTCGGCTCGTTCTTCAAGAAGGGCTGGAAGCGTTTCTACCTCAAGTGGTACGACAAACCGCTGCCGTCGGCTGAGTTGCTGTGCCCCAGGACTGTCGAGCTGGTCAACCGGATCCCCAACGTGCGGGGCGCGATGTTTGCCCTGCTGCCGGGTGGCAGCCACCTGAACCCACATCGAGACCCCTTCGCCGGTTCGTTGCGTTATCACCTGGGGCTGTCCACGCCCAATTCCGATGATTGCCGGATCTTCGTCGACGGCCAGATCTACGCCTGGCGCGATGGCGAAGACGTCATGTTCGATGAAACCTATGTGCACTGGGTGAAGAACGAAACCCCGCAGACCCGCGTGATCCTGTTCTGTGATGTCGAGCGGCCCTTGAAAAGCCGCTTGATGACCCGCCTCAACCGTACCATCAGCGCTTTCCTCGGCCGCGCCACCGCGCCGCAGAACCTGGACGATGAACACGTCGGCGGCATCAACCGGGCGTATGCCTGGAGCAAGTCGTTCAGCGACGGCATCAGTGGCCGGGTCAAGCAATTCAAGCGCAAGCATCCCAAGGCGTACCGGGTGATGCGGCCCGTGTTGGCGGTGGTGGTGCTCACGGCGCTTGGTTATTGGTTGTTCGTTTAAATATTGCATAGTCCCTCGGGCGCTGGTTATAGTCAGCGCTCTTCGGGTTTTCGAACCCACTCTTCAAGAGATCGGCTCATGCCTGCATCCCCTGTCATCGCGGTCGTGGTTCCAGCGTTCAACGCTGGCGTCGTGCCGTGTGGGAATCAGCAGCCTGCGCAGATCGGTCAATACCCCCCACCTGTCCGTAGCTCATCGGTGTACGCCGTCGTATCACCGCCGGGTGTTGGCATTCAGGGCTGATCGGCAACTGTTGCCATCCCCTGTGCCCGCCTGAAAAAAACTACTGGACTTCAGCCTCGGCTGAGTTGGCTTTTTGCCTGACTACAGGTGGTATCCATGTTTTCCCTTTCCAAAAACGCCTTATTGGCGGCGGCTTCCACGAGCCTGTTCGTTTTGCTGTGGAGCAGTGGGGCGATCTTTTCCAAGCTGGGCCTGGCCCACGCTTCACCCTTCGCCTTTTTGCTGATCCGTTTTGCCATTGCGCTGTTTGCGTTGGTGCTGTTGATTCCGTTGCTCAAGTTCAAGCTGCCCAAGACCGGCAAGCCGATGCTGTACGCGGCAACCACCGGGTTGGTGCTGCTGGGCGCCTACCAGATTTTTTATCTGCTGGCGCTGCAAATGAGTGTCACGCCCGGGGTCATGGCAACCCTGATGGGCGTGCAACCGATCCTGACCGTGGTGCTCATGGAACGTCAGCGATCCTGGTCGCGGATGTTCGGCCTGGTGCTGGGGTTGGTCGGATTGGTCATGGTGGTGTACCAAGGCATTGGCCTGGCGGGCATGTCCCTGGCGGGAATGGTGTGCGGGTTGCTGGCACTGGTGAGCATGACGGCCGGTTCCATCATGCAGAAGCGCATCACCGACAACCCACTGGGTACGCTGCCGGTGCAATACCTGGCCGGATTGTTACTGTGCGCGGTGTTCGTGCCGTTCCAGCCGTTTCACTTCGAATACAGCACGGGGTTCTTCGTGCCGGTGTTGTGGATGGGGCTGGTGGTGTCGGTGCTGGCGACGTTGCTGCTGTATCGACTGATCGCCCGTGGCAACCTGGTGAATGTCACCAGCCTGTTCTACCTGGTGCCGGCGGTGACGGCGATCATGGACTACCTGGTGTTTGGCAATCGGCTGGCGTTGTTGAGCTTGCTGGGGATGGTGCTGATCATCGTGGGATTGGTGTTTGTGTTTCGTAAAAGTCGCTGAGCCTTGGATGCTCGCTGACTGAACAACCGCTATCGCGGGCAAGCCTTGCTCCCACAGGTTATGTACAAGCCTGCTCCCACAGGTTATGTGTAGTCCTTGTGGGAGCAAGGCTTGCCCGCGATGGCATCTTGCGCTGCGCCGATGAACTACCGGGCAGGCACCTCAGCCGGCTTTGCCACCCCAGGCTTGAGCACCAACCACAACGCCGCCGCAATCAACACCCCGCCATACAAATGCGCCATCCCCAACGGCTCATCCAGCAGCAACGCCCCCCACAACACGCCGAACGGCGGAATCAGGAAGGTCACGGTCATCGATTTGACCGGACCGATGGAACTGAGCAAGCGGAAGTAAAGAATGTATGCCAGGGCGGTACACACCAGGCCCAGCCCCAGCAGTGACAACCAGACGCTCCAGCCACCCCAGCTGGCCGGTGGCTGGCTGATGACGCTGTAGCCAAACAGCGGCAGCAAGAACACCGTGGCACCGAACATGCTGCCCAGGGCCGAGAGACGGCTGTCCAGGCCTCCTTGGTGATCGAGCCAGCGACGGGTGAGGAAGCCGGCAAAGCCGTAGCAGGTCGTGGCCAGCAGGCAGGCGAGGGCGCCCATCAACAATTGCAGGTCGAACGCCACCGGGCCGGCGCGGGTCAGGATGCCAACACCCAGCAGCCCCAGGCAGACACCGCTGACCTTGGCCAGGGTGAGTTTTTCGCTGAAGAACAAACCGCCGATCAATACCCCCATCAATGGCGTGGTGGCGTTGAAGATCGCCGAGTAACCGGCCGGTAGCACCTGGGCCGCCACTGAATAGAACGTTGCCGGAATGCCCGAGTTGATCAGGCCCAGCCCCATCACGACTTTGAGCTTGCCGCGAAAATTCCAGTCGACGCGCATCAGGGCCAGGATCACCAGCAACCCGACGAAGGCGATGGACACGCGAAAAAAAGCAGTGGGGATTGTGCCAATGACGGGGGCGATAATGCGCATGAACAGGAAACTGGCCCCCCAGATAGCGGCCAGTGACAGTAAACGCAGGATATCGACGAGGTTCACGAGTCATTCCTTCCTTGATCGGGCGGCAAGTGTCGCCGTCCTGAATAGCGATGGCAATGGTTGCGTTGCCGCCTGATTGGCCTCTAAGCTCAGTCGCCAATAACAAGCATGACCCGCCGAGGTTTACCTATGCCGCAGCCATGGCCCGCCATTGAAATC
The DNA here is from genome assembly GCF_900115935.1 of Pseudomonas sp. 43mfcvi1.1. Classification (NCBI taxonomy): domain Bacteria; kingdom Pseudomonadati; phylum Pseudomonadota; class Gammaproteobacteria; order Pseudomonadales; family Pseudomonadaceae; genus Pseudomonas; species Pseudomonas sp. 43mfcvi1.1. The sequence goes on along the minus strand of NZ_UETT01000016.1, from coordinate 54,684 downwards.
GCCCGTTCGATCCTCGACGGCTTCGACGATTATCGTGAGCATTTCCGGCAGATCACCGATGGCGCCCGCGCCCGGTTCGAGCAGGCCCTGTGGCTGGAGGCGCAAGCGGCTTCGGCGGCGCGCATCAACTTGTACGAAGAAAAAGTCTTCGAAACCGTCGCCAAGCTGCACAAGGCCTTCGATGCCGAAACCCTGATGGATGTGGGCTGCTGGCCGCTGGTCAAAAGCGCCTACATCAGCCTGATCGACCTGCGCTTCGACGATGAGCTGTCGGAAACCTGGTACAACTCGATCTTCTGCGGGTTGTTCAGCCACGACCTGATCAGCGACGGCACCATGTTCATCCACACCACCCGGCCCAGCCTGCGTCGGGCCCGCGCTGCCCAGACCCGCACCTACAAGCCTCAGGGGCAGTTGGACCGGATACTGGCGAGCGTGTTCGCCGACTACCGTTTCAGCGAGGACTACGCCGATTTGCCGGGCGACCTGCAACGCCTCGAAGCGCAGTTGCGCGAGAACCTGCCGGACTGGGTCTGCAAGGATCCGGAACTGACGGTGGAGTTGTTTTCTTCGGTGCTCTATCGCAACAAGGGGGCCTACCTGGTGGGGCGGATCTACACCCGCGACGATCAATGGCCGCTGGTGATCCCGCTGTTGCACCGTGAGGGCCGGGGTATCCAGATCGATGCGCTGATCACCGACGAGGCGCAGGTCTCGATCATCTTCTCGTTCACCCGCTCGTACTTCATGGTAGACGTGCCAGTGCCGGCGGAATTCATCGGCTTTCTCAAGCGCATCCTGCCGGGCAAACACATCGCCGAGTTGTACACCTCCATCGGTTTCTACAAGCACGGCAAATCGGAGTTCTACCGGGCACTGATCAATCACCTGGCGAACACCGACGACCAGTTCATCATGGCCCCCGGTGTGCGTGGCATGGTCATGAGCGTGTTCACCCTGCCGGGCTTCAACACGGTGTTCAAGATCATCAAGGACCGGTTCTCGCCGTCGAAAAACGTCGACCGGGCCACGGTGATCGAGAAGTACCGATTAGTGAAAAGCGTCGACCGGGTCGGGCGCATGGCCGATACCCAGGAGTTCGCCGATTTTCGTTTTCCCCTGAGCAAATTCGAGCCGGCGTGCCTTGAGGAACTGCTGGAAGTGGCGCCGTCCACGGTGTCGGTGGAAGGCGATACGGTGCTGATCCGTCACTGCTGGACCGAACGCCGGATGACACCGTTGAACCTGTACCTGGAAAACGCCAACGACGCCCAGGTGCGCGAGGCCCTGGAAGATTATGGCCTGGCGATCAAGCAACTGGCGGCGGCGAATATCTTCCCCGGCGACATGCTGCTCAAGAACTTCGGCGTGACCCGCCACGGCCGCGTGGTGTTCTACGACTACGATGAAATCTGCTTCCTCACCGAAGCCAACTTCCGCCACATCCCCCAGCCCCGCACGCCGGAAGACGAAATGGCTTCCGAGCCCTGGTATTCCATCGGCCCGCTGGACGTGTTCCCCGAAGAATTCCCGCCGTTCCTGTTCGCCGACGCGGGGCAGCGCAAGCTGTTCGACCAGTTGCACGGTGAGTTGTACAACGCCGATTACTGGAAAGGCCTGCAAGAGGCGATTCGGGCGGGGAAGGTGATTGATGTGTTCCCGTATCGGCGCAAGGACCTGGACAACGAGTAACCCTGCGACTGCTCTCCACAAAAGGCATCCTTGACGCAAATCCCCTGTGGGAGCGAGCCTGCTCGCGATAGCAGAGGATCAGCCAGCATTCATGTCGACTGACACACCGCCATCGCGAGCAGGCTCGCTCCCACAAGGGAACCGCCGGCAGACTGCCATGTGTCGGCGCAATAGCCGCAAATCTGCGACAATCGCCCTCTGCTCAAACCGACGACCCTTGCGTACCTGATGACTGACCAAGCCCCCGCTATCGACAAGCTGCTGAAAAACCTCGACCACGCCATGCTCGCCGACCGTCACCGGTTGCGGCGCCAGTTGCTTGAGCTGCGCAAGAAGCCCGACGAGGCCAAGCTGGCCCAGTGGGTGACGCGCATGCAGGCGTCGTGCGATCAGGTGCTGGCGCGCAAGGCGAGCTTGCCGGTGATCCGCTATGACGACAATTTGCCGATTGCCGCCAAGCGCGACGAAATCAAGCAGGCGTTGCTCAAGCATCAGGTGTTGATCATCGCCGGCGAAACCGGCTCGGGGAAAACCACGCAGTTGCCGAAGATCTGCCTGGAAATCGGTCGCGGCCAGCATGGCTTGATCGGTCACACCCAGCCGCGCCGGATCGCTGCCCGCAGCGTCGCCAGTCGGGTGGCCGAGGAACTGGCCACCCCCTTGGGGGCGCTGGTGGGTTATCAGGTGCGGTTCGAGGACCAGAGCGACGCCAACACCCTGATCAAGTTGATGACCGACGGCATCCTGCTGGCCGAGACCCAGAACGACCGCTACCTCGAACGCTACGACACGATCATTGTCGACGAAGCCCACGAGCGCAGCCTGAACATCGACTTCCTGCTCGGCTACCTCAAGACCCTGCTGCCGCGCCGCCCGGACCTCAAAGTCATCATCACCTCGGCGACCATCGACCTGGAGCGCTTTTCCAAGCATTTCGATGACGCGCCGATCGTGGAAGTCTCGGGCCGCACCTTCCCGGTGGAAACCTGGTATCGCCCGCTGACCCTGGAGCAGGACGAAGAAGGCAACCGCGTCGAGGACGACTTGACCGTCGACCAGGCGATTCTCGCCACCCTCGATGAAATCGCCGCCTACGAGCGCAGCGAGCGCCGCAGCCCCGGGGATGTGCTGGTGTTCCTGCCGGGCGAACGGGAGATTCGCGACGCAGCCGAAATGCTGCGCAAGGCCCAACTCAAGCACACCGAGATTCTGCCGCTGTACGCGCGCCTGTCGCCGGCCGAACAGCAACGGATCTTCCAGTCCCATCCAGGCCGTCGCGTGGTCCTGGCGACCAACGTTGCCGAAACCTCGCTGACCGTGCCGGGCATCCGCTACGTGATCGACAGCGGCACCGCGCGCATCAGCCGCTACAGCTATCGGGCCAAGGTCCAGCGCCTGCCCATCGAAGCCATTTCCCAGGCCAGCGCCAACCAGCGCAAGGGTCGCTGCGGACGGGTCGAGCCGGGGATTTGTGTGCGGCTGTACAGCGAAGAGGATTTCCTCGGTCGGCCGGAATTCACCGACCCGGAGATCCTGCGCACCAACCTGGCGGCAGTAATCCTGCAGATGCTGCACCTGCGCCTCGGCGAAATCACCGATTTCCCGTTCATCGAGCCGCCGGACGGCAAGGCCATCAGCGACGGTTTCAACCTGCTGCAAGAATTGTCGGCGGTGGACCGCAACAGTCAACTGACCCCACTCGGTCGCCAGTTGGCGCGCCTGCCGGTGGACCCGCGCATGGGCCGCATGCTGCTGGAAGCGGCGAAGCTGGGCAGTTTGCAGGAAGTGCTGATCGTCGCCAGCGCCATGTCGATCCAGGACCCGCGCGAGCGCCCGCCTGAGCGTCAACAAGCGGCCGACCAGGCCCACGCCCAGTGGAAGGATGCAGACTCGGACTTCGCCGGGCTGGTCAATTTGTGGCGCGGTTTTGAAGAGCAGCGCCAGGCCCTGACCGCCAGCCCGCTGCGTAACTGGTGCCGCAAGAATTTCCTCAACTACCTGCGCCTGCGTGAATGGCGTGATTCCCATCGCCAGTTGAGTCTGATCTGCCGCGACATGCAGTTGAGCCTCAACAAAGAACCGGCCGATTACCCGAAACTGCACAAGGCGGTGCTCTCGGGCCTGTTGAGCCAGATCGGCCAGAAAACCGAAGACGGCGACTACCTCGGCGCCCGTCAGCGGCGGTTCTGGGTCCACCCCTCGTCGGGCCTGGGCAAGAAGCGTCCGCAGTGGTTGATGACCGCTGAGCTGGTGGAAACCACCAAGCTCTACGCGCGCATGGTGGCCAAGATCGAGCCGGACTGGATCGAGCCGCTGGCCGGGCACTTGATCAAGAAAAACCACTTCGAACCCCATTGGGAGAAGAAGCGCGGGCAAGTGGTGGCGTATGAGCAGATCACCCTGTTCGGGCTGATTGTCGTCGGTCGGCGACCGGTGCATTACGGGCCGGTGGACCCGGTGGTGTCGCGGGAGCTGTTCATCCGTGAGGCGTTGGTGCGCGGTGAGATCCAGTCCAAGGCCAAGTGCCTGGACGCCAATACCAAGTTGCTGGAGCAGCTCGACGAACTGGAAGCCAAGGCCCGCCGCCGTGACATCCTGGCGGACGAAGAAACCCTGTTCGCTTTCTACGATGCGCGTTTGCCGGCCGAGATCCACCAGACCGCGACCTTCGACAGCTGGTACCGGATCAACAGCCAGAAAGATCCGCAGCTACTGATCATGCGCGAAGAAGACGTGCTGGCCCGCGAGGCCAGTGAAGTCACGGCCGCGTACTACCCGGACACATTGCGCGTCGGCGATCTGACCTTGCCGCTGAGCTATCACTTCGAGCCCAACCATCCTCGTGATGGCGTGACGCTGCGGGTACCGGCGCCGCTGTTGCCGATGCTGCCGCCGGAACGCCTGGAGTGGTTGGTGCCGGGAATGATCGAGGCCAAGTGCATCGCCCTGGTGCGCAACCTGCCCAAGGCCTTGCGCAAGAACTTCGTGCCGGTGCCGGACTTCGTCAAGGCCGCACTGCAACGCATCACCTTCGCCGAAGGCTCGTTGCCGCAATCCCTGGGCCGCGAACTGCTGCGCATGACCGGCGCGCGGGTCAGCGACGAAGCCTGGGCGGAAGCGGCGCAGCAGGTGGAAAGCCATCTGCGTATGAACCTGGAAATCGTCGACGGCCAGGGCAAGTTCCTTGGCGAAGGTCGCGACCTGGCCGAACTGACGGCGCGCTTTGCCGAAGCCAGCCAGGCGGCCTTGGCCGTGCCGCAAACGGCGAAGAGCCAGGCACCGGTGGAGGCGAAGGTTTTCGCACCGGTGGCGGAGAAAACCCAACAGAAGATCGCCGGGCTGTCGATGACGGTCTACCCGGCGCTGGTGGAAGAGGGCGGCGTGGTCAAGGAAGGGCGATTCCCGACCCCGGCCGAAGCCGAGTTCCAGCATCGTCGTGCCTTGCAGCGCTTGTTGATGCAGCAATTGGCCGAGTCGGCCAAGTTCCTGCGCGGCAAGCTGCCCGGCCTGACGGAGCTGGGCCTGTTGTACCGCGACCTGGGTCGCATCGACAGCCTGGTGGAAGACATCCTGCTGGTCAGCCTCGACAGTTGCGTGCTCGAAGGCGAAGCGAGCCTGCCCCGTGACGGCGCAGCGCTGGCTTCCCTGGCCGAGCGCAAGCGTGGCGGCTGGACCGAACACGCCGAACGCCTGGCGAAGCTGACCCTGGACATCCTCAAGCTCTGGCACGGCCTGCAAAAACGCTTCAAGGGCAAGATCGACCTGGCCCAGGCCGTGGCGTTGAACGACATCAAGCAACAGCTCAGCCACCTGGTGTATCCGGGCTTCGTCCGCGAAACCCCGCATCAATGGCTCAAGGAACTGCCGCGCTACCTCAAGGCCATCGAGCAACGCTTCGAGAAACTGGGCAGCCAGGTGCAGAAAGACCGGGTCTGGAGCGGCGAACTGTCGAACCTCTGGGCCCAATACCAGACCCGCGCCAGCAAACACCTCCAGGAAGGCAAGCGCGATCCGCAACTGGAGCTGTACCGCTGGTGGCTGGAGGAGTACCGGGTGTCGCTGTTCGCCCAGCAACTGGGGACCAAGGTGCCGATTTCCGATAAGCGCTTGAGTAAGCAGTGGGGGCAGGTGGAGGCCTGATGCCACAAACCAGATGAACACTACTAACCCCTGTGGGAGCGAGCCTGCTCGCGATAGCGTTGTGTCAGTCGACATAAATACTGAGTAATCCACCGCTATCGCGAGCAGGCTCGCTCCCACAGGGTTAGTTGGTGTAGCTCACTGAGAATGGGCCAAACGCCAGCGTTTGTGGCAAACTTCGCGGCTATAAATGCCGGTCCCGTGGTTTTGAGCTTCAATGCCCCGGGCGGATCGGAATAAAGCGATGCCAGGACTGCTTCCCCGGATGGGAAAAGTCCCTTTGTGTATTGGTACGTCGGTGCCAATGCTTTCTGCCTGAACAGATCAGAGACACGACCATGCATAACGTCGTCATCAGCGGCACCGGCCTGTACACCCCGGCCAACAGCATCTCCAACGAAGAGCTGGTGCAATCTTTCAATACCTATGTCGCGCAATTCAACGCCGACAACGCCGAGGCCATCGAGCGCGGTGAAGTCGAGGCGTTGACCGAATCCAACGCCGCGTTCATCGAAAAGGCCTCGGGCATCAAGAGCCGCTTCGTCATGGACAAGGACGGCATCCTCGACCCGCAACGCATGACCCCTCGTTTGCCCGAGCGCTCCAACGACGAGTGGTCGGTGCTGTGTGAAATGGCTGTCGGCGCGGCAAAACAGGCGTTGGAACGCGCCGGTCGCACCGCCGCCGACATCGATGGCGTGATCGTCGCCTGCTCCAACCTGCAGCGCGCGTACCCGGCCATCGCCATTGAAGTCCAGGAAGCCCTGGGCATCGAAGGTTTCGGTTTCGACATGAACGTGGCCTGTTCCTCGGCCACCTTCGGCATCCAGGCCGCGGCCAACAGCGTGCAACTGGGCCAGGCCCGGGCGATCCTGATGGTCAACCCGGAAGTGTGCACCGGTCACCTGAATTTCCGCGACCGTGACAGCCACTTCATCTTTGGCGACGCGGCCACCGCCGTGATCATCGAGCGTGCGGACCTGGCGACCTCGCCGTACCAGTTCGACGTGGTCAGCACCAAGCTGCTGACCAAGTTCTCCAACAACATCCGCAACAACTTCGGCTTCCTCAACCGCGCCGCAGAAGAAGGCATCGGCAGCCGCGACAAGTTGTTCGTCCAGGAAGGCCGCAAGGTGTTCCGTGACGTCTGCCCGATGGTGGCCGAACTGATCGGTGCCCACCTGGAGGAAAACCAGTTGAACGTTGGCGAGGTCAAGCGCTTCTGGTTGCACCAGGCCAACCTGAGCATGAACCACCTGATCGTACGCAAACTGCTGGGGCGTGAAGCCACCGAAGAGGAAGCCCCGGTGATCCTCGACCGCTATGCCAACACCAGTTCGGCGGGGTCGGTGATTGCGTTCCACAAGTACCAGGACGACTTGCCCAGCGGTTCGGTCGCCGTGCTCAGCTCGTTCGGCGCCGGGTATTCGATTGGTAGCGTGATTTTGCGCAAGCGTTGATCCACTGTTGCTACGCCGAAATTTTTTGTGGAGCAAGGCCATGTGGGAGCAAAGCTTGCTCGCGAAACAGGCGACTTGGTTTATGGAAAACCTCGTCGCCTGCATCGCGGGCAAGCCTTGCTCCCACATGAATTCCCATGCCACAACAGCGATCTATCCAGCCATAGGGCGTTGAATGACGGTCACCGACGACACCCACCTGCTCCAACGCCTCCTGGCCGGTGAGCAGCAGGCCTTCAAGGAACTGGTCAGCACCTACCAGAGCCCGATGCGCGCCGTGGCCTATGCCATCGTTGGCAGCCGTCATGCCGACGAAGTGGTGCAGGACGCCTGGCTGTCGGTGGTGCGCAATCTCAGCGGTTTCCAGGGGCGTTCCAGCCTCAAGACCTGGTTGTTGACCATCACGGCCAATGCCGCCAAGGGCCGCTACAAACAGAACCGTCGGGAAGTGCTGCTCGACGATCTGCCGTCGCCCCACGGCACCCTTGGCGATGATCGTTTCGCCGCCGATGGGCATTGGCTGCTGGCACCGTTCGCCTGGCACCAGGACACGCCCGAAGCGTTGCTCACCGAGCGTGAGTTGCGTGATTGCCTGGAGCATACGTTGCTCAGCCTGTCGGAACTGCAAGGCAGCGTGCTGACTCTGCGGGAACAACAGGGCCTGGAACTGGACGAAATCTGTAATCTGCTGGGCATTTCGCTCTCCAATGTCCGCGTGCTGCTGCATCGCGCCCGACTGAAGGTCTTCGCGACTGTTGAACATTTCGAGGAAACCGGCGAATGCTGACCTGCAAGGAACAAGTGGCGCGCTCCAGCGATTATCTCGACGGCCAGTTAAGCTTTCGTGAACGCCTGATGGTGCGCCATCACCTGATGTTCTGCCCCAATTGCCGACGATTCATCCGCCAGATGCGCCTGATGCAGGCGACCCTCAGAAAACTGCCGCATCCGCCGGTTCCCGACCTGGATCACCTCGCCGAGAAACTCGCCGCCGAGCGTCGCAAAACATCTAAGTAATCTTCGATACACCACCGACCCCCTGTGGGAGCGAGCCTGCTCGCGATAACGGCGGATCAGCCAGCGTTGTGTTGACTGACCCACCGCTATCGCGAGCAGGCTCGCTCCCACGGGGGTTTATGTTTGTGTTGGTTATATTCCCATTCGAAGTAAAAAGTTCCGCTGTCATAAAATCTTTATGTGATAGCAACTCGCCTGACACAACCGGCCGCCAAGATCCCCTCCCAACACCAGCGGGCCCAGTTCCGCGTGTTTTCTAACGCATAGACTACCAACAGGGGAATTCTTCGATGATCCGTAAGCACTTCGCAGGTGTTGCCGCCAGCGCACTGGCAATGGCAGTAACCGCCCAGGCTTTCGCCGGCACCGTCACCACCGATGGCGCCGATATCGTGGTCAAGACCAAGGGCGGCCTTGAGGTCGCTACCACTGACAAAGAGTTCAGCTTCAAGCTCGGTGGTCGTGTGCAGGCTGACTACAGCCAGTTCGACGGTATCTACACCGACAACGGCAAATCGGCCGACGCCGCTTACATCCGCCGTGCGTTCCTGGAACTGTCCGGTGTGCTGTACACGGATTGGGCCTACACCATCAACTACGACATGTCCCACAACAGTGGCGACTCCGATAACGGCTACTTCGACGAAGCGTCCCTGGCCTACAACGGCTTCAAGCCGGTGTCGATCAAGGTCGGTCGTTTCGACCCCGACTTCGGCCTGGAAAAAGCCACCAGCTCCAAGTGGGTGACCGCGCCTGAGCGTAACGCCGCCTACGACCTGATCGACTGGGCCAACAGCCATCAGAACGGCCTGGGCATCCAGGCGTCCAGCACCTTCGCCGATTCGTTCTATGCTTCGGCCGGCGTGTTCAGCAAGGACACCGACGACACCGACGGCGACAGCGTCAAGCAAGTCAACGGTCGCTTCGTGTTCGCCCCGATGCACGAAGCGGGCAACGTGCTGCACTTCGGTTTGAACGTAGCCTCCCGTGACGTTTCGGACACCGCGTTCGATGCGCGTTATCGCTCCCGTCTGGGCATGCGTGGTGTTGAAACCCTGGGTGGTAACGACGCCGGTCCTAACGGCAACCGTCCGGTACTGGGCGGCGCCAACAACTCGCCAGCCGGCTCTTACGACACTGATACCGCTTTCGGCCTGGAAGCCGCGTTCGCCATGGGGCCTGCGTCGATCCAGGGTGAGTACATCTCCCGTAAGACCAAGGCTGACAGCGACGCCTTCGAAGACCTCAAGGGCCACGGCTTCTACGTCCAGGGTGCCTACACCATCACCGGTGAGTCCCGTGGTTATAAAGTCGGCAAGTTTGACGCGATCAAGCCTCAGAACAAATCCATCGGTGCCTGGGAAGTGTTCTACCGCTTCGACAGCATGACCGTCGAAGACGACAACATCACCACTGCCTCGGCGACCCGTGAAGTGGGCGATGCCGAAGCCAAGGTGCACAACCTGGGCGTGAACTGGTACGCCAACGAAGCGGTGAAAATCACCGGTGCCTACGTCAAGGCCAAGACCGACAAAGTCACCAACGCCAATGGCGATGACGATGGCGACGGTTTCGTAGTCCGTGCCCAGTACGTGTTCTGAATCGCGCTGACTTGATACACCGCTCTGACTTCATCCGTTAAAGCGCTCCTTTGAACCCCGCCCCTGGCGGGGTTTTTTTTGTGCCCGGCCGCTCAGGATCGGCGATACTCGCCCCATCCGCCGTCTGGATATCGAGGAACCGCATGCCGCTTCACGTCTTGGATAGCCTGTCCGCCATCGCCCCGCACGAGTGGGACGCGCTGGTGCCCGCCAATCAACCGTTCCTGCGCCACGCCTTCCTCGGTACCCTGGAAGACAGCGCCAGCCTGGGCCTGCAATCCGGTTGGCAGCCCGAGCATTTGCTGCACATTGAAGACGGTCGTCTGCTGGCAGCCTTGCCCAGTTACCGCAAGTGGCACTCCTACGGCGAGTACGTGTTCGATCACGGTTGGGCTGACGCTTGCGCCCGGGCCGGGATCGAGTATTACCCGAAGCTGCTGACGGCGGTGCCGTTCAGTCCGGTCAGTGGCCCGCGATTGCTGGCGGCGCGTGCCGAAGATGGCTTGGAACTGCTGGGCAGCCTGCCGGGTTATCTGGAGATCGAAGAGCTTTCCAGCGCCCATATCAACTTCACCGATGCTTTCACCGATTCGGCACTCGCCGGGCAAGAAGGCTGGCTGCAACGGATCGGCTGCCAGTACCACTGGCAAAATCGCGGTTACCGGGACTTCCAGGACTTTCTCGATGCGCTCAGTTCCCGCAAGCGCAAGCAGATGCGCAAGGAGCGTGAACAGGTGGCGGGGCAGGGCATCGAGTTCGAATGGCTCGAAGGTCATCAGTTGGACGAGGCGCAGTGGGATTTTGTCTACGCCTGTTACGCCAACACCTACGCGATACGACGGCAGGCGCCCTATTTGACCCGGACATTCTTCAGCCTGCTGGCCGAACGCATGCCCGAGGCCATTCGTGTGGTGCTGGCCAAGCAAGGTTCGCGGCCAGTGGCGATGGCGTTCAGCCTGGTGGGCGGCGACAGTTTCTACGGGCGCTACTGGGGCTGCCTGGCGGAGTTTGACCGTTTGCACTTCGAGACTTGTTTCTACCAGGGCATGGACTACGCGATTGCCCATGGCTTGCAGCGTTTCGATGCCGGTGCCCAGGGCGAGCACAAATTGATTCGCGGGTTCGAACCGGTGATTACCCGCTCATGGCATTACCTGCGTCATCCGGGGCTGAAAGCAGCGGTGGCGGATTTCCTCGTGCGCGAGCATGAGGGGGTGCTGGCATATGCCGAAGAAGCGAAAACAGCACTGCCTTATCGGCAGTGCTGATCCTTGAAGGCGTGACTCAGCGGCTTTCCTGGCCTAGCCAGCGGTACGAGAATCCGCCGATGACCGCGCCCAGCAGCGGCGCCACCCAAAACAGCCATAGTTGCTCGATGGCCCAACCACCGACGATCAGCGCCGGACCGGTACTGCGGGCCGGGTTGACCGAAGTGTTGGTGACCGGGATCGAGATCAGGTGAATCAGCGTCAGGGCCAGGCCGATGGCAATCGGTGCCAGCCCGACCGGCGCACGTTTATCGGTGGCGCCGAGGATGATCAGGATGAACATCGCCGTCATGACCAGCTCGGTGACAAAACCGGCCGCCATCGAATAGCCACCGGGCGAATGCTCGCCGTAACCGTTCGCTGCCAGGCCGGAAGTGGCCAGGTCAAAGCCTTCCTTGCCGCTGGCGATGAAGTAGATCAACGCGGCGGCCAGCACCCCCCCGATAACCTGGGCGATGATGTAGGCAGGCAACTCCCTGGCCGGAAACCGCCCGCCCACGTACAAGCCCAGTGAAACGGCGGGGTTCAAATGGCAACCCGAGATATGACCGATGGCGAATGCCATGGTCAACACCGTCAGGCCGAACGCCAGGGCTACCCCCAGCACGCCAATCCCGGAAGCGGCCAATACCGCGCTGCCGCAGCCGCCCAGTACCAGCCAGAACGTACCCAACAACTCAGTCGTTGAACGTTTGAGTAAAGACATAAGCATCCTTGATAGAACAGTCGTGATAATCGGTTATGCATCCAGCAGAATTACGACAGGTTCATCTCCAGAACCTGAGCTGAGTACAGCAGGGTTTATCGACAAATCCAGCGGTACAAAAAACCGCCAGAGTCAGGGACTGTGGCGGTCTTGGCCGTGGTCGGCGGGGAGTATGTCGTTGCTATGTGGGCTAAATGGATTCTGGACAGAATTTTTCAGTATTGCTGATTCAAACCGGATCCCCGTGGCGAGGGAGCTTGCTCCCGCTGGGCTGCGCAGCAGCCCCAATAAGGCTGGGTGTCCAACCTATTGATTGCGTTGGGGCGCAGATTTGGGGGGCGCTTCGCGCCCCAGCGGGAGCAAGCTCCCTCGCCACAGGGTTTGGCTGTGTCAGGTAGAGCTCAGTCGATCCCCACGAACCCACCCGTCTGATGTTGCCACAACCGCGCATACAACCCGCCATGGGCCAGTAACTCGGTATGGCTGCCGGTTTCGGCGATGCGGCCGTTTTCCAGCACCACCAACCGGTCCATCCGGGCAATGGTGGAGAGGCGGTGGGCGATGGCGATCACGGTCTTGCCTTGCATCAGGGTCTCGAGACTTTCCTGGATCGCGGCCTCGACTTCCGAATCCAGTGCTGACGTCGCTTCGTCCATGATCAGGATAGGCGCGTCCTTGAGCAGCACCCGCGCGATAGCGATGCGCTGGCGCTGGCCACCGGACAATTTCACGCCGCGCTCGCCCACATGGGCATCGAAGCCGGTGCGGCCTTCGGCGTCCGACAGCAGTGGGATGAACTCGTCGGCCCGGGCCTTGCGCACGGCTTCCCAGAGTTGCGCGTCGGTGGCGTCGGGCTTGCCGTAGAGCAGGTTGTCACGAATCGAGCGATGCAGCAGCGAGGTGTCCTGGGTGATCATGCCGATGCGCTCGCGCAGGCTTTCCTGACCAACTTCGGCGATGTCCTGGCCGTCGATGAGAATACGCCCGCCTTGCACGTCATAGAGGCGCAGCAGCAGGTTGACCAAGGTGGATTTACCCGCGCCGGACGGGCCGATCAGGCCGATTTTTTCGCCAGGCCTGATGGTCAGGTTGAGGTCGCCGATCACGCCGCTTTTCTTGCCATAGTGGAAATCCACATGCTCGAAGCGTACCTCGCCCCGGCCCACGGCCAGGGGCTTGGCCTGGTCGCGGTCAGTGACGCTGACGGGCTGGGAAATGGTCTGCAGGCCGTCCTGGACCATGCCGATGTTTTCGAAAATGCCGGTGACGACCCACATGATCCAACCGGACATGTTGACGATGCGGATCACCAGGCCGGTGGCCAACGCGATAGCGCCGACGCTGATCAGCGACTGGGTCCACAACCACAGCGCCAGCGCCGTGGTGCCGACGATCAGTAACCCGTTCATGCTGGTGATGGCCACGTCCATGCTCGTCACCACGCGGCCGGCCAGTTGGGCCTTCTCGGTCTGTTCCTCGATGGCTTCGCGGGCGTACTGCTGTTCGAAGTTGGTGTGGGCGAACAGCTTCAGGGTGGTGATGTTGGTGTAGCCATCGACAATCCGTCCCATGAGCTTGGAACGGGCGTCGGAAGACACCACAGAGCGTTCCTTGACCCGTGGCACGAAGTAATAAAGGGCGCCGATGTAACCGGCGATCCAGAGCAGCAAGGGAATCATCAGGCGCCAATCGGCTTCGGCAAACAGCACCAGGGAACTGACGGCGTAGATCAGCACATGCCACAGGGCATCCACGGCCTGGACCGCCGAGTCGCGCAGGGAGTTGCCGGTCTGCATGATGCGCTGGGCGATGCGCCCGGCAAAGTCGTTCTGGAAGAAGTTCAGGCTCTGCTTGAGCACGTAGCTGTGATTCTGCCAGCGGATCAGGCTGGTCATACTGGGGCTCAGGGTCTGGTGCACCAGCAGGTCATGCAGGGCCACGAAAATGGGGCGGAAGATCAGCGCCACCACGGCCATCCAGGCCAGTTCCAGGCCATGGATCTTGAAGAAGTCGACATTGGGCGTGCCCTGGGTCAGGTCGATGATGCGGCTCAGGTAGCTGAACAGTGCCACCTCGATCAGCGCGCCGATCAGGCCGACCACCAGCAGCACGGCGAAGCTGGGCCAGACTTGTTTCAGGTAGTACGTGTAGAAAGGCAGGACGCGGTTCGGTGGGGCCGAGGTCGGGGCGTCGCGGAAGATATCGATCAGTGTTTCGAAGCGGCGATAAACCATTTGTAAATGCCCTGGCAGGGGCTCTCCTTATTGCTATGGGCGGCACGGGATCACCGCGCCGCCCAGGCTTGCCGTGTGCCTCTTCAGTCGATGCGCTTGGCCGACTTGATGATCACAGGGTCGACCGGCACGTTTTGCATGCCTTGTTTAGTGGTGGTCTGGGAGTTGACGATGATGTCCACCACATCCATGCCTTTGACCACTTTGGCGAACACCGCGTAACCGGCGTCGCGGCCCGGGTCGAGGAAGGCGTTGTCGGCGACGTTGATGAAGAACTGGCTGGTGGCCGAGTCCGGGTTGGAGGTGCGAGCCATCGACAAGGTACCGCGAACGTTGTGCAGGCCATTGCTGGCTTCGTTCTTGATCGGTGCCTTGGTGTCTTTTTGTTGCATCTGTGCGGTAAAGCCGCCGCCCTGGGCCATGAAGCCCGGGATCACGCGGTGGAAAATCGTGTTGGTGTAGAAACCACTGTCCACGTACTCAAGGAAGTTCTTGGTACTGATGGGGGCCTTGACGGGGTCCAGTTCGATTTCGATCTGGCCGTTGGTGGTGTCCAGCAATACATGGGGTGCCTTGGCAGGCGTGGCGGCCATCAGGTTGGCAGCAAACAGTACGGTGCCGGCGGCGAGGGCGATTTTTTTCAGCATGGGGTCAGTGATCCTGAGTGGTGGAATCGGTTGCAGTCAAAAATTCGAGCAGGGTCTGGTTGAAGCGTTCGGGTTGATCCAGCGGGGTAGCGTGCCGTGAATCGGCGATGACCGCCAGCCGTGCATCGGGCAGCAGCTTTACATAGGCTTCTTTCAGCGCCACCGGGGTATAGTCGTGGTCGGCGCAGATGACGAGGGTTGGACAGGCGACCTGCGAAAGTCGTTCCTGAACGCCCCACCCTACGATCGCATCGAAGCTGGCGAGATAAGCACGTTTGTCGTTCTTTGCCCAGCGTCGGGCCATTTCCAGGCGCAACTCGGTTTGCTCTGGCTTGGGGAACAACTTGGCGCCCAGGGCCTTGCCGATGGTTTTCAGGCTGAGCAGACGCATCAGGCTCCAGCGCTTGAACCACTGCCAGCAGTCGTCGGGCGTGCGGACCTTGACTTCAGGGGCGCTGTTGACGATGCACAGGCTCTTGATTCGCCCGGGTTCATCCACGGCCAGTTGAAAGCAGATCATGCCGCCCATGGACCAGCCCACCAAGTGCACCGGGCCAAGGTCCAGGTGTTCGATCAGGGCGCTCAGGTCGGCGCTGAAGCCTTTGATGCTGTAGCGCTCCCGTGGTTTGTCGGAGCGACCGTGACCGCGCACATCTACTACGATCAGATGGTAATGGGCGGACAGCACCGGGATCTGCTTTTCCCAGTCCCGAGTGCTGGAGCCCAGCCCGTGGACCAGCACCAGGGGCGTGCCGTGGCCGTATTCCTCGTAGTGCAGGTTGCAACCTTCGTGTTCGAAGTAGGCCATCGGCGAAGTCCTTGTCAGGCTTGTTCAGGGGCGGCGAACGGCGCATCCAGCGGCGCGGTGTCGAAGGTGCGCAGCAATTCGATCAGGATTTGCGTGGCCGGGCCCAGGGGTTTTTCCTTGTTTGAAAAAAGATAGAAGGTCGAGTTGCGGCTGCCTCCCTGTTCCAAGGGTAGACGCTTGAGCAAGCCTTCCTTGAGTTCCCGTTCGATCATGTGCCGGGGCAACCAGGCGAATCCCAGGCCGCTGCCGACAAAGGAGGCGGCGGTGGCCAGGCTGCCCACGGTCCAGCGCTGTTCGGCGCCGAGCCAGCCGACGTCCCGGGGTTGCTGGCGGCCGGAATCGCGGATAACCACTTGCAACTGGCTTTCCAGGTCCTGGAAATTCAACTCGCGATTGAGGCGGTGCAAGGCATGCTCGGGGTGGGCCACCGCAATGAACTCCACATCGCTCAGTTCCGCGCCCAGGTAACCGGGAATGCTGAAGCCACTGATGGCCAGGTCGGCCACGCCTTCGAGCAGCACTTCTTCGACACCCGACAACACTTCTTCGCGCAGCCGCACCCGGCAGCCACGGCTTTGTGGCATGAACGCGGTCAAGGCGCGAACGAGGCGGGCGTTGGGGTAGGCCGCGTCGACCACCAGGCGCACTTCCGCTTCCCAGCCTTGCTCCATGTGGTGGGCCAGGTCTTCCAGTTGGCTGGCCTGTTTCACCAGTTGCCGCGAGCGGCGCAGCAGCACGCCGCCGGCTTCGGTCAACACGGCCTTGCGCCCATCGATGCGCAGCAACGGTACACCGAGCTGATCCTGCATGCGGGCCACGGTGTAGCTCACTGATGACTGGGAGCGATGCAGCACTTCGGCGGCCTGGGCGAAACCGCCATGGTCGACCACGGCCTGCAGGGTGCGCCATTGATCAAGGGTCACGCGGGGCGCTTTCATAATGAGCTCCTCTTGTCCTAAGCTGGCGGTCCCTTGGTGGAGACTGCCGAATGAAAAAAATCTGTTGTGCGGTGCTGGCCTTGCTGCCGCTGACTGCGTTTGCCTACCCGATCGATGTGGAAAAACACCTCAACGGCCTGAGCATCGACTACAACGCCTATGACACCGATGCCGATATCGGCTCTATCCAGGTGAACAACTACGGCAACGTCGACGCGGCCTGTACCGTGGTCTTCAACAATGGCCCCGAGGCGCCTCGTACCCGCAAGATCGAAGTCGCCGCCGGCAAGTTCAAGAACGCCACGGCCAAGTTCAACCGCAACATCATCAAGTTGCGCATCAAGCTGACCTGCCAGCCGAAATAACCTGGCAGAGGGGCAAGCGACATGGCTTGCTCCGCTTATAAACGAAATTATCGATGCTTTACAGCAGTTATTTGCGCTTTTTCATCGATAAGCTCGCGTTTAACCTTCACTCCATCGACTGACAACATTCTCAGATGGAGCCTACAAGCCATGTCCCGCGTTCTGATCATCGAAAGCAGTGCCCGCCAGCAAGACTCGGTTTCCCGTCAACTGACCCAGACCTTCATCAGCCAGTGGAAAGCTGCACACCCGGCCGACGAAATCAGCGTTCGCGACCTGGCCATCAATCCGGTGCCGCATCTGGATGCCAATCTGCTGGGTGGCTGGATGAAGCCTGTCGAGCAGCGCAACGAGGTTGAAAATGCCTCGCTGGAGCGCTCCAACCAACTGACCGATGAGCTGCTGGCCGCCGACGTACTGGTGATGGCTGCGCCGATGTACAACTTTGCCATCCCCAGCACTTTGAAAGCCTGGCTCGACCATGTACTGCGTGCCGGCGTGACGTTCAAATACACTCCAACCGGTCCCCAAGGCCTGCTGGCCGACAAGCGCGCCTTCGTGCTGACTGCCCGTGGCGGCATTCATGCCGGTGGCAGCACTGACCACCAGGAACCCTACCTGCGTCAGGTCATGGGCTTCATCGGGATCCACGACGTGACCTTCATCCATGCCGAGGGCATGAACCTGGGCGGCGACTTCCAGGAGAAGGGCCTGAATCAGGCCAACGCCAAACTGTCCCAGGTCGCCTGATCCGTTAATCCTCGGGTAATCGCCAGGTGGTCTAGTGTCCTGGCGCTTCCCTTCAAACCGTTTTGCGCATCGAACCTCCCTTTGCACTTATTGCTCCTGAGTGCATCAGCCCGATTGAACGCGTTAGCGAGATCGGGCTTTTTTTTGCCTCGATGATCTGCGCCTGACTGGGCTCAGGGTACAAACGCCATGACGGAAACAGGAGAGCCCGAACCCTTTTTCAGTCGAAGCACGCCAATCACCAGCGTCGTGCCTTTCGCGGGCAACTGATCGAGATTGGTCAGGCATTCCAGGACGATGCCCTCATTTGCCAGGATCTGGCTGTTGGTGGCGTAAACCGTGTCCTGGCCCGGATCGGCGCCATGGGTATCGATACCAACGCCAGCTATACGGCGTTCTTCAAGCAGAAATGTGGTGGTTGCAGCACCTATGCCGGGAAAGTGCGGGCCCTTGTCATCCGCATTGATAAAACGCCTGGGGTCGTCCCACAGGGTCTGCCACCCCGTGTAAAAAAGCACGACGCTGCCCTGATCGATGCGTCCGTGAGCCTGTTCCCATTTTTCGATGTCTTGGATGCCGATCACGTAATCTGGATTGTCCCGCGCCTGGATGCGTAGATCGATCACGACGGCCGGCCGGACCAGGGACGCCGGCTCATAGGCATCAATCCCGATGGCATTGGGGTGAAAGCTGTTCGGCGCGTTCATATGGGTTGCACTGTGCTCGCCCATGGCGAAACGGCGCAGGTAATACCCGTCCTTTTCCGGTGATGCCACCTCATCGAACGT
Organism: Pseudomonas sp. 43mfcvi1.1; assembly: GCF_900115935.1. Taxonomy (NCBI): domain Bacteria; kingdom Pseudomonadati; phylum Pseudomonadota; class Gammaproteobacteria; order Pseudomonadales; family Pseudomonadaceae; genus Pseudomonas; species Pseudomonas sp. 43mfcvi1.1. The sequence continues at coordinate 36,270 of NZ_UETT01000016.1, read as the reverse complement.
CACCGGAGGATCGCCAGGCCAGAGCGGAATGTCCGGGCTGATGATGTGGCTGAGGTCGATGACTTTTCGAAAATCAATACGTTGCATGGAGGGGCTTCCTTATCCTTGGCGAAACTTTGAGCGATGCTGATCGGACAGTACTGCGCTCAGCCTTCCTGTGCATACCCGTGACCCGAAACTAGCGGCCCATCACGCTCGCGCCCATCCCTCAAAACCGCTATCTTCGCCGCCATTCGAAACGAGGGGCTTATGGGCTATCTACTTTTTGTGACGCTGATCCAGGCGTTTTCCTTCAGCTTGATCGGTGAGTACCTGGCCGGACATGTGGACAGTTATTTCGCGGTGTTGGTGCGGGTGCTGCTGGCCGGGCTGGTGTTCATTCCGCTGACGCGCTGGCGCCAGGTGGAGCCATCGTTCATGCGCGGCATGCTGTTGATCGGTGCCTTGCAGTTCGGCGTGACCTACGTATGCCTGTACTTGAGCTTCCGGGTCTTGACGGTGCCCGAGGTGCTGCTGTTCACCATCCTTACGCCTTTGCACGTGACCTTGATCGAAGACGCGTTGAACCGTCGCTTCAATCCCTGGGCGCTGATCGCGGCGCTGGTGGCCGTGGCCGGCGCGGCGGTGATTCGCTACGACCGGATCAACCCGGATTTCTTCATGGGCTTTTTGCTGCTGCAACTGGCCAACTTCACCTATGCGGCCGGACAGGTGCTGTACAAGCACCTGGTGGCCCGTCACCCGAGCGACCTGCCGCATTACCGGCGTTTCGGTTATTTCTATCTTGGTGCACTGATGGTGGCGTTGCCGGCTTTCCTGCTGTTCGGCAAGGCGGATTTCTGGCCCGAAGCGCCGCTGCAATGGGGCGTGCTGGTGTTCCTCGGCCTGGTCTCCACCGCGCTGGGGCTGTACTGGTGGAACAAAGGCGCGTGCCTGGTCAACGGCGGGACGCTGGCGGTGATGAACAACCTGCACGTGCCGGTAGGGCTGCTGGTGAACCTGCTGATCTGGAACCAGCACGAGGAACTTGGGCGATTGCTGCTGGGTGGGTCGGTGATACTGGTGGCGGTGTGGATCAGTCGGTTGGGCGTGCGCCAACCGCTAGTCACACGCTGACTCTCTGTGGGAGCGAGCCTGCTCGCGAAGGCGTCATATCAGTCGGTATATCTGTTGTCTGGCACTCCGCTTTCGCGAGCAGGCTCGCTCCCACAAGGGATCTTGGATGGTTGAGGGTCAGACCACCTGCTTCTGCGGCTCCGGCAGATGGCTCGCCCCCAGCACCGCCGGCAGCAGTCCCGAGCGCAGGTCCATGCCGCTCGGCTGCTGGTACAGGTTCAACCCGAACTCCGGCATCACGGCCAGCAGGTAATCGAAAATATCCCCCTGGATGCGCTCGTAGTCGGTCCACGCAGTGGTGCGGGTGAAGCAGTAGATTTCCAGCGGGATGCCTTGGGCGGTGGTCTGCATCTGCCGGACCATGCAGGTCATGTTCGGCTGGATTTCCGGGTGGCTCTTCAAATACGCCAGGGCATAGGCGCGGAAGGTGCCCAGGTTGGTCATTCGCCGACGGTTGGCCGACATCGCCGCGACGTTGCCCTGGGCCTCGTTCCAGGCCTTGAGTTCGGCTTGCTTGCGGCCGATGTAGTCGGTCAGCAGGCGAACCTGGGTCAGGCGCTGCTCTTCCTCGTCGTGCAGGAAACGCACGCCGCTGGCATCGATGAACAGACTGCGCTTGATCCGCCGTCCACCGGATTGCTGCATGCCGCGCCAGTTCTTGAACGATTCGGACATCAGGCGCCAGGTCGGGATCGAGACAATGGTCTTGTCGAAATTCTGCACCTTGACCGTGTGCAGCGTGATGTCCACCACGTCACCGTCGGCGCCGACCTGGGGCATCTCGATCCAGTCGCCGACCCGCAGCATGTCGTTGCTGGTCAACTGCACACTGGCGACGAACGACAGCAAGGTGTCCTTGTAGACCAACAGGATCACCGCCGACATCGCACCCAGGCCCGATAGCAACAACAGTGGCGAACGGTCGATCAGGGTGGCGACGATGATGATCGCCCCAAACACATACAGCACCATCTTCGTCAGTTGCACGTAGCCTTTGATCGAACGGGTACGCGCATGTTCGGTGCGTGCGTATACATCCAGCATGGCGCTGAGCAGGGCACTGAGGCTCAGCACCATGAACAAGATGGTGAAAGCCAGGGCGACATTGCCGAGGAAAATCATGCTGGTCTTGCTCAGTTCCGGCACCAGGTGCAGGCCGAACTGGATGATCAGTGACGGCGTCATCTGCGCCAGGCGATGGAACACTTTGTTCTGGCGCAGGTCGTTGACCCAGTTCAGGGCCGGTTGGCGCCCCAGCAACTTGGCGGCATGCAAAATCAGGTAGCGCGCCACGCGCCCAAGCACCAGGGCGATGACCAGCAGCAACACCAGGGCGAGGCTGGAATGCAGGAGCGGGTGCTGGTCAAGGGCACCCCAGAGGTCTTGGATGTTGACCCAGAGTTGTTTGATGTCCATGGACGAAACGGTTCTTCTATAAAGATGCGACGTGGCGATTAGAGCATTTAAGCCTGCTCAAGTGACCGTTGATGCAATAACGGCTGATAAAAATGCACTGATTTACCGCCGTTTGTATAAAGAAACTCGGCCTTCGCGCTCGAAACCGTTACCCTATGCAGCTGTTTTTTTGCATTTCTTCGAGGTAGCACCCGTGTTTTCCCAATTCGCCCTGCACGAACGCCTGCTCAAAGCCGTGGCCGAGCTTAAATTTGTCGAGCCAACGCCGGTGCAGGCAGCGGCCATTCCGCTCGCGCTCCAGGGGCGTGACCTGCGGGTGACGGCGCAGACCGGCAGCGGCAAGACCGCCGCGTTCGTGCTGCCGATCCTCAACCGCCTGATCGGCCCGGCCAAGGTCCGCGTCAGCATCAAGACCCTGATCCTGTTGCCGACCCGTGAACTGGCCCAGCAGACCTTGAAGGAAGTGGAGCGTTTCTCGCAGTTCACCTTCATCAAGTCCGGCCTGATCACCGGCGGCGAAGACTTCAAGGTCCAGGCCGCCATGCTGCGCAAGGTGCCGGACATCCTGATCGGCACCCCAGGGCGGATGATCGAGCAGTTGAACGCCGGCAACCTCGACCTCAAGGAAGTCGAAGTACTGGTGCTGGACGAAGCCGACCGTATGCTCGACATGGGCTTTGCCGAAGACGTGCAGCGCCTGGTGGACGAATGCGTCAACCGCCAGCAGACCATGTTGTTCTCCGCCACCACCGGCGGTTCGGGCCTGCGCGAGATGATCGCCAAGGTGCTGAACAACCCCGAGCACTTGCAGCTCAACGCGGTCAGCCAACTGAACTCCACCACCCGCCAGCAGATCATTACCGCCGACCACAACCAGCACAAAGAGCAGATCGTGAACTGGTTGCTGGCCAACGAGACCTACGAAAAAGCCATCGTGTTCACCAACACCCGGGCCATGGCCGACCGTATCTATGGCCGCCTGGTGGCCCAGGAATACAAGGCGTTCGTCCTGCACGGCGAGAAAGACCAGAAGGACCGCAAGTTGGCCATCGACCGCCTCAAGCAGGGCGGGGTGAAAATCCTCGTCGCCACCGACGTCGCCGCCCGCGGCCTGGACGTGGAAGGCCTGGACATGGTCATCAACTTCGACATGCCCCGCAGCGGCGACGAGTACGTGCACCGCATCGGTCGTACCGGTCGTGCCGGTAACGATGGCCTGGCGATCTCGCTGATCTGCCACGGCGACTGGAACCTGATGTCGAGCATCGAGCGCTACCTCAAGCAGAGCTTCGAGCGCCGCACCATCAAGGAAGTCAAAGGCACCTACGGCGGACCGAAGAAGGTCAAGGCCTCGGGCAAGGCTGTTGGCGTGAAGAAGAAAAAGGTCGACGCCAAGGGCGACAAGAAGAAAACCGGCGCCAAGGCCCCGACCAAGCGCAAGACCGCCAACCGCCCGAAGAGCGACGCTCCATCGCTGGTCAGCAAGGACGGCATGGCCCCGCTCAAGCGCCGCAAGCCAGAGGCACCGGCGGCTGAGTGAGTCGGCGTTAGTGCTTGATAAAAAACCGGACGTTGAGTCCGGTTTTTTTATGGGTAACTGAATCTGACGCAAAACCCCGTGGCGAGGCAGATTTGTGGGAGCAAAGCTTGCTCGCGACACAGACGCCTCGATTTCTGAAAGACCGCATCGCCTTCATCGCGGGCAAGCCTTGCTCCCACAAATCCCCTCGCCACCAAAGCGGGTTGTGCGGCTTTGGCTGATCACCCAGCCTTCTTCTCTGCGTTCTTCAACTCTTCCAGACGCTTATCGATCAACTGGCACTTGTCCGGCAAATCCTTGCTGGCGGTTTTCAGGTCCATGTTCTGCAACTCGTCGTTGATCTCCTTGGCCTTGGCCGGGTTCTGCTCGGTGAGTTTGCTCACTTCCTGGGCCAGTTGCTCTCGCTTGGCGGTGGCTTCCTCGGGGGTGCAGGCCCAGGCGGGCAGGGCGCAGGTAAGGGTGGCGGCCAAGGTGAGTTTCAAGAGGGTTTTCATGGCAGGGCCTCATATTCCTTGTTGGGCAGGTAATGGGTTGAGGCCCGGGTTGGCTGGAAAGTTCATCTTGAGTCGCCACCGCTTGAGGTCTTTTTTGGCGTTCTCCTAGCCGATATTAAACAGTCGACTACCATGGAGGATGCGCCTGCCGCACATCCGCTGCAAAACACGGAGCGTGCCTGCAGTCGATGCCTTCCACCCCATGCGTATCCCCGAATAACAACGGAGGTGAGTTGAACCTGGACACTTCGCTGTCGGTATCGATCACGCTTTAGCAATGGAATAATTACCCAGGCACACGTATGGCCTGGAGTAGCCACTCACTCAAGGAATGAATCTATGAGCGTTAAAGCAATACTCAGTCGGCTGATGTTGTGCTTGTGTGGTTTATTTATTATCTCCTCGGCCTATGCGGAGAGTGTGATTGTTGCGACGCCGCAACAAGGCGTGGGGATCGAAGTCAATGTATTTGATAATCCAGATGCCTCAAGTGGCAAACCCTCTTCAACGAGCGTGGTGCGCTACAGTTCATCGTACTTTGTCCCCGTGGTGCAGTCGTTCAAGGGCAAGGTCTACATGTTCTGGGCCAGCAACAATGATCAAAAAAATATCTATTTTTCCTCTTCAGCAGAGGGGAAGGTCTGGTCCGCGCCGAAGCCCATCCCGGTCGATAACATCTACAGTGGCGTCTCCGCCACCGTCTTCAAGCAAAAACTGGTACTGACCTTTGCCGACGCCCCGCGCCAACAGTTAAAGAGCATCAGTTCCGACGACGGCATCAATTGGTCACCTGTTGATTCGATCAATACTCGCCATACCGCCCTGAATAACAAAGCCGTCGTGTACAACGGCCAGTTGTTCGTTTTGTATAACGAAAACGGCGGCAAGGCTGTTTACTACGTGACCTACGATGGCCTTAAGTGGAGTCCGGAAAAAACAGCGTTTCAGGAAACCGCCGACACGATCTTGAACCTGGTACCCGTGGTCTATAACGGTGACTTGAGGGTCTATTACACTTTTTTTAACGGCGGCCTGTTCGAACGCACTTATGACCGGGGTGGTAACTGGGGTGCGAAGCAGGGGCTGACCGGTATACCTGAAAAGGGCTTCCTCAACAGCGCTGCGATGGTCAATGAGCGCCTGTTCATCAGCAGTGGCGCCACTACTTTTTATTCAACCGATGGCCTCAAATGGGCGCCCTATTTCGCTTTTTCCGGGCGTTCTGCCTATCCCTCGGGATTGGGCGTTTCCTATGGCATTACCGAAAACGATCTAACCGTACGCAACCCGCAACTACCGTCGGACCTGGCCACAGGCCTCAGCCATACCGACTATGCCACTTTCGCCTGGCGGAGCTTTTTCGCACTGAACAATACGGCCAAGGCGCCGTTGCCGGCCAACCGTGGCGTCGGCAACCCTGCCAGCAGCTTTGCAGATTCGGGCAAGGTGCCACAATCTCCAAGCCCTTTGTTGTGGCAAACCTTCGCTCACCGCACCGAGTTGTTTCCAGCGGGACCAGAAAAAAACACTGCAGGTGGTCCGACGCGTCCGTTTGGTTCTGACCCGCAATACAGCTATATCAAATTCCCCAACGGTATTCGTTTGGCGCCAGGCGCTACCTTTAACCATTACAACAACCTGGATGAAGCAACCCAAATAGGACAAAACGCTATTTTCTTCCCGGTCAATCCGCCAAATGTGGCGAAGACAGGGAGCGATTATGCCCCTTCAAACGACAGCCAGATCCTGTTCGAGGCCAAGGCGAACCCCGTTGTCTACGAGTATGCGAAAGGCCTGAGCAGCTTCCCGGATACTCATGTAGTACTGCCCGACGGCGCGCTGGAGGTCAAGGCGACATGGCGCAAGCTGGCAGACATCCCGGTACAGAATCGTGGGCGCTACCATACGGCGACGGTGGTGACTTATAAGGGCCTCGACAGTGACCCTGTGGCGCAAAACGAAGACTACGCACTGGTCGCCTTGCATATCATCCATAAGACGCCCAACTACCCGACCTTCATCTTCGCCACGTTCGAGCACGAGGACGCCCTGACGCTGGCCGACGGTAAATCACCAACCGGGCTCTACTACATCGCCAACTACAACAAGATTGATTATCCCGGCTTCGCTATAAACAATCCCCCGACCGCCACCTTCTCTGACGGCAACAAGACCTACACGGTTTCCCTGCCGAAGGCGGGCGATGTCGCAAACGCAGCCCTTATTCCGCCGGTCTACTCCGGCCGTAACGGGATCCCCGAAGGGCAGGCCGGCCCGATCCGGGTCGTGCAACCGCTCACCATGCATTCCGAAGTTGCAGCGGTGAACAATCAGGTCAAGCAGCTGATGGACGGCAGCAGCGAATTCAATAATTCGGTCTGGAAGCACTATCAGCTCAAAGGGGTGCAGGCCATCCCGTCGAGCACTCAAACCGACCCGGATTATTACCTGGCCAATATCATGGTCGAAAGCAGCCAGCCGGGAATCCAGCTGTTTCGCGGGAGCAACGTATTCCCCATCCCGAATAACAACACCCTGACCAATGCGCGCAACCAACCGAACATCAAGGTGCCGGATTATGATCACAGCACTCAAAGCCTGACCATGGGCGGTTGCATGGGGTGTCACGGCATCGCCCAGAGCTCGCTCAAACAAGGTTTCAGTTTCCTGTTCGATGCCATCAATCCCACGCTCAGCAAAGGTGTCACCGGCTTTGCGGGCCCAGAGACCGTAGGTTTACCTGATCCGCGGACCTCGAAGGCAAGGGCCCTGAAATATTCGTTTGGTCCTCGGAATACGGAGGCAGTCGAGGAGGCAAACAAGTAGTCGTAAACCTCTTCGAAGCAGGAAAACCCCGCTTTCTGAGGCGGGCGCCATAGCCCTTTCGATAAAAAACCGGACCTTGAGTCCGGTTTTTTATGGGATGGACGAGGGCTACAGCTCAAGCACGAGGTCGTGGACGAGTGCTGCTGGTTCGATTTGTAGGAGGTTTCCAGATCGGTCTCGGGACCTTTCGTACCTCCGTACCGGAGCCATCTGATTTCAGACGAATGGTTCCAGCAATAGCCTCAAAGGGCAAAACGGCCTGTTTCGCTTGAGTGGTCAAGGGGGATCGGCCCAGCAAGCGACCCAAACCAATACCGGGCCACAAAGCTGGAGCATGAGCAGCGCATCGATCAGCACCGCCCAGCGTCAGCAAGACTTGCCGGATACCCAGACGCGTAGCATACAGATCGGTACTAGTGCCCCAGTGGTTTCCAGTGATCGACAACTGACCGCGACCACTCGTCAAACCACCGACAGTAATGTCAGTGCCAGTGCCCTCAACGTCAGTGCGCCCATAGAAAGCGGCGGCCACTCAACGCCAATGCCGGCCCACAACAGCGGCCCTGTCGCCGTTACCCAAGTGGGCGCCGTCAATGTCGATGGCGCCAGCTCGACCCCAACCACCAACCTCGTCCCGCTGGCGGGGAATGTGGTCACCACGCCAATGGCCAGCCAGACCGTCACGCGGGTTCAGGGTCTGCCGGACACCTCGTTCAAAACCAACCCACAGAAATACCTCATCGAAACCAACCCGGTGCTCACCGACCTCAAGCCGTTCATGAGCTCGGACTACCTGCTGGAAAAGCTCGGCTACGACCCGGATGTCAGTGCCAAGCGTCTAGGCGATGGTTTCTATGAGCAGAGGATGATCCAGGAAGCCGTCGTCGCCCGCACCGGCCAGCGCTTCATCGACGGCCAGACCTCCAACGAGGACATGTTCAAGTACCTGATGAACAACGCCATCGCCAGCAAGCAAGAACTTGGCTTGTCGATGGGCGTGACGCTGACCTCAGAGCAAGTCGCGGCGCTGACCCACGATATTGTCTGGCTTGAAGAGCACGTGGTGAATGGCGAGAAAGTCTTGGTGCCGGTGTTGTATATGGCCCAGGTCAACAATCGGCTGGCGCCTAATGGGGCGTTGATTCAGGGGGCGGATGTTCAACTGATTGCCGGGCAGGATCTGAAAAATTCCGGGACGTTGCGTGCGACCAATAACCTCAGTGCCTCGGCGGGTAACGATCTGGTTAACAGTGGGCTGATTGAGGCGGGTGATCGGCTGGATCTGTTGGCGGGTAATAACATCGTTAACAAGGCCGGTGGTGTTATTGCTGGACGTGATGTGGGCATGGTCACCCTCTTGGGAGACGTGATCAATGAGCGTTCTGTTAGCGCCACCGGTGACAACACGCATCTGCATCGAGAGTTCGTAGACAGTGCCGCGCGTATCGAAGCTGCTAATGACCTGAGTATCAATGCTGGGCGCGATTTCATCAGCAGCGGCGGTGTGCTCGATAGTGGACGAGACACCAGCATCGATGCTGGTCGGGATGTGAATATCGTCACAGCTGAACAGCGCAACAGCGGAAATCTCGGAAAGCAGACCTCCAGCATCACTCAATACGGTTCCACGCTCGACATCGGCCGGGACCTGACTATCCGTGCGGGTCGAGACCTTGCCGAAATTGGCAGTCAGATCGAAGCCAAGCGTGACATCGGTATGACGGCCGTCGAAAACATCCTGCTGAGTTCCGCAGCGGATGAAACCCACTCCTATTCCAAGTCCAAGAAACTCACGACGCAGGAAGACCACGTCAAGCAAGTCGGTAGCAGCTTGAAGGCGGGCGGTGACGTCACCCTCGACGCCGGTAAGAACATGACGCTGATCTCGACCCGCATCACGGCTGGCGACGAAGCCTACCTGATAGCCGGTAACAAACTTGAACTGCTGGCTGCGCAGGACAGTGATTACTCCCTGTATGACAAGAAGAAAAAGGGCAGTTGGGGCAGTAAGCAAACACAGCGTGACGAGGTTACCAAGGTTGTCAATGTCGGAAGCGAGATCACGACGGGGGGCGATCTGACTCTGGTGAGTGGGGGTGACCAGCGATACCAAGCGGCCAAGCTCAACAGCGGTAATGACCTGATCGTGGACAGCGGCGGCGACATCACCTTCGAGGCTGTGAAGGACCTGCATCAGGAGAGTCACGAGAAAAGCAAGTCCAGCGCCGCGTGGTTCAGCATGAAGGGCAGCGGCCGCACGGATGAGACGGTTCGTCAGAGTGAACTGACTGCTCAAGGCGACTTGGTCATCAATGCGGTTGGCAAGATTCATGCGGATGTGCTGCAGGTCAACAAGCAGACGGTCAGTGAGTCCATCGATGCGATGGTCAAGGCCGATCCAAAACTGGCTTGGCTCAAGGAGCTTGATGAGCAGGGGGGTGTTGACTGGCGGCAAGTGCAGGAGATCCACACCAGCTTCAAGTACGCGAACTCGGGCCTGGGTCCGGCTGCGCAGATGATAATCGCCATTCTGATGACGGTGCTGCTCGGCCCTGCTGGTGCTGGCCTTGGCGGCTGGGCCTTGGCAGGTGCGTCCAGTCTGGCAACCACCGGTACGGTTGCGACCATCAATAACAAAGGAGGCATAGGCGCCGGTTATAAAGCCGTTCTTAGTAGGGATGGCCTTACCAACGCCGCGATTGCAGCGATCACTGCCGGTGTAGCCGAGAACTATCTGGGCGATATGACCATGACCAAGCAGGTCAATGGCAAGACGGTGATTGACTTAAGTTCGATCGAAGCTGTCAGCCATTTTGCGGGTCAGCAACTGATCAACAACGCATCTGCTGCTGCGATCGCCAAAGCTTTCGGTCGAGACGTTACGTTAGCGGGCATCCTGCAGTCGGCGGTCTACAACACCTTGGCGGCTTATTCCTTTGACCAGGTAGGTAACCTCGGCCTGAAGACCGGCAGTCCGGAGAAGATCGCCCTGCACGCCTTGGTAGGCGGCATGATCGCCGAAGCGTCGGGCAGCGACTTCGCTGTCGGTGCGATGGCGGCGGGTGTGAACGAGACGTTCGCTAACCAGTTGCGGCGGATGTCGGCTCAGATGAGTCCGGAGAACCGTGACCATCTTATGCTCATGTCTTCGCAATTACTGGGTGTTGTGGCTGCCGCAGCTGTGGCTGGCGATGATGCGAATAGCCTGCAGACCGGCTCGTATGTGGCTGGCAATGCGACCCAGTACAACAATCTCAATCACCACGACATGAGTGACTTTGTCGGGGACATGAATGCCTGCGGTAGCAACGAGGCTTGTCAGAAAAACACGTGGATAGGGGGGAAGTACGAACAGATCAGTAACGAAATCACCGATTGGTCGGATAAGGCCGTCAGCGGCGCGTTTGCCAAATCCTTGTTGACTTCGATCCAGGGCGGGCTGACTGCTCTGAGGGATCTCAATTGCACGACCGCGACCTGCACGCAGTACAAGGATACTTTGACCGAGCGTGCATTGAACGATCTGACGAATCTGGCGAAGGTCACCGACCAGTGGGAAAACGCCACAAGCTTGGCCTCGTTGGTTATACCAGGCTCTGGCGGTGCGCGTGGTCCTGGCGCTGGTGAAGGAGGGCTTTCGCCTAGGGTTCAGGCGGCTTTGGATAAGTTTACGGAAGCCAAGGCCATACGTACGGGAGCTTCTACGGGCAAAAATAGCAATCCCTGGAGCGCCGTCACCGACTCAGAGGCTGCGGTAAGCGGCTTGCCTAAAATCGGTTCATTGAAGGGGGAGGCAGAAATCCCTCCACCCAATGCTCCACCGGATATGGTTCGATCCATTCAGCGACAGAATGAAGCTGCGAGAGAGTTTGCAAAAGCTGGTTATGACGTCGAGCAATTACCCAACCAAGGGAGTAAAGGCGAAGCGCGTCCTGATCTTCGAATAAATGGAGAGCTCGCTGATGTATATTCACCGACTTCGACGAGCGCTATCTCGGTGTTGAAAACTGTTGCTTATAAAGTACAAAAGCAAGCTGATAATATTGTTATCAATCTTGCGGACTCACCGTTGAGTATCGAGGCGATAGAGCAGGCATTGAAAGTGAACCCTATTGACAAGCTGAAACGGTTGTTTGTTATGAAGGGTGACAACAAGCGGATCATTGAGGTTCAGCGATGACGATCACTATGTTCATGGAAATTGAGGCTGGCGCCACGCTGGAAACTATCCGGCATATTGTGCAGGACGTAGCCAGTGCTGTAACGGTGGAGAAAAACTCGTTAGAAGGCTATTTTTCCGATTCGAACAGTTTCTTTTATTTTGAATTGGTTGAACCGCCTAGTACCGTGTCGGCTGAGGGCTGGGTCGTGGATTGGCTTGTCGGTGTCATGGGGGCGTTTCATTGCCCCCTGCATGAACTGGAGCAGAGTTGGCGCGAGATTAAATATGTCATGGAAGCGTTATCTTTGAAATCTTCGGCGCGCTTTGTTCTTTCCTTTCAATACGATAGCGTCTATGCGTTCAATGAAGGGGAAGGTGTGGTGTATAAAAAAAGTATGGTTGTTTAATGGACGCGGATTCAAGAGAGTCTGGAAAAGGGGGCTACACATCGATCAAGCGAGGACACAGCCCGAGCGAATCGTAGACGCCAAGTCTGCAGGGTTAAACTCTGTAAAGGTCTCAATAATTTTGCTCTCGCGCATGTGAAAAACGGGCGACCAAAGGTCGCCCGTTTTCGTTACTCAGCAGCCTGTACCCGCAACCGTCTCCCAATCACATCCATCACATCACACCCATCTCGTAACGCTATCGTCAGCATCTTGCAAAAGTCAGAAAGCACCACCGTATCGGAGCTGATATCCGAGCGGAACGCGATGTTTTCCAGCAGTTGGGTCACGGTGCGGATGCGGTAGTCGGCGGTTTCGAAGAGGACGTCGAGCGGAGCTTCGGTGTCGATGAGCAGGGTGGCCGGGGTGCAGTCGATTCCGGTGATGGGCATGTATCTGGTCATAAGCAGAGCCTCGAAAGTTGATGAGTCTCTCTGTAGATCGGGTCGCCAAACCCGGTCGCCTTTTTGGGTGACGAGGGACTATAGGGCGATCCGCTCTTGAGCTACAAGACACCGCTTTCCGTGCTTCATGTAGGACGTTTGGCCTGGCAGTTGTCGGCTTTGGCTGAGGTAAAGCAAACGACTGCTGCGCAGTCGAGCGGGAGCAAGCTCCCTCGCCACAGGGGGCGGTGCTCGACTTGGGTTGGCGTATCAGCCATGGCAGCAGCCATGGGGCTTGGCCTCTTCGTATTTATCGTGATGCCGCACCCAGTCCATGATTTCGTCTTCGTTGCGGCCCTTGGGCGTCAGGTCGAGGTAGTTGTAGGTGCCGACCAATATGTCCAGGCCGCGGGCATAGGTGGAGTAGGTGTGGAAGATGTCGCCGGCTGCGTTGCGATAGAAGACGCTCAGGCCGGGGAGTTCGCCTTCGGTGGTGTCGGTTTTTTCGTAGTTGTAGGTGGCTTTTCCGGTGGCGGTGTCTTCGGTTTTGAAGCTGACGCCGAAGTTGTAGTTGAAGTCGCTGCCGTTGGACGAGACCCAGTCGAAGGCCCAGCCCATGCGGCGTTTGAAGGCTTGGAATTCGGCGAACGGGGCGCGGGAGACGGCCACCACGGCCACGTCATGGTGGGCCAGGTGTTGGTTGGCGCCGTCGATGTGGTCGGACAGGAACGAGCAGCCTTGGCAGCCTTCGGTCCAGCCGGGGCCGAACATGAAGTGGTAGACGATCAGTTGGCTGCGGCCGTTGAATAGGTCGGCCAGGCTCAGTTCGCCGTGGGGGCCTTGGAAGCGGTAGGGTTTGTCGATTTTTACCCAGGGCAGGGCGCGGCGTTCGGCGCTGAGTTTATCCCGTTCGCGGGTGAAGGCTTTTTCGTGGGCCAGGTGTTGGCGGCGGGCGGCGAGCCATTCTTCCCGCGAGACGACTGGATGATTCTCTACGTTCATGGTGATTTCTCCTGTGGCTGAGCTGCGAAATCGGCTTTCAACAGGTGGTCGTTCGGCCTTGGAAGAATTCGACAGGCCGTTGGTCGGCTCAAGACGGAGACCGCCCGGAAACCCGGCTGAACGGCGACGCAGCGCCTCGGTCACACCTTAAGTAGGCATCTCACTCTTTGGAGGATGGACCAGGATGACGACTTATAACTGGGACTTGATCGAACGGTTGTTGCACGAAGTGCAGAACGGCGCCGGCCACAGCTTTACCCCTCGGCCTTATGCGGAGCAGTACGCGGCGGAGAAAGCAGCCGCAGGCGAGGCGATCGAGAACCTCGATCATCTGAAAGCGGTCGCCGGGGAGTACGAAAAGTTGTTGCTGGAGCGTGGCTATATCGAGCCGCGGCCGGAGGAAGAGGGCGGTAATGGCGAAAATTTTGTGCTGACGCCCCGTGGCTCGAGGTTGTTGAGCCTGATCGACAGCAGCATTCCGGGCAATGATCATCCGCGCCAGGTGTTGGATGAGCAGGAAGATGCGCTGGATGAGTTTACCTTTGATGATTTGGCTTCGAAGGCGCAGATTGCCTGACAGGTCTGCATCGATTCCTGATGTGGGAGCGAGCCTGCTCGCGATAGCGGCCTGACAGTCATAGATAAGTTGCCTGTCGGAATGCTATCGCGAGCAGGCTCGCTCCCACATAGGATCTCTGTGTTTTCAAGTTCGTGCTTATTCAGCTTTGTGCCGCTTTCAGGCACTTCAAGTCAGTGAAGTCCTTCTTCACCCCGTCGATTTTCTTCAGCAGCTGTTCGCGCTGGGCTGGGGTGCTTTCGGCCATCAGGTCCACCAGGAGGCTGCGGGCCTGGGCTTCGGTTTTGCTGAAGGCCTCGCGGTAGGCGGGGGTCCAGAGGCTTTCGCGGTTGACCAGCAGTTGCTCGATGCGTTTGGGGAAGTCGGGGCTGTGGCGTTGGGCCACGGCTTCGCTGAACTGGTTTTGCCAGTGGGCGCGGTTGGCGATCCATTGCTGGTTCTGGTCGCCCAGGGCAGTGGACCAGGCCATTACCCGTTGGCGCTGGGCGTCGTTGAGTGGGCCGAGCCAGTCGTCCAGGCGTTTGACCATGCGTTCGCTGCGCTCCTGGATCTGTTCCTGCAACGTCGGCTTGAGGTATTGCTGCTGGCGTTTGCGCTGGTCCTTGACGAAGGCTGCGTCCATGTCGTCGACCTGGTCGTCGCTCAAGCCTTGCAGCAGTTCAATGGCCGAGGGGGTGATTTCCCGGGCGGTCTCGGCGATGGCGGCCTTGGCTTCCCGGGTACGCTGTTGCAGGGCTTCGTCGGTCACCTGGTCGGTTTGCACCATGGTCTTGAGGCGATCCAGCCAGTCGAGGTAGCCGGGCAGTTGCGTGGTGCAATGCCAGCTCAGGTGCTCCTTGAGGCGTTCGTTGAACCAGTCTTTTTTCTCGCCGTTGATCTCCAGGTAGTCGTTGAGGGTCCAGGGGATGATCAGGTCGAGGTTGCGGTAGGCCAGGCCTACACGGCTGCAGGCGGTAAGCGTCAACAGCAGGGCGATGAACATGGCAGTGCGAGTCAACCAGCGCGGCATGAGCGAGTCCTTGCGAAGGCGTAGGTGCTTTGTTTGAGCATGGCAGGCGCGCGGCAGTTCAGCCGATCGAATAAGTAACGCTTAGTAAAAAGGATGGGCCATCTTGAGGGTCAGCAGGCTGTCGCATTCGCTGTTGTGGCCGGAGTATGCCGAGCAACTGCTGCCGCTGAGGCTTGAGTCGCTGTAGATCAGGTCCAGGTCGATGCCTTTCCAGGGACGGGAAATTTTCAATGACCAGTCGCTGAAACTGCCTACATAGCCGTTCTCGACCGAGACCGGTGTATTGAGCTGGTGGGTGGTGTATTTGGCGCTGATGCCAATGCCAAACGGCACGTTGCCGCCCAGGTCGGCAAACAGCGTGCTGTTCTGTTTGTCCGGATCGTTGCTCAGGGCCGCGCCGAAACGGCTGCCGAGCACGGTCAGGCCGCCGTAGAACTCCTGGCTGTCGAGGGTATCGGCGGTGGGATAACTGTAGTGGATCAGGCCGACCTCGTAGCCCAGGGTCTGGTCGAAAGGTTGTTTAAAGCCCATGTAGGAATCGACTTCCAGTTCGGTGGAAGGTGTGAGGCCGGCGCTGGGTGACCATTGGCCGACGTACCAGCCGCTGTCGTGGCTCAGGTCCAGGCCGCCATGAAACGAACCGGTGCTCGACGGCGTGACCAAACCTTCGGCCATGCTGCGGCTGGGCGTGGTGCCGAGTTTGAGGTCGAAGTCGCCGAGTTCGCGTTGGAACACCTGCCCCTGAGCGAGGGAACATGTCAGTAGGCTGATCATCAGCAGAACGATAGAGCTGCGCATGCTTCCTCCATGAATAGCGAGAAGCAGGATCGGTATTAAGCTGAAACGCTTGAGCTAGAGAGGTGAAAGCATACCGGCGAATGCTCGGCAGCGAAGGCCGTTCGTCGATTCATGGGAAATGGGTGGGGCGGGGAGGGTTCCAGTCCAAGCGCTTCGAAGTTCAAAGCGCCTTGGGACCAGGTGACACGCAGGTTACTTCTTGCCCAGGCTGATCTGCTTGGACGGGCCGAATGTCTGGCCGCTGACGCCTTTGGCAATTTGCTGGATCTCACCGCCGGACTTGAGGAACGCAGCGATCTGATCGTTGATCGACTCGCTGGTTTCAACGGCTGGAGCTGGCTTCGATTTGCTGTTGGATGCTTTTACGCGCATGACGACCATTAACCTGTAAATAATTAATTGGGCCAGGCATCGTACAGTAAATACTTGACAATTGCTTGGCAAATATCCTTCTCAATTATCGCTATGGTGACGGCAATAATGCGCGATTACCCTGCAATTATTGCCCTAAGCCTCTGTTTTAAATAACAACCGTGAAAGAAATAGGGTGCTGATGGCGAGCGGTATGCACCGTCGCCGGCCTGACGAATGGCCGTGTGCCGGGGGAAAACCCAGGAAAATCAATGATTGCGCAGGGGCTTGCCGGCAAACCTTGCTGGCGGCCACGAATCGCGCTGCAAAACCGGGTAGAATGCCGCCCAGGCAATGAGGGTATTGGAAATGGCTTTAGTCGGGCGCTACAACAGTTTGCAAGTGGTTAAACACACTAACTTCGGTTTATATCTGGACGGCGGTGCGGACGGCGAAATCCTGCTGCCCAACCGATATATTCCCAAGGATATTCCCAGTGAAGATGAAGATTGGCTCAATGTTTTCATTTATCTGGACAGCGACGACAAACTGATCGCCACCACGGAAAAACCAAAAGTGCAGGTGGGTGAGTTCGCCAGCCTGAAAGTGGTCGAGGTCAACAGCATCGGCGTGTTCCTGGACTGGGGCCTGCCCAAGGATCTGCTGCTGCCGTATTCCGAAGAAAAGCGCCAGATGACCGCTGGCGAATACTGCGTGGTGCATGTCTACCTCGACAAGCACACCCGTCGCATTACCGCCACGGCGCGCCTGGATCGTTATCTGGACAAGACCCCGGCCAACTACACGCCAGGGCAGGAAGTGGATTTGCTGGTCGCCGAAGCCACCGACATGGGGTTCAAGGCGATCATCAACAACAAGCATTGGGGCTTGATCCACAAGAACGAAATCTTCAAGTTCATGCGCGCCGGCAAACAGGAAAAAGGCTTCATCAAGGAAATCCGCCCGGACGGCAAGATCAGCCTGAGCCTGCAGCCGGTGGGCCAGGAAGCCGCCACCAGCCTGAATGCCAAGATCCTCGCCAAGTTGCGCGAGAACAACGGCACGCTGGCAGTCAGCGACAAGAGCGACCCGGCGCTGATCAGCAGCCTGTTTGGCGTGAGCAAGGGCAACTTCAAGAAAGCCATTGGCGCGCTGTACAAGAATGGGCAGATCGTCATTCATGCTGATCGCATTGAATTGAGCTGATCTTCAGCCGAGCCACAAAATCCGTGGCAAGTGAGGGTTTATGTGGCCAGGGAGGCCAGCTGTGGGAGCAAGGCTTGCCCGCGATGAAGGCGATGCGGTCTTTTCTGAAACCGAGGCGCCTGTTTCGCGAGCAAGCTTTGCTCCCACATAATAGCGACGTACTGCGACTTCCCTCTGTATACAAAACCCTGCACCTTTAGCATGCATCCGCGCCCTGTTCGTGGGCGCATGTCTGCTCTTGCTCGCCTTTTACTCCCGCTACACACCCCGGTTTGTCTCACATTTCGCCGCTATGGCACGCATTCTGCGTGGCAACGCGTATACAAACCATGCCGGCTCCCGTGCGCAGTATGGTGAGCAGGTTGATGCGGGGGCACGGCGGTACTCAAAAGGAGCCCCGCAATGTCCGAGCAATTGCCCAACGGCTACAGCCCCCGCCTCTATAACGAGGACTTGGGCCCGCTGCCGCAGAAATGGAATTGGTACAACATCTTCGCGTTCTGGATGAGCGATGTGCACAGCGTCGGCGGTTATGTCTTCGCCGCCAGCCTGTTCGCGTTGGGCCTGGCGAGTTGGCAAGTGTTGATCGCCTTGCTCGGTGGGATTTGCATCGTGCAGTTGATCGCCAACCTGGTCGCCAGGCCGAGCCAGCAGGCGGCGGTGCCGTATCCGGTAATCTGTCGGCTGGCGTTCGGGGTGTTCGGGGCGAATATTCCTGCGGTGATCCGGGGCTTAATCGCCGTGGCCTGGTACGGCATTCAGACGTACCTGGCGTCCAGCGCGTTGATCATCGTGGTGCTGCGGTTTTTTCCTTCGATGGAAGTCTACGCAACGGCGCATTTTGCCGGTTTGTCCTACCTGGGTTGGTTCGGCTTCCTCAGCCTGTGGTTCGTCCAGGCGCTGGTGTTCTGGACAGGCATGGAGTCGATCCGTCGCTTCATCGACTGGGCCGGGCCGGTGGTGTATGCGGTGATGTTTCTGTTGGCCGGCTGGATCGTCTGGAAGGCCGGTTGGAGCAATATCAGCTTCACCTTGGCGGAAAAGTCATTGTCCGGTTGGCAGGCGTTCGGCCAGGTGATCGTGGCCACGGCTTTGGTGGTGTCGTACTTTTCCGGCCCAACCCTGAATTTCGGCGATTTCAGCCGTTACTGCCGGAGCATGTCTGACGTACGCCGGGGCAATTTCTGGGGGCTGCCGGTGAATTTCCTGGCGTTCTCCCTGGTCACCGTAGTGATTGTTTCCGGGACCTTGCCGGTGTTCGGCGAAATGCTCCATGACCCGATCGCCACCGTGGCGCGCATCGACAACGATGTGGCGGTCTTGCTGGGCGCCTTTGCCTTCGTGACCGCCACCATCGGCATCAACATTGTCGCCAACTTCGTCTCTCCGGCCTTTGACTTCGCCAACGTCGCGCCCAGCAAGATCAGTTGGCGCGCCGGCGGCATGATCGCGGCAGTGGCCTCGATTTTCATCACGCCGTGGAACCTGTTCAACAACCCCGAAGTGATCCACTACACCCTGGACGTACTGGCGGCGTTCATCGGCCCGCTGTTCGGGATCCTGCTGGTGGATTACTACTTGATCAAAAAACAGCAGATCGACGTCGACGCGCTGTTCAATGATGGGCCGAGCGGGCGCTATTACTACAGCGGCGGTATCAACTGGACCGCGGTCAAGGCGCTGATCCCGGCAACGTTGATGGGGGTGGCGATCACCTTCACGCCACTGCTGCAACCGATGGCCAACTTCGCCTGGTTCACCGGTTGCTTCCTCGGCGGGGTGTTGTATTTCGCCTTGGCGCGGCGCGAACCGGTCGCGCACTTGAGTTCATCGCTCAGCCAGGCCTGATCAACGCAGGGCGGTCTGGGCGCAAGGGCTCACCGCGCCCCGGCTGGCGGGCCGCAGCAACAGCCCGCCGGCCAGCAGCAGGCCACTGCCGGCAATGATCAGCGCCGGTTGCAGGCCGCCGCTGAAATGGCTGCTCAACGCCGCCAGCAGTGGCCCGCTGAGCTGGCCCACGGCAAAGCAGGCGGTCAACAGGCCCGCGTTGCGCTGGGTGGCGTGGGGCGCCAGTTCCCGGGAGTGCTGCATCACCAGCTGCATGCAGGCCAGGAACGGTGCGCCACACAGGATCA
This sequence comes from Pseudomonas sp. 43mfcvi1.1, assembly GCF_900115935.1. Taxonomy (NCBI): domain Bacteria; kingdom Pseudomonadati; phylum Pseudomonadota; class Gammaproteobacteria; order Pseudomonadales; family Pseudomonadaceae; genus Pseudomonas; species Pseudomonas sp. 43mfcvi1.1. Next base: position 16,809 of record NZ_UETT01000016.1, on the reverse strand, counting down.
CCCCCAGCGCCAGCCCCGGGCCGCTGCCCAGCAGGCAGGCGAACACCCCGGCGGCTTGCAGCCAGAGCGTACCGATCAGCCAGCGGTCGGTGGTGTTCGGGTTGGGGCGACGCAGGCTGACCAGCAACACGCCAGTGGCGGCGGCCAGGCCGAAGCAGGGCCAGAACAGGTCGGCCTGCCATTGCCCATGGAACTGCGCCGAGGCCATCTGCGACAGGAACGTTGCCGGGATGATGTAGCCCACGCCGTACAGGGCGTACACCACGCCAAGTCGAGCGATGCCACGGTTCGGCGAGGCGCTCACTGGCGCGGCAACGGTCGCGGCTGCGGCGGGTTGCGGCAGGATCGGCAGAATCACCAGCAGCATCGCCAATGCCACGCCAGCATACACCAGCCACAGGGTCGCGGAGGTCTGGCCCAACAGGTTCGAGCCCAGGGCGAGCAAACCGGTCAGGAAAATCCCCAACCCAGGGCCGGCAAACACCAGGGCTCCGAGCCGTGGCCGTCCCGCCGTCGCAGCCAAGGGTTGGCTCAGGGCGGTGATCATCACCAGCACCCAGGCGCTTGCCACACCAGTGCCGAAACGCAGCGCCAAGTGCGGCCAGAAACCCCAGGCCCAGAACGACGCCAGTGTCAGCAGCACACACAGCCACAGCCCACCCAGCAAACGCCGGCGCACCTGTTCCGGGCGGCGGGCGAACATGGCGTCCAGCGCGCCGAGGAAGTAACCCAGGTAGTTGGCGGCGGCAATCAGACCGGCGGCGGTCAAGTCGAGCTGACCTTCGCCGATCAAATGAGGTAACTGGGGGGTAAGGGCGAAGCGGCCAATGCCCATGGCCATCATCAAGGCGATGAAGCTGCCGAGCAGGCGAGTAAGAGGTGACATGGTCGTTCTCCGGGTATCGGGGCGAATGACCGTCAGGCTAGGACTGATTGACTTTCATTAAAAATGAATAATAGTGAGTAACTTGTTCTTTTTTGGAGAATGTCGTGGAGTTCAGCCAATTACGGATTTTCCAGGCCGTGGCCGAGGAAGGTTCCATCACCCGAGCCGCAGAGCGCCTGCACCGGGTGCCGTCGAACCTCTCGACCCGGCTCAAGCAGCTTGAAGAGCAATTGGGCGTGGACCTTTTCCTGCGGGAGCGTCAGCGTTTGCAGTTGTCACCGGCGGGAAAAGTCCTGCTGGACTATGCGGCCAAGCTTTTTGCCCTGCACGACGAAGCGCATGCCGCTGTGCAGGGCGGGCAGCCAGCCGGGGATTTTCTACTGGGCACGATGTACAGCACGGCGGCGACGCATTTGCCGGACCTGTTGGCGGCCTATCACCGGGCGTATCCGGCGGTGAACCTGCAAGTGCAATCCGGGCCCAGTGGTGAATTGCTCGAAGGCCTGCTCACCAATCGTCTCGACGCAGCGTTGGTGGACGGCCCACTGGAACTGGCGGGGCTCGATGGCGTGCCGTTGTGCGACGAGCGGTTGGTACTGATTACCGAGGCCGATCATCCCCCGGTACGCAGCGCGCTGGATGTGCAAGGCCGTGCGGTGTTCACGTTCCGGCGTGGTTGCTCATACCGGATGCGCTTGGAAGCCTGGTTTGCCCATGATCATGCGACCATGGGCCGGGCGATGGAAATCGAGTCTTACCAGGGGATGCTGGCGTGTGTGATCGCCGGGTCTGGGGTGGCGTTGATGTCCGAGTCGATGCTGGCCAGCCTGCCGGGTCGCGAGCGGGTGACGGTGCATCCGCTGGCCGAGCCGTTCGCCAGCGCCACCACCTGGCTGATGTGGCGCAAAGGCATGGTCGGGGCCAACCTGAACGCCTGGATCGAATTGCAACAACAGGCCTGGCCGCGAGGGCCAATGATCACGGCGCAATCGGCTTGAACTCCGGGAGGTGGATTTGGATCAATTCAGTAACAGATCATTGCAAACTGAGACGAGCATTGCGTAGAACATCGGACTATTATCAGTGCGAAGGGGCCACAGAAATCTGCCGCTCGCACCACCCTGAGGGGGCACCACGATGAAAGAGAAAATCCAGAACTGGCTTCACGACCTGGGTGTCGCGCTGGGGCTGATCGAGCCGCCAATGCAACCGGTACCGATCCGCACCGATGACGAGCAACGCCGCCGCCAACCGCGCCGCCGGTAAATACAGCGCAGAATTTGGAGAGATCGCAGTTCCGGACCATTTCATTGAGATGGGCCGGAACTGCGATCTTTTTATTTCCAGGGCAACCCTATGGTGAGGGGGTTTACTTGTGGCGAGGGGATTTATCCCCGCTGGAGCGCGCAGCGGTCCCAAACGCTGACACTTCGGTGTGGCAGACAGATTGAATTGACTGTTTTGGGCTGCTTCGCAGCCCAACGGGGATAAATCCCCTCGCCACAACTGCGTTCGGCTTGATTTCAGTTGTCGATCAAACCGCCTTGGCCACCACCTCCGGCCGCGGCGCCAACACACTCACCAGCACAAAACTCACCAGCGCCACGCTCAGGCTGTAGTAGATCGGCGTGTTCGCGTCCAGGCCATCCTTAAGCATGAAGAACAAGGCGGTCAAGAAGCCCAGCGACATGCTGGTGATTGCGCCGGCAGTGGTGGCGCGCTTCCAGTAGATGGCACCGATCAGCGGGATCAGCATGCCGCCCACCAACAGGTTGTAGGCCAGGGTCAGGGCGCTGATGACGTCGCTGACCACCAGGGCGATCACCAGCACCACGGCCCCCATCAGCAGGGTCGCGATACGGTTTTCGTGGACGTCGCCACTGCCGCTTTCACGGCCCTGGCGCAGGCGTGGCAGCAAATCCTGGACCACCGTGGTGGACGCCGCGAGCAGGCCTGCCGCGGCGGTGGACATCAAGGCCGCCAGGGCCGCGGCGATCACCAGCCCGCGAATGCCGTTGGGCAGGCTGGTCTGGACGACGCTGGCAAAGGCGTTGTTGACGTTCGCAAGGTCCGGCAGCAAGACCTTGGCCGCCATGCCGATCAACGCCCCGGCCAGGCCGTACAGCACGCAGTACAGGCCGGCGGCGGTGCCGGCGACTTTGGCCACGCCTTCGCTGCGGGCGGTGAACACCCGTTGCCAGATGTCCTGGCCGATGAAGATGCCGAAGAAGTAGATCAGGAAGTAGGTGAGGATGGTGTCCCAGCCAATGGCGGTGAAATCGAAGTAGCTGGCCGGCAGCTTGGCCACCATGGCGTCCCAGCCGCCGGCATCGACGATGGACATCGGCATCAGCAGGAACACCAGGCCAACGGTCATGATCAAGAATTGCACGATGTCGGTGAGGGTCAGCGACCACATGCCGCCAATGGTGGAATACAACACCACCACGCCGCCGCCCACCAGGATCGAAACCCAGAACGGCAGGCCGAACAGCACCTGCATCACGGTACCAATGGCGATGGTCGAGGTGGCACCGATCATCAATGCGTAAACCAGCATGATCAGCGCACTGGCCTGGCGCGCGGCGGGGTTGTAGCGACGCTCCAGCACTTGGGTCACGGTGTAGATCTTGAGCTTGAGCAACGGCTTGGCGAGAAACAGGCTGAGGCCGACGATGCCCAGGCCGATGGCGCCGCACAGCCAGAATCCAGAGATGCCGTAGACGTAGCCCAGGCGTACGGTGCCGATGGTGGAGGCACCGCCCAGCACGGTAGCGGCCATGGTGCCCAGGTAAAAGCCCGGGCCGAGGTTGCGCCCGGCGACCAGGTAGTCGTCACGGGTCTTGGCGCGGCGCATGCCGTACCAGCCGAGGGCGATCATGCCGGCAGCGTAGATAAGAACGACGATTAAGTCCAAAGCCATGGTGGCGTGTCTCCGATTGTCTTTTTTATAGTGAGTCGGGGTGCTGCCGTCCCTGGCACCTCAACCCCTGCGTGAGCGCGCTTTTTGTGGCGAGGGAGCTTGCTCCCGCTCGACTGCGCAGCAGTCGCCATCAGCGGCCGCGACGCGCCCCAGCGGGAGCAAGCTCCCTCGCCACGGGTCTTTCGTTGATCTCGGGTCAGGCGGTCTGGCTGAGGGAGGGTTTATCGATTGGCTCCGCAGCACCCTTGCTACGCGGATCCCCCGGCCCATACACCGTTGCCGGCTCTGGAAACAGCCCCAGCAACACCAGGTACACCACCGAAGCCAAACCCAGGGTCACCGGCAGGCTGATGTCGATCCCGCCGGCCAGTTCCCCCAGCGGCCCGACGAACTGGCCCGGCAGGTTGACGAAGCACAAGCCCACCAACGCGCTAGGGATCCACGCCCCCAGGCCGCGCCAGTTCCAGCCGTGGCTGAACCAGTAGCGCCCGCCGGTTTCGCCACGGGTGAACACTTGCAGGTCATCCGGGCAGTAGAAGCCGCGGCGTATCAGCAGGCCGATGATCATGATCACCATCCACGGCGTGGTGCAGGTGATGATCAGTACGGCGAAGGTGGACACGCTTTGCACCAGGTTCGCGGCGAAGCGGCCGATGAAGATGAAGGCAATCGACAGCACGCCGATCAGCAGTGTCGCCTTGACCCGCGACAGCACCCGTGGGAACACGCTGGACATGTCCAGGCCGGTGCCGTACAGCGACGTGGTGCCGGTGGACATGCCGCCGATCACCGCGATCAGGCACACCGGCAGGAAGAACCAGCTCGGCGAGACCGCCAGCAGGCCGCCTACGTAGTTGTTGGCCGCGATGTAGTCCGGCGCCTTGATCGCCACGATGGTGGCGGTGGCGAGGCCGAACAGGAACGGAATCAGCGTCGCCAGTTGCGCGGCGATCACCGCCAGCATGATGCGGCGCTTGGGCGTGTTGCGCGGGATGTAGCGCGACCAGTCACCGAGGAACGCACCGAAGGAAATCGGGTTGCTCATGGCCACCAGCGCCGCGCCGATGAAGGCGGCATAGAAGCCCGGCTGGCCGAGGCTGACGGTGCCGGCGAACTGGCTGTCGAAGGTCGGCGCGAAGGCCACGATGCCCAGCAAGAACAACAGGCTGGCGGCCCACACGGCGATGCGGTTGACCCACAGCATGAAGCGAAAGCCGTAGATGCACACGGTCAAGACCAGCAAGGCGAACAGGCCGTAGGCCAGGCCCAGGCTCAGGTCGGTTTCCGGTACGCCGATCAACCGCTTGGCACCGCCGATCAATGCGTCTCCGGAACTCCACACCGACAGTGAAAAGAACGCGATGGCGGTCAACAGTGACAGGAACGAACCGACGATCCGTCCGTGCACGCCGAAGTGCGCACCGGAAGACACCGCGTTGTTGGTGCCGTTGAGCGGGCCGAACAGGCCCATCGGCGCGAGGATGATCGAACCCACCAATACCCCCAGCACAATCGCCCAGACTCCAGCCTGGAATGACAGGCCGAACAGCACCGGGAAACTGCCGAGCACTGCGGTGGCAAAGGTATTGGCGCCGCCGAAGATCAGGCGAAACAGATCGCCTGGGCCGGCGGTGCGTTCGTGGTCGGGGATCTGTTCGACCCCGAAGGTTTCGATTTGCGTAAGGCTGTTGTCGTTATTGTTATTCATGATCTGCTCCGATCATAAAGGCGCGCTCATCGAGTGTGAGCGTCGCCTGTTTGGCTAAGGGATTGGCAGCCCTTCCGGCATTGCGGACAAATGTTCGTGACAGGCCAGCCATAGGCCTTGTTGTTCTTGGCGAAACACAATGGTTTCGCGCTCCTGGCTAAAGTGAAGCTCCCCTTGCATGCGCAGCTCAGTGGCCACGTCATGGATGAAAACCGCCACGTCCCCTTGCAGGCTGACGAAGGCGTTGCTTGAGGTGCAGTCCAGCACCTCGAAGCCATCCTCGGAGCGCCAGCGGTCCCACAACACCTGGTAGGCATCGCGTGACAGCAGGGGCTGTTCGAGGGTGTGGAACACGAAACTCGCATCGGCCGTGAACGCGCCGAAGTAGGCGTCACGGTCATTGCGGGCGAAGGCCGACACCAGTTGTGCGGCGGCTTGGCGTACTTGGTCCTGTTGGTTCATGGGCGCACCTCAGCGATGAACCACGCCGGGCAGTACGCAGAGCATCTCGTACAGCAGGTTGGCGCCCAACAGCGAAGTGTTGCCGGTGGTGTCGTACGGTGGCGAGACTTCTACCAGATCGCAACCGACCAGGTCGAGACCCTGGCAGCCGCGCACGATTTCGATTGCCTGGATAGTGGTCAGGCCGCCGATTTCCGGGGTGCCGGTGCCAGGGGCCCAGGCAGGGTCGATGCCGTCGATGTCGAAGCTCAGGTACACCGGACCGCCGCCGACTTTCTCGCGCACTTCGGCCATCAGCGGGGCCAGGGATTTGTGCCAGCACTCTTCGGCCTGGACCACGCGGAAACCCTGGTTGCGGCTCCAGTTGAAATCATCGGCCGTATAGCCCTGGGCCCGCAGGCCGATCTGGACCACGCGGTCGCAGTCGAGCAAGCCTTCTTCCACGGCGCGGCGGAAGGTGGTGCCGTGGGCGATTTTCTCGCCGAACATGTGGTCGTTCACATCGGCGTGGGCGTCGATGTGCACCAGGCCGACCTTGCCGTGTTTCTTGTGGATCGCCCGCAGGATCGGCAGGGTGATGGTGTGGTCGCCGCCCAGGGTCAGGGGAATGACGTTGTGTTCGAGGATCTTGTGGTACGACTCCTCGATGATCCGCACCGCATCCAGCAGGTTGAAGGTGTTGATCGCCACGTCTCCGATGTCGGCCACCGACAGCGAGTCGAACGGCGCGGCGCCAGTGGCCATGTTGTAGGGGCGGATCATCACGGATTCGGCGCGAATCTCCCGCGGCCCGAAACGGGTGCCAGCGCGAAGGGAGGTGCCAATGTCCAGCGGCACGCCGACGAACGCAGCGTCCAGGCCGGCAGCGGTCTGCAAATGGGGGAGTCGCATCATGGTGGCGATGCCGCCGAAGCGCGGCATTTCGTTGCCGCCCAGTGGTTGGTGAAGAATCTTGTCCACGGGTAGGGCCTCATCGTTGTTTTATTTATCAGGGGCCGATTCTGCGAAAAGCCTGGGAGGGGAAGAATCGCTGGGGGCAAATACTTAGTTCAGATTTTTCTAAACTAATGTGGGAGAGGGCGATAGACTTCGCAGCAGTGCAGTCCTGGAGGACAGGATGCCCCTGTGGCGAGGGAGCTTGCTCCCGCTGGGCAGCGAAGCGGCCCCAAAACCATTCACCTCGGTGAATCAGACAGACCGCGTCGCCAGGTTTTACGACGGCTGCGCCGCCGAGCGGGAGCAAGCTCCCTCGCCACAACAGCGCGACAAGTGCTATCCATATGTGATCGGGAGACACCCAATGGCCAACGCTCTACCCGACCTGAAACTGCTGCGCATTTTCGTCAGCGTGGTCCGGCACCAGGGGTTCGCCAATGCCCAGCACGAACTCAACCTTTCCACGTCGGCCATCAGCACCTATATGAGCCAGCTTGAATCAGCCCTGGGCCTGGTGTTGTGTCATCGCGGCCGGGGCGGGTTCAGCCTGACCAGCAAGGGCGAGTTGTTCCATCAGGAAACCCTGCGCCTGCTGGGCGAACTCGAAGGGTTCGAGCAGTACGCCGCCGCGCTCAAGGGCGAATTGCGCGGCACGTTGAACCTGGGGGTGATCGACTCCACGGTCAGCGACAAGGCCTTGCCATTCGCCGAAGCCATCGGCGCCTACAGCCAGGAGCATCCGGCGGTGCATTTGCACCTGTCGGTCATGAGCCCTTACGAACTGCAACTCGGCGTGCAGGACAACCGCCTGGACCTGGCCATCGGTGCGTTTTCCACGCGCATGAGCGGGCTGGTCTACATGCCGCTGTACCGCGAGCAGCACTGGTTGTATTGCAGCAACCGCCACCCGCTGTTCAACGAGCGGCGCATCCCCGAGCAAGTCATCACCCAGCAGCGCATGGTCGGGCGCGGTTACTGGAGCCAGGCCGAGCTGGCCCGCCATGGCTTCAAGCACAGCGCGGCGACGGTGGAGAGCATGGAGGCGCAGTTGATCCTGGTGTTGTCCGGCGCCTACGTCGGTTACCTGCCTGAGCACTATGCCCAGGCGTGGGTCGACAAGGGCGATTTGCGTGTGTTGCTGCCGGCGACCTTCGGTTATCAGGCGCCGTTTTCGATGATCGTGCGCCGTGGTCGCAGCCGCGAGCCGCTGATCCAGACATTCCGTGATTTGCTCAAAGCTCAACTGAATCAGGCCTGACCATGTCCAGAACTCAATGCTCGCGCTGCCAACGACCGCAAAGCCATTGCTTGTGCCCGTTGATCCCCAGCCTCGACAGCCGCACCCGGGTCTTGCTGTTGCAGCATCCCAGCGAAGTGGACCATGCCTTGAACACGGCCAGGCTGGCGGCGCTGGGGCTCAACAATGCCGAGTTGATCGTGGGCGAGGTGTTCGAGGACTTGCCCAGGCTGCTCAATCCACCGGGTTATCGGGCGCGGTTGCTGTTTCCCAGTGAGGATGCGCAGCCGCTGCAGGCTTATGTTCCGTCCGAGGAGCCGCTGCTGTTGGTCGTGCCCGACGGTACCTGGCGCAAGGCGCGCAAGCTGCTGCACCTCAACCCGTTGTTGGCGGCGCTGCCGAGGGTGACCTTGGCCGAAGGCGGCGTGTCCCGTTATCGCTTGCGCAAGGCCCCGGGGCCGGGGGCGTTGTCGACGGTGGAGGCGATTGTCCAGGCGTTGCAGACATTGGAAGCGCCAAGCAGCTTCGAGCCGTTGCTCAGGCCGTTCGAGGCATTGATCGAGGGGCAGATTGCGGCGATGGGGGAGGAGACCTACCAGCGTAACCATGCTGAGAATAGGTCGTGACTGTGCTGGCCTCATCGCGAGCAGGCTCGCTCCCACATTGGATCTGTGGTGTTAGCAGATTTGTGCATGCACTGGAGATCAACTGTGGGAGCGAGCCTGCTCGCGATAGTGGTAGAACAATCAATGAAGTCTCAGCTCAGGGGCTACCGCTCGCGCATCGCCTCGGTCCGCGCCTTCAACACCGGCTTGAGCAAGTAATCCAGCACGCTTTTCTCCCCGGTAATGATATCCACCGTCGCCACCATCCCCGGAATGATCAGCAACGGTTTGGCATCCCCGCCCAAATGATTTTTATCGGTGCGCACCTGGATCAGGTAGAAGCTGTTGCCCTTGTCGTCGGTGATGGTGTCGGCGCCGATCAGTTCGAGCTTGGCGCTCAGTCCGCCATAGATGGTGTAGTCGTAGGCGCTGAATTTGACCATGGCTTTCTGGCCCGGATGCAGGAACGCCACGTCCTGGGGGCGAACCTTGGCTTCGATCAGCAGGTTGTCTTCCAGGGGCACGATTTCCACCATGTCGTTGCCCGGCTGCACCACGCCGCCGATGGTATTGACCTTCAGTTGCTTGATCACCCCATGCACCGGCGAGACCACGGTGGTGCGGGTCACGCGGTCGTCGATGGCGATGCTCGAGGCGGTGATTTTTGACAGTTCGGTGCGTTTCTCGTTGAGGTCCTTGGCCGCTTCGGAGCGGAAGGTCTGTTCCGATTCGTCGATCTTGCTCTTGATCTCGTTGATAGCCGATTCGGCCCGGGGAATGGCCAGGGTGGTGGCGTTGAGTGAGCCGCGGATTTCCACCGCGCTGCGCTTGAGTCGCAGGATCTCCACTGGCGACACTGCCCCGGTGCGCACCAGCGGTGCGGACATGTTCATTTCTTCTTGCAGCAAGGCCAGGGCAGAGCTGAACTGGCCTTGCTTGGAGCGAAACTCCGCCAGTTCCTGGGTCTTCTGCCGCAATTGTTCGGTCAGGGTGCGTTGCTCGCTGGCCAGGCGACGCTGGCGTTGTTCGTACAGCGAGCGTTCGTCCTCGGCCACTTGCGGGGCCTTGGCGGTTATCTCTGCCGAGAGTGCGAATGGCCGCCCTTCAGCCTCGGCCGACAGGCGTTCGACCTGGGCGGTCAAGGCATAGCGGTCGGCCTCGCTCTCGCCCTTGTTCGACAGATAGCGCGTGTCGTCCAGGCGCAGCAGGGTGTCGCCCTTGTTCACCATCTGCCCTTCGCGCACGAAAATCTCGGTGACGATGCCGCCCTCCAGGTTCTGGATCACCTGGACCTTGCTCGACGGAATCGCCTTGCCTTCGCCTGTGGTGACTTCTTGCAAGACCGCCAGTTTGGCCCAGACCAGCCCGGTGACGATCAAGCCGGCGGCCAGCCACACGGTGACCCGCGAGCGGCGCGGCGAATCCTGCAATGTGGCGCCGGCGGTTTCCGCCATGAACTCGCTTTCGGCGCTTTTGCTGAAACTGCCGAAGTAGCTTCGGGCGGCTGAATCCGGGGTTTGAGCAGACATGGGGCGGTACCCGTCAGTTAAGTGAAATAAAGCCGAACACATACCTGTGGCTTGAGAGGGTTATCTGTGGGAGCAAGGCTTGCTCCCACAGGTTGCTGTGTTGGCAGCTATACCGCCGCAGACCCCACCCGTCCCTTGCGCAATGCATCGATCACCGCGTCCTTCGGTCCATCCGCCACGATCCGGCCGTTGTCCAACACCACCAACCGATCCACCAGACTCAGCATCGAGGTACGGTGGGTCACCAGCAGCACGGTCTTGCCCTGCACGTGGGTGTGGAGCTTTTGTCGCAAGGCGTCTTCGCTGCTGTTGTCCATGGCGCTGGTGGGTTCGTCCAGCAGCAGGATCGGCGGGTCGAGCAACAAGGCCCGGGCCAGCAGCACGGCCTGGCGCTGGCCTCCGGAAAGCAACTGCCCACGCTCGCCCACTGGGCGGTCGAAGCCTTGGGGGTGTTGGCGCGCCAGTTCCGTGACGCCGGTCAGTTCCGCCACTTCCAGCATGCGCGCATCGCTGATGTAGCGGGCGCCCAGGGTGAGATTGTCCCGCAGGCTGCCGGCCAGCAATGGCAGGTCATGGGCGACATAGCCGATCTGTTGGCGCAGGTCGGCGACGTCCAGTTGCCGCAGGTCCAGGCCGTCCAGCAGCAACTGGCCTTCCTCCGGCGCGTAGAAGCCCATCACCAGGCGCGCCAGGGTGCTCTTGCCCGAACCGCTGCGACCGATGATCCCGACCCGTTCGCCGGGCTTGAGGCTGAAGCTGATATTGGCCAGTGCGGGGGAGCTCTGGCCGTTGTAATGGAAGGTCACGCCGTTGACCTCCAGCGCGCCCTGCAATTGGGTGCGATCCAGTGGCCGTTGCTTGGCGTCACGCTCCTGGGGCAATGCCATCAAGGCATCGGTGCTGCGCATGGTGAGCTGGGCTTGTTGGTAGCGAGTGATCAGCCCGGCGATCTGCCCGAGAGGGGCGAGCACCCGGCTGCCGAGCATGTAGGTCGCCACCAGTGCGCCGACGCTGAGGTTGCCGGCGATGATGCTGTAGACCCCGGCGACGATGGTCGCCATGCCGGCCAGTTGTTGCAGGAACAACGTGCCGTTGGTCGCCAATGCCGAGAGGTTGCGCGCATGGCTGTCCAGGCGGGTGAGGGCGCCGTGGGTGCTTTCCCACTGATGCTGGCGTTCGCTTTCGGCACTGCAGGCCTTGAGGGTTTCCAGGCCGCCGAGGGTTTCAATCAACAAGGCTTGGCGCTGGGCACCCAGGGCCAGGCTTTTTTGCACGGTGTCGCGCAGGCGCACCTGGATGATCATCGCGAAGACAATGGTGATGGGAAACGCCACCACTGGAATCACCACCAGCCAGCCACCGAGCAGGCCGATCACCACCAGCATCAGCAGGGCGAAGGGCAGGTCGATGAGGCTGGTGAGGGTTACGGCGGTGAGAAACTCCCGCAGGCCCTGGAAGTCATGGATGCTCTGGGCGAAGCCGCCGATGGTCACCGGCTTGGCCTTCATCGCCATGCCGGTGATGCGCTCGAACAGAGTGGCGGAAAGAACCACGTCGGTTTTCTTGCCAGCGGTGTCCAGCAGGTGGGCGCGTACCACCCGCAATACCAGTTCGAAACCGGTGCCGATCAGCAGCCCCACGGCCAGCACCCATAAGGTCGACGTGGCCTGGTTCGGCACCACGCGATCGTAGGTCTGCATGACGAACAGCGGCACCATCAGGCCCAGCAGATTGATCAGGAAACTCGCCAGGATCGCGTCGCTGTACAGCCAGCGCGACAGTTTCAAGGTGTCGCGAAACCACGCCTCGACCCGCGGCACCAAAGGCGAGCGCAGGTCTTCGAGTTCATGGCGCGGCCGGGCGAACAAGGCCTGGCCGCTGTAATCGAGGGCCAGTTCCTCGCGACTGACCCATTGTTCGCCGCCGTCGGCTTCGCTGGGCAGGATCAGCGCCTTGCCATCCTCACCCCAGCGCCGCAATACCGCACAGCGGCCACCCACCAGGACCAGCATCACCGGCAGGTTCAGGGGCGAGATATCCGCCAGCTCACGACGCAACAGTCGCGCCTGCAAGCTCGCCCGGGCCGCTGCGCGTGGCAGCAGGTCCAGGCTCAAGCGTTGGTGCGCCATAGGAAGCCCGGCGCTGAGGCTGGCGCGGCTGACCGTCGCGCCATGGAGTTTGCAGAGGATCAACAGGCCGTCCAGCAAGGGATCATCGAAATTCAGCCGCGGATCAGCGCCGGGGGTTGCAGGTTCCATGCTGGTCACATTGATCGCTCCCATTTTTCGGGGGGACTACTTCAGTTCCGGCAGCCGGGCCTGATTCTTGACTTCGGTCTGCGCGACCGCGTCGGCCGGCAGCACGATCCGTTGCTTGTGCAACAGCAGGCCCATGTTCGCCAGCACCCGGTACATCGAGTATTCCTCGGTGTAACGCACCTCGGTGTAGCGACGGTTGGCGTTGTACAGCTCGTTTTCGCTGTCGAGCAGGTCGAGCAGGGTGCGCTGACCGAGACCGAACTGATCCTGGTAGGCGGCCCGCACACGGGAAGTGGTTTCGGCGTATTCCCGGGCGGTAGGCGTCTGTTTGCGAGCGTTGAGCATTGCGTTCCAGGCCAGGCGCGTGTCTTCGTTGAGCTGGCGCAGGGCATTGTTGCGGATGTCCATGGCCTGGTTGATCTGGTGGGCGTTGGAGGCCAGCCGCGCCTTGTCGCTGCCACCGCGGAACAGGTTGTAGTTCATCACCACGCCGACCCGCCAGTTGTTGTCATGGCCTTCTTCGCCACCGATGTTGTTATTGGCGCCCACCGCCGCCTCGGCATCGAAACGGGGGTAGAACGGTGACTTCGCCACTTCGTACTGGCTTTCGGCGGACTGTATGTCGGCCTGGGCCGATTTCAGGTACGGGTTGTTATCCACCATGCTTTGCTGGGCTTCGCGCAGATCGGCGGGGATTTCGCCCTTGGTCGAGGGCGGCATTTCCAACTCATCGGGCATGCGCCCGACCACGCTGTAGAAATTCGCCTCGGCGTCGGCCAGGTCCACCTGGGCGGTGTCGTAGTTGTTTTCCGCCAGGGCTCGACGGGCATTGGATTGGTCGGAGTCGGCGGTGCTGCCCACCCCACGTTCGGTGCGCAGGCCGATCTGGTCGTTGACCCGCAGGTGCGCCTGCAGGTTGTTCTTGGCCAGGGTCACCAGTTCGCGACGCTTGAGCACTTCCAGGTAGACCTCGATGGTACGTAGCGCCAGATCCTGGGCGGTGCCCTGGGCGTAATAGGCCCGGGAGTTGACCACGCCCTGGGTACGTTCCACTTCATTGGCGGTGTTGAACCCGTCGAAGATCATCTGCCGCAGGCGCAGCTCTGATTGGGTGTAGGTCAGGATATTGGTGTGGTGGTTGCCCAAGGCCCGGGTGTTGGTGTTGTCGCTGTAGCCGCGACCGTAACCGGCATTGAGATCCACCGACGGGAAAAAGCCCCCCCTGGCGACCTTGACGTCTTCATTGGCCGACAGACGGCTGTCCACCCGTTGTGCCAGCTCCGGGTGGGTAGCGATGGTGCTCTGGATCGCTTCGGTCAAGGACATGGCCTGCGCCTGAGAAGAGCAGGCCATGGCCAGCAAAACCGCGCTGCAGAGGGGGGTTAGAACGCGCATGGGGTGCATCTCCTGAGGGCTGTAGTGCTTCGTTGTCGCCAATATATTGACGTATTTAAGATCAAAACCGTTTCAACCTTGTAACAACACAGCTAAGAACATCCTGCGCAAAACCTAAGAAGAATTTCTCATAACGCTTATGCCGAAAAAAACTTATGTACTTGAAAAAAACCAGCACATTGTTCAAAGCGAAAGCCTTTGAATTCGCGGGTTCTGACGGCTTTTAGGCGTCAATAAAAGTTCCGTTCAGTTTTTTAAGCGATGTGAAGAAGTGCCGAAAGGGCGATGTGAGAAGCAAGGTTGTGTGACGGTTTTTTGTCGTTTTGGCGAATTGCCAGCACCTTCCGCTTTCACGAAAGCTGGCAGATTTTCCAGCTTTCCCGGTCGCCAACCTGAGGACGGATTCTTCACCCAGACAGGTGCCGATTGCGGTCGGCAACGGAGGAAATGCACATGGCAGCGCTCATCGGTATCGTCAGTAAAGTGGTCGGGCAGGTTTTCGCAGAAGCGGCCGGTGGCCTGCGGCGGCCTTTGGTCGAAGGCGACCGGCTCTATGCCGGCGAACACCTGATCACCGGGGGCGAAGGGGCCGTGGCGGTGCATCTGCAAAATGGCCAGGAATTGACCTTGGGACGCGGAAGCAACCTGACCCTCACCCCACAGCTGCTTGCCAACCACGCGCCCCATGTCGACACGCCTGAAGCGCTGACACCGAGTAACGCGCAACTGACCGACGTACAAAAACTGCAACAAGCCATCGCCGCCGGTGCCGACCCGACCCAGACCGGCGAAGCCACGGCCGCGGGCCCCGAGGGTGGTAACCCCGGAGGCGTGGGCGGCGGGCACAGTTTCGTGTTGTTGGAAGAAGTCGGTGGCGAGGTCGATCCGCAGATTGGCTTCCCCACGGCCGGGTTCAACGGGATACCCGAGTTTCCGCAACTGCGCCTGGCCGGTGATCCGGATAACGACGGCGATAGCACCGTGCCGCCAGTCACCCCCGAAACACCAGACAACCCCGTGACCTTGGATGGCGTGGACGTGGAAGGCGGCGAACTGACCACCAATGAGGCCAATCTGGCCGATGGTTCGGCGAGCAACCCAAGTGCACTGGTGCAAAGCGGCACCTTCACGGTTTCTGCCCCCGATGGGCTGAGCAGCCTGAGCATCGGCGGCATCAGCGTGATTGCTGGCGGTGTGCCCGCAGGTTTCCCTCAAACCATCACCTCGGCGCTGGGCAACACGTTGACCATCACCGGCTACAACCCGACTACCGGCGTGGTCAGCTACACCTACACTCTGACGGACAATGAAACCCATCCTGCCGGTGGCGGTGCCAACAACATCACCGAACAGTTCCCGGTCGTTGCCGTCGATTCCGATGGCGACACCGCTACCGGGACCCTGGATGTCAACATCACCGACGACGTGCCCCAGGCGATCGACGACAGCCACGCCAACACAGCCTCGGAAACCCTCGTCACCCTCACGGGTAACGTATTGACCAACGATCACCAGGGCGCCGACCGGATCCCCACCGGTCCCGACAGTGGGCCGATCATTGGCGGGACGTTCACCGGCACCTACGGCACCCTCGTGCTCAACCCCAATGGCACATACACCTACACCCTGAACACCAGCGACCCGCAATTCGTCGCATTGCACGGCGGGGGAAGCGGCACTGAGACATTCACCTATACCCTGACCGATGCCGACGGTGACACCAGTACCGCGAATCTGGTGCTGCAGGTGCATAACAACGACGATCCAGTGGTGTTGGTGGGCCTCGATACCGAAGGTGGCGAGCTGTCATTGCAAGAGAAAAATCTCAGCGACGGCAGCAGCCCGGATGCATCGGCCCTGACGCAAAGCGGCACCTTCACCGTGACGGCGTTGGACGGTGTGCAGACCTTGAGCGTCGGCGGCATCAATGTGGTTACGGGCGGCGTGGCAGCCGGTTTCCCACAATCGATTACCACCGCTTTGGGCAACACCCTGACCATCACCGGTTTCAACGCTGCGACTGGGGTGGTCAGCTATAGCTACACGCTGCTGGACAATGAAACCCATCCAAACGCCAACGGTGCCAACAACCTGAGCGAGCAATTTGCCGTGGTTGTCACCGACGACAACGGCACCACCGCCAACGGCAACCTCGACGTGAACATCGTCGACGACCTGCCGAAAGCCGTGGACGACAGCAACGCCAGCACCGCCTCGGAAACCAACCTGACCCTGACCGGTAGCGTGCTGACCAACGACACCCAAGGTGCGGATCATGTGGCCTCTGGTCCGATCACGCCTGGCACTTTCACCGGCACTTACGGCACCCTGGTGCTCAACGCTGACGGTTCCTACACCTACACCCTCAACACTGCCGACGCCGATTTCAAAGGTTTGCATGGTGGCGGCAATGGCAGCGAGACCTTCACCTACACCCTGACCGATGCCGATGGCGACACCAGTACCGCGAACCTGGTACTGCAAGTGCACAACAACGACGACCCGGTGATCATCACTGGCCTCGACACCGAGGGTGGTGAGTTGGCGGTCCAGGAGAAAAACCTCAGCGACGGCAGCAGCCCGGATGCGCCGGCCCTGACGCAAAGCGGTACTTTTACGATTACTGCTTTGGACGGTGTGCAGACCTTGAGCGTCGGCGGCATCAACGTCGTCACCGGCGGCGTGGCAGCCGGTTTCCCGCAATCGATTACCACCGCACTCGGCAATACGTTGACCATCACCGGCTACAACGCCACCACGGGCGTGGTCAGCTACAGCTACACGCTGCTGGACAATGAAACCCATCCAAACGCCAACGGTGCCAACAACCTGAGCGAGCAATTTGCCGTGGTTGTCACCGACGACAACGG
>NZ_UETT01000010.1:0-275196 GCF_900115935.1 Pseudomonas sp. 43mfcvi1.1 | reverse complement strand
GGGTTTCCCCATGTGAGAGTAGGTCATCGTCAAGATTAAATTCCGAAACCCCTATCTGCTGACGCAGGTAGGGGTTTTGTTTTGCCCGCAGGAAAAGTCTACGAAAGCTCGTGATAAATTTGCACAGTTATTTCCGAGCTGGAGCACTAGAATAGCCCCACCTTAGCTGAGCCAGAGCTGTTTATGCCCGATCCGTCAGACATTGATAGGTTGTCAGATCTACCCCTGAGCGATCTGGTGGCATGTCATGAGTGCGACCTTTTGATGCGCAAGCCTCAACTGGCCCATGGCGAAAAAGCCGAGTGCCCCCGCTGCGGCTATGAGCTCTATGCTCACCGGCACAATGTAGTCGAGCGCAGTCTTGCCCTGGTTATCGCCGCCCTGCTGTTATACGTGCCGGCCAACTTCTTACCCATCATGCAACTCAATCTGCTCGGGCAGTCGTCCCAGGATACCGTTTGGAGTGGGGTAGTCGGTTTGTTCGATACCGGTATGCAAGGTATCGCGGCAGTGGTGTTCCTGTGCAGCATGGGCATCCCGCTGCTCAAGTTGTTTTGTCAGTTGGCTGTGCTGTTGACCATTCGCTTGGACTTTGGCCGTAGCTACGGTTTGTTGCTGTACCGCATTTATCACCATTTACGAGACTGGGGGATGCTTGAGGTCTACCTCATGGGCGTGCTGGTGGCCATCGTCAAGTTGGCCGACATGGCGGCCATCACCGTAGGCCTTGGCCTGGTGTGTTTCATCAGTTTGTTGCTGGTCCAGGTCTGGCTGGAGGTGGTGATGTCACCGCATCAGATCTGGCAGGCGTTATCAGGAGAAGATGCCCATGCGGGCGATTGATGCAGGCATTCTGATCTGTACGGAGTGCCATGAGTTGAATCGGCAGGACGCTGAAGCCGACAACCAAACCTGTACTCGCTGCGGCGCGCTGGTTCACCCCCGTCGCCCGAACAGCTTGATGCGGACCTGGGCATTGTTGATCACGGCCGCGATTCTCTATATTCCGGCCAACATGTTGCCGATCATGACCATCAACTCGCTGGGCCAAGGTGCCCCGAGTACGATCATGTCCGGCGTCATCGAGTTGGTACAACACGGCATGATTCCCATCGCCGCCGTGGTGTTCATCGCCAGTATCCTTGTACCCACCTTCAAGTTGGTGGGTATCGCCTTGTTGCTGTTTTCCGTGCAACGACACCAGCCCATGTCGGCGCGGCAACGCATCTTTATGTACCGTTTCATCGAGTTCATTGGTCGTTGGTCGATGCTGGATATTTTCGTGATTGCCATTCTGGTGGCAGTGGTGAATTTTGGGCGACTCGCCAGTGTCGAAGCCGGTCTCGGCGCGATCGCTTTCGCCAGCGTAGTGATTTTGACAATGATTGCCGCAGTAACTTTCGATCCCCGACTGATTTGGGATAACACGGAGTCGGATGACGACCATGACTGATTTGCCTAACGCTAAAACCCGACCGGCTTCGAACTGGTCGGCCATCTGGGTCTTGCCGTTGATTGCCTTGATCATCGGCGGCTGGCTCGGCTGGCGGGCTTATAACGAGACCGGAATCGAGATCACTGTGCGCTTTGAGAGTGGCGAAGGCATCCAGGTCAACAAAACCGAAGTCGTCTACAAAGGGATGACGGTCGGCAAAGTGACGGCCCTTAAACTCGATGACGAAGGCAACTCCAAGGGCGTGGTCGCGACGGTCGAGATGAATAAGGACGTCGAGCAATACCTCAAGACCGGAACGCGTTTCTGGCTGGTCAAGCCGAGCGTAAGCCTGGCCGGGATCACTGGCCTGGAAACCCTGGTATCGGGTAACTATGTGGCCATCAGCCCCGGTGAAGGCGAATCGACCCGTAAATTCAAGGCCCTGGTCGAAGAGCCGCCGCTGTCGGACGCCAAGCCGGGTTTGCATCTGACCCTCAAGGCTGATCGGTTGGGTTCACTGAACCGTGGCAGCCCGGTGTTCTACAAACAGATCCAGGTCGGTCAGGTGAAGAGCTACCTGCTGTCCGAGGATCAGAGCAAGGTCGAGATCAAAATCTTCATCGAGCCGACCTATGCCAACCTGGTGCGCAAACATACGCGTTTCTGGAACGCCAGTGGCATCAGCATCGATGCCAACCTCTCGGGCGTCAAAGTGCGCAGCGAGTCCCTGGCCAGCATCGTGGCCGGGGGGATTGCCTTCGCCACGCCGGAAAGCCGCAAGGACAGCCCGCCGACGGACCCAAGCCTGCCGTTCCGTCTTTACGAAGACTTCGACGCTGCTGCGGCGGGTATCCGTGTAAAGGTCAAACTCAGCGATTTCGAAGGATTGCAGGCCGGCCGTACGCCGGTCATGTACAAGGGTATTCAGGTCGGCAGTCTGAAGAACCTCAAGGTCGATCCAGACCTGTCCAGCGCCACGGCTGAATTGACCCTGGACCCGCTGGCCGAAGATTACCTGGTGACCGGCACGCAGTTCTGGGTCGTCAAGCCGTCGATCTCCCTGGCGGGTATCACTGGCCTGGAAGCGCTGGTCAAGGGCAACTACATTGCCGTGCGACCGGGTGACAAGGGCGGCGCGCCGCAGCGCGAGTTCGAAGCCCGGGCCAAAGCGCCGCCGCTGGACTTGCGTTCCCCGGGGCTGCACTTGGTCCTGCTGACCGAAAACCTCGGATCGCTGGAGGTTGGCAGTCCGATCCTCTACAAGCAGGTCAAGGTCGGCTCGGTGCAGAGCTATCAGTTCTCCCGCAAGAAAAAGCAGTTGATCATCGGTGTGCACATCGAGAAGGAATACGAAGGACTGGTCAACGGCTCCACACGTTTCTGGAACGCCAGTGGCATCACCCTCTCGGGAGGCTTGACGGGCGGGATCCAGGTCAAGAGTGAGTCCCTGCAAAGCCTGATGGCTGGCGGGATTGCCTTCGAAACCCCGGAACCGAATGTGCCGCTGAAAAGACGCATTCCACGCTTCCGCCTGTTTGCCGATCATGAAACTGCACAGCAGCGGGGCACCATGGTCACGATCAAGGTCGACCGCGCCGATGGTTTGCGCAGTGGTACGCCGATTCGTTTCAAAGGGTTGGATGTAGGCAAGATCGAGGACGTTGATCTCAGCGCCGATATGCAATCGGTGCTGCTCACTGCGCGTATCACCGAAGTGCCGGAGCGCATCGCCCGGGTCGGGTCCCAGTTCTGGGTGGTCAAGCCTGAACTGGGGTTGATGAAGACCTCCAACCTGGAAACGCTGGTAACCGGCCAATACATTGAAGTGCAGCCTTCGGCGAAAAACCTCGGGCCGCAGAAGAGCTTCGTGGCCCTTGCCAATCCACCGGAAAGCGCTGTACCTGAAGCGGGGCTGAGCCTGGTGCTGAGCGCGGCCCGCCGTGGTTCGTTGAAGATCGGCGTGCCGGTGACCTATCGCGAGATTACGGTGGGCAAGGTTACCGGTTATGAACTGGGCCAGACGGCGGACCGGGTGCTGATCCATATCCTGATCGAGCCTAAATATGCGCCGTTGGTGCGCAGCGGCTCACGCTTCTGGAACAGCAGTGGCTTCGGTCTGGACTTCGGTCTGTTCAAGGGCGCGACGGTGCGAACCGAGTCGCTTGAAACGCTGATCCAGGGTGGCATTGCCTTCGCAACGCCGGATGGCGAAAGAATGGGCAGCCCGGCACGAGCGGAGCAGACCTTCCCACTGTTCGACAAGTTTGAAGATGAATGGCTGACTTGGGCGCCGAAGATCAGTCTCGGCAAATAATTGGGCCGCGTTAGTTTGTCCTGACGTCTTCGCGAGCAGGCTCGCTCCCACAGATCAAGTGTCGTTCATGGCTATCAAGTACGACATCAATCCAATGTGGGAGCGAGCCTGCTCGCGATGATGTTCATTAAAGACTTCGCAATGAAAAAGGCCGCGATCCATTTGGATCGCGGCCTTTTTCACATCCGGAGATTCACATCACACCGGATCCAGCTCCGGCTCATCGGCCTGTACATTCACCGTGGCCTTCACTGCATCATGACGACGGATGTACTTCCAGTCCGCTTCGTCGATGTAGATGCCGTTCGGGCCGCTGCCGCCCTCCAGGTCGATGGCGACACTGGCGCAGACTTGCGGCTTCACGCTGGCCAGGATCGGCACGAAGCCCAGTTGCAGGCTAGTTTCCAGCAGCGCGGCCTGGTTTTTCTCGTCGATGTCCGCCGCTTCGTCGAGGTAGTACGGCAAGCGCACACGACCGGCCTGTTCGCGGTCCATCAGGTGCAGCAACAAATACATGTTGGTCAGCGCCTTGATGGTCATGGTGGTGCCGTTGGATGCCGCACCGTCGATGTCGGTGTGGATCACGGGTTGGCCGTTGACCTTGGTGATCTCGAACGCCAGTTCGAACAGGTCCTTGAGACCGAGCTGGTTGTGGTTCGCTGCCACCAGCCGCGCCAGGTATTCCTTGGCTTCTTCGTTCTTGTTGTCCTGCTCGGCGCTCTGGCTGAGGTCGAACACCGACAGCGTCTCGCCTTCCTCGTACTGGCCGGCACTGTGGATGATCTGGTCGATGTGCTTGAGCGCTTCCTTGTTCGGCGCCAGGACGATCCGGAAGCTCTGCAGGTTGGACACCTGGCGCTTGTTGATCTCGCGGTTGAACAGCGCCAGTTGATGTTCGAGGCTGTCGTAGTCGCTGCGAATGTTGCGCAGGGTCCGGGCAATGTCGGTCACTGCCGCGCGTCGGGCCTTGCCCAGGGTCAGGGCTTCGTCGGTGCGGTGGGCATAGGCGTTGATCAGCAGTTGCAGACGGCGTTCCATGTCGTCTTCACTGTCGAACTTGGCCACGCCCTTGAGGCGCACCTGGGCATACAGCGCTTCGATCTGGCCGTCGATCCGCAACAGGCCTTGCCAGCTATCCTGATAGTCATTGAGCAGCGGCAGCAGGTTGTCCATGGAATCGTCGACCGGGTCCATGAATGGCGTGCCGAACGGCAGGTCCGCGGGCAGCAATTGGCGACGGCGCAGGGCGTCGTCGAGGGTGCGCTGCTTGGCTTCCATGTCGGCGATCTGCCTGCCCACCAGTTGCAACTTGGCGGACAACTGCTGGACGCGCTCGGTGAAGGCATCGCTGGAGCGCTTGAGTTCGTCCTGGGCGGCTTCCATTTGCGCCAGTTGCTCGAGCTTCTCGCCTTCCTCGGCACTCAGGGTCTGGGTGCGGCGGAAGTCTTCCAGGGCTTTTTGCGCATCCAGGACCTGTTGGTACAGCGCTTCGGTCTGGGTCTTGCTCGCGGCACGGTCGGCGGCCACGGCTTGCTGGGTCTTGAGCTGCTTGAGTTCTTTTTCCAGGCGCTCTTTCTGGTCCCGCAGTGCGGCGCGATCGGCCAGGGCTTGCAGGGCTGGCGGTTCGATGTGGGACAGGTCGATGGACAGGCCCGGGACTTCGAAGCGTTCGCCCTTGAAGCCGTCGAGGATCAGTTCCATGGATTTGACCCACTCGCCGTTTTCGTCCAGCGCGATGCCGTGTTCGCCCAGTGGCAGGCTGAACAGGGCGCTGTTGAACAGGCGCATCAGGCGCTCGACATCCTGTTGCGAGAACTCTTCGCGCAGGCGGGCGTAGCTGTTGTTGTCGGCGTGATCGAGTTGCTGCTTGACCGACTTCAGGCGTTTTTCCAGATCCCGCAGGCGCTCTTCGAGGTCTTCGGCGCTGAACTGCCGGGACTGGGCCAGGGCGCCGGCCAGTTCATCGTGGGCGTCCTTGGCGGCGAGCAGTTGCTGCTCCAGGACCTTGACGTCATCCACCAGGGCGAAGCGGTTCTTGAGCACTGACAGCTCGCCGATCCAGCGCTGGATACCGCTGATTTCCCGCTCCAGGCGCATCAGCTCCTGGGTGCCACCGCGCTGGTCGTTCTGCAGCGAATCCTGTTCGTTGCGATAGTGTTCGGCCTGGATGGTCAGCTCTTCCTTGCGCGCACTGGCGTAGTCCGACCAGGTACCCAGTAATGAGTCGAGCAATGGCGACAGGCGATGCAGTTTTCCGCGCAAAATGTCGCGCTGCTTCACGCCATTGGCCAGGGCTTCAACCAGCGGGCCGGCGGCGACCAGGGAGTTGTAGTCCTGCTCCATGCGTCGTACGTCGCGGAAGGCTTCTTCGCACGCCGCAATGTAATCCACGCTACCGGAGCGCAGGCTGTGCTCGAACGCGTCGAGGAACAGTTGCTTGAGCTTGGCCGCGGTGATTTCGCGCATGTGCAGCAGGTTGATGAACAGCGCGCGGAAAGTCTTGAGGCTTTGCTCGCTGGTGGAGCGCAGCGGGATCAGCGTCAGGTCCAGCGGAATCGAGGTGTGCCCACCCACCAGCAGGCGCCGCAGTTCATCCGGTTTGAGTTCGTAGGCTTTGAGGCCTTCGCGCTCCAGGTTGGTGAACAGCTCTTTCTGCCGCAGGCAGGTGTCATCTTTCTGGTAGTGAGCCAGGTCCAGTTTGCCAGCGTAGGCAAAGAACTGGTGACCGAAACCGCCGCCCGGGCCGCGACCGACCACGCCGATCACATGCGGGCCGTGGGGCAGGGCGACTTCCACCAGGATGTAGCTGGTGTCCGAGGCAAAGTAGAACCGCCGGGATTGTTCCAGGCTGTACTTGCCGAAGCTCATGTCCGACATGCGCGCCAGGATCGGGAACTGCAAGGCGTTGATCGAGGCGGATTTACCCAGGTTGTTCGCGCCATACACCGACAACGGTTCTTCCAGCGGGAACAGGCCGAGGCTGTAGCCGGCGGTGTTCAAAAGGGCAAAGCGGCGGATGCCGTAGCGTTCCTTGCTCATGCGTCGGTCTCCTGTTCTTCGGCAATGGCGCGGGCCAGTGCGTCTTCTTCGCTTTCACCTTCGAATTCGCTCAGATCTAGCGGATCATCGGTCTGCAGCAGTTTTTCGTCGCTGTCTTCGTCGATCAGCACCGGTGCCGGCAACGGCAGCACGCTGTGCAGGCTGGCGGCCAGGTCGCGGTCCTGCTGGACCGACAGGCAGACATCGAGGAAGCGGTGCATCGGCGGCAGGAAGCGGTACACGCCGTTCTCTTCGCTGGCAAAACCCAGTTGGGTCATGCGCCGCATGATTTTTTCTTCCAGCTCTTCCTGGGTTTGTACTTCGGCCTGGATGAACAGGTCGCGGTATTTTTCCAGCAGCGAAGGCAGCTCATCGCGACCCAGGCTGCCACCGTCGAGCACGGCGATCGGGTCGCGGCCCTGGTCGGCCAGGTGCTCGACGAGGATGAAGGTGAACAGGGCCAGGCGCTGGGCGGTCTTGTTCACCGCCGCGGCGGCCAGGTCCGGCACGAAGTAGTAGAAGCCACGGGTGTCGCATACCAGCTCGAAGCCCAGGGCCTTGAACAGCGTGCGGTACTGGTCCTGGAAGTTCGACAGTTGCGCGTACAGCTCCGGGTCGCGGCGGCTGACGTGATAGCCCTTGAACAGCTCGCGGAAGATCGGCGCCAGCTGGGACAGTTCGGATAGATCAAGATGCATGGGGGATGCTCGCAGAATCCTCGGCGGCGCTGTCGCGGGCCGAGAGCAGGGCGAAGGAGCGCAGGCTGACCTGATGCTCGTGAGTGTGGTATTCGCGGCGTTCCAGACGCTCGCGCTTGAAACGTTTTTCCCGCGACAGGCGCGAGAACCAATACAGCAATTCGTCGGTGGCGCCGTCCGGTTCCTGTTCCAGCAGCCAGGTCATGAGGTCCGGCATCGGCAGGGCGTCTTCGCAACGCTCGACCATCTCGCGCACGGTGCGTGGCGCACGCGGTGCTTCGCCGCCCTTGTGGGTCTTGTGGGACTTGGGGAAACGCGCCGGTTTCGGTTCGAAGCGGGCCAGGGCATAGACATAGGCCTCGACCTGGCTGGCGCTGCCGAGGAAGGTGCTTTGCGGCCGAGTGAACAGCGGCATGGCGGCCTGTGGCACGGCATCGATGCCTTTGCGACGAATGGCGGCCAGGGCCAGCGCGGCGCCACGGGTCACGGCGTTGTGGCGGCGGGCTTCTTCGCGCAGTGGCAGGAGCAGTTCACGGGCATGGCGCAGGGTCAGTTGGGCACTGGTCTGCATCTCGAGGATGCGCGCGTGGGTGCGCAGCAGCATGTCGTCGTCCACCAGGTGGCCGAGGCGCTGCTGTTCGGTGAGCATGCGCAACAGCACGTTCTCGACCTTGCGCACGCCTTGCTCGAACGCGCCATCGGCGTTCACCAGTTGGATCATCGGCTCGACGTATTCGTCCCAGGTTGCCAACACTTCCGCGTAGCGCTGGCGCAGCGGGATCTGCCGGTCGCTGGTCTTGGCCCGTTCGGCCACGGCCACCAGAGCCTGTTCGTCGTTGGCGAGTTTCTTGAGCACGTCGCGCACGCGCATGTCCAGCAGGCGCAACTGGCGGGCCAGGTCGTTGCCGTCGCGGATGTCGAAGGCGTCCTGGATGTAGCCGGCGAGGCGCTCGAGGTGGCGCAGGTAGGCTTCGATCTCCAGGCACAGGCCCAGGCGGTGTTCGCGGCGCAGGTAGGCGAGGAAGTCATGGATCTGGGCATTGAGCTCGAAGCGGTTCGGGCTTTTCGCCACCGGTACGAGGATGTCCAGGCGGATCCACACGTCCAGCAGGTTGGTGATGTCCTGGGGCGTGCTGTCCAGTTGTTGGGCGGCCAGCTGTGAACGCAATTCGTTGAGGCTCAGGGTGCCCTGGTCGAAGTGCTCGCACAAAGGTTCCAGCAATGCCCAGTGTTCAGCGAGGGCGCGCAAGACGCGCTTGGGTTCGATCATCGCAATGGCCGTCGGGTTGGCAATTAAAAGCGGCGATTGTACTGCATCGGGCCGGTTGCGATTCACCCCTTGGACGGACTGTCGTTCTGTATCGATCAACTATCGGTGCAACAGGGAAGCGATCCGCGCCGAAGGGCGGTAGAATCCCTTCCACTTTCAGTTATCCACAAGTGGCCGACCCTTGCTTATCGAGTCCCGTCGCCGCGCCTATCTGACCGCCATGCAGGTGGTCAACTGGCTGCCGCGTACCGAATTGCCGTTCGCCGCCCCGTCGCGGCCCGAGCTGCTGGAAACGCCCGAGCCCGAGTACATTGCGCCGGTCGTGACCGCGCCTGTGGCCAAGACGGTGGCCGAGCCGGTAGCGCCCGTGGCCGAACGGCCGAAAATCGAAGTGCCGCGGCCGAGCCTGGCCTCGACCCGGACCAATGCCAAGCCGGTGGAAGAAGTTGTCGAGGCGCCGCCCAAGGCACCTTACGTCGCCCCGCCGCGTTTCGCCCTGCAACTGCTGCGGGCCGGGCGTTGCCTGTTGCTGGTGGAATTGCCCACGGGCGATCCCTTCCAGAGCCGCGACCCGGCGTATCTGCTGCTCAAGGACATGCTGCGCGCCGCCGGTCTGCCGGACAGCCCGCAAATCATCGGTGAACCGGTGCGCTGGCCGCTGTTGTCCCGCGGCACCATGGACCAGGGGCCGGAAGCGGCGCGGGATTTCGTCCAGGGCTTTGTTTCGGCGCGGCTCGAAGATGAACCCTGTGCGTGTTTGTGGCTGATCGGCCTGCCGGCGGTGAAGTTCGCCGGCGAGGCGGATGCCGAAGCGTTCAATCGCGAACTGCAGGTCGAAGGCCTGGGCTCGGCCTGGGCGTTGCCCGGCCTGGAACTGTTAATGGAAACGCCACAGCGCAAGGCTGATGTCTGGCAAGCCATGCGCCGGCTGATGGCGCGCTGGAAAGAATCGAATGAGTGACGCTGTATCGTTCCGCCCGATGACCGAGGCGGACCTCGACGCTGTGCTGAAGATCGAATACGCCGCCTACAGTCATCCCTGGACCCGCGGGATATTTCTCGACGGGCTGGGCAAATACCAGATCTGGCTGATGTTCGAAGGCCAGCAGCAAGTGGGCCATGGCGTGGTGCAGATCATCCTGGATGAGGCGCACCTGCTCAACATTACCGTCAAGCCGGAAAACCAGGGCCGTGGCCTGGGCTTGCGTCTGTTGGAACACTTGATGTCGATTGCCTACAAGGCCGAGGCCCGGGAATGCTTCCTGGAAGTGCGCGACAGCAACCGCACCGCGTTCCGGCTGTATGAGCGCTATGGCTTCAATGAAGTGGGCCGGCGCCGGGATTATTACCCAGCGGTGGGTGGGCGTGAGGATGCGGTGGTCATGGCGTGTACCTTGGTGGACTGAACTGCCACATCAAGGTTGACCGCAACACCGTCATCGCGAGCAGGCTCGCTCCCACATTAGATCTGCATCGCTCAAGACATTTGGTTATGACGCAGAACCTGTGGGAGCGAGCCTGCTCGCGATGGCGTCAGCTCTATCGACACTTACCGCTTGCCATCCAGCGGATCGATATCGGCCATTTCCGCTTCATCCAGCCCATCGCCCCCACCAATATCATTTTCATCCACCACGCTCAGCTCCCAGTCCGCCTGTTCGTCGTCGCCGGCCTCAAAGGCATCCCGGGCCCCGTCTTCGCGAATCAGTGTTTCCGGGCTCAGGTCGTCGTCGGTCGGCTCGTGATCATCCGTCGAGGCGCCGGTCATGCCCGCTTCGCGCACGCGTTCACGTGGCATCAGCTGTTCGCGTTCGTTTTCCGGCAATTCGTCGCCGATTTTCGCACTGGGCTGTTCGTCGTCGAACTCCAACTCATGCATCGAGCCCATGCGATCTTCGTTGTCGTCGATGGGTTCCGGTTGCGTCGCATCGAAGGGGCGTCGTGAATCATTCATGGCAATTCCTCATACTGTGGGCCTTACTGGTGTCGACCGGCAGCGCACCCAGGAATTCCAATGCATCGCTGACGTGACCTCGACCGGCGGTCGTCTGTCACAGTTGCGCACTCTCTATCGAGGCTAGACAGCATGAACGAATTACAAGATCTGATTGATAACAACGCGCGCTGGGCCGATGCGATCAAGCAGGAAGATCCTGACTTCTTCTCCAAGCTGGCCCGTCAGCAAACCCCGGAGTACCTGTGGATCGGCTGTTCCGATGCGCGGGTGCCGGCCAACGAGATCGTCGGCATGTTGCCGGGCGATCTGTTCGTACACCGTAACGTGGCCAACGTGGTGCTGCACACGGACCTCAACTGCTTGTCGGTGATCCAGTACGCGGTGGACGTGCTCAAGGTCAAACACATCCTGGTCACCGGCCATTACGGCTGTGGCGGTGTGCGGGCCTCGATGCAGGACCGGCAACTGGGCCTGATCGACGGCTGGTTGCGCTCGATTCGCGACCTGTACTACGAGCATCGCGAGGCGTTGGGCCAATTGCCGACCGAAGAGGAACGTGTCGACCGCTTGTGCGAGCTCAACGTGATCCAGCAGGTGGCCAACGTCGGTCATACCAGCATCGTGCAGAACGCCTGGCACCGTGGGCAGAAACTGTCGATCCACGGCTGCATCTACGGCATCAAGGACGGACGCTGGAAAAGCCTGGACACCACGATCAGCGGTTTCGAGCAACTGCCGCCGCAGTATCGGCTGCGTCCGGTCGACGCACCCTGATTCAGGGTCAGTCGCGATGACAGCGACGACGCCAGTGCCGTAGGAATTTCATTCCCTGCTCATTCGGCGGTTCGTCATAGCCGGTGATCCAGCCATGGCAGTTGGATGAACCGCACCGGCAGGCGAACTGCCGATACAGTTTCCGTTCGGTGCTGGCGTAGTCCATCGTCAGGTAGTCGCCTTTGTGGATGTGGGTCAGCGACCACAACCACAATTCGCTCATGTCGAGAAAGACATTCGGGTTGCAAGAATGCAGCAGCAATCCAGCGAAACGTGGGTCATACATGTGTATTTCCGGCAATATCTGCAGCGTATGCAGGCGTCGTCGGCTCACCAGAAGCCCCGATACCCGGCACATCCGCTCCATGGGGGGGAAGGCCCTTCGGGCGATGACCCCATTGCTGCGTCCGTCGCTCGTTTGATGCACGTCGAAATCGCGGACGGATGGATAACCCAGGCGGGTGCTGAGTTCTTTTTCAGGGTAAATGCAATCCTGGTTCTGTGAGCTAGCTCTATTTGCAATGAAGGTGGTCATGACGGTCCCTGTCGGCTTAGGGCACTCGAATTTTTGGCGCCGGCGATCCTGCCAGCGGTCGCTATAGACATTGATAGCTTCGCCCAAGTCGAGCGCGGCATCTACTGTCGACTCTGACAGGAGCCAAAGGCGCTTTCCCGCGTCAGTGCAAGCTTACGCGGGAAGGCGCCCCAAGGTTCAGACCGCTTCGGCAGGCAGCGGCATGGGCACCTTCAGTTGCGGAAGTTGCGACTTGATCGCCGGCGTTTCGCATTTTTTCTCAGCGTCTTCCTCGCTCAGTTTACGCACCGAGGTGTAGAACAACTCGCAGGTCTTTTCCTTTTGCGTGACTTGCCAGGTCTGCGTGCACTGGTTCAGCAGGGCGCTCGGATCGGTGCCCGGCTTGCTGCCCATGCCAGCCTGCCAGCATGCAGCACTCAGGTCCTGGCCCATGACTTTCAAGCCGGCGGCATCGGCCTTGGCTTCGTCACCGTCGTAGTTTTCCTTGTCGGCGGCGTACCAGATGTAGCTCGGGTGGTTGGAGCCCAGGACCGGCACCTTGACCCCCGCAGTCGGCGTGATGCTCGCCAGGCCGAGCACGCCCACAGTCTGGCCGTACTGGGTCTTGATCCAGTTCCGAACGGGCGCTCCGAAGGCCACCATCGGCAACGCGGCGCCGCTGGCGGTTTGGGTGATCTGCGTGACCATGGTGGTCTGGTAATCGTTGAAGTAACTGTAGAGGCCTTCCAGCGTGCTGCCGGCATTGGACGGCGCCGCGATGGGCGCGATGTCGATGATGGTCTGGTAGGCCGGTGTCTGGTCGGCGGCAATGCCGTTGACGGTCAGCAGGGTGGCCCAGCGATCGGTGGTGGCCGACTCCAGGTAGTCCTGGGCCTGGGTCAGGGAGTAATCCGGCGGGAAGTGCAGCAACTCGACACTCTTGCGGTTTTCCAGGGCCATGCCCAGCGGCAGGAACAGGTACCAGTTGTAGGACCATTTCTTGTCGCTGTTGAGTTTGCTCGCGCCGTTATACGCCAGGTCACCAGCGTCGAGCAGGGCCTTCAGCGGTTGGCCGTAGCTCTTGGGCACTCCGCTGATGCTGGCATAGACCTTGTCGTTATCGATTTTGACGTGGACCTTGGCCGTGCCGTAGCCGTCGCGCTGCACGCTTTGGGTCAGGTAATGCTCGACGGTCTGTTCCAGGGTCCAGTCGCGAAAGCAAATGACGTTGCAGTTGTTGGGGTAGGCGAAGAGGCGGGTAACGCGTTCGGTGCTGCCCAGTTGTACGTCAATGTCGGTGGCATGGGCGGCGGCACTGAAGGCCAGGGCGGCAAAAGAAAGTACGGCGAGTTTGGACATGCTCAGATCCTTTTCAGCGTGTGGACCCCTCGAAACAGGGTGTCTCCATACTGAAACAGACCGGGCCGAAGAAAAAGTGGGCCGACGGAAATATCGGCCCTTTTTTATGGCTTTATGGCATCACTGGCGGTAAATAACTCAATGTTGTCCCCAGCGCCCACAGCAGCACCAGTACCAGGGGCGTATGCACCAGCAACTGCACGAAGGAAAAACCGATCAGGTCCCTGGCCTTCAGCCCCAAAACCCCCAGCAAAGGCAGCATATAGAACGGGTTGATAAGGTTCGGCAGCGCTTCGGCGGCGTTGTAGATCTGTACGGCCCAGCCCAGGTGATAGTTCAGGTCATTGGCCACCTGCATGACGTAGGGCGCCTCGATAATCCACTTGCCGCCGCCGGAAGGAATGAAGAAGCCCAGCACTGCCGAGTAGATGCCCATCAACAGGGCGTAGGTGTCGTGGGAGGCGATCTGTACGAAAAAGGTCGAGATGTGGTGGGCCAGGGTCTGGGCGTCACTGCCCTTGACCGTGGTCAGCAGCGCGGCGATCGAGCCATACAGCGGAAACTGGATCAACACGCCCGTGGTGGTCGGCACCGCGCGCGCCACGGCGTCGAGAAAGCTGCGCGGCCGCCAGTGCAGCAAGGCGCCCAGCATGATGAACAGGAAGTTATAGGTGTTGAGGCCGGAAATGGCACTGATCGCAGGTTTGGTTGAAAACTCGTGGAACAGCCAGCCGGCGGCCAGCAGCACCAGCGCAATGATCAGCAGCGGACTGTGCTCCAGCCACTCCCCAGGTCGGGTGCGGGGCTGCAACGCCGGCATGCTGAAACTCGGATCGATCCCGCAAGCGGCGGCGTCACGGGCGCTGTTGGGGCCGGGAGCAGTGGCGTAGGCGACGATCAACGAGATCACGATCAGCGCCAGCAGCATCACGCCAGACTGCCAGAGGAAAATCGTCTGGGTAAACGGAATGACACCGGTAATGGACAGGATCGACGGCGGCAGGCTGGCCGGGTTGGCCTGCAATTGCGCTGCCGACGAAGACAAGCCCAGGGCCCACACCGCGCCCAGGCCCAAGTAGGCGGCGGCTCCGGCGGCGCGGTAGTCCATCTTCAAGTCGGTGCGACGGGCGAGGGCGCGCACCAGCAAACCACCAAACACCAGCGACAGGCCCCAGTTGAGTAATGACGCGACCATGGAAATCAGCGCTACCCACGCCACCGCGGAGCGGCCGTTGGTCGGAATGCGTGCCAGGCGGTCAATCAATTTTACGGCCGGTGGCGAACTGGCGACCACGTATCCGCCGATCACCACGAAGGCCATTTGCATGGTGAATGGGATCAGGCTCCAGAAGCCGTCACCGAACGCCATGGCCGCCGCCGTAGGCGTGGCGCCGATCAATTGTGTCGCCATGGCAACCACCAGCACCGCCAGCGCGGCAAAGACCCAGGAGTCCGGGAACCAGCGCTCGGCGAAACTGGAACAGCGCAAGGCGAAGCGGGCGGAACGGCTGTCTTCGATGTCGGTGGTCACGGTAATTACCTCGTTTTTATGGTTATGGGTATTGATGGCGGCAAGGCTTCAAGGGACAGGCGCAACAGTAGAACAATCCAGTGACCATGGCAGGCTTATCGGGTTCGAGGGCGTCCTGGAATATTTTCAATATGGGCTCGCGGCGCTCTTTAGAAAAAAAACGCTGCGCCGATGGCAAGGGAACAAGCCACTTAATTCTCCCGCTGTCGGAGCTGCCCAATGTTTAACAACCGCCTGAAGCAGGAGCTACTGGCTCTGCGCCAAGAACTGTCCAGTCTTATGCAAGTCAAGGAAAGCCTGGACCGTGAAATGCTTGGCCTCACCCTGGACGCCGACGGACGGATTCAATCGGTCAACCAGAACTTCCTCGACGAGATGCGTTACAAGAGCCAGGACTTGATTGGCCGGCCTGTGAATGAGCTGGTTCCCGCGTATTTGAAATCCAATGAGTTCCAGGTTCGCTTCACGTCGGCGCTGACCCGCGGCGAACACTTTTCCGGTGCCGTGCGCTTGCTGCGGGGCAATGGCCAGGAAGCCTGGCTGCGTTCGATCCTCCAGCCCGTACGGAATGTCGATGGGCGGATTCGCTATTTTTCGATGTACTCCAATGATCTGACCCGCACCATCGAGGCTTCTCGCGAGCATGAGAACCTCATCGGTGCGTTGGTGCGTTCAACGGCGGTGATCGAGTTCGATTTGGGTGGTCATGTGCTGACGGCCAATGATCGCTTCCTCAACGCCATGGGCTATAGCCTTGCGCAGATCAAGGGCAAGCATCACCGCACGTTTTGCGAACCCGAGGAATACAACAGCGCGGCCTACGAGCAGTTCTGGAAGCGCCTGAACAGCGGTGAATTCGTGGCTGGCCGTTTCAAGCGTCTCGACAGCAGTGGTCGCGAGGTCTGGCTGGAGGCTTCCTACAACCCGGTGCTCGATGCCAACGAGCGGTTGTACAAAGTGGTCAAGTTCGCGACCAACATCACGGACCAGGTCAACCAGGAAAAAGCCGTCGCCGAAGCCGCCAACATTGCCTACAGCACCTCGTTGCAGACCGACAACAGTGCCCAGCGCGGCACGACGGTAGTGACCCAGGCGGTGGATGTGATGCGCGACCTGGCCCGGCACATGCAAACCGCAGGCGAAGGTATCGAGGCCCTGAATGAGCAATCCCTGGTGATCGGTACCATCGTCAAGACCATCAGCGGCATCGCCGAACAAACCAACCTGCTGGCGCTCAACGCCGCGATCGAAGCGGCCCGGGCCGGCGAGCAAGGGCGCGGTTTTGCGGTGGTGGCCGATGAAGTGCGACAACTGGCATCGCGCACCAGCCAGGCGACCGATGAAATCGTCGGCGTGGTCCGCCAGAACCAGGACATGGCCCGCAATGCCGTGGCCCTGATGACCGATGGCCAGCACCAGGCCGAACATGGCTTGGCCCTGGCCGCCGAAGCGGGGACGGTGATCGTCGAGATCCAGGACGGGGCGAAGAAGGTGGTCGATGCGGTGAGTCAGTTTGCAAACCAGTTATCGACCTAAGTACAGGTTATTATTGTTTTTTACATATTAATTATTGTTTTGTGATAATTTCGTGGCTATGTTCTGGGCTCCTCTCATTCTGTTGGAGCCTCACATGCGTACGAATCGTCTCGCTCTGTATAGCCAGCGCATGGCTGCCATAACGCTTCTGTTCATGGTTGCGATGATGGCCGCCAATGCGGCGGCCTGGCTTTTTCCCGACGTTGCGTCACGATACGGTCTGGGGTTTGCCCTGACCGAGCGACAGATGTCGAGCTTGTCTGAAGAGGCGATGTACTTGACCGCCTGGCAGTCTCTTGGCGGCATCCTGCTGTCGAGTATCCCTTTGCTGGCGTTGGCTGCCGGGCTGGCGAATTTGCGGCAGTTGTTCAAGCGGTATGCCCACGGCCAGTATTTCTCCAACGAAGCAGCTGTTTATCTGGGCAAGGCCGGGCGCGCGGTTGCGTTGTGGGTGTTGCTGGATTTCCTCTGTGAGCCGTTTCTTAGCCTGCTGATGACGATCAATGCGCCGGTTGGCCAACGATTGCTGACCCTCAGCATTACCGCCCCATCTTTTGTGGCTTTGTTTCTTGCGGCCTGTATTGCGATCATTGCCCGGATCCTGTCCCAGGCCAGTGAAGTCGATTCAGAAAACCGAACTTTCGTTTGAGAACCTCATGCCTATCGTGATTCAACTTGATGTAATGCTGGCGACACGCAAGGTCAAATCCAAGGACCTTGCCGCTGCCATAGGCATTACCGAAGCCAACCTTTCCTTGCTCAAGCAAGGAAAGGTCAAGGGCATACGCCTGGCAACCCTCGAGGCCATTTGCAGCTATCTGCAATGCCAGCCAGCCGATCTGCTGGTCTATCAGCCTCCGGGCGAAGTTGATCAATCCCCCAGTGCTTGACCCTCGCGCCTTGGATCCGCGCCGCCGGCCAGAGATGTTTTCCCTTGCGCGTCGCGCACCCGGACGATGGCCTGGGTGCCGCTGTTCATGTCGATCTCGCTCACGGTGTGGCCCTTGTCTTTCAGGGCCTGGATCAGCGTCGGGCTGAACTGCCCCTTTTCCAGTTCGGTGGGGCCATTGCGGCTGCCAAAGTTGGGGAGGTTGATAGCGGCTTGCGGGTCCAGGTTCCAATCCAGCAGACCAATGACTGACTTGGCGACATACTCGATGATTTGCGAGCCGCCGGGGGAGCCGACTGCGGCCACCAATCTACCTTGCTGATCGAAGATCAGCGTCGGAGCCATGGATGAGCGAGGGCGTTTGCCCGGTTCGACGCGGTTGGCGACTTTTTGCCCATTCTCTTCGGGGATGAACGAGAAGTCGGTCATCTGGTTGTTGAGCATGAAGCCCTGGACCATCAAATGTGAGCCGAACGCCGATTCCACCGTCGTGGTCATGGACACCGCGCCACCCTGATCGTCCACAGCCACCACTTGCGAGGTGGAAATACGCAGTGGGGAACGGTCCGGGGCGTAGGCCACCTGGATGCCCGGTGGCGTGCCGGGTTTGGCGACACCCATGCTACGAGGGCCGATCAGGCTGGCGCGGCTGGCCAGGTAACCTCGGTCGACCAGGCCTTTGAGCGGTACCGCGACAAAATTCGGGTCGGCGATGTATTGGGCGCGGTCGGCATAGGCCAGGCGCTCGGCTTCGGCGATCAGGTGCACCGCTTCGGCGGTGGGTTCAATGCTGGCGGGTTTAGTGGTATTGAGCGGTTTCAAGGGCGCGAGGGCGGCGCTGCTGTCGCGCTGTTCCAGGGCCTGCAATGTCCCGAGGATCTGCGCCACGGCAACCCCGCCCGAAGACGGTGGTGGCATGCCGCAGATTTGCCAGCGCTTGTAGTCGGTGCATAACGCTGGCCGCTCCCGTGCGGTGTAGCTCTTAAGGTCGTTCAGCGAAAGACTGCCGGGGTTGGGGTGGCCCTGCACCTTGGCGACGATTTCCTCGGCAACCGGCCCTTTGTACAACGCATCGGGACCTTCGTGGGCGATGCGCTTGAGCACGCCTGCCAAGGCCGGGTTTTTCAGCACGGTGCCGACTGCCTTCGGGCTGCCATCGGCATTGAGAAAGTACGCCGCCATGTCGGGCGAGCCCGGCAACGATGGGTCGGATGCGATCAAGGCGTGCAGCCTTGGCGAGATCGCGAAGCCCTGCTCTGCCAGTGCGATGGCCGGCTCGAACAGCGTCGCCCATTCGAGACGGCCATGTTTGCGATGGGCCAGTTCCAGTCCGCGCAATACCCCCGGTGTACCCACCGAACGACCGCCGATCTGCGCGGCCGTAAACGGCATGGGTTGGCCGTCGGCTTGCAGGAACAGTCTTTCGGTGGCGCCGGCCGGTGCCGTTTCGCGTCCGTCGTAAGTGCGTACGGCGTTGCCATCCCACAGCACAATGAACGCGCCGCCGCCGATGCCTGAAGATTGCGGTTCCACGAGAGTCAGCACCGCTTGCATCGCAATCGCCGCGTCGATGGCCGAGCCGCCACGTCGCAACATCTCCCGCCCGGCCTCGGCCGCCAACGGATTGGCCGCGGCCGCCATGTGCTTGTCGGCGTAGCGGGTCTGTAGATCGGTGCGGTAGCCGGAGACGACCTCCGGTGGGGCAGGCAATGCCGGTGTGGTTGTGGAGGAGGGCGGGGCCTTACAGGCTGCGAGTGTCAGAGCGACAGCCAGCAGCGAAACGGCTGACAGGCGATGAAAGTTCGGTTTCAGATCTGTGGGCACGTGTCACTCCATCCGTGGGCTTGGGATATAGAGGCTGACTGTAGTCATGGGCGGTGTGTGGCGCAAATCAACACCGGACTGATGGAGCCCGGTGCCACCTCGCCACTGAGGCTCAAGATAACTCTGAATCCTGATAGAGCAGGTACTTTTCTCGAGGCATAAAAAAACGGCTTATCTTTCGATAAGCCGTTTTTAGTACTTGGTGGCTACACAGGGACTTGAACCCCGGACCCCAGCATTATGAATGCTATGCTCTAACCAACTGAGCTATGTAGCCAAGTGGCGCGCATTATTCGCCGGTAACGAAGATGTGTCAAGCGTAAATCTGAAATATTTCTCTGCGCTTTCAACCGCTTAACAATCCTCGCTGCAAATCCTTGTCAGCCGAGCTGAAATCTCCCTGTGTTGGCACTCAAGGCCTGGCTTCCCTGGCTCAGCGTGTCCGCCGCCAGGTTCACCGCTCGTGCGCCTTCGAGCAAGCGCATCGCCGCCTGGTCGACCTGCTGGATATTGCCACTGACCTCATCGGCGGTGCTGGCTTGTTCATCCACGGCAGTGGCGATCTGCGCCAGGGTGTCGGTGACGCTTTGCACCGCGCTGGCAATTTCTCCCAGGCGTTCGCCAAGGCCGGTGACCGCTTGGGCGTCGGTCTGGGCCTGGCCGCAGGCGGCTTCCATCAGGCTGACGGCTTCGTTGACCGTGGCGCGCAAGCTGTCGACAGTGGCGGCAATCTGTTGCGTGGAGGACTGGGTGCGTTGTGACAGGCTGCGCACCTCGTCGGCCACTACCGCGAAACCACGGCCCTGTTCTCCGGCGCGAGCCGCTTCAATGGCGGCATTGAGGGCCAGCAGATTGGTCTGCTCGGCCACGCCACGAATGGTATCGACCACCAGTTGAATCTGTTGCCCCTGTTCACTGACTCGCCCCAATGCGGCGGCGGTTTCGTTGAGGCGCTGGTTGAGCTGCTGGATGCTCGCCGTGGTGCGTTGGCTGTCGCGGCTGCTGTCGGTGGCAATGCGGCGGGTTTGCTGGGCGCTGTCGGATGCCTGTTCACAGCTCTTCGCCACGCCTTGGGAGGTGGCGGCCAGTTGCGTCGCGGCGGCAGCGATCTGGCTGATCTGCATCTGTTGGGCCTCGACTTCTCCCAAGGCGCCGCTGGAGTGCGTATTGAGGGTGCGCACGGCATTGCTCAACTGCAACGTTTCGTGGTCCACCCCCAGCAGGCTGGTGCGCAACTGCACCACGGCGACGTTGAGGGCAGTGCTGATGGCCGCCAGTTCATCGCGCCCTTGCACCGGCACTTGCAGGCTGAGATTGCCGTCGCGCAGGGCTTCGGCCAGCAGGGTGATACCACTGGCACTGCGCCGGATCGACGCTTGCAGGCAAACAAAAAGATACAGCGCGGCCAGCAGCAGGCAGCCCAGCACCGTCGCTACCAGGGTGAACTGGTGGATCGCCGAACCGTGGTAGTGGTCCAGGCGCGTATCCAGTGCCACCAGCGACTGTTGCCGCAGGATCGCCAGATCAGCGAGAAGGGCATCCATGTGTTTCTCGAAGTCTTCGGGCTTGAGGTTGATGGAGCCGCCGAACACGCCGTCATCCAGCACTTTCAGGCCAGCATCCAAGTGCTTGAGGCTGCCCTGGTACTGTCCGGCCCAGGTTTGCAATTCGCTGGGCAGACGGGTTTCCAGGAGTGCTCCGGTCTTGACCAGTTGGTCCCGTGCGTCACCGATACGGCTGCGCAGGTCCCGCAGTTGCAGGCGACTCTGCAGCGTGAACTGGCCCGACACCACGGAGGCCTGGCCGACGCTGGCCAGGCGGCCGACCCGTTCGATCAGGTCGGGCGTCTGCTGAGTTGAAATCTGCGTCAGCAGATAGGTTTCCAACCAGGAGGCGAGGGTCAGGCGGTTGTCCATGACCATCTGCTCGCGCAAGGCTTGCAGGGCGCTGAGAGCGGCGGTGAAGCGGTCGTAGCCGTCGGGCCACCAGCCCACGCTGCCCAGGCTTTTCGAATCCAGACCGTTGAGGCTGGTTTGCAGAGCTTGATAGCGGGCGAGGGTATCGGCTTCAGCGCCTTCGGTTTGCAGGGTAGTGGCCAGGTCACTGGCGGCCTGGTTGAGGGCCGGTTGAACGGCATCGAATGCCGCCATGGCAGCCAGCGTCGCCGGGGTTGGTTGCCGATTGGTTTCGGTGGCACGCCAGCGGGCGGCGCGGTTGCGCTGGGCGGTGAGCAAGTTGTCGAGGTTATCCAGGGCCAGCAATTGGCGCACCCCGGTGCGTTCCCCGGAAATCAGACTGAGTTTGTCGCGATAATCCTGGCCGATTAGCCACAGGCTGCCCATGAGCGGCAGGATAAAAAGCAGGAACAGCAATTGGAATTTGCGGGCGAAGCCGAAGTGCCCCAACAATCTGATTCCGGGTGATAAAAAAGCCTGCATGCCCATACTCCCCTGAACACCTTTGCACTGTTTTTGTGCGTTTCTACACAAGTGCTGAAACAGGTGCCCTTTTAAAAGGCCTCGAAAGTTTGTCCAAATCGGCTCGGTAGGCCAGCTCTGTAGCGAAACTTCCCATTCTCGGTCCCCTTTGTAAGGGGCCGCGTTGTAGCTGATTAACAAGGCAAGATTCAGACCATGGCGTTGAGCTATCACCTTGGATTTCGACAATTTTTCAAGGTCGATAGCTAGCTAAGGGGATAGCCTTGCTGCACCGAAAAATGGCACATTGACGCACCTGCCCGCGTGCGCCCTCTGTCGTATGGAAACTCCCATGGCTATCAGCAATACCCAGGCTGTCACCCCACCCGTTACTGCCCCGGCGCAAAGCAGCCCGCTGGTCATGCGGATCATCGGCGCCGTGGCGCTGGCGCACCTGATCAACGACTTGATCCAGGCGGTGCTGCCCTCGATTTATCCAATGCTCAAGGACAGCTATGGCCTGACGTTCACCCAGGTTGGCTTGATCACCTTGACGTTCCAGTTGACCGCTTCTTTGTTGCAGCCTTGGGTCGGTTATCACACTGACCGCCACCCCAAGCCCTGGCTGCTGCCGGCCGGAACGGTGTGTACGCTGGTCGGCATTGTGATGATGTCCATGGTCGGCAGTTTTGCCTTGATCCTGTTGGCGGCGGCATTGATCGGCATCGGTTCGTCGACCTTCCACCCGGAAGCGTCGCGGGTGGCGCGATTGGCCTCGGGCGGCCGCTTCGGGCTGGCGCAATCGACGTTCCAGGTGGGCGGTAACGCCGGCTCGGCCTTCGGCCCGCTGCTGGCGGCGGCGATCATCATTCCCTACGGGCAAGGCAATGTGGCCTGGTTCGGGTTGTTCGCACTGTTTGCGCTGTTCGTGCTGTACCGCATCAGCCGCTGGTACGCCAATCACCTGAACTTGTTCAAGCTCAAGCAAGGCCAGGCGGCCACCCATGGCCTATCCAAGGGCCGGGTCTTGAGTGCGCTGGTGGTGCTGGGGCTGCTGGTGTTTTCCAAGTACTTCTACATGGCCAGCTTCACCAGCTACTTCACGTTCTATCTGATCGAGAAGTTCGACCTGTCGGTGGCCTCTTCGCAGTTGCACCTGTTCCTGTTTCTCGGAGCGGTGGCGGCGGGGACTTTCTTCGGCGGGCCGATTGGCGACCGGATCGGGCGCAAGGCGGTGATCTGGTTCTCGATCCTCGGCGTGGCACCGTTCACCTTGATCCTGCCTCACGTCGACCTGTTGTGGACAAGTATCCTCAGCGTGGTCATCGGTTTCATCCTGGCCTCGGCGTTCTCGGCCATCGTCGTGTATGCCCAGGAATTGGTGCCGGGCAATGTCGGGATGATCGCCGGCGTGTTCTTCGGGCTGATGTTCGGTTTCGGCGGGATTGGCGCCGCGTTGCTGGGGCATCTGGCGGACATCCGTGGCATCGAGTACGTGTATTGGTTGTGCTCGTTCCTGCCGTTGTTCGGGGTATTGGCGATTTTCTTGCCGAGGACCCGAAAGGCCTGAGGCGGGGAGCATCGATGTGACTGAGCCTGCGCAATCGCGAGCAGGCTCGCTCCCACAGGGGCCCGCTCCTCATGCCTGCGATTCACCCCTCAAGGACGGTAGATACTGGCCTGGATGGCGCCAGGATATTGCTTGTACCCGCCCGTGTTGCACAGTGGTGTCGACAGTTGGTAGTCGCCCGCCGTCGTGGCGTTGGCGGTGCGCACATTACCGGCCGCGAACCCAGAGTAATCCTGAAAGGCATCGAACGAGGCGATTGGCTCGTCGAAGTAGTTGCCACGGGAAGGGTCGAAGATCGAGAGAGTGATCGCTACGCCACCAGGATATGCAGCTTCGGCCTCGATCAACACCGTCTGGTAGGGATACAGGGTTTGTGGGGACGGCCCGGCGGAGGTGGGGGATGGATTGAACACCGTGGCCACCAGCGTGTTCGGGCTCAGGTTGGTCAGCGCGATGACCAGGTAATTGGCGGCGTTGCCGCTGTAGGTGTAGGGCCGCGTCAAGGCGAACGCCCAACCGTTCCTGCTGTTAAAGAAGTCGTCCTTCGAGCCACCGTTGTCCCACACTTGGGTGAGCGCGATTTCTTCCGGATAGATTGACCAGTCCGTCGAGTCGGCGATCCAGTATTTGAAGTAGGTCCCGTCGATCGCCGCAGTGATGTACTGCGCATAGGCGGGCACACCGTCGATGGGGTTGTCATTGACGTCCAGGTATTGGTAGATCTGGAATTTGGCCGGCAGCAGCATCTGCATCACCGACAGCACGTAACCGTGCTTGGCGGCTGTCACCATGTTTCCGGTTTCACCGGAGTTCCAGAACAACCCGTCGGGCGCTTTGGAGGCGATCAGCGTATAGGTGACCTCCAGCTTGGCCCAGTCGGTCAGTATCGCGTTTTCCATGCTGCCGAAAGTGCTCAGCAACCCTTCGAAGGTAGCGCTCAATTGCCCCCAGAGGTCGGCGTAGGCCACCTGGAACAGGCTGGGAGAAACACTCGAACTCTGGGCCGCGACCGCCACATTGATGCCGCTCTGGAGAACGTTGGCCGCGACGGCGAAATAATTGATGTCGCCTTCCATCGTCTCCGCCGAGAGCACGGTGTAGATGACGCCCGAGAGCACCGCCAGGATGATGCCGCCGATGTTGGTCGAGTCACCGTCCTCGAAGCCGGCATCCTGGCCCAGCTCGGAGAGCAGCGCACCCTGGTCCACGAACAACTGGGTGTGGAAGCTGCTGTAGCAGGCGAACAGGCTGTTAACAGCGCTCGCTGCGCTGAGCTCCAACTTGAGTTGATCGACCACGGGTTGCCAGACTTGCGGCTCGAATGCGCTGTAGTCCAGGCCGAGCATGTCTTGTCGGTAACCATCCAGGGTGCTGGCGCCGTTGGTGTACTGTTCGCGCAGGATCAAATGGGGTTGATTGTTCATGGCGGCCAGTTTGCTGTTGATCCAGTCGTAGACCACCTGTTGGTCAGGCGTAAAGGCTGGAAAGGGCGGGTCGGACGCCGGCAAGGCCATGATGCTGTCCAGGGGAGTGGTGGGCATGAAGTACCATTGGCCCGAAGTGTCGGTATCTTGCATCTGTACCGAGCCCTCTGCGATGTCGACACTCAGGTACTGGTTCGAACCGCTGTTCTGGAGGGTGGTGGGGCCCAGTCCCGTTCCCCAGAGCCAGGTCTGCTCGACCGGGACGGGCACGTTCTGTGTTGTGTTGATTGCCGTACTGCTGCCTGCATCCTGACCCAACACCAACCCGCCGAGCAGCCCACTGAGCAGCCGTCCATCGGCGGTGATTTGCCAGATTTGGTTGGGCGAACCGGCCACGAAGGGGCTCAACGTCATGCCGTCGGAACCGGCGGTGAGTACAAAGGGCACGCCTTTCACGGGCGCGACGAGGCTGCTTTGCACATTGACCCAACGAGTCGGTGGCCAGACCTGATAGTGATTGCTGCTCGAGGCCCAGCAGGCTTGGCCGAGGGTGTTGTACAGCACCAGGTTACCGTCGTTCTGTACGCGCAATTCCTGAGGGTCGATGCCGTTGGTATAAGGCGACCACGCCACGTTGCCGTCGCTGGTACCCAGGACCAGGTTGCCATCGGTCTGGACGTCGAAATAGGCACCGTCGTCGGTGTTCGTGGCCCAGAT
This sequence comes from Pseudomonas sp. 43mfcvi1.1, assembly GCF_900115935.1. Taxonomy (NCBI): domain Bacteria; kingdom Pseudomonadati; phylum Pseudomonadota; class Gammaproteobacteria; order Pseudomonadales; family Pseudomonadaceae; genus Pseudomonas; species Pseudomonas sp. 43mfcvi1.1. Next base: position 249,928 of record NZ_UETT01000010.1, on the reverse strand, counting down.
CGCGCTACCGGTGAACGAGCTGTTGGCCGACACGGGCCCCGTGACGACCTGGTACAGCACCAGATTGCCGTCAGTCTGCAGCAGCAACACATAGCCGTTGCCGGCCGCTGCCGCCCACTGACCGGGCAGCATCCGCGTATTGGGTGGAATGTTGCCGCTGTCGGCCTGGACCGGCTCGCCGAGTGGCACGGTGCGGAAAATGCTGGGGTTGGTGGATGTTGCCAGCGCTGTATCGCTCAGGTTGTTCATGTGAATCTCCTTTTCACTGCATTGGGTGGACGCCTTGCGGTTGTTGTCGGAAATGAGCGACGGGGCATGGGCCGGGCTGCGGTCGCACAAATACCGCGCGTCTATGCCCACTGCGCCGACTCGATCGGTCGGGAAACCTTGCAAGTTTGGTGTTGCAACCAGGCCTGGAGGCGCATCAACAGATCCAGGAGGTGGTTTGGATGAGGGGGTCAGCCAGGCTGATGTCTTGCAATGCGGCCAGTCGCTGGCGACGGTGTGGAAACGGAGGGGGCAGGTCTCTTTATATATCCATAGGTTGCGAGACGGTTCATACGAATCTCCCTATCTGCGGATGAAGGCGTTTGAGTGATATGCCTTGCAGAACGCGCATGAAGTGTAGCCCGGCATTCATACCCTGCCTGAGGTTCTTCGAAGCGATTCCGGGAGGTGTCATACTTCGCTGAACCCATGCACTGCCATATCGAGCGGGCGCCTGCCTCCAGCCGTCGCTCAGGCCAAACGCGAGACTTTCATGGAAGAAACGGCACATCACATCGCAAAGAATCGGCATCTGGCACAGACCTTGGCGACCGCGTTCGATATTGATTTCGCTCCTGTGCCTGACGAGTCGGTATGGTTTACCGTCAAGGCGCCAGAGTCTTTCCTGCCTATCGCCACCGAAGGCGCTGGCGGTGTATTCCTGCAGGGGGGTTCCAGCGATTCGATTCTCTACGTCACCTCTGAGGGGCAGGCTGGAATAGTCGCGGCTTCGCTCGCGGAGTTTTTGCAACTGGTGATGGCTCATCCCTATTGGTTTGATCTGTTGAAATTCTCTGGAGGCGGCCAACTGCGAGAAATGGAGCGAGTTGCCCGGTACCTCGAAGAGGATCTGCTTGAAGATAAACCTGGCATTCAGATGTCTCGTGACATCGTTGCGCAGGCATTACTACTCGCTAGCGCACCAGGTCCGATTTCCGCACTTCACTTTGCTGTTACAAGTATCGGTGCAGGGGTCTCAGTGCAGGCACCGGATGGCACCGAGTGCAGTGGGCTCTTTGGTTCATTTGTCGTGGAAGACAATCGGATGTGGCGTGAGGTTTAACCCCATCGAGATGGCTGTTACCAATGAAATCCAGTTTTATGATGAAGACCTTTTTGATCAGAACGGTGACCGCCGCCATGGGTAAGCGTAAACGCAAGACATTGCCGAAGGATTTCGCTCAGTTGCTGGAGCACGCCTCGTTTGCCGAGCTGGTCGCCGTGTTCGATGAATGCGAGCTTGAAGCCACCGGCGGTTACAGCAAGAGCACCGCGCTGGGCTTCTACAACTGTCCCGATGAACTGGCCCGCTGGCTGGTGGAGCAGGGCGCCGACATCAATGCCCGTGACACTTACCAACGAACACCCCTGCACCATCGCAGTTCGAGTTGGATCGGCGGTGTCGACCTGCTACTGGATCTGGGCGCCGATATCGAGGCGCAGGATTACCAGGGCTACACGCCGCTGCATGCCGCGGCCAACAGTCACAAAGCCGAGGCCATCGCTGCCCTGATCCGCCGCGGCGCCAGCGTCGATGCCAGGAGTCGGCAGGGACAGGGTGTGCTGCATATTGCCCTGGCGACTACCCGCAATGCCGATATCGAGGCCACCGCGAAAATCGCCCAGACTCTGCTGGCGGCAGGGTTGCAACCCGATGACGGCATGCTCGCCGAGGTGCAGCGCATCGGCCGTGAATTCGAATTTCATCGGGCCTCCTTCAACCCGGACTATCTCGAGGCAACGGACGCTGCCCTGGCCAGTCTTTATCGTCTTTTCGACGTCACTCCCGTTGCCTCCCGCAAGGTTCACGACGGTCAGGCCGCTATCGTCGTCACGGCCAACGGCTGGCCTGACCAGCATCAGCAACTGTGGGAGCTGCTGGTGCCATCCTCTGGTGCCGCAGCGACGATGCAAGGTGAGGTGATCCGCATCAGTGGCCGTATCTCCCGAGAGATTCACCACAACGGCTCGGCCAACTGGGACGCGGATTTCAAAGCGATGTTGGCGGCTCTGGTTGACCACGTGGGCAGCGCCGTGTCCTTGCCGGCGGCCGAACTCGCTGAAACACGGGCGCTGGCAGTTGCTCTGCGCAATGGCAACGATGACGCCGAGCACACTGATCGTCTTTGTGAATTGGCTGTGCGCTGGGTCATCGCCAACCCGCAGCCGGTGCCATTGGCGATGCCCTCCTATAGTCGATAACGCGACGGGGTGCCCAGCCCTTTTCAGGATCAAATGGCCCGGCGTGACGCCTCAGATATTCCCGGTAAGGCACGGTGTTCACGTCGCTTGTGGACACTTTCATCCGGATGATGGGGCCCGGCGAATTACGCCTAAAGCACTATTTTGTATAAGTCCTAAGTTCGATTTTGTACAAATCTCGACCGTGTTAATTTGCTGTTGTGGTTATTGGTCTGAATGGATTCTGCGGCATTATTCAAGGGTGACCCTGTGGTTACTGGACAAGCAGGCTTCGCATTCTTTCCAGCTATCGCCCTTACTGTCCTGGACATAAGGCCTTCGGTTCCTGACTTGAATACCTCTACTGCTTTTGTGCCCCCAACCTGCCACGTTTCAAATACTTATAAAGCAGCTGTATCGCCGTGCCCTTTCAAGGCGATTGTCTCGCAGGCCGCGTAAACAGCCGTGATCGATGCTTATTCGCTGCGTCGTGCATGAGTTAGAGACCGTCGTCTTTAACGCTGGCAATAAATAGAAATCAGGCAGGGGATGATATGAAGTTCAAGTCATTGCAGGCACGCATTTGTGTCACGGCAGGCGTTTGCCTGTTTGTTTCATCGGTCAGCCTGATTATCTACGGGCTCTTTACCGCACGGGCCAATGAGCAATACGTGGCCACCGAAGTCTCGGCGCTGGTGGAAAAATCAACCATCCGGGAAATTCAGAACCTGGCCGAATCCCGGGCCAACGCCATTCAGGCCAAGTTGCAAAATGCCCTGGATGCGGCCCGCACCATGGCCAATGCATTTGCCGCCAGCAAGGTCACGCAAAGCCCCCTGGCATTGGGCCGGGAGCAGATCAATACGGTGTTGCTCGGCGTCCTCAAGGACAACCCCGATTTCAATGGCACCTATTCCTGCTGGGAACCGGATGCGCTGGACGGACAGGATCTGGCATCGCGCAACACCCAGGATGGCAGTAATCCACAGACGGGGCGCTTCACGCCTTACTGGACCCGCAGCGCCGGTGGCCATGTCGCGGTGCAGCCGTTGGTCGAGTATGACTCGCCGGATCGTCACCCCAATGGTGTGCCTAAAGGCGGTTGGTACAGCGGCCCGCGCGACACCCTGAAGGAAAGCGTGCTGGACCCCATTCCTTACGTGGTCCAGGGTAAAAACGTATGGCTGACCACCTTGTCGGTTCCGATCGTCGCCAATGGCAAGTTCTATGGTGTGGTCGGGGCGGACTACGATATCGCCTTTATCCAGAAACTCAGCGAGCAGATGTCCGCCGAGCTCTACGGTGGCAAGGGCACGGTGTCGATCCTGAGTAACCAGGGGCTGGTAGTCGCGGACAGCCAGCGCACTGATCTGATTGGTCAGTCCATCAAGGCCTTGCTGCCTGAGTCCTGGGAAAAAGTGCTGAGTGATATCCAGGGCGGTCGTAGTGACGGCTTGCTCAACCCTCAAACCCAGAATATCGAAGTGCTGATGCCCATTACGCTCGGTCGTACTGGCAAGCCCTGGGCGGTACTGATTCGCCTGCCCAAGGCCGTGGTCATGAGCCAGGCCATTGCCCTGGAGCAGGAGTTGCAGGCGCGCAGTATCAGCAACAGCATCTGGCAAGTCTCGGTAGGCTTGGGTATTTCGCTGCTGGCCCTGGCCGCCCTGTGGTTTGCCGCCGCGAAGATCGTCGGGCCGATCCGCGAGGCCGCGGCCTTGGCCGGCAACATCAGCCTGGGGGATTTCTCCCGTCGCTTGGTGCAGAAATCCGAGGATGAAGTCGGGCAGTTGTCTGCGGCCCTTAACGACATGTCTGAAAGCCTGCAACGGCAAGTGCGGGTGGCCGAGCGCATTTCCGAGGGAGACCTGGACCTGGAGGTTCGCTTGTCTTCGCCCCACGATACCCTGGGCAAGTCACTGGAGAAGATGGTCAGCAACCTCAATCAACTGATTTCCGAGGTTCAAATCAGCGCCACGCAGATTACCGGCAGCTCGGCGCAGGTTACCGACCTGAGCCAGTCACTGTCCGATGGCGCGTCCAATTCCGCCTCGTCCATCACCGAAATCAGTGCGGTGATGACGCAAATGGCGGCGCAGACCCGGGACAACGCCGCCAACGCCAAGAAAGCCGATGAGCAATCCCAGGCGTCGCGAGCCGATGCGGGGGAGAGCGATAAACTGATGAGCGAGCTGATTGCCGCCATGGCCGAGATCGACAATTCGGGCAAGGACATCACCGCGATCATCACCACCATCGACAACATCGCTGCACAAACCAATTTGCTGGCCCTGAACGCGGCCATCGAAGCGGCCCGGGCCGGTGAGCTTGGGCGCGGTTTTGCCGTGGTGGCCGATGAAGTGCGCAGCCTGGCCGCCCGCAGCGCCGAGGCCGCCCAGCAGACGGCCGCGCTGATCGCTGACTCCTCGAGCAAGACCCAGCGCGGCATGATCATCGCCGGCCGGACCGCCGAATCGCTGAAGAACATCGTCAATGGAACCAGCGCGGTTTCCAACCTGGTTTCGTTGATCTATCAAGCCTCCAGCGAGCAGGCTTCGGGCTTGCAGCAGGCCAGCATCGGCTTGGAGCAGATCGATGAAGTGACACAGAAAAACCAGTCCAACTCACAAGAGTGCGCGGTGGCGGCCAAGGACCTTTCGGAGCGGGCATCGCTGATGCAGCGTGTGCTGGGACGCTTCAAGGTCAAAAGGAGTTAGTTTTTTTCCAACCCGCTCCAGGCGCCAGCCTGGAGCGCGGGCACCCTTCAACCCGGGCGAATCACCGCAACGGTGAAACCGGCGTGATTGCGATGTTCGAACAGCGTCCCAATCATTCCCATAGCCCCACACTCGCCAACTTGATTCAATCTGGAGAAATCGGCTGGCCGATAGCCGCGCGCCGGACTTGTCCATCGATGAAATCGTGCACTTGCTGCTCCGCGAGATCGGCTGCCTGAAAGCGATCCGGGTGGTCATTGCCCAGCGATAACGGTCGGCCGGTCATGTTCGCCGCGTTAGTGGTGAGTCTACCGTTGGTGAGTCCGACCGCGTCAGGACGCATTCATCGTGACGCTTCAACTTTCCAGGCGTCTACGACTTAATATTGCCAGTGTTGGCGCTTTACATCCTGGAAGAGGCAGATTCTCTATGATCATCAAGCCGCGCGTTCGTGGTTTTGTCTGTGTGACCACCCACCCCACTGGCTGCGAAGCCAACGTCAAGAGTCAGATCGACTACGTGACCGCCCAAGGTCCCATCACCGCTGGGCCAAAGAACGTACTCGTGATCGGTGCATCGACCGGCTACGGGCTGGCTGCGCGGATAACCGCCGCTTTTGGTTGTGGCGCCAAGACCCTGGGGGTGTTTTTCGAGCGTGAAGGTGATCCAGGCAAGCTTGGCACCGCTGGTTGGTACAACACTGCGGCCTTTCACTCGTTCGCCGAGTCAGAGGGCCTCTACGCCAAGAGCATCAACGGCGATGCGTTTTCCGATGAAATCAAACAACAGACCATCGACGTCATCAAACGCGACTTGGGCAAGATCGACCTCGTTGTCTACAGCCTGGCCGCGCCACGCCGGACACACCCCAAGACCGGTGTGGTATTGAGTTCTACCCTCAAGCCGCTCGATAAGGCCGTGACTTTGCGGGGCCTGGACACGGATAAAGAAGTGGTCAAGGACACGACCCTGGAACCGGCGACCCAGAGCGAAATCGATGGCACGGTGGCCGTAATGGGCGGCGAAGACTGGCAAATGTGGATCGATGCCCTGCACGACGCAGGTGTCCTGGCCGACGGGGCGAAAACGACCGCGTTCACCTACCTGGGCGAAAAGCTGACGCATGACATCTACTGGAATGGCTCCATTGGCGCGGCCAAGAAGGACCTGGACCAGAAAGTCCTTGGCATTCGTGAGCGACTGGCTGCCCTGGGGGGCGATGCGCGGGTCTCGGTATTGAAAGCCGTGGTGACTCAGGCCAGCTCAGCGATCCCGATCATGCCGCTGTACCTGTCATTGCTGTTTAAAGTCATGAAGGCGCAGGGCACGCACGAGGGGTGTATCGAACAGGTCCATGCGCTCTACAAAGACAGCCTGTACGGCCATTCTCCCGTGATGGATGAGGAGGGGCGCCTGCGCGTGGACTACAAGGAACTGGCTCCCGAAGTCCAGGATCGCGTCAAGCAACTCTGGGATCAGGTCAGCACCGATAACCTTTACGAGCTGACTGATTTTGTCGGTTACAAGGCGGAGTTCCTGCGTCTCTTCGGTTTCGGCATCGAAGGGGTGGACTACGAGGCTGACGTCGATCCGGACGTCAAGATTGCCAACCTGGTCCAGGCGTAGATCATAGGTCTGGAAGCTGCCTCGACGCTTCATGCAAGAGGCAGCGGTTTCTCCTGGCCCTGAATAATTTTGTTGGGGGGATAGCGAGACTTCTTTGTTATCCTGACGGCCTCTTTCATGGATGAACGCCGAGATAAACCATGGCTAACGACACCCCGTCACGTATCGGGACAATTCTGCTGGGCCTGCTTTTTGCCCTGATTGGCATTGGCTTGTTGGGCATTGCCGTCAATCTCACAATCGATCGACGCGACTTTCTCGCCCGGGCACAGACTGCCGATGGCATTGTCAGCCACTTGAATGCCGGTGGTTCGCATCCTGAGATCGCTTTCACCACCGCCAGCGGCGAAAAGATCTCCTACCCCCAAGGCGGTTTTATCTTCGGTTACCAGAAGGACCAGCCGGTGCGGGTGCATTATTTGCCCGAGCAGCCGGCGGGCAGCGCCATCGTCGATGCCCCGGCCGCCCTGTGGGGCACCTCTGGAGTATTGGGATTCATCGGCCTGGTGTTCACTTTTGTCGGCCTGCTAAAAGCCATCCGGCCGCGCGGCCGCGGTGCGGTTCATTCACATAAAGGACTTTGACGTATGAGCTACAACATCCCACTCCCGGTCAATGAAAGTCGTTGGCAGTACCAGACCGCCAGCGGTGGAGGCCTGACTGTGGTCATGGTGGCGGGCAGTGGCGGCTCGATTATCCTGCGCTCGCCCCAAGGCGAAGACATCAGCTACCGCTATGGCGGGGTCGGCGTGGGTGCCGGGTTTGGCGCGAGGCTGCCGCGCTTCGGCAAGATCAATATCCAGATCAAGGGCAAGGGCGTGAGTGCGGCCGGTGCGGCTGAGGCGTTTCCCAGCACCGGCAAGGTCTTCGTCAGCGACGCCCTGGTCAGTCGTGACCTGACCAGTGACGACATCACTGGCCCTTGCATGTATACCGAAGTGGGCGTGGGCCTGGGGATTGGCGGCTCGGCCACGGCCCTGCTGTTCGGGCTCGATCCCAAGCTGCTGGCATTGTCGATGGCGCTGAACGCCAACCCGGCGACCGCGCTCATCGCGTCCACCACGGTCAACCGGCAGTTGGCGAAGTCGGCCAAGGGCGCGTTGGTCATGGCAGGCATTAATGCTGGTTTGCAGGCCGGTGGTGGCGGGGCGATCTATATAGGCTATCTGTTCTAGACCGTAGCGACTCTCAAGTACCTCCATCACCACGCCCATGAAAAAGCCGCGAACCAACGCGGCTTTTTGCTATGCGCACCTTTCTCAGCCCTCCAGCGAGGCCAGACGGCTAAAAAAAGCCATCGGTCGGACGCTGCTCGTGTCAGCGATGGGGCCGCGTGCAAATCCTTCCTGCTCCACTAGAGTGACGGATCCAATGCCCTTAAAGGATTAACCCATGGCAACCACCGACAACACGACGGTCAGTACTCATACCGTGAGAACTGGCCCGGGCACAGTCCAGGTCGACCTCACCGGCCAGTTCGATGATAACCAGAGCATCGTTATCCAGCCGGACGGCAAGATCCTGGTCGGTGGCTATACGGAGTACCTGGCATGGGGCTACCCCGGGGCGCCAGGCGAGGAAAGCTACGGCTACGAACAGAACCATAGCGTTATCCGCCTGAACGCAGATGGCAGTCTGGACACCAGCTTCCATGACGGCGGCGTCGATATCGTACCCGCCGCGACAGCCCCGGCGTCGCGCTACGAGCTGACGGCGGTGCAATCTGATGGCAAGGTGCTGATCGCCACAGCGCTGAATACCGGCGTTCAGGTGGAGCGCTTCAACAGCGACGGGACGCGCGATGCGACCTTCGGTCAAAACGGCGCTATCACGGTCGATATCAGCCATGACTTCAAGGACATCGACCTGACGGCCAATACGGATGGCACGTTCCAGATCAGCGCCCGCGGGTTTGACCAGGCTACAGTGACCAGGCTCGACAATGACGGCACTTTCGTCGATGGCTTTGGCGACCATGGCGTGCTGACCGTCAACATTCCCGAAGACGAATACTACAACGGCGCAATTTCCACTGCGGTACAGGCCGATGGCGGCGTCGTGGTCGGGGCTGCGTACAATGCCCCCGGCGCGGGTGAGCCGACGTACGCCTTGCAGCACTTCAATCCCGACGGTCAGCTGGATACCCATTTCGGTGATGGCGGTGTTCTCTACTTGAGTGCTGCCATGGGGTTTGGCGAAGACTCAGTGGTCACCGTGCAGGCTGACGGCAAGATCATCGTCATGGGCCATGGCGAAGGCTCCACTTCGGCTACTGTGGCGCGGTTTAACGCTGACGGTTCCTTTGACACCAGTTTTGGCTCCAATGGCAGGGTGACCTTCGAGGCCGACACGCCTGTGGCTGTGACGGTGCAGGCCGATGGCAAGATCCTGGCGACCGGCACGAGCGGTGGGGATTTCAGCATCATCCGCTGGAACGCGGATGGCAGTGTGGATACAAGCTTCGGCAGCCAGGACGGCAAGCTCCATGTGGACGGATACGTCGGTGAAGAAATCTTGCAGGGTAGCGACGCCGCCGAAATTATCCGTGGCCTGGCGGGGGATGATGTGCTTCAAGGCAACGGCGGGCGCGACCTCCTGCAAGGTGGCGTTGGCGCTGACATCTTCCGCTTCACCGAACTGAGCGACAGTTTCCGCACTGCGACGCAAAACCACAGCGACCGGGTCCAGGACTTCGACGCCTCTCGGGACCGCATCGACCTGATTGCCTTGGGCTTCACCGGCATTGGCGACGGCCATGACGGCACCTTGGCCGTCCAGGCCAGCGCAGACGGCACGCTCACCTACCTCAAGAGCTACGACGCCGATGCCGCCGGGCAACGGTTTGAACTGGCCTTGGACGGCAACCTGGTGGGGCAATTGAACAGCACCAACCTGGTGTTCACCGCGCCCACCGTTGAAGGTGCGTCTACCGCGGATACGATCAATGGTTCTGCCTTGTCGGAAATCATCTATGGCCTGGGCGGCAATGACCGTATCGACGGCGGCGCTGGCGCGGATGTAATCATTGGCGGCGCGGGCGCCGACCGTCTCAACGGCGGAGACAGAGCCGACATCTCGTTGTGGACCGATAACCGGGAAAACGCCGACGTGTTCCGCTACACCTCTACCGAAGACAGCTACCGTACTGACAGCCAGAGCTTTACCGACCTTATCGAAGGCTTCACGGTTGACGACAAGATCGATGTGGCGACGCTGGGCTATACCGGCTTCGGAGACGGTACGGGCACTACGCTGAAGATGGTTTACAACCAGGAACTGGACCGCACTTATCTGGCGGATGTGGGAGCAGACGCCCAAGGCCATCGGTTCCAGATCGCGCTGGCCGGGGATTGGCGGGAAAACCTCGACGAAGATGACATGATCTTTGCGCCCGACGCCGGGATAGGGCTGATCGGGGTAGCGGCAGAGGTCGATCAAGGGCATCTATTGACGTGACGTCTGCTTGAGAAGGTCGCGTGGCAGTGAGTGCTGCCACGCGATAGGCTCAGGAAAGCCGTCAGACGTTGAAACGGAAGTGCATCACGTCGCCATCCTTGACGATGTATTCCTTGCCTTCCAGGCGCCATTTACCGGCTTCCTTGGCACCGGCTTCGCCCTTGTACTGGATGAAATCGTCATAGGCGATGACTTCGGCGCGGATGAAGCCTTTTTCGAAGTCGGTGTGGATCACGGCCGCGGCTTGTGGCGCGGTGGCACCGACGCGAACGGTCCAGGCGCGGACTTCTTTTACGCCTGCGGTGAAGTACGTCTGCAGGTTGAGCATTTCATAGCCGGCGCGGATCACGCGGTTCAGGCCAGGTTCTTCCAGGCCCAGGGCCTCCAGGAACATGTCCTTCTCTTCGCCGTCTTCAAGCTCGGCGATTTCCGCTTCGATCTTGTTGCAGACCGGGACGACCATGGCGCCTTCTTCTTCGGCAATGGCCTTGACCACATCCAGGTGCGGGTTGTTCTCGAAGCCGTCTTCAGCGACGTTGGCGATGTACATGACCGGTTTGGTGGTCAGCAGGTGGAAGCCGCGAATGATCTGCTTCTCATCGGCACCCATGTTCTTGATCAGGCTGCGGGCCGGCTTGCCTAAGGTGAAGTGGGCGATCAACTGTTCGAGCAGGGCTTTCTGGGCGACGGCTTCTTTGTCGCCACCCTTGGCGTTGCGAGCGACTTTCTGCAGTTGCTTTTCGCAGCTGTCGAGGTCGGCGAAGATCAGTTCCAGGTCGATGATCTCGATATCGCGTTTCGGGTCGACGCTGTTGGAGACGTGAATCACGTTTTCGTCTTCGAAGCAGCGGACCACGTGGGCGATGGCGTCGGTCTCGCGGATGTTGGCCAGGAACTTGTTGCCCAGGCCTTCGCCCTTCGAGGCCCCGGCCACCAGGCCGGCGATGTCGACGAACTCCATGGTGGTCGGCAGCACGCGTTCCGGGATCACGATGGCCGCCAGGGCCTCCAGGCGTGGGTCGGGCATCGGCACGATGCCGGTGTTCGGCTCGATGGTGCAGAAGGGGAAGTTCTCGGCCGCGATACCGGATTTGGTCAGGGCGTTGAACAGGGTGGACTTGCCGACGTTAGGCAGGCCGACGATGCCGCAATTGAATCCCATGGTGTTTCCCCTCGGATAAGTGTCAGGCCTTCTGGCTGTGCAGGTTTTTCATCGCGCGGTTCCATTCACCGGCGAGGATATCCGGCAGCACGCCGAGGGCAAAGTCGATGCTGGCATCGAGTTTTTCCTGTTCGGCGCGAGGCGCACGACCCAGGACAAAGTTTGAAACCATACTGGCTACGCCCGGGTGGCCGATGCCGAGCCGCAGGCGGTGAAAGGTATTCTGATTACCCAATTGCGCGATGATGTCGCGCAACCCGTTGTGCCCGCCATGGCCGCCGCCTTGCTTGAGCTTGGCAACGCCCGGAGGCAGGTCGAGTTCGTCGTGGGCCACCAGGATTTCTTCAGGCTTGATGCGGAAGAAACCGGCCAATGCCGCCACGGCCTGGCCGCTGCGGTTCATGTAGGTGGTGGGGATCAACAGACGAACATCCTGACCCTGATGCGAGAAGCGCCCGGTCAGGCCGAAATATTTGCGATCGGCCGCCAGGCTGACGCCTTGTGCGTGCGCGATGCGCTCAACAAAAAGGGCCCCTGCGTTATGCCGGGTCTGTTCGTATTCAGCGCCTGGATTTCCCAGGCCAACGATCAGTTTAATGGCAGTCACGATAGGGGCCCTTCCTGGAGTGTGGATAACAATGTCGCAATCAGGCGGTGTTGCGACAGTGGACGAAAATGGAGGATTTACCGTTAAGTAAACTTCGCGTTCTCGCCCGCTGTCTCGCTACGTTCCAGTCCGCGATGTTTCCGGTCACTCCGGCGACAGAGTGAAATTACTCTGCAGCGCCTTCTTCAGTGGCTTCTGGAGCAACACGTGGAGCGTGGACGTTGGCAACAGCCTTGTCATCGCCGTGTGCCAGAGCAACAAACTCAACGCCTTTAGGAGCCTTGAGGTCGGACAGGTGAATGATCGTGCCGACTTCGGCGTTAGCCAGGTCGACTTCGATGAATTCAGGCAGGTCTTTCGGCAGGCAGGTCACTTCGATTTCCGAAACAACGTGCGAGATTTCGCCGCCTTTCTTGATCGGAGCAGCTTCGCCAACGAAGTGCACAGGCACGATAGCGGTCAGTTTCTGGCCAGCTACTACGCGTACGAAGTCGGCGTGCATCACGTGGCCTTTGGCCGGGTGACGCTGCAGGGCCTTGATCACGACGTTTTGCTTGGTGCCACCAACGTTCAGCTCGATGATGTGGCTGTAGGCCGCTTCGTTTTCGAGCAGTTTGGCAACTTCTTTGGCCAGCATGCTGATGGACTCAGGGGCTTTGTCGCCACCGTAGACTACAGCTGGAACCAGGCTTGCGAGACGACGCAGGCGGCGGCTCGCACCTTTCCCCAGGTCGGAACGCACTTCAGCATTCAGAGTAAAATCGTTCATGTTGTATCTCCAAAGTAACCACATTCACCCCAGCGCTTGCGACCAGCGCTAAAGGCGATATGGGCAAAAAAGCCCCGCCCCGACAGTGAATGTCGGGGCGGGGCGCTTTTCGTCAACGAGATGTCGCGGTGAGGGCAGGGCCCTTAGCGGAACATCGCGCTGATCGATTCTTCATTGCTGATGCGGCGAACCGCTTCGGCAACCACCGGTGCGATATCCAGTTGACGGATACGCGCACAGGCTTGTGCTGCTGCGGACAACGGGATGGTGTTGGTCACCACCAGTTCGTCCAGCACGGAATTTTCAATGTTTTCGATCGCTCGACCCGACAGCACAGGGTGTGTGCAGTAGGCAAAGACCTTGGCGGCGCCATGCTCTTTCAGGGCCTTGGCCGCGTGGCACAGGGTGCCGGCGGTATCGACCATGTCGTCGACCAGAATACAGGTACGCCCTTCGACGTCGCCGATGATGTGCATCACTTCGGAGTGATTGGCTTTCTCACGGCGTTTGTCGATGATACCCAGATCCACGCCCAGGGATTTGGCAACGGCCCGTGCACGCACGACGCCACCAATGTCCGGGGACACGATCATGAGGTTTTCGAAGCGCTGATCTTCGATATCATCCACCAGGACCGGGGAGCCGTAGATGTTATCCACGGGAATATCGAAGAAGCCCTGAATCTGGTCAGCATGCAAGTCAACCGTGAGGACACGATCGATGCCGACTACGGTAAGCATGTCAGCCACGACTTTCGCGCTGATTGCCACACGTGCGGAACGCGGACGGCGATCCTGACGGGCATAACCAAAGTAAGGAATAACAGCAGTGATACGAGTAGCCGAGGAACGGCGGAAGGCATCAGCCATCACGACGAGTTCCATCAGGTTATCGTTGGTCGGAGCGCAAGTCGGCTGAATAATGAAGACGTCTTTACCGCGAACGTTTTCATTGATCTCGGCAGTGATTTCGCCGTCGGAGAACTTACCGACAGAAATGTCACCGAGAGGGATATGCAGCTGACGTACGACACGCCGAGCCAGATCGGGGTTGGCGTTCCCCGTAAAGACCATCATCTTGGACACGCGCAGTACCTGAAGGCTGAGGGTATACCTGGATGAGTATAGGAAAATGGCAGGGGCGGCTGGATTCGAACCAACGCATGGCAGGATCAAAACCTGCTGCCTTACCGCTTGGCGACGCCCCTGTATCTGTTGCTGCGAGTGCCCAGCACTCGATTCCTTTTAGAGCAGGTTTTGTAGCTTGCGATGCAACATCGAAACGTTGCTTCCTTTTGCTACAAACCCCGTAAGGGTCTCTGTCAGAAGGGCCGAGACTTTATCAGCTTCAGCTTTGCTTGGGAAGCCCCCAAACACACAACTTCCAGTTCCGGTGAGTTTTGCTTCGGTAAATTTACCTAACAAATTCAATGCGTTACGAACATCTGGATAACGCCTTGCTACCACCGGTAAGCAGTCATTTCGACTGTTTCCCTTGGGAACGGGGCGCACTTTAATGGGAGGAGAGTTACGTGTCAACAGCGGATCTGAAAAAATTTCTGCTGTACTTACAGAGACTTGCGGCACCAGTACCAAGTACCAGGGTTCTTCGGGTTCCACCGGGGTGAGTTTCTCCCCTACGCCTTCGGCGAAAGCGGCGTGGCCACGCACGAAAACCGGCACGTCGGCACCCAGTGTCAGGCCCAGCGCCGCCAGGCGATCCGCGTCCCAGCCCAACTGCCAGAGGTGGTTTAGCCCCAGTAAGGTTGTCGCGGCATTCGAGCTGCCGCCACCGATACCACCGCCCATGGGCAGGATTTTTTCGATCCAGATGTCGATGCCCAACGAACAACCGGATTGTTCCTGGAGTTTTTTCGCCGCCTTGACGATCAGGTTGCTGTCGTGGGGGACGCCATCGAATTCGGTGTGCAGGTGAATCACACCGTCGTCGCGCACGGCAAACGTGATTTCGTCGCCGTAGTCCAGGAACTGAAAAATCGTCTGCAGCTCGTGATAGCCGTCGGGGCGGCGACCGAGGATGTGCAGCATCAGGTTGAGCTTGGCCGGGGAGGGCAGGGTCAGGCGTGCAGCGGTCATGTCATTGCCCCAGCTTGCGCGGCTGCCATTGCTTGATCACCAGCGTGACGTCGAGATTGCTGCCATGCAGCTTGATGCGCTCGGGCAGCCAGTAGCCGTTCTGCTGGGCATAGCTCAAGTATTCGATCTGCCAGTCATCCTGGTCCAGGTTGGACAGGCGGCTGTCGGCGTCGAGGGTCAGGCGGCTCTTGCTGTCCGGTGCCGGTAGCCCGCGAACCCACCAGGTCAGGTGGGATACCGGCAGTTTCCAGCCCAATTGTTCTTCCAGCAGCGCTTCGGGGGTGGGTGCCTCGTAGCGTCCCTGGTTGGCGACTTCCAGCGAAACCTGGCCCGGCCGGCCGGTCAATCGTGCCGCGCCGCGACCCAGTGGGCCCGACAGGCGAATGTCGTAGTAGTCCTGGCGTTGCAGCCAGAAAAGCGTGCCACTGCCCGAGTCCTTCGGCGCGCGAATGCCGATCTTGCCGTCGATCTGCCAGCCGTCGAGGCCGCTCAGTTGTTGCTTGTGCTCGCGCCACTGGGCCTGGTTGCCCTGGCCCTGGACGGATTCACGGGCGCCGAAGCCCGCGCAACCGGCGAGCAAGGCAATGAAGCTGAAAACGATGAAATGGCGCAAAAACATGATTTTAAAGAGTCTCGGATCCGGTCAGGCGTTTGATGGTGCTGCGCAGGATAGGGCTGTCAGGCTGATCCTTGAGGAATCGGCTCCAGATCTGCCGCGCTTCACGTTGCTTGCCGTTGGCCCACAGGACCTCGCCCAGGTGAGCGGCGACTTCCTGGTCGGGAAAACGCTCCAGGGCCTGGCGCAACAGGCGTTCGGCTTCGTCGAGATTGCCCAGGCGGAAATTCACCCAGCCGAGGCTGTCGAGCACCGCCGGGTCTTCCGGGTTGATCTGGTGGGCCTGTTCGATGAGCAGCTTGGCTTCGTCATAGCGGGTGGTGCGATCCGACAGCGTGTAGCCCAGGGCGTTGAGGGCCATGGCGTTGTCCGGGTCGCGCTGGATGATCAGGCGCAGGTCTTTTTCCATCTGGGCCAGGTCGTTGCGTTTTTCCGCCAGCATCGCACGGGTGTACAACAGGTTCAGATCGTCCGGGTACTGCTTCAAGGCTTGTTGCAGCACGTTCCAGGCCTTGTCGCCCTGATTGTTGGCCGACAGGGTTTCTGCTTCGATCAGGTACAGCTGGATGCCGTAGTCCGGCTGGGAATCGCGCTGTACGGCTAGGCGGCTCTGGGCGTCGGCGGTCTTGCCATTGCTGATCAGGATATCGGCCTGGCGCAACTGCGCCGGCAGATAGTCGTTGCCCGGGCCGACCTGGGCGTACTCGATCAGTGCGCTCTCGGGGTCGTTGCGTTCCTCGGCGATGCGACCCAGGTTCAGGTGGGCCGAGTCGACATGGCTTTCCCGGGCGATCAGGTCCTCCAGGTAGCCCTTGGCCTCTTCCCAGGCCTTGGCTTCCAGGCAGACCAGTGCCAGGGAGTAGCGCAACTCGTCGTCTTCCGGGTATTGCTGGACCAGGCTGGAGAACTCCACCTTGGCGTCGTCCATGCGGTTGTTTTCCACCAGCATGCGGGCGTAGGTGAGGCGCAGGCGTTTGTCGTCCGGGTACTTCTTGATGCTTTTTTCCAGCAGCGGCAGCGCTTCGTCGCCGCGATTCAAGCCTTGCAGCAGGCGCGCGCGCAGGAGGATAGGTGCCACCTCGCCGGCTTCCGGCGGGTTGTCTTCCAGCAGGGTGAGGGCGCCCTGGGTGTCACCATCCTGTTGCAGCAGCAAGGCCTTGCCGAAAATCAGCTGGCCGTTGTTCGGGTGGCGCTGCAACAGGCGATCGAAGCTTTTCATCAGGCCGTTGCGGGTTTCCTGGTCGGTATCGGCGGCGGACAGCGCCAGGAAATCGAAATGGGTGTCGCCCTTGCCCAGCAGGACCTTCTCCATATACACCATGGAGTCGTCGTAGCGCCCGGCCCGGGCCAGTTGCACGGCGGCGGCGCGCTGCGCTTCCAGGTCATCGGGAGCATTCCTGGCCCAGATCAGTGCGGTATCCAGCGCGGGCTGGTCGGCGCCCAGGTATTCGGCAATGCGAAAGGCCCGCTCGGAGATGCCCGGGTCCTGGGTGTTGATGGCCTGGGTCACGTAGTTGTCCAGCGCGATGTCGAAGCGATTGCGCTGGCCTGCCAGTTCGGCGCTCAACAGGCTGAAGATGGTTTCTTCGCTGAACGAACCGTAGACCTTGGGTTTTTCAGGTGCCTGCACGCTGTCTTCGACCGGCGGCGTACCGTCCGTCGAAACGGGGGCCATGGACTGGCAGCCGCTGAGCAAGGCAAGGGCGAGGAGCAACGCGGAAGATCTATTCATATAGGAAGAGGACGACTAACCTGCGGTCGGATCATCATGACACAAGCCTTGAGTCAAACATAACCGCCCCGTCGATTTACCATCCCTCGCGGGGCGATAGAGATCGAGTGGTTGTTCTGAATCTGACGAAGTAGGACAATTGCCGGCTTCACGTCACCATCAGCGACCTTGAATGGCCTTCCTTGCACTCGGTATTAACCACAAGACTGCTTCAGTAGACGTCCGCGAGCGCGTGGCCTTTACGCCTGAGCAGCTGGTTGAGGCCTTGCAGCAGCTCTGCCGACTCACCGACAGTCGCGAAGCTGCGATCCTCTCCACCTGCAATCGCAGCGAGCTTTATATAGAACAGGATCACGTTTCAGTCGATTCAGTCCTGCGCTGGCTGGCCGAATATCACAACCTGAGCCTTGAAGAGCTGCGCGCCAGTGCTTATGTGCACGAAGACGATGCGGCCGTTCGTCACATGATGCGTGTCGCCTCGGGGCTCGACTCGCTGGTGTTGGGCGAACCACAGATCCTCGGCCAGATGAAGTCGGCCTATGCCGTGGCCCGTGAGGCCGGCACCGTCGGCCCGCTGCTGGGGCGCCTGTTCCAGGCTACGTTCAACGCCGCCAAGCAGGTGCGTACCGACACGGCCATCGGCGAGAACCCGGTGTCCGTGGCGTTTGCCGCTGTCAGCCTGGCAAAACAGATTTTCAGTGATTTGCAACGCAGCCAGGCGCTGCTGATCGGCGCTGGCGAGACCATTACCCTGGTCGCCCGCCATCTCCACGACCTGGGTGTGAAGCGCATTGTCGTCGCCAACCGCACCCTGGAGCGGGCCAGTAGCCTGGCCGAGCAGTTCGGCGCCCATGCGGTGCTGCTCTCGGACATCCCGGCCGAACTGGTACACAGCGACATCGTCATCAGTTCCACCGCCAGCCAGTTGCCGATCCTCGGCAAGGGCGCTGTGGAAAGTGCCCTGAAGCTGCGCAAGCACAAACCGATTTTCATGGTGGACATTGCCGTTCCCCGGGACATCGAGCCGGAAGTCGGTGAGCTGGACGACGTTTACCTCTACAGCGTCGACGATCTGCACGAGGTGGTCGCCGAGAACCTCAAGAGCCGGCAGGGCGCGGCCCAGGCGGCGGAAGAGATGATCAGCGTCGGTGCCGACGACTTCATGGTGCGCCTGCGCGAGCTGGCCGCGGTGGATGTGCTCAAGGCGTATCGTCAGCAGAGCGAACGCCTGCGCGACGAGGAACTGCAAAAAGCCCAGCGCCTGCTGGCCAACGGCGGCAGTGCCGAAGAGGTGCTGGTGCAACTGGCCCGCGGCCTGACCAACAAATTGCTCCACGCCCCCAGCGTCCAGCTCAAGAAGCTGACCGCCGAAGGTCGCCTCGATGCGCTGGCCATGGCCCAGGAACTCTTTGCCCTCGGTGAGGGCTCACCGGATAGCTTTTCGGATAAAAAACCGCAATGAAAGCGTCACTGCTCAACAAGCTGGACATCCTCCAGGACCGTTTCGAAGAACTGACCGCCTTGCTGGGCGATGGCGAGGTCATTTCCGACCAGAACAAGTTCCGCACCTATTCCAAGGAATACGCGGAAGTCGAGCCGATCGTCGCCACTTATAAACAGCTGCTCAAGGTGCAGGGCGACCTCGAAGGTGCCCAGGCGCTGCTCAAGGACAGCGATCCGGATATGCGCGAGATGGCGGTGGAGGAAGTTCGCGAAGCCAAGGAGCAGTTGCTCGAACTGGAAAGCAACCTGCAACGCATGCTGCTGCCCAAGGACCCGAATGACGGGCGAAACGTATTTCTTGAAATTCGTGCCGGTACCGGCGGTGACGAGGCGGCGATTTTCTCCGGTGACCTGTTCCGCATGTATTCACGCTACGCCGAGCGGCGCGGCTGGCGGGTGGAGATTCTCTCGGAGAACGAAGGCGAGCACGGCGGCTATAAAGAAGTCATCGCCCGGGTCGAAGGCGACAATGTCTACGGCAAACTGAAATTCGAATCCGGCGCCCATCGCGTGCAACGCGTGCCGGCCACCGAGTCCCAGGGACGCATCCATACCTCGGCTTGCACCGTGGCGGTATTGCCCGAGCCGGACGAGCAGGAAGCCATCGAGATCAACCCGGCGGACCTGCGGGTCGATACTTATCGTTCCTCCGGCGCGGGCGGCCAGCACGTCAACAAGACCGACTCGGCGATCCGCATCACGCACTTGCCGTCGGGCATCGTGGTCGAGTGTCAGGAAGAACGTTCCCAGCACAAGAACCGCGCGCGGGCCATGGCCTGGTTGTCGGCCAAGCTCAACGACCAGCAGACCAGCGCCGCCGCCAATGCCATCGCCAGCGAGCGCAAGCTGCTGGTGGGCTCGGGTGATCGTTCCGAGCGGATCCGTACCTACAACTTCGCCCAGGGCCGAGTCACCGACCATCGTGTCAACCTGACCCTGTATTCCCTCGACGAGATTCTTGCCGGTGGTGTCGATGCGGTGATCGAGCCGTTGCTGGCCGAATACCAGGCCGACCAGTTGGCTGCGATTGGCGAGTAAGCACAGGTGAATAAATGACCATCATCGCCAGTCTGTTACGCGCCGCCGAACTGCCGGATTCGCCCACGCCGCGGCTGGACGCCGAGTTGTTGCTGGCCGCTGCGCTGGGCAAGTCCCGCAGTTTCCTGCACACCTGGCCCGAGCGGATCGTGCCCAGCGAGGCGGCGTTGCTGTTCTCCGAATACCTGCGCCGGCGTCGTTCCGGCGAGCCGGTGGCGTACATCCTCGGGCAGCAGGGCTTCTGGAAGCTCGACCTGGAAGTCGCGCCCCACACCCTGATCCCGCGTCCCGACACCGAGTTGCTGGTGGAAACCGCGCTGGCGTTGCTGCCGGCGACCCCGGCCCGGGTCCTGGACCTGGGCACCGGTAGCGGCGCGATTGCCTTGGCATTGGCCAGTGAGCGAGCGGCCTGGAAAGTCACGGCGGTCGACCGGGTGCTGGAAGCCGTGGCCCTGGCCGAACGTAATCGCCAGCGCCTGGACCTGGGCAACGTCACGGTGTTGAGCAGCCACTGGTTCAGCGCGTTGGAGGGCGAGCGTTTTACATTGATCATCAGTAATCCGCCTTACATCGCGGCCAGCGATCCGCATCTGGTCGAGGGCGACGTGCGTTTCGAGCCGGCCAGTGCCCTGGTCGCGGGACCGGACGGTCTGGATGACCTGCGCCAGATCATTGCCCAGGCCCCCGGGCATCTTGAACCGGGCGGCTGGTTGATGCTTGAACACGGTTACGATCAGGCCGAAGCGGTGCGTGATTTGCTGCGAGCCCAAGGCTTTGTTGAAGTCCATAGCCGCAAGGACCTGGGCGGTCACGAGCGCATCAGCCTGGGGTGCCTGCCGTGCTGAACGATCAGGAGCTGTTGCGTTACAGCCGGCAGATTCTGTTGCAGCACGTCGACATCGACGGCCAATTGCGTCTCAAGCAAAGCCGCGTGCTGATCGTCGGTCTTGGCGGTCTTGGCGCCCCGGTGGCGTTGTACCTGGCCGCCGCCGGGGTGGGGGAGATGCACTTGGCGGATTTCGACACCGTCGACCTGACCAACCTGCAACGCCAGATCATTCATGACACCGACAGCGTCGGCCTGAGCAAGGTCGATTCGGCGATGCGTCGCCTGACGGCGATCAACCCCGAGGTCCGGCTGGTGCCTCACCTGGCGGCCATGGATGAAGACAGCCTGGCCGCGGCGGTCGCGGCGGTGGATGTGGTGCTCGACTGCTCCGACAACTTTTCGACCCGCGAGGCGGTGAACGCGGCCTGTGTCGCGGTGGGTAAACCGCTGGTCAGTGGTGCGGCGATTCGCCTGGAAGGGCAGTTGTCGGTGTTCGATCCGCGTCGCCCCGAAAGCCCTTGCTACCACTGCCTCTACGGCCACGGCAGCGAAGCCGAGTTGACCTGCAGCGAAGCCGGCGTGATCGGGCCGTTGGTGGGCTTGGTAGGCAGTCTGCAAGCCCTTGAAGCCTTGAAGTTGCTGGCCGGTTTCGGCGAGCCGTTGGTGGGGCGCCTGCTATTGATCGATGCATTGGGCTCGCGTTTCCGTGAACTGCGGGTCAAGCGTGATCCAGGCTGCGGCGTATGTGGTGGTCGGCATGAGTGAAGCGCCGGTCGGTGTGCTTGACTCGGGTGTCGGCGGGTTGTCGGTGCTGGGGGAAATCCGTCGGTTGCTGCCCGATGAGTCGCTGTTGTACGTGGCTGACTGTGGGCATATTCCCTACGGCGAGAAAACCCCGGAATACATCCGACAACGCTGCTCGATCATTGCCGACTTTCTCCTGGGCCAGGGCGCCAAGGCGCTGGTCGTGGCGTGCAACACCGCGACGGTGGCTGCCGTTGCCGATCTGCGCCGTGATTTCCCCGATTGGCCCATCGTCGGCATGGAGCCGGCGGTCAAGCCGGCGGCTGCCGCGACCCGCAGCGGTGTCGTCGGTGTGCTGGCCACCACCGGTACCTTGCAGAGCGCCAAGTTCGCAGCGCTGCTCGACCGTTTCGCCACCGATGTGCGGGTCATCACGCAACCCTGTCCGGGGCTGGTGGAACTGATCGAGGCGGGTGACCTGCACAGCCCGGCCTTGTATCAGTTGCTGCAACATTACGTCGAGCCCTTGCTGGCGGCTGGCTGTGACACGTTGATCCTGGGTTGCACGCACTATCCGTTCCTCAAGCCATTGCTCGCACGGATGATTCCGGAGCACATCAGCCTGATCGACACCGGTGCCGCCGTGGCCCGGCAACTCCAGCGCCTCTTGGCTGAGCGCGGGCTGTTGGCGGAGGGGCCAGCCAGTGAAACGCATTTCTGGACGAGTGCAGACCCGATACATTTAAGAAAAATCCTACCCACGCTATGGCATTCGTCTGGCGTTGTGCGAAGCTTTGGTCTGTAAAAAAAACGTGAAAATTGTGTAAAACAGGCTGAACTTCTGTTTTAGCGCAGATTTCTATAGCTTTGTCTGTTTGTAAGAAAATCAACTAAGTCTGTTCGGAAAGGATGTTTCTAATGAAGCGCTTATTCTGCTTTGCCGCGTTTGCGGCTGCATTGTTGGGGCACACTTACACTGCACAAGCAGCGGGTGTGGAGTTTGGGGTAGGCCAGACCAGCGACTCGACCATGACTTATCGTCTGGGCATGCAGTTCGACTGGGACAAGAGTTGGCTGCAAAGTGATGTCGGTCGCCTGACCGGCTACTGGAGCGGCGCCTATACCTATTGGGAGGGGGACGAGACGTCCAGCAACCACAGCCTGTCGTTCTCGCC
Source organism: Pseudomonas sp. 43mfcvi1.1 (assembly GCF_900115935.1). Taxonomy (NCBI): domain Bacteria; kingdom Pseudomonadati; phylum Pseudomonadota; class Gammaproteobacteria; order Pseudomonadales; family Pseudomonadaceae; genus Pseudomonas; species Pseudomonas sp. 43mfcvi1.1. Next base: position 227,410 of record NZ_UETT01000010.1, on the reverse strand, counting down.
TGTGTTTGTGTATGAGTTTTCCGGCCAGAACGTGAAGCCTTACATTGAGGCGGGTGTCGGTGTGGCGTTGTTCGCCAATACCGAAGTGGAAGACAACAAGCTCGGTACGGCTTTCCAGTTTGAAGATCGCATCGGGTTCGGCCTGCGCTTCAACGGTGGACATGAAGTGGGCATTCGCGCCACGCATTACTCCAACGCCGGCATCAAGTCGACCAACGACGGTGTAGAAAGCTACGCGCTCCACTACACGATGCCGCTGTAACAAAACAGCTTGAGAACTGTGGGAGCGAGCAGGCTCGCTCCCACAGTAAATCAGCTCTGTCAGATCATTCCTTTATCGATACGCCGTCGCAATCCCTTGGCGTTCTTCCAGGCACTCCGGCGCCCCCATCTCGAATTCGCGGCAGATCAGCGGGCGCTTTTCGTAGATGCTGCACATCATGCTGTCCCGATCCAGGGCCGCGCACCACCCGTCATCGAGTCGCAGCATCACCTCGGCACCCCAATCGTCCGTGGCGATAAACCGTTGCGGCACCCCGGTGTCGGTGATCAACATCACTTCCAGCTGGCAGCAGCACGCCGCGCACGTCGAGCAGGTGATGACCGGTGCCGGGATTTCATGCAGGGGGATGGTTTTCATGACGCGCAGTGTAAGGCAATCGGCGGCTCAGGGTTGTCCCTTGATCGGATAGCCGTTTTTTGCCTGGCATGAGTCGGTATCGGCCGGCATGGTTTCGGTCGAAGAAGGTAAGGGCCAGAGTGCGGTCATGCATGCGATGGGGAGCGCGACTTCCCGGGGGCGTTCGACGAGTTGTTCGAGCACATGCCGCGCCGCTTCGTCCGCTGACTGGTGGGCCTGCGTTAGAAAGCAACCGTCGGGCCCCAGCGACGGACCGTCATACCCAGGGTGCACCAACGTCACATCGATACCTGCGGATGCCAGCCCAGCTCGATCCGATGTGAACAGATAACGCATTGCATTGCCACCCGTTTCGTTTTGCGAGGGCGGCAGATAAGTTACCGGGCTGGCAATGCCCACCAGATGAGGTTCGGCCCCGGCGCGCAGCAAAGGCATGGCCACTTCAATACAGAAACTGGCGGCCAGCAGGTTGCTGCGCACGATGTGTTCTATCAAGGTGTGATCGGCCGGCTGCCCGTCAACGTACTCAGCCGTTCCGAGATTGAGGATCACGCTGTCCAAGGCGCCCCATTGGCGGGCGATTTGTTCGCCGATTTCGCGCACGCTCTGACTGTCGGTCAAATTGCCAGGCACTGTCAGCACTTGTCCTGGATAACGTACCGAAAGGCTGTCGCGCGATCGGGCCGAGCGCGAACTGACGGCCAGGTATGCGCCTGTCTCCAGGATCGCTTCAGCCAACGAAGCGCCGATTCCGTTGCCAGCCCCGGTGAGCCAATAGCGCCGCGGCAGTGTTAGACCCATTCCATGCTCCTTTCGATTAGACAGCGTACTGATTAAGCGCATTTTCAGTAGAGTCCATACGATTAGTAAGACTATATGTCATCGGGTAAATAATGCACCCCACAGGCCGGCATTTCTTGTTCGCTAATCGCCCATCCCTTCAGTACCTGCATCCTGGCGCGCTGGCAGGTTTCTGAACGCTGCCAGCGCACGCGCCCTGGATTCGCGCAAATCGACGATCGGTGCCGGATAATCCACTGCGCCAAACAAGCCGCCTTGGGTATTTGGGCTATGGACCCGTTGGCTGTCCAGATCGTTCAGTCCAGGTAACCAGCGTTTGATGAACAGGCCTTCGCGATCAAATTTTTCCGACTGGCTCATTGGGTTGAAGATGCGGAACCAGGGCGCCGAATCGGTGCCGGTGGAGGCGCTCCACTGCCAGCCGCCATTGTTGGCGGCCAGGTCGCCGTCGATCAAGTGCTGCATGAAAAAGCGCTCACCTTCACGCCAATCGATCAGCAGGTTCTTGGTCAGGAACATCGCGACCACCATCCGCAAACGGTTGTGCATCCAGCCGGTCTCCAGCAACTGACGCATGGCCGCATCGATAATCGGCAGGCCGGTGCGTGCTTGCTTCCAGGCCTCCAGTTCTGCGGGGGCCTTGCGCCACGCCAGCGCCTCGGTTTCCGGGCGGAACGCTTTATGGCGTGACACGCGTGGATAGCCCACCAGAATATGTTTATAGAACTCGCGCCAGAGCAATTCATTGATCCAGGTCACTGTTCCGGCACTTCCGCTTTCGAATTCACCCTGGTTGGCTTGTAGCGCGGCGTGCAGGCACTGACGCGGCGACACCACTCCGGCCACCAGATAGGCCGATAGCTGGCTGGTGCCCGGCCTGGCGGGAAAGTCCCGTTCGTTCTGGTAGTCGTCGATGTGTTGGTCGACAAAGGTGTCCAGGCGCCGACGGGCTTCGGTTTCGCCAGCGGGCCAGAGGGCGCGTAGCGCTTCGCTGGGTGGGGGAAATCCAGCGACTTGCGTCGGCACCGGGTCACGGGCAATGCCGGTGGGAGCCTGCCGGAGCGGTGTGGCGACCAGGCTCGGCAAGGAGAAATGCAGGCGGCTGTAGCAGACCTTGCGGAACTGGCTGAACACTTGGAAATAGTTGCCGGTCTTGGTCAGTACGCTGCCGGGCTTGAACAGCAATTGGTCGAGATGGCTGTGAAATTCAATGCCTTGGTCATTCAAGGCGCGGGCGACCTCGGCGTCGCGTCGCGTTTCATTCAGGCCGTACTCTTCGTTGACATGCACGGCGCCGACGTTCAGCTCGCGACACAGTTTGAGCAGCACTTCTGGGGCCTGGTGCCAATGCGCTGCGTCGCGGATCAGCAGCGCAATGTTCAATTCGTCCAGGGCCGCGCTCAACGCGCCGAGGTTGCGTAGCCAGAAATCGATCTTGCACGGTGCATCGTCATGGGCGCGCCATTGTTCGGGGCTGGTCAGGTACACCGCCACGCATGGGCCCTGGGCCGCTGCCGCCGCTAGGGCGGTGTTGTCGTGCAGGCGCAAGTCGCTGCGTAGCCAGATCAGTTGCATGCTGTTTTTTCCATCTAAAGGAGTGCTCTGCGGCTCAGTTCGCGATGAGCCGATAACGGGTCTACGGCCCAGGACACGTCAACCAGCGAGACGCCTGTGGATAACCTGGCGTGGTGGATAGACGCGGCCGGGCCGGCAATGATGATCGGGCAATCGATGCCGCCCAACAGCCGGGGCAGTTGGGAAAGGTTGAGGGCATGACTGGAATACAGCAGTACGCCCCGGGCCTTGAGGCGTTCCACCGCCAGGGCCAGTTCGCCCGGCGGTAGAGGGCTGTCGAGTACTTCCACCGGGCAGTCAGCGCTGCTGGCCAGCCAGGCAGTGAGCCACAGGTGCGGCTCCTGGGGCGAGTCTGAATGATTGACCAGCAACAATGGTGCGCCGCGCAGCTGACGGTTGTTGTGGTAGATGCGGCTGCCGAATTTGCTGCGCAGCCACGAGTACAGGAAGACCCGTTCCAGCTGCGCGCCGAACTGGCCCTGCCAGTGCAGGTGCAGCTCGGCCAGCAACGGCAAGAGCAATTGCTCGCACACGGTCCAGGGCGGGTATAGCGCCATCGCCTGATTGACCAGCTCATCGATCTGGCGCTCGGCCAGTTGCGTCACCGCCAGCACCAGGGCATGACGTTGGGGCTGCCAGTCATTCTCTGGCGCCTGCGTGGGTTCGCTCGGCGGCTGCGGTGTGTCCAGCAAGGGTTTGATCTTGCTCACGGCAACGCCACGATCGATCCAGGTGAGGATGTTCAGGATCCGTTGCACATGATCGGCATTGAACAGTCGGTGGCCCTTGGGCGTGCGGTGCGGCACGATCAGGCCGTAACGGCGCTCCCAGGCCCGCAGCGTGACGGCGTTGACACCGGTTTGCCGGGAGACCTCGCGTATGGGCAGCCAGCCTTGTGCCAGGGCCTGGGCAAAATCGGCCCCGAGGTCTTCGCGGGCGCTGGAGTCGGGCTCGTTGCTCATCAAATAGCGTTTCGCAGGCTAAGGTTTTCCGGGTGCGGTTGCAGGTAGACCTGCTGTGCCAGGTAAGGATCGGGGTGCTGGCGCAAGTGATGCTTGAGCAACGTCAGTGGCACTACCAAGGGCACGATGCCGAGGCGATATTGCCCGATGAGATGCTGTACTTCCTGTTTGTCCTCGGCGTCGATGGCGCGCTTGAGGTAACCGCTCAGGTGTTGCAGCACATTGGTGTGGGTGCGGCGGGTCGCGCATTTCTTCAAGGCCGCTATCAATGCACTGAAGTAGCGTGGGCCCAGCTCATCAGGGTCGGTCCTGCCCATGTTGCCCAACAAGGAGCCCAGGACCTTGTACTGCACCGGGTTGTGGGCCATCAGCAGGTATTTGTAGCGCGAGTGGAATTCGATCAGGCCGCGACGGGTCAGGCCCTGGCGACGCAAGGATTGCCAGGCGGCATAGGCAAACACGCGGGTCAGGAAGTTCTCCCGCAGCACCGGGTCGTTGAGGCGACCGTCTTCCTCCACCGGCAGGTCGGGGTGGTGGGCACAAAAGGCCTGGGCATAGATGCCGCGCCCGCCGCCGTCCTGGGTCACGCCGTTGTGGTCGTAGACCTTGACCCGCTCCAGCCCACAGGACGGCGATTTCTGCATGAAGATGTAGCCGCAAATGTCATCCAGTTCCCCTGCCATCTGCTGCCCATAGTCGGCCAGTGGCCGGGTCACGTTGAGGTCGCGATTCACCGTGCCCAGCGCCTCAGGGTGTCCGGGGTTGCCCACCAGGCGGATCGGTTCGCGGGGGATACCCAGGCCAATGGCGACTTCGGGACATACCGGCACGAACTCGAAATAGTCGACGAGGGTGCGGCTGCACAACTGCGATTGCTTGTGCCCGCCGTTAAAGCGAACTTCAGCACCCATCAGGCAGGCGCTGATGGCGATTCTGGGTTTGGCGATGGCTGCGCTGGGCATGGGCGACCTCTGATTGCTAAATCTTGTACAAATTTTTGTATATGTACAATATTTTTATCATAGGCTCGAACCTGCGCAAGTCAATCGGATTGAGTAGCGAGGCGGCGTCAAACTGTGTCGAAGGCAGGCTGCTGTCTCTTTCGACAGCAGCGTAAAGCGATGGGGTGACGCGATCTATTGCAGGCTTGCATGCAGGCGGCGGGCAGCTTCCTGGCCGCTTAGCCATGCGCCTTCGACCCGGCCGGACAGGCACCAGTCACCACACACATACAGGCCCAGGTCGGCATCGGCCAGGGCGCCCCATTCATGGTTGCCAGCGGGGCGGGCGTAGAGCCAGCGATGGGCGACACTGAAGCTTGGTGCGGGCATGGCGCTGTGCAGCAGTTCGGCGAAGGCGCCGTGCAGGTGTTCGATCACCGCTTCCTTGGACAGGTCGATGTGCTGCCGGCTCCAGTCGCTGGTGGCATGCAGTATCCAGGTATCGAGCTTGCTGTCGCGTCCGGGTTTGCTGCGGTTGCGGGCCAGCCAGTCGAGGGGGCTGTCCTGTACGAAGCAGCCTTCCATGGAGGTATCCAGCGGCTTTTCGAACGCCAGGGCCACTGCCCAGGTCGGGTCCATCTTTACCCCCGCTGCCACGCCAGCCAGCTTCGGCACGGCCGCCAGCAACGCGGTGGCCTGGGGTGCGGGCGTGGCGATCACCACCTGGCCGAAGGGGCCATGGGTGAAACCTTCCGCGTCCTGCAAATGCCAATGTTCCTGGCCGCGGTACACCTCGGTGATCCGGCAGGAAAACTGCACTTGCAACTTGCCGAGCAGGGCGCGGGTGATGGCGCTCATGCGCGGGGTGCCGACCCAGCGGGTCTGTTCGTCCGGCGAAGGGCTCAGTTGCCCGCCCTGGAAATTGTAGAGTTGCGGGTTCCATTCCGCGGCCCAGCCGTTGGCTTGCCAGCGCTGGACCTCCGTGACAAAGCGCCGATCGCGAGCGGTGAAGTATTGCGCGCCCATGTCCAGGGCGCCGGCATCGCTGCGTTTGCTCGACATGCGTCCGCCACTGCCGTGGCTTTTATCGAAGAGTTGAACGATATGCCCGGCCTCCGTCAGGGCCTGGGCGGCTGAAAGTCCGGCGATGCCGGTGCCGATGATTGCGATAGGTACAGTCATGAGGGCCTCGTTTACCTTTCTGTACAGACTACGCCGTCGTTTAAACCTGTACAATTCGGGTTTTTGGTATAAGTTTTACCGTTCGCGTTTGGACAGGTTGTCCTATTGTTAAACACAGACCCTGTCCGATACGAAAAATCCCTGCTTATAAAAATAGACTAATGGGCCGGGTAAAACGCGATGCGAGGAACATCTCATGCACATATTGCTGACCGGCGGTACTGGTTTGATCGGACGTCAGCTCTGCCGCCTCTGGTTGGAGCAGGGACATCGCTTGACGGTATGGAGTCGCCGGCCTGAAGAGGTGGCGAAAATCTGTGGGGCACAAGTGCGCGGCGTTGCCAGGCTCGAGGACATCGATGTGCCGGTGGACGCGGTGATCAACCTCGCGGGAGCGCCCATTGCCGACCGGCCCTGGAGCCACAAACGCAAGATGTTGCTATGGAGCAGTCGCATCACATTGACGGAAGTTTTGCTGGCGTGGCTGGAGCGTTGCGAACAGAAACCGCAGGTGTTGATTTCCGGTTCGGCAGTGGGCTGGTACGGCGATGGTGGCGAGCGCGAGTTGACCGAGGAATCGGGACCGGTGAGCGAAGATTTTGCCAGTCAGTTGTGTATCGCCTGGGAAGAAACCGCGCAGCGGGCCGAGGCGCAGGGCATGCGCGTGGTACTGGTTCGTACCGGCCTGGTCCTGTCTGCCGAGGGCGGCTTTTTGTCGCGGCTGTTGCTGCCATTCAAACTGGCGCTGGGCGGGCGTATCGGCAATGGTCGGCAGTGGATGCCGTGGATTCATATTGACGATCAAATCGCCCTGATTGATTTTCTTCTGCACCGCTCTGATGCCAGCGGTCCTTATAATGCGTGCGCTCCTAACCCGGTGCGCAACCGCGATTTTGCCAAGGCCTTGGGGCGCGTGTTGCATCGGCCAGCCGTGGTGCCGATGCCGGAGCTTGCGTTGAAAGTCGCATTGGGGGAATTGTCACTGCTGTTGCTCGGCGGCCAGCGCGCCACGCCGGCCCGACTGCAGGCGGCGGGTTTCACATTCCGGTTCACTGATTTGCCTGCGGCCCTGGAAGACTTGTCCAGCCGCCTTTGAAATAGGACGTTGCATGACCGATCACGCGTTGCTTCTGGTGAATCTGGGTTCGCCTGCCTCCACTTCGGTGGCCGATGTGCGCCGCTACCTCAATCAATTCCTGATGGATCCGTATGTCATCGACTTGCCATGGCCGGTACGGCGCTTGCTGGTGTCGCTGATTCTGATCAAGCGTCCCGAGCAGTCGGCTCATGCCTACGCTTCGATCTGGTGGGAGGAGGGGTCGCCGTTGGTGGTGCTCAGTCGTCGGCTGCAACAGGCCATGACCGCGCAGTGGACCCAGGGCCCGGTGGAACTGGCGATGCGTTATGGCGAGCCGTCCATTGAATCGGCGCTGGTGCGCCTGGCGAGCCAGGGGCACAAAAAGATCACCCTGGCGCCGTTGTACCCGCAGTTCGCTGACAGTACCGTCACCACGGTGGTCGAGGAAGCGAAGCGGGTTGTGCGGGAAAAGAAGCTCAATGTGCAGTTCTCGATTCTCCAGCCGTTCTACGACCAGCCGGAGTACCTCGACGCCCTGGTGGCCAGCGCCAAGCCCTACCTGATGCAGGATCACGATCACCTGCTGTTGAGTTTCCACGGCTTGCCCGAGCGACACCTGACCAAGCTCGACCCAACGGGGTTCCATTGCTTCAAGGATGCCGACTGCTGCAAGAACGCACCGCCGGAAGTCATGGCCACCTGTTACCGCGCCCAGTGCATTCGCACGGCCGAACAGTTCGCCCAGCGCATGGGGCTCAAGGAGGGCCAGTGGTCGGTGTCGTTCCAGTCGCGGCTGGGCCGTGCCAAGTGGATCGAACCCTACACCGAAGCGCGCCTGGATGAGTTGGCCAAAAGCGGTGTGAAGAAAGTCTTGGTGATGTGCCCGGCGTTCGTGGCCGATTGCATCGAGACCCTGGAGGAAATCGGCGATCGCGGGCGCGAGCAATTCCGCGCGGCAGGAGGGGAGGAGCTGGTGCTGGTGCCGTGTCTCAACGACGAGTCGCAGTGGGCGAAGGCGTTGAGTACGTTGTGTGAGCGGGCGCCCATCGCTTTGTGAAATTCAAGGGCCCCATCGCGAGCAGGCTCGCTCCCACAGTGGATCTCGAGTGATCACAAAACTGGTGTTCACAACAGATCCCATGTGGGAGCGAGCCTGCTCGCAATAGCTATCTGACTGACAACAAAACCTCAAGCTCGAATCAGATCAGCGGCTCATCCGCCTTCTTCTGCTTCCAGCTGTCATTGCCCGGCAGCAGCAGGTTCAGGGCGATCGCCACTACCGCGCACAGCGCAATGCCTTTGAGGCCGAAGTCGTCCGGGCCGGTGCCGGTGCCCACCAGTACACCGCCGATGCCGAACACCAGGGTCACCGAAACGATCACCAGGTTGCGCGCTTCGCCCAGGTCGATCTTGTGGCGGATCAAGGTGTTCATGCCCACCGCCGCGATCGAACCGAACAACAGGCACAGGATCCCGCCCATCACTGGCACCGGGATGCTTTGCAGCAGCGCGCCGAACTTGCCGATGAACGCCAGGCTGATGGCGAAGATCGCCGCCCAGGTCATGATCTTCGGGTTGTAGTTCTTGGTCAGCATCACCGCACCGGTCACTTCGGCGTAGGTGGTGTTGGGCGGGCCGCCGAACAGGCCGGCGGCGGTGGTGGCGAGGCCGTCACCGAGCAGGGTGCGATGCAGGCCGGGTTTTTTCAGGTAGTCGCGACCGGTCACGCTGCCCACGGCAATCACGCCGCCGATGTGCTCGATGGCTGGCGCCAGGGCCACCGGTACGATGAACAGGATCGCCTGCCAGTTGAATTCAGGTGCAGTGAAGTTTGGCAGGGCGAACCACGGCGCGGCGGCGATTTTCGCGGTATCCACCACACCGAAGAAAAACGCCATGGCAAAGCCCACCAGCACGCCGGAAATGATCGGCACCAGGCGGAAAATACCTTTGCCGAACACCGCGACGATCAGGGTGGTGAGCAGGGCTGGCATCGAAATCAGCATCGCGGTTTGATAATGAATCAGTTCGGTGCCGTCGCCGGCCTTGCCCATCGCCATGTTGGCCGCAATCGGCGCCATGGCCAGGCCGATGGAAATGATCACCGGGCCAATGACCACCGGCGGCAGTAGCCGGTCGATGAAGCCGGTGCCCTTGATCTTCACCGCCAGGCCCAGGAAGGTGTAGACGAAACCCGCCGCCATCACGCCACCCATGGTCGCGGCCAGGCCGAACTGGCCCTTGGCGAGGATGATCGGTGTGATGAAGGCAAAGCTCGACGCCAGGAACACCGGCACCTGGCGTCCGGTGACGATCTGGAACAGGATCGTCCCCAGGCCGGCGGTGAACAGCGCCACGTTAGGGTCCAGCCCGGTGATCAGCGGCATCAATACCAGCGCGCCGAAGGCGACGAACAGCATCTGCGCACCGGACAGGACCTGGCGCCAGAGCGGGTCGTTGAACTCGTCCTGCATGCTCAAGCGTCCTTCTGCTTGGTGCCGAAGATCTTGTCGCCGGCATCGCCCAGGCCCGGGATGATGTAGCCATGCTCGTTGAGTTTCTGGTCGATGGACGCGGTGTAGATGGTCACATCCGGGTGGGCGTCCTGCACGGCCTTGATGCCTTCGGGCGCCGCGACCAGCACCATGGCGCGGATGTCCCGGCAACCGGCTTTTTTCAACAGGTCGATGGTGGCGACCATGGAGCTGCCGGTGGCGAGCATCGGGTCGATGATCATCGCCAGGCGCTCGTCGATTTCCGGCACCAGTTTTTCCAGGTAGGTGTGCGCCTGCAGGGTCTGCTCGTTGCGAGCCACGCCCACGGCGCTGACCTTGGCCCCGGGGATCAGGCTCAGTACGCCCTCGAGCATGCCGATGCCGGCGCGCAGGATCGGCACCACGGTGATCTTCTTGCCGGCGATTTTCTCGACCTGGACCGTACCGGCCCAACCGTCGATTTCATAGGACTCCAGGGGCAGGTCCTTGGTGGCTTCGTAGGTGAGCAGCGCACCGACTTCCTGGGCGAGTTCACGGAAGTTCTTCGTGCTAATGTCAGCGCGGCGCATCAGGCCGAGTTTGTGTCTGATCAGCGGATGGCGGATCTCGAGGATGGGCATGGGGAAGGCTCCGGCGGCGGGCAAAAAAACCGGCCTAGATTAATCTATCCGAGGGTGTTGTCCTATAGACAATACAGAACGTTAGTCCACAAACGCTTGATCTGGCCGGGCGGGATGCGTACCTTTGCCGGCTTTTCCGAACCCGTCCCCCTCAATCTCTCCTGGAGAGCGCCATGTCCGCTGATCTCGAGCATATCCGTCAAATCATGCGAGAGGCTGACTGCCTGTACACCGAAGCTGAAGTCGAAGCGGCCATCGCCCGTGTCGGTGCGCAAATCAACGACCAACTGGCGGATGCCAACCCGGTGGTGTTCTGCGTCATGAACGGCGGGCTGATTTTCTCCGGCAAGCTGCTGACCTACCTGAACTTCCCCTTGGAAGCGTCCTACCTGCACGCGACCCGTTATCGCAACGAAACCAGCGGCGGTGATCTGTTCTGGAAAGCCAAGCCGGAAGTCTCGTTCATCGACCGTGACGTGCTGATCATCGACGACATCCTCGACGAAGGTCATACCCTGGGCGCGATCATCGATTTCTGCAAACACGCCGGCGCTCGCGCCGTGCACACCGCCGTGCTGATCGACAAGGACCATGACCGCAAGGCGCGGCCTGACTTGAAAGCCGATTTTGTCGGCCTGCCGTGCGTCGACCGCTACATCTTTGGCTACGGCATGGACTACAAAGGCTACTGGCGCAACGCTAATGGCATTTTTGCCGTCAAGGGGATGTAATCGATGACTCGGCCAAGTTTTCTGGAACGCGCACTGTTCGACGATTTGGCCGAAAAAGCTGCGGCCAGTCCTCGCGGGCGGCAGCACCATAATTTCCATGCGATGGACGAGCCGTGCCACCGCATGGCGGTGGGCTTGCAGCCTTCGACCTACATTCCACCGCACCGCCACCTGAGCGCCGACAAGGCGGAAACCTTGCTGGTACTCAAGGGCCGGTTGGGTGTATTGATCTTCGACGACGCCGGTGCGGTGGTGGATAAGCGCATCCTGCAGGCCGGTGGCGATTGCCTCGGGGTCGACCTGCCAGCCGGCGTGTATCACGGCTTGGTGGTGCTGGAAGCCGACAGCCTGATGTTCGAATGCAAGGCCGGCCCATACCGGCCTGTGGGCGAGGGCGAACTGGCCGACTGGGCGCCCCGCGAAGCCGAGCCAGGCGTGGCCGAGTACCAGGCCTGGATGCGCGCGCAGTTCGACTGAACGATGCGGCAGCAGGGCTTCTGTGGCGAGGGGATTTATCCCCGCTGGGTTGCGAAGCGACCCCGAGATTGTTGGTGTGCCCAAGAGCTTGCGAGTGCTCCGCACTCGAACGGGGATAAATCCCCTCGCCACAGATCAGACAAATCTTGAATGAGCGGCGCTGCCGGCTGCGAGCCATTTTTCGCTTTTGACCCGCGCCTGCTCCAGGGTTTGCACATACGCCAATTGGCGCTGCTCGCGATGAATGCCGGCACGGCGCAATTTCAGGCGCACCCGGGGGGCGGTCGCCACCAGGATCAGGCCGATGCCCTGCTTGCGATAGTCTTTCAGGATATTTTCAAAAGCGGCCAGCGCGGTCATGTCCAGCATCGGCACGGCGCTCATTTCCACCACCACCACGCGCACCCCCGGATCGAACTTGCGCAGCACATCCAGGGCTTTTTCGGCTGCACCGAAGAACAGCGGCCCACGGATTGCGTAGCAGCGTACATGCTCGGGCATGTCCAGCAAGGCTTGATGGAAGTGACGAGGCAGTTCGGCGCTGTCCGTCAGCTCGCTCATGCGCTTGATGAACAGGCCGGCGGCCAGCAGCAGGCCGACGGCAACCGCCATGACCATGTCGAACAAAACGGTCAGGCTCAGGCAGGTCAGCAGCACCAGTACGTCGCTGCGCGGCGCAATGCGCAACGTGTGCAGGACATGCCCGGCTTCGCTCATGTTCCAGGCAACTATCACCAGCAGTGCCGCCAGGGCAGCCATGGGCAAGTAACTGAACAACGGCGCCAGCAGCACCATCGCCAGCAGTACCACGAGGCTATGAATGATCGCGGCCAGCGGTGAAGAGGCGCCACTGCGCACATTGGTCGCGCTACGGGCAATGGCCGCCGTGGCGGTGATACCACCGAACAGCGGCGCCACGACGTTACCCAGGCCTTGGCCGATCAGCTCGGCGTTGGGGTCGTGCTTGCTGCCGGTCATGCCGTCCGCCACCACGGCGCACAGCAGCGATTCGATGGCGCCAAGCATGGCAATGGCGAAGGCCGGGCCCAGCAATTGGCGGAGCAGGTCATAGGACAGCACCAGGGGATGGCCCTGGCCATCTGGCAGGTTCCATGGCCAGTCAAAGCGCGGCAAAAACGGCGGGATACCGGGATGGCTGATGCCATCGACCACATAGCTGAAACGCTCACCCAATGTCGCAACCGGCCAACCGCCGCGTTCCAGCACCAGTCCCAATAGCGCCCCGACCAGCAAGGCCACCAGATGCCCGGGAACCCGTGGTACCCAGCGTGGCCAGGCAATCAGCACCGCCAGGCAACTGATGCCGATGATGCCATCGCCGAGTCGGGCACTGGGCAGCGCCACGATCAATTCGCCCAGCTGTTCGATGTAGTGCTTGGCTTGCCCGACGGTGGTCAGCCCCAGCAGATCCTTCAGTTGCAAGGTGGCGATGACCACGCCGATCCCGGCGGTAAAGCCGAGGATGACCGGATAGGGAATGTATTGGATCAGTCGCCCGGCGCGCATCAATCCCAAGGTGATCAGAATCAGGCCGGCGAGCATGGTGCACAACAACAGGCCACCGAGGCCGTATTGTTGGGTAATGGGCAGCAGGATCACCACGAACGCCGCCGTCGGCCCGCTGACGTTGAAGCGCGAGCCGCCGGTGAGGGCGATCAAGGGCGCGGCCACCAACACCGTGTACAAGCCGTGTTGCGGCGGGACACCGACGGCAATTGCCAGGGCCATGGCCAGTGGTATGGCGATAATACCGACGGTCAACCCGGCCACCAGATCGCCGCGCAGGCGTTCAAGGGTGTAACCGGCGCGCCAGCTTTGGCGCCAAGCGGCGAATAACGGTGGGGCGGAGAAAGACATGGGGACTCCACGCACGAAAGAAAGGAAACCCCCTGAGCCTTGGCAAACACAGGACCCGTGGCGAGGGAGCTTGCTCCCGCTCGAGTGCGTAGCGCTCGCAAAATTCTGGGGCAACTGCGCAGCCCGGCGGGAGCAAGTTCCCTCGCCACAAAGGCATACACCTGCTGGGCAAGGCTGATGGCTCTCTGAGTATGCCGCGCTCGTCGTGTGTAAGTATTGATCCGGGTCGTTATTTTTACCGTCCAGGCTCATGCTAGAGTGCCAGGCCAAGACCCTGGAGCCTGTCATGAGTGTATCGATCCGCCGCTGCGCCGCTCTGCTGTTGATGTCCAGCCTGTCCCTGGCGGCTGTGGCCGCGCCGATGCACAGCCAGTTCCTGCCCCCCGATGACCTGGTGGTGCGCCAGGAGCAGCCTGAACAGCAGCAATTGCTGCAAGTGACCGAGTATTCGGTGGTGCTGGGTAACCAGCGTCAGTCCAACCAGCAACCGATACCGGTCACTTCTCCCTTGCTGGTGCGCCTCAAGGGCAAGCCGATGAACAAGGGGGCCACCCTCAACCAGGTGATCCTCAACTTCGACGGCGAAAGCAAGAGCCTGAAGAAGCCGGTCTTCGACGAGGCGAGCAAGACCCTGACGCTGTCTTATCCACAGGCCCAGTACCGGGTGGTCATCGATCTGTTGCGCAACAACACGGTCTACGTGCAGTTTCTCACCTATGCCAATGGTCATATCTGGGCCGACCTGCACACCGGTGCCGAACGCCCGCGTTGAGCCTGGGCGTTGCCGGGGGTAAACTGCCCGCCCCGTGAACTGTGCGAGCTGGAGCCGGCAATGCGTAAAGACAAGAAACAAGTGATTGGCGACGAGATTGGCGATGAACAGATCAAGCTGTTCCTCAATTTCGAACCGGTCGATGCCACTTCGCCGTCGCTGCACAAACTGATCAAGGCCTACCGTGGCCTGCGGGTCGACGATTTCGAGCGCTTCCTGACGTTTTTCGTCGAAGCCGGTCATGACCTCAATGGCAAGGATGAGCATGGCAACGATTTCGTGGCGTTGGTCCAGGACCAGCGCAATGCCGAGGAATATATCGAGTTGATCAAAAAAGCGCGTGGCTGATTGCGTTAAAGTATTGTCAGCGCCCTTCGGGGCGTTTGAAGTTCCGTCAGTGTTTCTGCGTTTTATTCAACCGGGTCCGAAAGGTTATGTCACCATTCGGGCTGTTTTGTTTTAACTGCATTTCCATTACTTTTGCACTGAAGCCAAGTGGCTTCAGTCTAATTGTTCAATGGAGTTGTATTTATCATGGAAGATAAAAGCAGATATATCGCCGGGGCGTTATTGTCTCTGGTCGGTTGTACGGCAAGTTCGGTTTCCAGTGCGTTCGATGAGATCGTCAATGTGGAAATCTTCAATGCAACGTCAGCGGTCATCGTACCGGGCAGCGATTTCACGTGGTCCCTGGCCCCGGAAAACGCAGGCCACAGCTTTTCGGTGAATCCCGGTGAGAGCCAGGAGCTAACCTATTACCTGCCCCAGTCGCGCGCCGAACGGGAATCGTTTACCTACACTCAAGGAAGGCGCACCTGTCATTTCAGTTTCGGGCATATCGCCAGAGCGCCGTTGAGCGACCAGCAGACAATGCCTTATCTTCGCTGGGCTGAAGCGAAGCCGGCAGGTTCTTGTAGTGCAGAGTTATTGGAAGTCGAAGATGACGACGATTATGTTCGTCATGGCGGAAGTCGCGTCAAGTTCAGCATGAAGTCATAACGCGGATAATAAAAAGCCTCCCGTTTGCGCGGGAGGCTTTTTATAAGTGCAGTATCAGGCGTAACTTTGAGCCTTGTTGTCTTCAACCAATTCCAACGCAATGTTGTTTTGCGCGTTGATCTTGCGATACAGCGCTGCGTCGGTTTCCAGCACTTTTTCCCGGGCCGGGAAGATCTCTGCGAGCTTGGCGGCCCACTCGCCCTTGGCCTTGTCCGGGAAGCAGCGCTCGATCAGTTCCAGCATGATCGACACGGTCACCGAAGCACCCGGCGATGCGCCGAGCAGGGCGGCGAGGGTGCCGTCCTTGGCTGCCACCAGTTCGGTGCCGAACTGCAGGACGCCACCTTTCTTCGGATCCTTCTTGATGATCTGCACCCGTTGGCCGGCCACTTCCAGGCGCCAGTCCTCGGCTTTCGCCTCGGGGTAGAAGCGCCGCAGGGATTCCAGGCGTTGTTCCATGGATTGCATCACTTCGCTGATCAGGTACTTGGTCAGGTCCATGTTGTCCCGGGCCACGGCCAGCATCGGGCCGATGTTGCCGGCGCGTACCGACAGTGGCAGGTCCATGAGCGAGCCGTGCTTGAGGAACTTGGTGGTGAAGCCGGCGTACGGCCCGAACAGCAGGGACTTCTTGCCATCGACCACACGCGTGTCCAGGTGCGGTACCGACATGGGCGGCGAACCCACGGCCGCCTGGCTGTAGACCTTGGCCTGGTGGTGCTTGACCACTTCCGGGTTGTCGCAACGCAGCCACTGGCCGCTGACCGGGAAGCCGCCGAAGCCCTTGCTTTCCTCGATGCCCGAAGCCTGAAGCAGCGGCAACGCGGCGCCGCCGGCCCCCAGGAACACGAACTTGGCATCGACGTCGCGGCTGCTGCCGGAATTGACGTCCTTGATGGTCACGGTCCAGCCACTGCCGTTGCGCTTGAGGCCGGTGACGCGCTTGCAGTATTTGACCTGGGTGTCCGGGGCGCTGGTCAGGTGCTTGAGCAACTGGTTGGTCAGGGCGCCGAAGTTGACGTCGGTACCGTTCATGACACGGGTCGCGGCGATGACTTCGTCGGTCGGCCGGCCTGGCATCATCAGCGGCATCCACTCGGCCATCTTGGCCTTGTCTTCGGTGTATTCCATGTCGGCGAAGGCGTGATGCTGGCGCATCAGCTCGAAGCGCTTCTTCAGGAACGACACGCCTTTCTCGCCTTGCACGAAGCTCAGGTGTGGCACCGGGGCGATGAAGGACTTGGAGGAACCGAACGTGCCTTTTTGGGTCAGGTACGTCCAGAACTGCTTCGACACCTCGAACTGGGTGTTGATGTGCACGGCTTTCTTGATGTCGACAGTGCCGTCGGCCGCCTGGGGCGTGTAGTTGAGCTCACACAGCCCGGCGTGGCCGGTGCCGGCGTTGTTCCACGGGTTGGAACTCTCCGCGGCACCGGAATCCATCAGCTCGACGACTTCCAGCGAAATCGCGGGGTCGAGCTCCTTGAGCAGGACGGCCAGGGTGGCACTCATGATGCCGGCCCCTACCAGAACTACATCGACTGCTTCGTTATGCGCCATTTAACGCGTCTCCAAAATCTGCAGCACCAAATTGTCGGCATAGCGGCCAGGAGTGGCGGGGCAGGTCAGTTGCGCCCCAGTTATCCATGGCCAGGATCGCCATGTCCGAATCTTCGCAATTTTTCGCACCTACTGCGGATGCATGCAGCCTGGCCTCAAGAGTCACATGAACTCATTTAAGCGCCGGGCAGGCAATTCGACTTATGGCCGAGACATCCGTTCGTGCAACCAAATCCGTAGCGGACAGGCTTCAGGCGCCGGTTCTTGAGCGATATCCGGTCCTGTGTCGTTGGGCTGTTTCAGACGCTAATGGTGCTTGTTCAGACGCAAAACTCTTCATTTGCTCGCCACACTCTCGTGAAGTTGTGAAAACCCGTTTTTTCACGCTCTTTTGAAGACGTGAACCTCAAAAAAGGGCTGTCCCAGCCTGGCACTGCGCCCGGTTTGGTTGCCCCCATGTAGTACATGACAGGCAAAACGGGCAGACAGCTCAGTGACCGAGCGTAATGACAGCTCTGCAGATTCGCGAAAAGTGGGGATTTGCCTGAAGAACAGCAAGCGCGCCAGCTTCACTCGATCTGTGTGGGCGGCTCTCTGTGGGCGTTGCGGGGTGCCAATACCAGCGCATCAGCGGTGTTGCGAGGCCCGATCAGGAGACGTCCTTATAATCGGGGGGAGATTGTATCGAAGAAACGCAGGGAAATGGTCGTGTTTAATGACTTTTATTAGCCGTCTGGTCAGATGGTCAACAGCTGTCGGTTGCGTGGGCGAGCACTAAGCGGTTGCACGCGGGCGCTGGCGGGCAATGGCTGGTGCAACCAGTTGAGACGAATCTCGTCGATTTCCACCCAGCCTTCGCCCATGGGTTGCAGGCTGCATTGCTTGAATGCCTGGCAACGGCCATTGCGATCGAGCAGGGCGAAGCTGCGGTGATGTGGGCGTGGGGTGAACAGGGAAATAAGGAAGCGCATGATCGAATACCGGGTCAGGGAGCTTGGGATAAGCCTGACAGCGGGCCATGACATGCCGGTGTAAGGACCGTGACAATGGGGTGACAGGAACCGGCAGCCACGGCCCGTGTCAGACATCTGGTTCACGGCGATGGCGCACCGCTATACTGCCGGCTTGTTTGTGCCCGATTCTGGAGAGAAGAGCATGTTGCAACGCCTGTTGTTCGGTTTGATCGCTGTGACCAGTCTGACCCTCGTCGGCTGCGCCCACAGCCCGCAACAACTTAACCCGGAGCCCAAGCTCAACGCCCAGTTGGCGCCTGTGGGTCGTGGCCAACCGGTGGTGGTGCGGGTCGTGGACGGTCGTCCGTCGCCGACGCTCGGCACCCGTGGCGGGTTGTATCCGGAAACCAGCGTGATCACGGTGCAGGGCGCGCAGATCCTGCCCAAGCTGCAGGCCCAGGCTGAAGCCGCGGTGCGTTTGCTCGGTTTCACGCCGACCGCCAATGCCTTGAATGCCCCGCAACTGACCGTGACCCTGGCCGAGCTCAAGTACCAGTCGCCCAAGGAAGGCATGTACGTGACCGAAGCCACCATCGGCGCGACCTTCCGCTCCGATGTGCAGAACGCCAACCGCCGCTACAGTGGTCGTTACGGTGCTTCCCTGGACCAGCGCTTCGGCATGGCACCTAACCAGGACACCAACACCAAGCTGGTCAGCGACGTCTTGAGCGATGCCCTGACCCGGCTGTTCAAGGACCCGACCATTGGCCAGGTGCTGGCAGAGTAAGTAATACGTCCGATAACCCCTGTGGGAGCGAGCCTGCTCGCGATAGCGGAGTGTCAGCCACTTTAGTATTGACTGATCCACCGCCATCGCGGGCAAGCCTTGCTCCCACAGGGGTTTTTTATGGGTGATATTCTCAGGCTGCCTGGGAATACAGCTCCAGCACACTGATCCCGGTCAGCAGGTCGGTCTCTGGAAGGTCGGCATGTTGATGGCCGCCGAGGGCGCAATACACCAGCCAATGTCGGTCCTGCACGTTGAAGGACAGGCTGTCGACGAGGTTCTGTTGTTCGTCGCTCGGGCTGATGAGATAGAGGCGATCCTGGTTTTCGGCGTGCAGCATGACGGGTTCCGGGCAAGTTTGAAGGGCGACAGAGTGGCCTAATCAGATGACGAAACCGTGACGCAAAGAATTATGATGGATTGAACCTTTCTCTTGTGGCGAGGGGATTTATCCCCGTTCGAGTGCGCAGCACTCGCAAGCTCTTGGGCGCTGCAGAAATCCTGGGGCCGCTTCGCAGCCCAGCGGGGATAAATCCCCTCGCCACAAAATCACTCGGTCATCACCGCAGGGGATCGTTACTGGTCGGAAAAAACGGCGCAGGGCGGCAGGCTTTCGGTAGAATCCGCGCCCTGTTCGTAGGCCCGGATGTGTCCTGTCCGTTTTTCGCTTGAGGTTCGTGATGTCGTCGCATCTGCTTTCGTTGTTCGCCGCCCACCCCGCCAAACTGATCAACCTGCTGGCGTTGCTGTTTGCCTGCCCGGGTGGTTGGGTGTTGCATGCCACGCGTCGCCGTGAACAACGGGCGCGGGCCTGCCTTGAAGCGCGCAATCGCGAAGGTAATGAACGATTCGAAGCTCTGCTGGACCTGGCCACCCAGCGGATGAACCGGTTTTTCTACCGGTTTGGCTTTGGCTGCCTGGCGCTGGCGTTGCTGGTGTCGTGGATCAGTACGCAGTTCTGATGGCGTAGCCGTTTTGATCGGGGACCTGGTGACCTGTGGCGAGGGGATTTATCCCCGTTGGGCTGCGTAGCAGCCCTGATCGGTTTGATGTGATCGACCTGACTCACCGAGCTGTCAGGGTTTGGGGCTGCTGCGCAGCCCAGCGGGGATAAATCCCCTCGCCACAGCAAGCTCCCTCGCCACAGGGAACCCTTGTCCTCAGACCTATCGCTTAAAGCGCCAGTCCCGCCTTGACCCGATACTGATTACGCACCGGCGTCGCATATTGCAGCACCAGGAATGGCCGGTGTTCCGGTGGGCAGGCGTCCAGCCGGCGCTGCCATTCCTGTTCGGCCTTGGCCAGCTCTTCGGCGCCAAACACCTCGGCCGCTGTCGGAACCTGCAACTGCGGGTCGGCGTCGGCCCATTGGGCGTAGGCCAGGTAATGCACCGGGAACAGCCGGTAGCCGCCGAGAATCTGCCGGTCCATCTCCTGGGCCAATTGCTTGGTGTCCTCGTAGAACTCGGTGATCGGCGCGGCGAAGTTCACGTGGACCCGGCCCTTGTAACCGGTGATGCCCTTGGCGATGCTCACGTCGTCCTCGCCTGGCGCCTTGGTGTAGGTGCCGGTGGTGGCGCGGATGTACAGCTCGCGGGCCTTGGCCTGGTCGCACGGGTCGTATTCGTAGCTGATCGACACCGGTGTGAGGTTCAGCGACTGGATCACCTCGCCGAACGGCTCGTCCTTGCGGCTCATGTGGAACATCTTGAGGATCGCCGACTCCGTCCGGTCGTCACCGTCCTTGGCCCGTCCTTCGGCCTGGGCGATCCAGATCGAGGCGCAGTCGTTGCGGATCGAATGGTTGATGTACGCCGACAACAATTGGTACGCCGCCATTTTTTCCCGGCGTCCGGTGATGGAGCGGTGCACGATGAAGCTCTTGTTCAGGCGCATCAGGTCGCTGACAAAGGGCTTTTGCAGCAGGTTGTCGCCAATGGCGATGCGCGGCGTCGGCAGGCCGGCGTGGTACACCGCGTAGTTGACGAAGGCCGGGTCCATCACGATATCGCGGTGGTTGGCGATGAACAGGTACGCACTGCCCGACTTGAATTGCTCCACCCCGGTGTAGGTCACGCCATCGGTGGCGCGCTCAATGGTGTGGTCGACGTAGAACTCCACCTTGTCCTGCAACGTGGCGACCGACGTCACACCAGCGAACTCACGGCGCAATCTTTGCGCTATAAGGGGTTTGAGCATCCAGCCGAAGGCGCCGGCCAGGCGTGGGAAGCGGAAGTGGGTGAGGATATCTAGAAACGCCTTGTCGCCGAGCAGCCGTGCCAGCACCGCTGGGACTTCACTGTCGTCGTAAGGTCGGATGGCATCGAATTCGCCCATCATGCTCTCTTGTTGGAAACGGCTAGGGTAAGTAAAGGTTCGATCAAAAAACGACGGGGCACGGTCTGGAAGATAAGCCAGACAAAAATAGCCCTGCAAATAGACCGGCGATTATACGCACAAGTCACCTGGGAGACCGCGATGCTGGAAACCGCTCTGTATGAATGTCCGTATTGTGGTGAGGAAGTGGAGACTTCGGTGGATCTGTCCGGTGGCGATCAGACCTATATCGAGGACTGTCAGGTCTGTTGTCGCCCGATAACTTTTGTACTGCAGGTCCACGGTGAAGAGTGGCATCTCGAGGTCTTTAGCGAAAACGAGTGATGGGGGCGTCCATGCGACGAATCTATGAGCTGGAAAATCTGATGGAAGGCGAGTTGCTCCAAGGCATGCTCGCCAGCGAAGGCATCACGGCGCACCTGGTGGGGCGTGATCTGCTGGGCGGTGCCGGGGAACTGCCGATGCACGGGCTGTTGGGGCTGGCGGTGGAGGACGATCAGGCGCAATACGCCCGGGAGTTGATCGCCGAGTACAATGCCGCGCTGCCATTGCCCGGCGATGAACCGGACAGTTACCCCGGCACGCTGGTCTGCTAGGCTGGCGGCCGTTTGATCAAGAGTCGTGTTGCCCCCATGTGTGGACGTTATGCCCTGTTTCGCTGGAACCCCGCCTTCGCGGCCCTGCCCGGTTTTCCCGCCGATCAGAAGGCCCAATGGAATATTTCGCCCAACGATTCGGTGCTGATGCTGCGGGCCGGCGCCGATGGCCAGCGCGAACTGGCCCGAGCGCGCTGGGGCTTGACGCCACCGTGGCTGACCGACCTGTCCCGCACCCCGGCCCATGCCCGGGCCGAAACCGTGGCCGAGCAGCCGATGTTCCGTGAGGCCTTGCGCCTGCGCCGCTGCCTGCTGCCGGCCAATGGTTTCTATGAATGGCGTGGCGGCACGCGCAAGCGTCCGTACTGGCTGACACCGGGGGAGGGTTCGTCGTTGTTCTTTGCCGCGATCTGGGAGGCGTATCCGGTGCAGGAGCAGGTGTGGCTGAGCACGGCGGTCATCACCCAACCGGCGGCGGGTCAACGTCGGCCATTGATCCTGGACGAAGAAGGCCAGCGCCTGTGGCTCGATCCCGCAACCCCGCTGCATGCCTTGCAAGGGCTGCTGGCCAGCGAACCGGCGCCACTACGCGAGCGAGTGCTGGCCAACATGGTCAATGATCCGAAGCTCAACGGGCCGGAGTGCTTGACCCCGGCTTGAGTTTTGCGGCGATTGTACTGGCCTCATCGCGAGCAGGCTCGCTCCCACAGTGGATTGCTGGTGTACTCAAATTTCCCTTATATCCGCGATCCCTGTGGGAGCGAGCCTGCTCGCGATGGCGTCGTGTCAGTCAACCTCAATGCTGGCTGATCTGTCGTCATCGCGAGCAGGCTCGCTCCCACAATAGATTCGGGGGTTACTCGTGATGCGGTTCACCGAGGAAGGTCAACGAGGTGAACACGCCGCGCGTGGCCACGTCCTTGTCGTCCTTGAGCGCAATTTCCATCTGCGCCGCGATCACGTTCAAGCCTTCGTTGCGCACCAACACCTTGGCCCGGCCTTCCGCGTCAGTTTCCGTCGATACGGTGTTTGGCGCGCTGCGGTAGTCGCCCACCAGCTTCACCCCGGCCGCCGGTTTGCCATCCAGCAGCACCCGTACCGGCAATGACTGGCCCGGCCCGACGGTCAGCGGGTCGACTTCCGGCAGGATCACGAACTTGATCGGTGCAAGCGCCGGCAGTTTTGCCCCCGGCTCATAGATCGCCAGGCTGTACTTGAACGTGTGGGTCGATTCAATCGCTCCGGGCACTTTGCTGCGGCCTTCGTTGATCCACTTCTTGTCGGCGGTCTGCGACCACATGCCGTTGTCCAGCGCCACCGCCAGCACGGCCGGCGGCTTGAGCGGTTGCAGGCGGGCGTGGTCCGGCAGGCGCTCCACGGTGACGGGGATCATCTTGCCGCCCAGGTCATAGGCCCAGGCGCCGCTGACTTTTCGCGCTTTGAAGGCATTGTCTTCGGCACCGTGACCGTAGACCACTTCGATGTTGCCGCGCCGCTGTTCGGTCCACAGGCCATGGGCCGAGGCCTGTGTGGCCAGGAGCAGGCCGAGCAGGGCGAAGGTCTTGGGGTGTTTCATGTCGATTTTCCTTTTATAGCGCGAGGGTGAGACTGACAGTGAAGTTGCGCGGCTCGCCGGGGGTGACCCAGTAGTTGCTGTAGGAGCGCTCGTAGTATTTTTCGTCGAAGACGTTGTTCAGGTTCAGGCCCACGGTGACGTCATCGCTGGCCTTGTAATGGGCCAGCAGGTCGACTGTGTGGTAGGCCGGCAGTTCGAAATCCTTGCCGGCCTCGCCCGAGCGATCCCCGACGTAAGTGAATGCCGCGCCGACGTCCGAGCCGCGCAGGTGGCCGTCCTGGAATTCGTAGACCCCCAGCACGCTGCCGCTGTGTTTGGCGACGCCGAGGATCCGGCTGCCGGTGGGAATCTGCTGATCGCCCTTGGTCACTTCGGCATCGATGTAGGCGAAGGCGCCGATCACCCGTACGGCATCGGTCACTTGCCCGGTGAATTGCAGGTCGATGCCTTGGCTGCGAGCCTTGCCCACGGCCCGGCTGAAGTCGGTCCCGGCGACCGGGCTCAGGACGTTTTCCTTCTCTATATGGAACGCCGCCAGGGTGGTGCTCAGGCGGTCGTCGAACAATTCGCTCTTGATTCCCACTTCATAGCCGACGCCTTCCTCGGGATTGAAAGATTTGCCGTCGGCATCCAGACCGTTATTGGGCTTGAATGAAGTGGAGGCGTTGGCGAACAGACCCACCTGGGGCCTCAGTTGATACAGCAGGCCGGCTCGTTGCGTCAGGGCGTCGTGGCGCTGGCGGCTGGTGCGATCACGGGTGTGGTCGTCGATGCTCTGCTCGAAATGCTCGTAGCGCACGCCGAGCAGGCCCCGCAGTTTGTCGGTGAAGACGATCTGGTCCTGCAGGTTCAGCGCGCGGCTTTGCACATGTTCGAAGAAGTCTGTGCCGGTACGAGCACCATTGGGTTTCGGCTGGCCGTAGATCGGCTGGTAGATGTCGATGGGGTAGGTGCCGCCGCCGATGGTGGTCACGCGCTCGTTCTTGCGGTAGTCCTCATATTCGCTGCCGATCAGCAGTTCGTGCTGCCACGGGCCGAGGTCGAACAGGCCACGCAATTCCAGTTGGGTGATGCTGTCGTGCCAATTGTTGTCACGCTCGCGATAGCGGCGGTTCACCGTATGGCCGTCGGCGTTCAGCGGGCGCGCTTCGGAGGCGAAACCCCAGAGTTCACCCTGTTTGTAATGGCTGGCCAGGCGCAGTTGCCAGGTGTCGTTGAGCTGATGTTCGAGGGCGGCCTGGAGCATGTTGTTGTGATTGTCGATATCGCCGTCGTTGGGTTCGCCTAGAAAGGTCGAGCGGGAAACGCCGCTCCAGCGATTGTCCGGGGCGACGATGCCGCGGTCGAAGGTTGAGCTGTGGCGCACGATTTCGCTTTCCACCAGCAACCGCGTGTCGGGGTTCAACTGCCAACTGATGGAAGGGGCGACGAAGACGCGCTTGCTGTCGACGTGATCGCGAAAGCTGTGGTTGTCCTCGACCGCCAGATTGACCCGCGACAACAAGTGGCCTTCGGTATCCAGTGGCGTGTTGACGTCCAGCGCGGTGCGATAGCGATCCCAACTGCCGGCGCTGGTTTGCAGGGTGGTGAAGGCTTCAGGCTGGGGTTTCTTGGTGACGATGTTTACCGTGCCACCCGGGTCGCCTCGCCCATACAGGCTGGCGGCGGGGCCCTTGAGCACTTCGATGCGTTCGATGTTGGCCGCGTCCGGGGTGCTTGGGTAGCCGCGATTGGCGCTGAAACCATCCTTGTAGAACTCCGAC
This sequence comes from Pseudomonas sp. 43mfcvi1.1, assembly GCF_900115935.1. Taxonomy (NCBI): domain Bacteria; kingdom Pseudomonadati; phylum Pseudomonadota; class Gammaproteobacteria; order Pseudomonadales; family Pseudomonadaceae; genus Pseudomonas; species Pseudomonas sp. 43mfcvi1.1. Next base: position 202,687 of record NZ_UETT01000010.1, on the reverse strand, counting down.
GTCGTGAAGCCGCGCACGCTGTATTCGTAGAGCGTCAGGCCACCGAAGTTGTTTTGTTTCGACACGCCGCCGGCATATTCCAATGCCCGTTCGACGTTGGTGCTGCCCAGGTCCTTGAGCACGCTTGCGGGAATCACGCTGATCGATTGCGGGATGTCGCGCAGGGCCGTATCGGTTTTGGTGGCACTGGCGGAGCGGGTGGCGCGGTAGCCCGTCACGGGGCCGGTGGGCGATTCGTACTCGGATGTGACGCTGATGGCGTCCAGTTCCACGGGCTGGGTTTCTTCGGCGTAGGCGGGATCGCCGAGCAGACCCAGGGCGAGGCTGGCAACGGAAATCCGTTTCAGGGATGACATGTTATGTTGTTCCAATTTTTAGTATTGAAACAATATAACACTACTAATGAGAATTTATGCTATTCCTGATTTTCAGAAAAAGTAGCGCCAGACGCTGTTTTCGTGGCGAGGGAGCTTGCTCCCGCAGGGCTGCGAAGCAGCCCCAACAGGATTGATGCGATCAGTCTGGGTTTTTGCGGTGGCAGGTTCAGGGCTGCTGTGCAGCCCAGCGGGAGCAAGCTCCCTCGCCACGGGGATGGGGGCTGTTGCGGCTTACTGCTCTTCCTTGACCGCCGCTGGTGCGGGCGGTGGGCGCAGGCCGATTTCAGCGGTGAGCTTGAGCTCCTTGCCGTTGCGCATGACCTGGATGGTCACCTTGTCGGTGGGCTTGATCCGCGCCACCTGGTTCATCGAGCGGCGGCCATCGCCGGCCGGTTCGCCATCGATGCTCAGGATCACATCGCCCAACTGCAGGCCGGCCTTCTGCGCCGGGCCGTCGCGGAAAATCCCCGCCACCACGATGCCGGGCCGCCCGGACAAACCGAAGGACTCCGCCAGTTCCTGGGTCAGCGGCTGGACTTCAATCCCCAGCCAGCCGCGAATCACCTGGCCGTGTTCGATGATGGACTTCATCACCTCCATCGCCAGCTTCACCGGAATGGCGAAGCCGATGCCCTGGCTGCCACCGGACTTGGAGAAGATCGCCGTGTTGATCCCGGTAAGGTTGCCGTTGGCATCCACCAGCGCACCGCCGGAGTTGCCGGGGTTGATCGCGGCGTCGGTCTGGATGAAATCCTCGTAGTTGTTCAGGCCCAACTGATTGCGCCCGGTGGCGCTGATGATGCCCATGGTCACGGTCTGGCCAACGCCGAACGGGTTGCCGATGGCCAGGGTCACGTCGCCGATGCGGATGCTGTCGGAGCGGCCGATGGTAATGGCCGGCAGGTTCTTGAGGTCGATCTTCAGCACCGCGAGATCGGTTTCCGGGTCGCTGCCGATCACCCGGGCCAGGGTCTCACGACCGTCCTTGAGGGCCACCACGATCTGATCGGCACCGCTGGTGACGTGGTTGTTGGTCAAGATATAACCTTCCGGGCTCATGATTACGCCCGACCCCAGGCTCGACTCCATGCGCTTCTGCTTGGGCGAGTTGTCGCCGAAGAAACGCCGGAATTGCGGGTCTTCGAACAGCGGATGGCTGGGTTTGTTGATGACCTTGGTGGTGTACAGGTTCACCACGGCCGGCGCGGCGGTGGTCACGGCATCGGCGTAGGACACCGGCCCCTGTTGCACCGCCTTGCTTTGCGGCGCCTGCTGCAAGTTGACGTCGAGGCTCGGCAGCCCGACCCATTCCGGGTAGCGCTGGATAATCAGTAGAGCGACAAGCACGCCGGCCAACAGCGGCCAGCCGGAAAAACGCAGCGCCTTGAGCATTAAGCACGTCCTACAAAGGTTGCAGGCGGTATGAGACCGCCCATAATGTCGCGCATTATACGAGGCCGCGCGCGCCTCTGAACGGGATATTTAGGAGTCTTTTCATGGCCGTAGCCCTGAGCACCCTGGTCGAAGAAGCGGACCGTTACCTGGCGAGCAGCCGGATTGCCGATTACTGCCCCAATGGCCTGCAGGTCGAAGGCGCGCCCCAGGTGATGCGCATTGTCAGTGGCGTCACCGCCAGCCAGGCCTTGCTCGACGCTGCAGTCGAGGCCGAGGCCGACCTGGTGCTGGTGCATCACGGTTATTTCTGGAAGGGCGAGAACCCCTGTGTCACCGGCATGAAACAACGTCGCCTGAAAACGTTGCTCAAGCATGACATCAGCCTGCTGGCTTACCACTTGCCGTTGGACCTGCACCCCGAGGTGGGCAATAACGTGCAACTGGCCCGTCAGTTGGACATCACCGTCGAGGGACCGCTGGATCCGGACAACCCCAAGATTGTCGGCCTGGTCGGTTCCCTGTCCGAACCGATGACGGCGCGGGACTTTGCGCGCAAGGTCCAGGAAACCATGGGGCGCGAGCCCTTGCTGATCGAAGGCGAGCAGATGATCCGCCGGGTCGGCTGGTGCACCGGCGGCGGCCAGGGCTATATTGACCAGGCCGTGCTGGCAGGCGTCGACCTGTACCTCAGCGGCGAGGCCTCGGAGCAGACATTCCACAGTGCGCGGGAAAACGGCATCAGCTTCATCGCCGCCGGGCACCATGCGACTGAGCGCTATGGTGTGCAGGCGCTGGGCGATTACCTGGCGCGACGCTTTGCCCTGGAACATATCTTCATCGATTGTCCGAATCCCATCTGACTAACGCTGAACTGAATGTGGAAGCGGGCCTGTGGGAGCAAAGCTTGCTCGCGATAGCGGCGTTGCATGTGCCGACGTCATCGCGAGCAAGCTTTGCTCCCACAGAGTTCACTGGCTCCCACAGAGGGCATTGCAATACCCGAACCACCAGGCATATCCATATGCTGTTTCGATCTAGTTGGCGCCCTGATTAGAAGAGGTCGCTGTGCTAGGATTCCCCGCTCGAACACGGCCCGCTGGCCGTTCATAAGAAAGTTTTCGTGAGTAGCCATGGTCGACAAACTGACGCATCTGAAACAGCTGGAGGCGGAAAGCATCCACATCATCCGCGAGGTGGCCGCCGAGTTCGATAACCCGGTGATGCTGTACTCCATCGGTAAAGACTCCGCCGTGATGCTGCACCTGGCACGCAAGGCGTTCTTCCCCGGCAAGCTGCCGTTTCCGGTGATGCACGTCGACACCCGCTGGAAATTCCAGGAAATGTACAAGTTCCGCGATCGCATGGTCGAGGAGCTGGGCCTGGACCTGATCACTCACGTGAACCCGGATGGCGTGGCCCAGGGCATCAACCCGTTCACCCACGGCAGTGCCAAGCACACCGACATCATGAAGACCGAAGGCCTCAAGCAGGCCTTGGACAAATATGGTTTCGACGCCGCGTTCGGCGGTGCCCGTCGCGATGAAGAGAAATCCCGTGCCAAGGAGCGCGTGTATTCGTTCCGCGACAGCAAGCACCGCTGGGACCCGAAGAACCAGCGTCCGGAGCTGTGGAACGTCTACAACGGCAAGGTCAACAAGGGCGAGTCGATCCGCGTGTTCCCGTTGTCGAACTGGACCGAGCTGGACATCTGGCAGTACATCTACCTCGAAGGCATCCCGATCGTGCCGCTGTACTTCGCCGCCGAGCGTGAAGTGATCGAGAAGAACGGCACGCTGATCATGATCGACGACGAGCGCATCCTTGAGCACCTGTCCGACGAAGACAAGGCCCGCATCGTCAAGAAGAAAGTGCGTTTCCGTACCCTTGGCTGCTACCCGTTGACGGGCGCGGTGGAGTCCGAGGCCGAAAGCCTGACGGACATCATCCAGGAAATGCTCCTGACGCGAACTTCCGAGCGCCAGGGCCGGGTCATCGACCACGATGGCGCAGGCTCGATGGAAGATAAAAAACGTCAAGGTTATTTCTAAGGGGCTGTCATGTCGCATCAATCTGATTTGATCAGCGAGGACATCCTCGCCTACCTGGGCCAGCACGAGCGTAAAGAGCTGCTGCGCTTTTTGACCTGCGGTAACGTCGACGACGGCAAGAGCACCCTGATCGGGCGCCTGCTGCACGACTCCAAGATGATCTACGAAGATCACCTGGAAGCCATCACCCGCGATTCGAAGAAAGTCGGCACCACCGGTGACGACATCGACCTGGCGCTGCTGGTGGACGGCCTGCAGGCCGAGCGCGAGCAAGGCATCACCATCGACGTTGCGTACCGCTACTTCTCCACCGCCAAGCGCAAATTCATCATCGCCGATACGCCCGGCCATGAGCAGTACACCCGCAACATGGCCACCGGTGCTTCCACCTGTGACCTGGCGATCATCCTGGTAGACGCCCGCTACGGCGTGCAGACCCAGACCCGTCGCCACAGCTTCATTGCCTCGTTGCTGGGCATCAAGCACATCGTCGTGGCCATCAACAAGATGGACCTCAAGGACTTCGACCAGGGTGTGTTCGAGTCGATCAAGGCTGACTACCTGAAGTTCGCCGAAGGCTTGAAGATGAAGCCCACCAGCATGCACTTCGTGCCGATGTCTGCCCTCAAGGGTGACAACGTGGTGAACAAGTCCGAGCGCTCGCCGTGGTACACCGGCCAGTCGCTGATGGAAATCCTCGAGACCGTGGAAGTGGCGGGTGACCGTAACTTCACCGACCTGCGCTTCCCGGTGCAGTACGTCAACCGTCCGAACCTGAACTTCCGCGGCTTCGCCGGCACCCTCGCCAGCGGCATCGTGCACAAGGGTGACGAAGTGGTGGTGCTGCCGTCGGGCAAGAGCAGCCGCGTGAAGTCCATCGTCACCTTCGAAGGCGAGTTGGAGCACGCCGGTCCTGGTCAAGCGGTGACGCTGACCATGGAAGACGAGATCGACATCTCCCGTGGCGACCTGCTGGTGCATGCCGACAACGTGCCGCCGGTGACCGACAGCTTCGAAGCGATGCTGGTGTGGATGGCCGAAGAACCGATGCTGCCGGGCAAGAAATACGACATCAAGCGCGCCACCAGCTACGTGCCGGGCTCGATTGCCAGCATCGTCAACAAGGTTGACGTGAACACCCTGGAAGAGGGACCGGCCAGCGCGCTGCAGCTCAACGAAATCGGCAAGGTGAAGATCGCCCTCGATGCACCGATCGCCCTGGACGGTTACGAGAGCAACCGCACCACCGGCGCGTTCATCGTCATCGATCGTCTGACCAACGGCACGGTCGGCGCCGGCATGATCGTCGCCCAGCCGCTGGCCCATGGCAGCAGCACGCACCACGGCAAACTGGCTCATGTGTCGGTTGAAGAACGCGCCCAGCGCTTCGGCCAGCAACCGGCCACGGTCTTGTTCAGTGGCCTGTCGGGCGCCGGCAAGAGCACGCTGGCCTATGCGGTGGAACGCAAGTTGTTCGACCTGGGCCGTGCAGTCTTCGTCCTCGATGGCCAGAATCTGCGTCATGACTTGAACAAAGGCCTGCCGCAGGACCGTGCCGGGCGCACCGAGAACTGGCGTCGTGCGGCCCACGTTGCCCGTCAGTTCAACGAGGCCGGCTTGCTGACCCTCGCTGCGTTCGTTGCGCCGAATGCCGAAGGGCGTGAGCAGGCCAAGGACCTGATCGGTCGGGAGCGTTTACTGACGGTCTATGTCCAGGCCTCGCCAGCGGTCTGCGCCCAGCGTGATCCGCAAGGGCTGTACGCCGCTGCTGGTGACAACATCCCGGGCGAATCCTTCCCGTATGACGTGCCGCTGGATGCCGACCTGGTGATCGACACCCAGTCGCTGACGCTGGAAGAAAGCGTCAAGCAGGTGCTGGATCTGCTGCGCAAGCGTGGAGCGATCTAACCAACGCGGCAGTCAATAAAAAGCCCGCAGGTGAGCAATCATCTGCGGGCTTTTCATTTATCTGGAGCCAACTCGGTTAACTGTGGGAGCGAGCCTGCTCGCGATAGCGGTGGGTCAGTCTCCATTTATCCACGCTGAGACACCGCAATCGCGAGCAGGCTCGCTCCCACAAGGGATTCAGTGGCGGTCTGGATACTCCCGATGCATCTGCGCAAGCAGCGCATCCTTGTCCTGCCACAACTGGTTGATCCAGCCCTGGAACTCCAGGCGGTACACACCGTCCTGATCGTAGTTCTTGCCAATGAACTGCGGCGGGATCTTCAGTTCCTGGAAATGCACCACCACCTCTTCCACGTTGCCGCAGAGCAAATCCCAATACCCTGGACGACCGCTCGGATAATGGATCGTCACGTTGATGATCGACTCCAGTTGCTCACCCATGGCGTCGAGTACAAACGCGATGCCGCCGGCCTTGGGCTTGAGCAGGTAGCGAAACGGTGACTGCTGCTGGGCATGTTTGCCTTCGGTGAAGCGCGTGCCTTCGACGAAGTTGAAGATGCCCACCGGATTGTCGCGAAACTTCGCGCAGGTCTTGCGGGTGGTTTCCAGGTCCTTGCCCTTCTTTTCTGGATGTTTTTCCAGGTACGCCTTGGAATAGCGCTTCATGAACGGGAACCCCAGCGCCCACCAGGCCAGGCCGATCACCGGCACCCAGATCAGCTCCTGCTTGAGGAAAAACTTCAATGGCCGGATGCGCCGGTTCAGCACGTACTGCAACACCATGATGTCGACCCAGCTCTGGTGGTTGCTGGTGACCAGGTACGAGTGCTGGTAGTCCAGGCCTTCCAGGCCGCTGAGGTGCCAGCGGGTGCGGCGTAGCAGGTTCATCCAGGCCTTGTTGTTGCTGATCCAGGTTTCGTGGATGTGGCCCATCAACCAGTCGGTGCAGCGCTGGGCAGCGGGGAAGGGCAGTAGCAGTTTGAAAATCGCCACGATGAACAACGGCGTGCAGCAGGCGATGGTATTGAGCGCCAACAGCAGCGAGGCAATCACGCCCCGCAGTGGGACAGGCAGGAAATCCAGCATTTAAATATCCAGGGGGCGGTTGGCGGCTTGGATCGCGGTCAGGGCGATGGTGTATACGATGTCGTCGACCTGGGCGCCACGCGGCAAGTCGTTCACCGGTTTGCGCAGGCCTTGCAGCATCGGCCCGAGGCTGACGCAATCGGCGCTGCGTTGCACGGCCTTGTGGGTGGTGTTGCCGGTGTTCAGGTCCGGGAAGATGAATACCGTCGCACGACCGGCCACCTGGCTGTTGGGCGCCAGTTGCCGCGCCACGGTTTCGTTGGCGGCGGCGTCGTATTGCAAGGGGCCGTCGATCAGCAAGCCGTGTTGCGCCTCGTGGGCCAGCAAGGTGGCTTCGCGGACTTTCTCCACTTCCTCGCCACTGGCTGACTCGCCGCTGGAATAGCTGAGCATCGCCACCCGTGGGGTGATGCCGAACGCGGCAGCCGAGTCGGCGCTTTGCAGGGCAATTTCCGCCAGTTCCGCGGCGCTGGGGTGCGGGTTCATCACGCAGTCGCCATACACCAGCACTTCTTCGGGGAACAGCATGAAAAACACCGAAGACACGAGGGAGCAACCCGGCGCGGTCTTGATCAGTTGCAGGGCCGGACGGATGGTGTTGGCAGTGGAGTGGATGACCCCGGACACCAGCCCGTCCACCTCGTCCAGCGCCAGCATCATGGTGCCGATCACCACGGTGTCTTCCAACTGCTGCTCGGCCATCGGTGCGTTCAGGCTTTTGCTTTTGCGCAACCTCACCATCGGTTCCACGTAACGCTCGCGAATCGAATCGGGGTCGAGAATCTCCAGCCCTGGCGGCAACTCGATGCCTTGGGCGCGGGCCACCGCCTCGACGTCGGCCGGTTTGGCCAGCAACACGCAGCGGGCAATGCCCCGGGCCTGGCAAATGGCGGCGGCCTGTACGGTCAGCGGTTCACTGCCTTCGGGCAGTACGATGCGCTTGTTGGCAGCCTGGGCGCGCTGGATCAGTTGATAGCGGAACACGGCTGGCGACAAGCGCATTTCCCGTGGCGTGCCGCAGCGCTGGTGCAGCCAGTTGGCGTCCAGGTGGCTGGCGACAAAATCGGTGATGATCTCCGCACGTTCGCGGTCATCGATAGGAATTTCCTTGTTCAGTCCGTTGAGCAGGTTGGCGGTGTCATAGGAGCCGGTGCTCACCGACAGCACCGGCAGCCCGGCCTGCAAGGCGCCTCGGCACAGGTCCATGATGCGTGGGTCGGGCAGGGTATCGCTGGTCAGCAGCAAGCCGGCCAGCGGCACACCGTTGAGCGCTGCCAGGCTCACCGCGAGGATGATGTCGTCGCGATCGCCGGGAGTCACCACCAGCACGCCGGGCTTGAGCAGCTCCACGGTGTTGCGCATGGTGCGCGCGCAAATGATGATGTTGCTCATGCGCCGGGTTTCGTAGTCGCCGGCATTGAGCACCTGGGCGCCCATCAGGTCGGCCACATCGCGGGTGCGCGGGGCGTTGAGTTCAGGGCGAAACGGGATGCAACCGAGCAGGCGGAAATCGCCGCTGCGCAACAGCGGCGAGTGCTCCTTGAGGCGTGCGGAAAACGCCTCCATGCTTTCGTCGGCGCGGACCTTGTTCAGGATCACCCCGAGGACTTTCGGATCTTTCGGCCCACCGAACAGTTGCGCCTGCAATTCCACCCGGCCGGACAGCTCGGCCAGCACTTCGTTTTCTGGCGCCGACACCAGGATGACTTCGGCGTCCAGGCTCTTGGCCAGGTGCAGGTTGACCCGGGCGGCGTAGCTGGCGCTGCGGGTCGGGACCATGCCTTCGACCACCAGCACGTCTTTGCCGATGGCGGCCTGTTGGTAAAGGGTGATGATTTCTTCCAGCAACTCATCGAGCTGGCCGTCGCCGAGCATGCGCTCGACATGCGCCAGGCCCAGGGGCTGTGGCGGCTTGAGGCCGTGGGTACGGGCCACCAGTTCAGTGGAGCGCTCCGGCCCGGTATCACCGGGGTGAGGCTGGGCAATGGGTTTGAAAAAGCCGACTTTCAGCCCGGCTCGTTCGAGGGTACGCACCAGCCCGAGGCTGATGGAGGTCAGACCCACACCAAAATCGGTGGGCGCGATAAAAAAAGTTTGCATGCGGATTCTCTAAAGGTGCATGGCAAGGGCGAGGCTATAACTGCCGTCTACCGTCAATTCAGTCGCCAAGGTTATCGCTAACCGGGCCCTGCGCGCACCAGCCGCAATCAAAGGGCTGGCCTATTTTTTCAACGCGTTGCGCCGGATCCAGCACCCAGGCCCGGGACTGCCACGGCGGTTGGTGGCGCAGATGCTGGGTGTGGCCACAGGACAGCTCGGCCACCCAGTGTCCGTCCTCGTCCTGATGCAAACCCGTGACCGTCGGTCTGTTCGAGCAGGCCCGTTTGTCCGGGTTCCGTTCGCTTTCGGGCAAATCCTTGTTTAGACTTGTCCGTTCTTCATTCTTATGCAAAAGGTCTCGCCCCATGCTGATCGCCGCCAATAAGGCTGTCTCCATCGACTATACCCTGACCAACGACGCTGGTGAGGTCATCGACAGCTCTGCCGGCGGCGCTCCGCTGGTCTACCTGCATGGCGCAGGCAACATCATCCAGGGTCTGGAAAAAGCCCTGGAAGGTAAAACGGTCGGTGACGACCTGAACGTTACCGTCGAACCGGAAGACGCCTATGGCGAGTACTCCGCCGAACTGGTCAGCACCCTGAGCCGCAGCATGTTCGAAGGCGTGGATGAGCTGGAAGTGGGCATGCAGTTCCACGCCTCGGCGCCCGATGGCCAGATGCAGATCGTCACCATCCGCGACCTGGAAGGCGACGACGTCACCGTTGACGGCAACCACCCGTTGGCCGGCCAGCGCTTGAACTTCAAAGTCAAGATCGTCGACATCCGTGATGCCAGCCAGGAAGAAATCGCTCATGGTCACGTCCATGGCGAAGGTGGTCATCACCACTGATTTCTGCGCTACGCTCAAGTGACCAGTGAACTGAAAAGGCGCCATGCGGCGCCTTTTTAGTCGGTTGCTGTTAGCATCACCCATGGCTGTTTCGAAAAGATCCGCAAACCTGGAGTTCGTCATGAGTGCTTTTCACGACCTTAAACTCAAAGCCCTGGATGGTCAGGAGCTTGCTCTGGCACCGTTCAAGGGGCAAGTCGTGCTGGTGGTCAACGTCGCCTCCAAATGTGGCCTGACGCCTCAGTACGCGGCGCTGGAAAATCTCTATCAGCAATACAAGGCCAAAGGCTTTACCGTCCTGGGCCTGCCCTGCAATCAGTTCGCCGGGCAAGAGCCCGGGACCGAGCAGGAAATCCAGGAGTTTTGCAGCCTCAACTATGGCGTGACGTTCCCGCTGTCCAGCAAGCTGGACGTGAACGGCCATGATCGTCACCAGTTGTACCGCTTGCTCGCGGGCGAGGGGGCCGAGTTTCCCGGGGACATTACCTGGAACTTCGAAAAATTCCTCCTCGGCAAGGACGGCCGGGTGTTGGCGCGATTCTCACCGCGCACGGCGCCGGATGATCCTGCCGTGATCCAGGCGATCGAAAAAGCGCTGAGCTGAAGCCAGGCACTGGACCCTTGTGGCGAGGGGATTTATCCCCGCTGGGTTGCGCAGCAACCCCCATCAACAGCGACCGGGTCTTTCTGACACGCCGAGTTAGCAGGTTTTGGGGGCTGCTGCGCAACCCAGCGGGGATAAATCCCCTCGCCACAGGTTTTGCACCCGGCTGGGCATTCGGCTCAATCCCGACAGTCGCGATCTTCTAATCCTTAATCACCCAAATCAATAATGCTACCCAGTACCTTACACGGCACATATTATCCTCGTCATATCGACCTGTGACGTTGTCCCGTGGAGTGCCTCATGCCTGCAAAAGCCCTGTTCAAACCTTTCCACCTCGGCGCGTTCGAGTTGCCGACCCGGGTGGTGATGGCGCCGATGACCCGTTCCTTTTCGCCCGGTGGCGTACCCAATGCCAAGGTGGTCGAGTATTACCGTCGCCGCGCGGCGGCTGGGGTCGGCCTGATCATCACCGAGGGCACGACGGTCGGGCACAAGGCTTCCAACGGCTACCCGAACGTGCCGCATTTCTATGGCGATGCGGCTTTGGCCGGCTGGAAGAAAGTGGTGGATGCAGTGCACGCCGAAGGCGGCAAGATCGTTCCGCAGTTGTGGCATGTGGGCAACGTGCGCCGCCTTGGCACCGAGCCGGATGCCAGCGTACCGGGTTATGGCCCGAGCGAGAAACTCAAGGACGGCCAGGTGGTGGTCCACGGCATGACCCAGACCGATATCGACGAGGTCATCGCTGCGTTTGCCCAAGCGGCAAAAGATGCCCAGGGCATCGGCATGGACGGCGTGGAAATCCACGGTGCCCACGGCTACCTGGTGGACCAGTTCTTCTGGGAAGGCAGCAACCAGCGTACCGACGGTTACGGCGGCACCCTGGCCAACCGTTCGCGCTTTGCGATCGAATTGATCCGTGCCGTGCGCGCCGCGGTGGGCGAGGGTTTCCCGATCATTTTCCGGTTCTCCCAATGGAAGCAGCAGGATTACACCGCGCGCCTGGTGCAGAGCCCCGAAGCCCTGGGCGAATTCCTCAAGCCGTTGTCCGAAGCCGGCGTGGATATTTTCCACTGCTCGACACGGCGCTTCTGGGAGCCGGAGTTCGACGGTTCCGAACTGAACCTGGCCGGCTGGACCCGCAAACTCACCGGCAAGCCCACCATCACTGTCGGCAGCGTCGGCCTGGATGGCGAGTTCCTGCAGTTCATGGTCAACACCGACAAAGTCGCGCAACCGGCCAGCCTGGAGAAGCTGCTGGAGCGCCTGAACAATGATGAGTTCGACCTGGTGGCGGTGGGGCGCGCGCTGCTGGTGGATCCGGACTGGGCGCAAAAAGTGCGTGAAGGGCGCGAGCAGGAGATCTTGCCATTCAGTCGTGAGGCGTTGATGACCCTGGTTTAAGCGGCGCCTTCCAGGGCCTCATCGCGGGCAAGCCTTGCTCCCACAGGATTATCAGCTGTTCACAAGTAATGTGTTCACTGAAGTCCCATGTGGGAGCAAGGCTTGCCCGCGATGCTTTTCAGCGTGTCGACACTGCTTGTGGCAACGGCAGTTCGCTCTGACAAACCCCGCGCAACTGCGCCTCGAACTGCTCGATCACCGACGCCCAGCCCTGGCGGCTGGCGTGTTGGCGGGCATTGAGCCGCACGCACCGTAAGGCCTCGCGCTCATCCAGCAACCAGCGGGCCGCGTCGCAGAAGGCTTCTTCATCCCCCGGCATTGCAAGTACGCCGTTGTAACCATGACGGATGTGTTGCGCCGCCGCGGCCTGATCGTAGGCCACCACGCCCAGCCCGGACGCCAGCGCCTCCAACACCACGTTGCCGAAGGTTTCGGTCAGGCTCGGAAAGACAAACACATCCCCGGACGCATAATGGCTGGCCAGCGCTTCGCCGCGTTGCGAGCCACAAAAGATCGCTTCAGGCAGTTCCTGCTCCAGCGCGGACCTTTGCGGGCCGTCGCCGACCACCACCAGTTTCATCCGTCGCTGCGGGAAAGCGCTGCACAGTGTGGCGAAACAGCGCTTGAGCAATCCGAGGTTTTTCTCTGGTGCCAGGCGTCCGACATGGATCACGGCGATGTCATCGTCGCCCAGGCCCCACGCCTCACGCAGGCTCGCTGAACGCTTGATCGGATGGAACAGTTGACTGTCCACGCCGCGAGACAGCAGTGCCACGCGCTCGAAGTGGCGTCGCTCCAGTTCCAGGCGCTGGCTGAGGCTGGGCACCAAGGTCAGGCTGGAGCGGTTGTGAAACCAGCGCAGGTAATGGGTGAGCCCGCGACTTAACAGCCCGAGGCCGTACTGCTGGGTGTATTGCTGGAAGTTGGTGTGGAAACCACTGACCACCGAGATGCCCAGGCGTCGTGCCGCGCGCAGTGCCGACAAACCCAGCGGCCCTTCCGTGGCGATGTACAGTACGTCCGGACGATGGCGTTTCCAGCGCCTGAGCAGTTTGTGCATGGACGCCTGGCCCCATTGCAAACCCGGATAGCCCGGTAGCGGCCAGCCCCGGCACAGCAGCAACTGCTCGTCACTGGCCTGGCGTCGGTCGTCGACCTGGCGAGGCCGTATCAGTTCGACTTGATGCCCACGGGCACGCAGGCCGTCGTACAGGCGGCCCAGGGTATTGGCCACGCCATTGATTTCCGGCGGGAAGGTTTCAGTGATCAGGGTAATGTGCAGGGGTGTGGTCATGACCCCAGTGTCGACCGGGGCCATTTCGTCATTGTGACGCCAGGATGATGGATTTGTGACCGACTCAGCCCTGCCGGGCCAACGCGGTCTCGGCGCCTTGCTCGCGCACCCAGAACAACGTCGCCCCAGCCACCGCCGCCGGCATCATCAGGATGTTCACCACCGGGATCAGCAGCACCAGGTACACGCTGCCGCCAAAGCCCAGGCTCTGCCAGCGTTTTTCCCGCAGCCAGGCGAGCATCTCGTTCCAGCCCAGCTTGTGGTTGTCCGCCGGGTAGTCGATGTACTGGATCGCCATCATCCACACGCCGAACAGCAGCCACAGCGGTGCCGCCACCAGGTTGACCACAGGGATGAACGACAGCACGAACAGCCCCAGGGCGCGGGGCAGGAAGTAGCCAAGCTTGCGCGCTTCCCGGCCAAGGGTACGCGGGATCATGGCGATCAACTCGCCCCAACTGAACGCCGGGAAGTCGTCTGTGCCGCGGACGACCACTTCGACTTTCTCCGCGAGAAAACCGTTGAACGGTGCGGCGATGATGTTGGCGAGCATGGTGAAGGTGAAAAACACCATCAGTACGACGAGCACCACGAACAGCGGCCAGAGAATGTAGCTGAGGAAACTCAGCCAGTCCGGCAGCGACGGCATCAGCGTATCGACCCACAGGCTGAACTGATGGCCGGCCAGGTAAATCAAGCCGACGAACAGCACCAGGTTGATCGCCAGGGGCAAGAGCACGAACAGGCGCAGGCCCGGGCTCAAGACCAGCTTGAGGCCTTCTCGCAAATATTGCGGGCCGGACAGGACGGGGGCGGGCATAGGTGGCTCCGAGCGAAGGTGAACGCGCCGACCTTACCGGCTTTGCCCCGCCTGGGAAAGCGGCGACATGGCGTGTAACAACGTTTCTTGCGCTGAAGGCGCCTATTGGAAGGACCGCTGGGCATAGAGCTCACCTATGAGCTGGATTGTTAAACCGTATTTCCTTAATCTTCGCTCCCTCGATACGCTGCACCCATTCTTTTTCAGGACTGTCGAAACCAGCCTTCCCCAAGTGCGTCAACGGTCCTTTTTTATTCACGCCGCTCACCCGGCGTTCCGGCCCTCAAGGTCCGGTCAACAGGAGCAGGTCATGTCTGAAGTGCGTCATTCGCGAGTGATTATTCTCGGTTCCGGCCCTGCCGGTTACAGCGCTGCGGTTTATGCGGCCCGTGCCAACCTCAAGCCGCTGCTGATCACCGGCATGCAGGCCGGCGGTCAATTGACCACCACCACCGAAGTCGACAACTGGCCGGGCGACGTCCACGGCCTGACCGGCCCGGCGCTGATGGAGCGCATGAAAGAACACGCCGAGCGTTTCGAGACCGAAATCGTTTTCGACCACATCAATGCCGTGGATTTCGCCGCCAAGCCCTACACCCTGACCGGCGACAGCGCGACCTACACCTGCGATGCCCTGATCATCGCCACCGGTGCCAGCGCTCGTTACCTGGGCCTGCCGTCGGAAGAAGCCTTCATGGGCAAAGGTGTTTCCGCCTGCGCCACCTGCGACGGTTTCTTCTACCGCAACAAGCCAGTGGCAGTGGTCGGTGGCGGCAACACCGCGGTCGAGGAAGCGCTGTACCTGGCGAACATCGCCAGCACGGTCACCCTGATCCACCGTCGCGAAACCTTCCGCGCCGAGAAGATCCTGATCGATAAGCTCAATGCCCGCGTGGCCGAAGGCAAGATCATCCTCAAGCTCAACGCAACCCTGGACGAAGTGCTGGGCGACAACATGGGCGTGACCGGTGCCCGCCTGAAAAACAACGACGGCAGCTTTGACGAGATCAAGGTTGACGGCGTCTTCATCGCCATCGGCCACACCCCGAACACCTCGCTGTTCGAAGGCCAGCTGGAACTCAAGGACGGCTACCTGGTGGTCAAGGGTGGGCGCGACGGTAACGCTACCGCTACCAGCGTCGAAGGTATCTTCGCGGCCGGCGACGTGGCTGACCACGTCTACCGCCAAGCCATCACCTCGGCCGGCGCCGGCTGCATGGCGGCCCTGGACACCGAGCGCTACCTGGATGGCCTGCAGAACGCTTCGTTCTGATCCATCCGCATAAAAAAACCGGCTTCGGCCGGTTTTTTTACTTAGGCTCCACGCAAACCTGTGGGAGCGGGCTTGCTCGCGAATGCGGTGTGTCAGTCAACACTGTGCTGGCTGATCCCCCGCATTCGCGAGCAAGCCCGCTCCCACAAGTTTTTGGTGTGATCAGAAACACCGCATTTCAGGCCAACTTAGCCAGGCACGCTTCCAGAATATCCAAGCCCTCTTCCAACACCGCCGCCTCGGTCGTCAACGGCGCCAGCAGCCGAATGATATGCCGCGATTTACCACTGGGCATCAGCAGCAAGCCCGACTCCCGTGCCAGGGCCAGCAACTGCGTCAGTTGTGCCGAGGCCGGTGTGCCGTCGGCGTGGGCCAGTTCTATACCGCGCATCGCGCCGACGCCGGTCAGGCGGCCCAGGTAGGGCGTTAGCCCACGACGCCGCCAGGATTCGTAGCGGCTGACGATCGCCTCTTCCTGTTGCGAGCCCCAGGCGTGCAGGTTGGCGTCGGTCATTTCATCCAGGGTCGCCAGGGCGGCGGCGCAGGCGATGGGGTTGCCGGAATAAGTGCCGCCCAGGCCGCCCTTGGGCAGGTTGTCCAGCAGCGCCTTGCGTCCCACCACAGCCCCCAGAGGCACGCCGCCGGCAATACTTTTGCCCAGCAGAATCAGGTCTGGTTCGATGCCCAGTCGCGAGAACGCAAAGCGTTGGCCGGTGCGGCCGAAGCCGGACTGGATCTCATCGATGATCAGCACAATGCCCTTCTCGTCGCAGAACTGTCGCAGGGCCTGGGCGAAGGCTATGTCCATCGCCAGGAAGCCGGCTTCGCCCTGCACCGGTTCGACAATGAAACAGGCCACGTCACTCACATCGATCTCGACGCTGAACAGCCGCTCCATGGCCTTCAAGGCCTCTTCGCAGGTTACGCCGTTGTCCTGGCTGGGGTAGGGCAGGTGATACACCGGCCCGGGCAATACGCCGACTTTCTGTTTGTAGGGCGCGACCTTGCCGTTGAGGTTGAGGGTCGCCAGGGTGCGGCCGTGAAAAGCACCGTCAAACGCGATCACAGCGGTACGGCCCGTGGCACCACGCACGATCTTCAAGGCGTTTTCTGCCGCCTCGGCGCCGCTGTTGGTGAGCATGCCGCTGACCGGGTAATCCACCGGGACAAACGTCGCCAGGCGCTCCATCAACTCAATGTAGGGGGCGTGGGGAGCGGCATTGAAGGCGTAGTGAGTCAGCCGGGTCGCTTGTTCACGGATCGCCTCGACGATGCGTGGATGACAATGGCCGAGGTTCAACACACCGATGCCGCCGACGAAATCGATGTAGCGTTTACCGTTGGTGTCCCAGACCTCGGCATTTTTGCCATGGCTGAGGCTGACGGGATGCACGATGGAGATCGACTGGCTGATGGTTTCGCTGCTCATGGATGACGGCTCGGACGGAGGAGAAATTTCCGTTATCTAAGCCGCGAGCAGAGGGGGCCGGCAAACGAAATAAAGTTGCCGGGTCAATCTTAAAAGTCGGGATGTGGTGAGGTGCCACTGACTTGGGACGTGCACTGTGGCGAGGGAGCTTGCTCCCGCTGGGGCGCGAAGCGGCCCCGAAACCTGGCAACCCGGAGTGTCAGGCAAATTGAGTTTGACTGTTTGGGGCTGCTGCGCAGCCCAGCGGGAGCAAGCTCCCTCGCCACAAAAGCGGACCCCGTCACAAAAGCGGGACGATCAGCGCCGTTGCAACGGCTGCGCTTCGAATCTCACACCCGCCAGCCCATGGACCATCAGCGCGCGGATATTGCCGTGGTCACTGCCCTCGGGCGTGGCCAGCACCGACCGGTAGTGTTCGCCAAACGCCAGCAGCGCTTCTTCATCGCTCAGGCCTTCGAGCAGGGCCAGGCCCAGGGTCTTGCACGAGCCTTCGTTCTGCCCGGCGGCGTTTTGCACGCCGCCGTTGTCGAAGGCCTGGGGTTGGTAGTCGTAGCCGGCGGCGATAAAGGCCAGGGTGTCGGCGAAGGCATGTTCGCCGCTCTTGAGGCGGGTACGCAGGGTATTGAGATCAGGCATCGGGTTTTCCTTTGGCGAACGCCGCCTGTTGTTCGGCGCTGGCTTCTTTCTGGTATTGGGCTTTCCACTCGGCGTACGGCATGCCATAGACCACTTCGCGGGCGTCGTCGAGGCTGACCTCGATCTGGCGTTCATCGGCGGCGGCCTTGTACCACTTGGACAGGCAGTTGCGGCAGAAGCCGGCGAGGTTCATCAGGTCGATGTTCTGCACATCCTTGCGGCTGTCCAGGTGGGCAACCAGCCGACGGAAAGCGGCGGCTTCGAGCTCGAGGCGTTGTTGGTCGTTCATGATGGTCTCTGACGAACAGCTTCAAGCGGCGTGCTTCAAGCTGTGGGATGGATTGCAGTGACGACAAGCTTACCGCTTGAGGGCTGCGTCTGAAAACGTGCCACTCAGCGGCTTGCCGCAAGGGTAATCGACACCGACTCGGCGAATCGCAAGGCGTGGGGCTTGTCGACTTCGACTTCGGCGTACAGCACCGACTCGTTGGCCATGACCAGGTCGAGCAATTCCTGGGTCAGGCGTTCGAGCAGGGCGAAGCGGTTGCCTTCCACGTGGGCGATGATTGCCTTGGTAATGGTGCGGTAGTTCAGCGCATGGTCGATGTCGTTGTCGCGCACCGCCTCCTGGGCGGCGTAGAGGATGGTCAGGTTGATCAACACATCCTGCTTGTTGAGGATTTCATCCTCGTTGATCCCGATGAAGGTGCGCAGACGCAGGTCCTTGACCTTGATGCGTGCCATGGCTGGCTGAAGTTGTGGCATTTACTTGCTCCGTCGAATCAATTGCAGGAACTCCTGGCGCGTGGTGCTGGAATCGCGAAAAGCGCCGAGCATCACCGAGGTGTTCATGGTCGAGTTCTGTTTTTCGACACCGCGCATCATCATGCACATGTGCTGGGCCTCGATCACCACCGCCACGCCAGCGGCCTGGGTGACTTGCTGCACCGCGTCGGCGATTTGCCGGGTCAGGTTCTCCTGGATTTGCAGGCGGCGGGCGAACATGTCCACCAGCCGGGCGATCTTCGACAGCCCCAGGACCTTGCCCGTAGGAATATAAGCCACATGGGCCTTGCCGATGAAGGGCAACAGGTGATGTTCGCAGAGTGAATAGAGTTCGATGTCGGCGACGATGATCATTTCATCGCTGTCAGAGGCGAACAGTGCGCCATTGACGATCTGCTCGACGCTTTGTTCATAACCATGGCAAAGGTACTGCATGGCCTTGGCGGCACGAGCCGGGGTATCGAGCAGCCCCTCGCGCTCGGGGTTTTCCCCCAGGCCGATGAGGATCTCGCGGTAGTTCTGGGGCAGGGATAGCGTCATGGTGCATCCTCGAAACAAGGCTATTTGACGTGCCGCCCGCCGTTGACGGTCAGGGTCGTGCCGGTGACATAAGGGTTGTCCAGCAGATAACGCAGGCTCTGGTAGATCACTTCGCTGCCGGGTTCGATACCCAGCGCGGACTTGGCCAGGGCCTTGGCGCGGTAAGTCGCGTCGTCCTCGGGGTTGAACAGTAGCAGGGCAGGGGCGATGCCGTTGACCTTGATCGCCGGTGCGAACTTCGCCGCGAACGACAGTGTCAGGCTTTCCAGGCCAGCCTTGGTGGCGCAGTAGGCGATATGCCGGGCGCTGCCCTTGCGGGTCACGTCATCGCTGATGTGCACGATATCTGCCGGCGTTGAACGCTGCAGTAGCTCTGCGCTGTGCAGGTTGATCAGGTATGGCGCGAGCATGTGCACGCCGAACATGGCGTTGAGGGCCGCCGCTTCGCTGCCCGGACTTTCGGCCAGCCAGGCCGAGGCGTTGTGCACGATGGCGCGCAGCCGGTCGGTGTGCTGCTTGAGTTGTTCGATAAAGGTCAGGATCCCCGCTTCGCTGGATAAGTCGGCGAACAGCGTCACCGCGCCCAGGTCCCGCAGCGTCTGCACGCCCGGGCGTTCGGTGCGATAGGTCGCAATCACCGGTTGCCCGTCTTCCAGCAATCGCCGGGCGCAATGCAGGCCGACGCGCTGGGCTGCGCCAGTGATCAGGATCGGAGCGGTGGCGCTGGACATAGGACGACTCGGTTCGCGGCAAGAGCAAAACTATAACAGCGACGGGTAGTGCGTACCTATTGATGGCTAATCCAGCGGATATATCGCCGTATTCCACTGTGGGAGCGAGCCTGCTCGCGATGTGCTGGGTCAGCCAACACAAATATCGCCTGACATACCGCTATCGCGAGCAGGCTCGCTCCCACAGAGACCGCTGCCAAGGTCGGCAGCATCACCGATTCTGTGTGAAAGGCTTGGCCGGCAACCTTCGCTGCGGCGCGCCGTTGAGCCAGTTCGCCAGCAGATGGGTCGACATCGGGATAAACAGGTAGACCATCAGCGGCGTCAGGATCAGCGTGCTGATGAACACGCGGCTCAACAAACCCAGTTCGCCCAGCAGCGGCCCCAACAGGAAATTGAACAACAGCGACACGGGAAAGAACGCGAGCCAGATGGCCACGGCCTGTTTCCAACGGGGCGGACGCTGGCCGATCGTGCCAAACCAGCCATCGATGCCACGTACCCGGTGTTCGGAGGGATGGGCAAACAGATCGCTGCCCCGTCCCAGCCAGGCCGTGCGTGAGGCGGAGTGTTCCCAGGCGTGCAGCGTCTGCTCGTCGGCAAAACGGAAGATAATCTGGAATTCATCGTCCTGGGGCGGTGGCGCGAGTACGCCGGAACCCAGGTAGCCGGGAAAATCGGTGGCCAGTTGTTCACCTTCGCGCAACCAGGCGATCAGATCCTGATAGCGTCCATTGGCGACGCGGCGGGCAACCATCAGGGTGACGGGTGAGGTAGACATTATGCATCTCCGTAAGACAGGCGCGGCACTCCGGGTAGGAGGTTCGCGGGGGACGCCCCGGGGTGGTGGGTAGCGTCTGGTCGCCAAAAGACAGGCAAGGATTATTCCCGATTGCGCATAAAACAACAAAACCGCGCATTATCCTTGTCATGACATGTCTTGGGGGGAGTAAACTGGGATCCAATTTCCCAGCCGGAATTGTCTCCCCAATGAGTGTGATTACAGAAGATAGCTTTGTTTTCCAGGCATCAAATGCCTTGAAACGGGAAGATCTGTTCCCCATTCGTGAAGTCGCGCGCATGACCGGCGTGAATCCGGTGACCCTGCGCGCCTGGGAGCGGCGCTACGGTTTGATCCAGCCTACCCGCACCGAAAGCGGGCATCGCCTGTACTCGTTGGGCGATATTGATAAGGTGCGCAGCATTCTGGCGTGGATCGAACGCGGGGTGGCGGTAAGCAAAGTAGGAACGATCCTGGCGAAGACCGAGTCGGTGCAACCCGTCTCCACGCTGATTTCATCCGACCTGGTCAGGACCGATCATGCCCGTTGGCAACAACAAGTGGCGGACGCGGTGGCCTGCTTTGACGATGTGGAGCTGGATCGCGTCTACGGGCAGGTCTTTTCCACCTACACCGTCCCGGTCGTATTCCAGGACATCCTGATGCCGCTCTGGCGCCAATTGATGCAGCGTCAGCAGGCGTTCGGACAAACCAGTGAATGGGTGTTTTTCGATGGTTTCCTGCGTTCGCGCATCATCCAGCGGCTCTTGTTCAAGCGCGAAGGTGCGTCGCCGCGTGTCCTGGTCTGCGCCATTGCCGATCATTGTCATGAGCTGGAGTTGCTGGTCGCGGGGCTGTTCCTGTCCAAGGCGGAAGTGGGCGTCAGGCTGTTATCGATCGGCCTGCCGTTCGAGGAATTGACCCTGGTGTGCCAGAAGATCCAGCCTGTGGCATTGGTGCTGGTCTCCAATCATGCGCCGGTCCCGGACTTGCCCAAGCGTTTGGGCAAATTGGCGATGAGCCTGGATTGTCCGCTGATGCTGGCCGGTGATGCATCTGACCTGGCGCAGGAAAGCCTGGTGGGCTCGTCAATCGGTTGCCTGGGCAACGAAGGAGCGGTGATGCCCCAGCGCCTGCGTCAATTTCTGGCAGGCAACCTGGATACTTGAGTTAGAGATGCATGGTTGGATGGGTCAGGCGATGTTGCTGCAGGATGTACTGGCGCAGGCGTTCCGTCTCGTCCTGGTCATTCTGGCTCAGATGGTAGGCAAACAGGCCTTGATCGGTTTCCCGTTCGAAGGTGCCTCGTAACGAAATTCTCTCGTAGCCCGATGGGCTGAACCACAAGGCAAACTGCTTCGGCGGCTTGGCACGACTGCGGTTTTCCAGCAATACGCCCTTGCAGGACACTTCGTGGACCCACAGCGGTCCCGGTTGCCCCTTGATATTTTCCAGCGCTACCGGCTCTTCGAGCGCCAGGCGCCATGGGCGAATCTTCGGTCCGTCTTCGTAGATGCTCGGCACACCCAAGCGCAGGTGCATTGCATGGAATTCGTCTTCCACCAGATGCAGCGGAAAGGTCATCTGCTGGTTTTCGAAATTGGCTTGCAGCGTAACCTGCTCATTGGCGGCCAGACGTGTCAGCAAGTCACGGATCTGCGACCCACCGTTTACCAGCAAGCTCGACGTGACATCCCGCTCGTTCAACTGCGGGTTGTGTTGCATGGTGCGGATGAAATCCAGTTCATCCTGCGTCAGGAGGGCATCGCGCTGCATGATCTGCTCGAAATGATAATTTACATTTTCACTGGTGATTGTAGTGACTGACCATTAATTCGTGGTTTTGTTTACACCGTTCGTCGCTTCAAGCCGGGCAATTGTCTCTCGTGCTTCGGCCAGCTCCCGTTCCAGCTGGGCGACGCGTTGTTGAGCCTTGACCTGGGCCGTGACATCTTTTTGCACACCCACGAAATAGGTATGCCCGTCAGCCTGGTTTTTTACCGTGGACAGCGACAACTCATTCCAGAACGGCGTGCCGTCCTTACGGTAGTTGCGCAACACCTCGCGGCAAGCACCGCCCTCTTTCAAGGCCTGGCGAATAGGCTCCAGAGAGGCTTGGTCCCGATCACCCGATTGCAGGAACCGGCAATCCTGATAAAGGATTTCGTCGCGCTGATAGCCGGTCAATCGTTCGAAGGCCGGGTTCACGTAGATCAGGATGTTGTCTTCGCCTTCTTTTTCGGCGATGACAATTCCGTCGTTCGAAGCGTTGATGACCAGTTGCATCAGTTGAGCGTTGATCATGGAGAAAATCCCCTTTGAACGTCCGTGTTGGAGCTGCATTCTAGAAGAAATCGTTAGGCTGTCCACTGGCCATTATGGCTGTCGAGAGCCATTCGCAGCCAGGCAGGTGCAACTGTTACTATCCCGGCTCTTTTTTCAGGTTCAGGATCAGATTGATGAAAGTCGCCATCCTTTCCGGCTCGGTATACGGCACAGCCGAAGAAGTCGCCCGGCACGCCGCCAAACTGCTTCGCGATGCGGGTTTTGACGCCTGGCACGACCCTCGCGCGACCCTGGCGGATGTCCAGGCATTCGCGCCAGAGGCGCTGCTGGCGGTGACTTCCACGACCGGCATGGGTGAGTTGCCGGACAATTTGATGCCGTTGTATTCGACCATCCGCGACCAATTGCCAGGTTTTTTTCGCGGCTTGCCTGGCGCGGTGATCGGCCTGGGCGATGCCAGCTATGGGGATACCTTCTGCGCCGGCGGCGAGCAGATGTGCGAGCTGTTCGCCGAATTGGGCGTGCGTGAAATACTGCCGATGCTGCGTCTGGACGCCAGTGAAAGCGTCACACCGGAAACCGATGCCGAGCCGTGGCTCGCGGAGTTGATCGACACGTTGCGCCCTTGAAGCGCAGGCGCTGACTCGTTCGGCCAGTAAGCTGGCTGCCAATGCAACTACCGCCTCTGAAAGACCTGACTAGACTGATTTTCTTGCGTACGACGTTTCGATCGATACCTATAACAAGAAAACAGGGGCAGAGCCGTGAGCGTAGCGCCTATCCAAACGACACTCAGTATCAAGGAACAGGTCAGTGCGGCCGAATGGCAAACCCGGGTGGATCTTGCCGCCTGTTATCGGCTTGTCGCGCTGCATGGTTGGGATGACCTGATCTTCACCCATATTTCCGCGAAGGTCCCCGGTACCGAAGATTTCCTGATCAACCCGTTCGGGATGATGTTCCATGAGATCACCGCCTCGTGCCTGGTCAAGGTCGATCAGGCCGGCAACAAGCTGATGGACAGCCCCTACGAGATCAACCCGGCCGGTTACACCATTCACAGCGCGGTGCATGAGGTGCGCCATGATGTGGCCTGTGTGCTGCACACTCACACCGCCGCTGGCGTGGCGGTATCGGCACAGAAGCAGGGGGTGCTGCCGATCAGCCAGCAATCGCTGTTCGTGCTCTCGAGCCTGGCCTATCACGCCTACGAAGGGGTGGCCTTGAATCACGAAGAAAAGGCGCGCCTGCAGGCGGACCTGGGCCAGAGCAACTTCCTGATGCTGCACAACCATGGCCTGCTGACCTGTGGCGGGACCATCGCCGATACCTTCCTGATGATGTTCACCTTCCAACGAGCCTGTGACATCCAGGTCCTGGCCCAGAACGGCGGGGCCGAACTGATTGCCATCGAGCCGCAGATCCTGGCCGGTGCCCGGGCGATGATCGCCGGGGTGACCAAAAGCGCCCAGGGCATGGGCGGCGCGTTGGCCTGGCCGGCTTTGCTGCGCAAGCTCGATCAACAAGACGCCGGGTATGGAAGCTGATGCCTCCGGCGCAGATTCCCCTGCGTATCTGGCGCCAGCGCAGCCAGATCTTCATGTTCCGTGGCCATGCCATCCGTTACTGGGTGGCGGGGCAGGGCGAGCCGTTGCTGCTGATCCACGGTTTCCCCACCGCCAGTTGGGATTGGCATTACCTGTGGCAACCGTTGGCGCAACGCTACCGGGTGATCGCTTGTGACATGCTCGGTTTCGGCGACTCCGCCAAGCCGACGGATCACGTTTACAGCCTGCTGGAGCAGGCCGATCTGCAACAGGCCTTGCTGGCGCACCTGAACGTGAAGGACGAACTGCATGTGCTAGCCCACGATTACGGTGACAGCGTGGCCCAGGAGCTGCTCGCACGGCATTACGAAGCGCGCATCCGTCTTGCCAGTTGTGTCTTTCTCAATGGTGGCCTGTTCCCGGAAACCCATCGTCCGGTCCTGGCCCAGAAACTCTTGCTCAGCCCCCTGGGCTGGCTGTTGGGGCGGGCGTTCTCCCGGGAGAGCCTGGTCAGCAGTTTCCGGCAGATTTTCGGCCCCAAGACCCGCCCCACGGAAAGCGAACTGGATGATTTCTGGAGCCTGGTAGAAGCCCATCACGGTCCGTGGATCATGCATAAACTCATCAGCTATATTCCCGAGCGCCTTGTGCAGCGCGATCGCTGGGTACAGGCGATGCAGCGCGGCGATGTGCCGTTGCGGGTGATCGACGGCGCGGTCGACCCGATTTCCGGTGAGCACATGGTGGCGCGCTACGAGGCCCTGATCCCCAACCCTGACACGGTGCTGTTGCCTGACATCGGGCATTACCCGCACACCGAGGCCCCGGTGCAGGTGCTCAAGCATTACCTGGCCTTTCGTGAAGCCATCGCCACGCCGCGCAGACAAATGGCCTGTTCATGACGACACCCTGCGGGAGCGAGCCCGGGTGGGAGCGATTGTGAATACAGAATTTGTGGGCAACAGAAGTCCCTTGTGGGAGCGAGCCTGCTCGCGATAGCGGTGCTGCGGCCAGCAGGAAAATCGAATGTGCCGCCGTGGCTTGGGCCTGCATCATCCCCCCGCCTTATCGGCCACCATTCACTCGCAACCGTGTTGATTGTGACCGGCCCACTTGTGCCGGACACTCGTGCCCATTGTCCTGTCCGCCTGCTGGAGTTCTGCCATGAGTGAGTCTGTGCGCTTCGAAGATAAAGTCGTGATCGTCACGGGAGCCGGCGGCGGCCTGGGGCGCGCCCATGCGCTGCTGTTCGCCAGACAAGGCGCGAAAGTGCTGGTCAACGACCTTGGCGGCTCGGCCCAGGGCGAAGGGGCCAACGCCTCGGCAGCAGATCGGGTGGTCGCCGAAATCCGCGAGGCGGGCGGCATCGCCGAGGCCAACCACGATTCGGTGACCGATGGTGACAAGCTTGTACAAAATGCCCTCGACGCATTCGGTCGCGTCGATGTGGTGGTCAATAACGCCGGGATTCTGCGGGACAAGACGTTCCACAAAATGGACGACGCCGATTGGGACCTGGTCTATCGCGTCCACGTCGAGGGCGCCTACAAGGTGACCCGGGCCGCCTGGCCGCATCTGCGTGAGCAAAACTACGGGCGGGTAATCTTCACCGCTTCCACCTCTGGCATCTATGGCAACT
Source organism: Pseudomonas sp. 43mfcvi1.1 (assembly GCF_900115935.1). Classification (NCBI taxonomy): domain Bacteria; kingdom Pseudomonadati; phylum Pseudomonadota; class Gammaproteobacteria; order Pseudomonadales; family Pseudomonadaceae; genus Pseudomonas; species Pseudomonas sp. 43mfcvi1.1. The sequence goes on along the minus strand of NZ_UETT01000010.1, from coordinate 177,149 downwards.
TCGGCCAATCCAACTACGGCATGGCCAAGCTCGGTCTTTATGGCCTGACGCGGACCCTGGCCATCGAAGGTCGCAAGAACAATATCCTGGTCAATGCCATCGCCCCCACCGGAGGCACCCGCATGACCGAAGGCCTGATCCCGCCGCAGGTATTCGAACAACTCAAGCCTGAACTCGTCAGCCCGCTGGTGGTGTACCTGGCCAGTGAGAACTGTCAGGAAACTTCCGGCCTGTTCGAAGTGGGCGGCGGCTGGATGGGCAAGGTGCGCTGGGAGCGGAGCCTGGGGGCCGGTTTCGATCCGCGCAAAGGTTTTTCACCCGAAGATGTCGCCGCCCATTGGCAGCAGATCTGCGACTTCGAGCACGCGGTGCATCCGAACGACAACCTGGAAGCCTTGAAAGAAATGATGGCGAACCTGCAACGCCACGCCATTTGAGCTTCATTGCCTGGGCCGGTTGCCGTCAGCGGCGGCAACCGTGCTCATGGAAAATACTTTTTCACCAGGGCCGCCAGGTTCGCGGCGGTCTCGATATCTATCACACCGTCATATTTGGCCGGACGAAAGTGCAGCTGGAAGGCGCGCACCAGGCGCTGGAAGCCGGCATCCGTCGTAGCGGCCGACGTGTCATAACCATACTTCTTGAATAGCCCGAGTTGTTGTTCGCGAGTCGGCAATCCGTTGCCTTGGTAGGCCTGCATGTACGTCCTTTGAGTGGACTCATCAAACCAGGCGCCGATGCCTTTGGCGTACAGCGCCTGCCAGGGAAACATCGGGCCTGGGTCGCTTTTCCTGCCGGCGGCAATGTCCGAGTGGCCCACCACATTGACGGGACTGATATCGGGGTAACGCTTGAGGATGTTCAACGCCAGGTGTTCGATTGCCTCGATTTGCATGGGCTGGTAGGGCGGGAAGGTAAATTGCCCTTGGTTATCGGTGGCGAGGTTGATGATTTCCACGCCAATCGAGGTGTCGTTAAGGTTAGTGCGACCACCCCAACTACTCACCCCGGCATGCCAGGCACGCTGGTTTTCGTCTACCAGGTTGAAAATCTGCTGCTCGGTGAAACCTGCGTTCAAATAACTGGGATCGCTGATGTCCGGAATCAGGTAATGGGCGCTGACGGAAGCGCCGGTCAGCGCGTTGACAGAGGATGAAAAGTTGGCGGCTGTGTAATGGAAAACCAGGAAACGGATTCGGCTGTTATAGCCTTTTTTTGAACGATAGCTGTGGTAGTTGATGGGGGTCATAGATAACTCACTGATTGAAAAAACGAAGCCGAATGCTGCGACTGACTTTCAGCCTATCAGTGGTTTTTTTATGGGTTTGTAGTGGGTTTCTTGCTTTGTTGTAGGAGCAGGCGTTTGGATATCTGGGAATTTGTTATTTGCAAAGATAAGGGGGGCGGGAGCGATTCTGGGATAACGAGGCAACAGCCTGGAAACTCATTCGGGAAAGTAACGCCCACATAAAAAAGGCCGCTGCCAAAAGCAGCGGCCTAAACATGACGTTGCAAAGGAGCTACAAACCAACGTCGCTAAGCACGGGATGATGGACCAATAAGCAATCCATCCGAATGACGGTGCGCCAGGCATGAGGGATGCCATGACGACTTGGGCTTGCAGGCCCGTTGCCCTGCAAGCCCGGCCAGCATAGGCATCGAGCCCGGTGGGAAACAGCCCGGATCCGGACATGCACCGTTGCAGGGCGCGTAACAGTCGCAGGCCGGGCATGAATATGCGCGGCGCTGATGACCCATCATCCAGACCGTCCATGCACGGCGCAAAGGCCCGCCGTGCAAGGGCTGTAATCCTTTTTAGGTACAGCGCGAATACCTCCTTGGTGCGCTTATCGCCCATGGCGTGCGGCAGTAGGGTGAAGCCTCTGTCACTCACCGGGGAAGACGCATGACAACAATAACAATGCGCGCCATCTTCAAGCCGCAGGCGCTGGCCGTCGCGGTGGCCTTGGGTTGCTGTGCCCAGGCGCAGGCCGTTTCATTCAACATTGGCGAGATCGAGGGTCAGTTCGATTCGTCGCTGTCCGTGGGCGCGAGCTGGGGCATGCGCGATGCCGACAAGGACCTGGTCGGCACGGTCAACGGCGGCCGGGGCCAGTCCTCCACCGGTGATGATGGGCGGCTGAATTTCAAGAAAGGCGAGACCTTTTCCAAAATCTTCAAGGGCCTGCACGACCTCGAACTCAAGTACGGCGATACCGGTGTGTTCGTGCGCGGCAAGTACTGGTACGACTTCGAACTCAAGGATGAAGGCCGCGAGTTCAAGGACATCAGCGACAGCAATCGCAAGGAAGGCGCCAAGTCCTCGGGGGCACAGATTCTCGATGCCTTCGTCTATCACAATTATTCCATCGCCGATTTGCCGGGCACCGTGCGCGCCGGCAAGCAGGTGGTCAGTTGGGGGGAGAGTACCTTCATCGGTAACTCCATCAACAGCATCAACCCGGTGGACGTGTCCGCGTTCCGTCGCCCTGGTGCGGAGATCAAGGAAGGCTTGATCCCGGTGAACATGCTGTTCGCCTCTCAGGGCCTGACCGACAAGCTCACTATCGAAGGTTTCTACCAGTTGGAGTGGGACCAGACCGTGGTGGATAACTGCGGCACGTTCTTCGGCAACGATGTGGTGGCCGATGGCTGCACCACTGGCTACACCGTGGGCAGCCCGGCGATTGCGCCGTTCGTGCCATTGACCCAGGCATTTGGCCAGGAGATCCAGGTCTCCAGTGAAGGGGTGATCATTCCCCGTGGCGGTGACCGCGACGCCCGCGACTCCGGCCAGTGGGGCACGGCGTTGCGCTGGCTCGGCGATGACACCGAGTATGGCCTGTACTTCATGAACTACCACAGCCGTACGCCTACCGTCGGGACGACCACGGCGGGGCTCTCGACGCTGGCGGCGTTGCCGGGCATGGTCGCGATTGCCAACGGCCTGGCGCCTGGCAGCGGTGCGGGTCTGGCGCAGAGTGTGATGCTGGGGCGTGGTGGGTATTATCTTGAATACCCGGAAGACATCCGCCTGTACGGCGCCAGTTTCTCCACGACGTTGCCCACCGGCACCGCGTGGACCGGGGAAGTCAGCTATCGTCCCAACGCGCCGGTTCAGGTCAATACCAACGACCTGACCCTGGCCCTGGTCAACCCGATTGCCGGTGGCGCGGCGTCGCCCATCGCAACCGCACCGGGTGCCGACAACACCGGTTACCGGCGCAAGGAAGTGACCCAGGTCCAGAGCACCCTGACGCACTTCTTCGATCAGGTGCTGGGGGCTGATCGCCTGACCGTGGTCGGCGAGGCGGCGGTGGTGCATGTCGGTGGCCTGGAGTCCAAGGACAAGCTGCGTTATGGCCGTGATTCGGTCTATGGCCAGTATGGCTTCCGGGGTGACACCGATGGCTTCGTCACCTCGACGTCCTGGGGCTATCGCGCCCGGGCGATTCTTGATTATTCCAACGTGATCGGCGGGGTGAACTTCAAGCCCAACGTGTCCTGGTCCCATGACGTGGCCGGCTATGGCCCCAACGGTCTGTTCAACGAAGGCGCCAAGGCGGTCAGCGTTGGTGTCGATGCCGATTACCGCAACACCTACACCGCCAGCTTGAGCTACACCGACTTTTTTGGCGGCGATTACAACGTTCTCGAAGACCGCGACTTCCTCGCATTGAGCTTCGGCGTGAACTTCTGATCTGGCTGACAAGGAAAACCCAATGCGCAAGATGATCCTGCAATGCGGTGCCCTGGCCTTGAGCCTGCTGGCCGCGAACGTGATGGCGGCGGTCTCGCCGGATGAAGCGAACAAACTGGGCACCAGCCTGACGCCGTTGGGCGCGGAAAAAGCCGGCAATGCCGATGGCTCGATCCCGGCCTGGACTGGCGGTATTCCGAAAAATGCCGGAGCCGTGGACAGCAAGGGCTTTTTGGCCGACCCATTTGCCAATGAAAAACCGCTGTTCACCATCACCGCCGCGACCGTGGACAAGTACAAGGACAAGCTGTCCGAAGGCCAGGTCGCGATGTTCAAGCGTTACCCGGAAACCTACAAGATCCCGGTCTACCCGACTCATCGCAGCGTCGGCTTGCCACCGGAAATCTATGAGTCGGCCAAGCGCAGCGCCCTTAACGTGAACGCCATCAACGACGGTAATGGCCTGGCCAATTTCACCGGCAATCGCTACTACGCCTTCCCGATTCCCAAGAATGGTGTGGAAGTGTTGTGGAACCACGTCACCCGCTATCACGGCGGTAACCTGCGGCGCATCATCACCCAGGCCACGCCGCAGACCAATGGCAGCTTCACACCGATCCGCTTTGAAGAAGAAATTGCCGTGCCGTTCCTGATCAAGGACGCCGACCCGGAAAAGGCCAGCAACGTATTGACCTATTTCAAGCAGGAGGTGACTGCTCCGGCACGCCTGGCCGGCAACGTGCTGTTGGTGCATGAAACTCTCGACCAAGTGAAGGAACCACGCCTGGCCTGGATCTACAACGCCGGCCAACGCCGGGTGCGTCGCGCCCCGCAAGTGGCTTACGACGGTCCGGGTACCGCCGCCGATGGTCTGCGTACTTCCGACAACTTTGACCTGTTTTCCGGCGCGCCGGACCGTTACGACTGGAAGCTGATCGGCAAGAAGGAAATGTACATCCCGTACAACAGCTACAAGCTCGATTCGCCAAGCCTCAAGTACGACGACGTGATCAAGGCCGGCCACATCAACCAGGACCTGACCCGCTATGAATTGCACCGGGTCTGGGAAGTGGTCGGCACGGTCAAGCCGAGTGAGCGGCACATCTATGCCAAGCGCCACATGTACTTCGACGAGGACAGCTGGCAGGCGGCGCTGGTGGATCACTACGACGGTCGCGGCCAACTGTGGCGTGTTGCCGAAGGTCATGCCCAGTTCTACTACGACCATCAGAACCCGGGCTACACCCTGGAGGCGCTCTACGACATCATCGCTGGTCGCTACATCGCGCTGGGGATGAAGAACGAAGAGAAACACAGCTACGAGTATGGCTTCGAAGCCAGGGCCGCCGACTACACGCCGGCAGCGCTGCGTTCGACCGGGGTTCGCTAAGGTCTGGCAGCCAACTGTGGCGAGGGGATTTGTCTGTGGGGCAAGCCTTGCTCCCACAGTAAATCCTCTCTTCATCAGGTTGTGCCTGACTTGATGATCATGATCGACCGGCAGTGCTCCTGCCGGTCGTTTTTTTATGGGCGCCAATCAGCGCGCTGAATACTTCTCCAAAGCTTGGCGACACAGGACTAGGGTGGTGAGATAACAATAAACAGGATCTTCCCACATGACCGCCATGACCCCGTGTCCGGACCGTCCAGGATTGCTGCCTCGCCTGTCCTCGACGCATGTGCCGCGGCGGTCCCTGAGCGAGCCGCTGCTGACTTCCGAAGCGCGGGTAAAACTGCTCTGCGCGCCGGCGGGCAGTGGCAAGAGTGCATTGTTCGCCGAATGCTTCCTGCAGGCCCCCCCCGGTTGTCGCTTGCATTGGTTGCCCCTGGGGGGCGCGGCGTTGAGCGCGGTGCAAATGTGCGAGCACTTGGCGCAGACCCTCGGCTTGCCGAGGCTGGATGAAGCGGGGCTACTGGCCCACCTGGCGCGTTTGCAAACCCCCACGTGGTTGTTCCTGGATGATTACTGCCGGGTGCCGAATCCAGAACTGGACCAGTTGCTTGACCGTCTGTTGAACAACAGCAGTCCGGCGTTGCATCTGTGGTTGAATGGCCGCCGCCGGCCCCACTGCAACTGGCCGCGGCTGTTACTCGATGACGAGCTGCACGAGTTCGATGCGCAGGCGTTGTTCTTCACCCCTGACGATGTCCTGCCATTGCTTCGTCACCTGCCCGGTCCTCAGGCTGCCCGCACTGCCCGTGAGGTGATCCAGCGCAGTGGCGGCTGGTGTGCCGGGGTACGCATCACCCTGCTCGAGCGTTGCGAATGGGCACGCAGTCATGCAACGCCAGGGCGGCCCGGGACCTTGCTCGACTACCTGGAGTACGAACTGTTCAGCACGCTGACCCCGGACCTGGCGCAGGCCTGGCGTGTGCTGGCGCGTTTGCCGCGCTTCAATGCCCGGCTGTGCGAGCATCTGTTCGGCGACACCGTAGGCGCTGAGTGCCTGCCGTTGTTGCTGGACCTGGGGTGTTTCATCGAGCCGTGGGAGCAGACATCGGACTGGTTGCAGATATTCCCGGCCCTGGCTCGGCTGGTCCGTGAAGAGCCCTGGTCGCAGGGGCGTTCCTGGCATCGCCGGGCCTGCCAATGGTTTGCTGCCGAGCAGGACTGGCAAATGGCGTTCGAGCAAGCCCTGTTGGCCGGAGAGTTCGAGACGGCCGTGAGTTTCTTGCAGCATCTGAGCTTCGAGCACGTCTTGCAGCGCCGCAACGTCGTGCTGTTGTTGGGCTTGCATGATCAACAAGGCGAAGCGCTGACCCTTGGTACGCCGCAATCGGTGGGGTTGGTCACCGCTGCGCTGCTGTTCGCCGGCCGTTTCGACCAGGCCTCGGCATGTATTGAACAACTGGCCAGGTTCATGCCCCAGCCTTCAGCCTGTCGGCAGCGACAGGTGCTGGCAAGGTGGCAGGTCTTGCAGGGTTGGCTGCTGCACCTCTCGGGCGATGGCGAGCGGGCGCGTGAGCACTTCCTCCAAGCCCAGGCCAGCCTGGACCCCGATGCCTGGGCCCAACGGGTGCTGTGCCTCGGTGGGCTGACGCAACAGGCGCTGCTTGCAGGCGAACTGGCCTCTGCACAATTGATCAACCGCCAGGCATTGTGCTTGGCGCGTGCGCAAGGCTCGCTGGTATTTGAGGGGTTGCTGGAACTGGACCACGCCCAAATCCTGGAGCAACGGGGGGCACCGCACCGGGCCGATCATCTGCTGGCCGCCGTTCAGGCGCTGCTGGATAAACCGGGCCAGGATTTTTCTGCGTTGTTGGGGCGTATTGCCCTGCGGCGTGGGCGCCTGGCCTTGCGCATGGGCTTTGAGGAACGGGCCGCCGAACAGTTTCAAGCGGGCCTGGAAACGGGCCTGCACAGCCAGGACAAACAGGTGCTCTACGGCTTTCTTGGCAAGGCTACCCTGGCCGCCAACCAATGCGACTATGGCGAAGCCTTCATGCAACTGCGCGATGCCGAGCGGATCATGCAGCAGCGGCACATCCCCGACACCGTTTACCGTGGCGTGTTGTTGCAAACCAGTTGCCAGTTCTGGTTGCAACAGGGACGGGCGCAATTGGCCCATGAAGCCTTGACCCGCGTCTTGCGCCATTTTCGCGGACCGCGGGCCAAACACGCGCCTCCCGCGACCCTGGAGTTGATTGCGCGACTTGAATACCTGCTGGTGCTGGCCGAGGTCTACTTGCAGCGGGCGCATGATCCGCAAACTCGACTCAAGGCAATGATCGCCCAGGCACAGGACAGTGAAATGCACAGCCTGGAAACCGAGCTGCATCTGGTGCTGACGGAGGTTGTCTGGTTGTCCGGTGATCGTGCCCAGGCTCGGACGATGCTGCAGGAGGGGGTTGAACGAGTCACCTGCTGGCGGGCCGAGCAAGCTTTGTGTGAGTTGCGCCTGCGCCAGCCCGAGTTCTTGCGTTGGGCACAAATGACGGAGCAAGTCGAGGAGACGACCGTGCTGGCGGTCGAAGAACCGTTACTCAGTCACCGTGAACTGGAAGTGCTGGAGCTGATTGCACAGGGCTATTCCAACCAGCAAATTGCCGAACGGTTGTTCATCTCGTTGCATACCGTAAAAACTCATTCGCGGCGGATACATAGCAAGTTGGGGGTGCAGCGGCGTACTCAAGCGGTAGCAAAAGCCAAGGTCATGGGCATGATGGCTTAGTTTCAATCGAGTTCTTTACGCACTCTTACATTTTGCCTTTTTACAATAAGGGGGGAGGCTGAGGTATAACTGAATTGATCGGCCGAACAGGAAGTTCGTGCCCCTGACATGACAAGGATGTTTATGAATACTCGGTTATTTTCTTCTTATTCCGAAAAACTTCGCGCTCTGAAGAACACTCGCGTGGATTTTGCGGTGAAGGTGCTATTGGGCGATCATCTGGAAGGGTTGGGTGTCAACCCGTTGAATACCTATCTGAATACATTGGCAGACTTTCCCAACACCGAAGTTGGATCTTCCGAAACCCTGTTCGATGAGGCGCTGGCCTGCGTTGTGGAGCAGCGATTGCCCAATTACACACAAGCCGTCAGTAATGTGTTCAGCAAGCGTTATTCCTTTGCCACGGAAGACCGGGTCAAGGCCCTGGATTTAATTGCTTTTGAAAAAATTGTCGTGGATATCGTTACAAGCCTGGCAGAAAAACCTGCAATGGATTTATCCAAGCGCTCCATCCGGCCGTTGGATGCCATGGATGTTCATGCGGCCTTGAAAGCTCATTTGCCCGGCGTCGACCTGGATAAAGTCTACGTCACCAGTTTTGTGCCCCATGACTCCGGTAAACGGATGGTGTCGTCTTCTGAACTACTGGTTGAATACCTACTGGAGCATTTCCACCATAATGATATTCCCTACCACTCCAAGGGCGATCATCAGGGTATTTATATGGTTGCCTTCAGTGGCGAAGAGCGCGATAGCCATCCGCGGCTGATCCCCGCTCATCTCAATGAACTACTGATCAGGATTGTCCCGGATTTCCTGGGCTGATCCCGGACCTGCTTCATACCCCATCCGCCAACTCACGGCCCGGGTCGCCGCCAACAGGCGTTGCGCCGCCGGGCCGTTTTCGTCGGCGTGGAACAGCGAGGTCGGACCGACGATGGTCATCACCGCCTTCACCTCGCCAACGGCATTGAATACCGGAGCAGACAAGGCATCCACGCCCGGCATCAGCAAGCCATGCACATGGTGCAGGCCGCGATTGCGAATCTGCTCGCACAGGGCGGCGTAGGCGCGGTCGTCGGCGAGGGCGTGATGCTCGCTGCCTTGTACTTCCTGTTCGCGCAAACCGATGGTCTCGCGCTCCGGCAGATAAGCGCTGAACACCAGCCCCGTGGACGAACTGAGCAGCGGCAATACCGAGCCCAGTTGCGTCACCACGGTCACGGCCCGCACGGCGGGTTCGATACGCACCACGGTCGCGCCATGGTTGCCCCATACCGCCAGGAAACAGGTTTCGTTCAAGTCGTCGCGCAACTCGGACAAGGGCAGGGCGGCCACTTGCAGCACGTCCATGCCATTGAGCGCCGCCAGGCCCACGCGCAGGGCCTCGCGGCCCAGGCCATAGTGGTTGGTGGCGGCGTTCTGCTCGGCAAACCCGCTGGCGATCAAGGCCTGCAGGTATCGATGCACCTTGCTCGCCGGCATTTGCACGTGTTCGGCCAGCCGCGATAGCGATGTGGAGGGGGACAGTTCCGCCAGCGCCTTGAGGATGTCGGTGCCGACTTCGGCCGAGCGGACTTTCTGTTTACCGTTGCTGAGCGGGGTTTCCATGGTGGCGCAGGGTCCAGAGGCGAATGGGCGTCTTTATAGCTTGACGGTCGCTGTCGAGCAAATTACGTTATGCGTAATTGAATTACGATAAAAATAACCCGGTGCGCCTCAACCACTCTGTTGAGTGACGGGCCGCATTCCTGGAGGCTCCATGAACCTCGATTCCCCAGTGTCGGACCTGGTCTACCAATCAGGCTTCGGTAACGAATTTGCCAGCGAAGCATTGCCCGGTGCATTGCCGGTGGGCCAGAACTCACCGCAGAAAGCTCCGTACGGTCTCTATACCGAATTGTTCTCCGGCACCGCGTTCACCATGGCCCGCAGCGAAGCGCGGCGTACCTGGATGTATCGTATCCGGCCGTCGGCCAATCACCCGGCCTTCACCAAGCTCGAACGGCAATTGGCGGGCGGACCATTGGGCGAAGTCACGCCCAATCGCCTGCGTTGGAACCCGCTGGAAATTCCCGCCGAGCCCACCGATTTCATCGACGGGCTGGTGTGCATGGCGGCCAACGCCGCTGCGGACAAACCGGCCGGCATCAGCCTTTATCACTACCGGGCCAACCGCTCCATGGAGCGGGTGTTTTTCAACGCCGACGGTGAATGGCTGATCGTGCCGCAACTGGGACGGCTGCGGATCGCCACCGAACTGGGTGTGCTGGAGCTGGCACCGCTGGAAATCGCCGTGCTGCCCCGGGGCCTGAAGTTTCGCGTCGAACTGCTCGATCCGCAGGCCCGTGGTTACCTCGCCGAGAACCACGGCGCGCCGTTGCGCTTGCCGGACCTCGGCCCCATCGGCAGCAACGGCCTGGCGAACCCACGGGATTTCCTGACGCCGGTCGCCCATTACGAGAATCTCGCGCAACCGACCCCGCTGGTGCAGAAATTCCTCGGTGAGTTGTGGGGTTGCGAGTTGGATCATTCGCCCCTCGACGTGGTGGCCTGGCACGGCAACAACGTGCCGTACAAGTATGATCTGCGCCGCTTCAACACCATTGGCACGGTCAGCTTCGATCACCCGGATCCGTCGATTTTCACTGTGTTGACCTCGCCCACCAGCGTCCATGGCCTGGCCAACCTCGATTTCGTGATCTTCCCGCCACGCTGGATGGTGGCGGAAAACACCTTCCGTCCGCCGTGGTTCCACCGCAACCTGATGAACGAATTCATGGGCCTGATCCAGGGCGCCTACGATGCCAAGGCGGAAGGTTTCCTGCCGGGTGGCGCGTCCTTGCACAGTTGCATGAGTGCCCATGGCCCGGACGGCGAAACCTGCACCAAGGCGATCAACGCTGAACTTCAGCCGGCGAAAATCGACAACACCATGGCATTCATGTTCGAGACCAGCCAGGTGTTGCGCCCGAGCCGTTTCGCCCTGGACTGCCCGCAACTGCAAACCGACTACGATGCTTGTTGGGCCTCGCTGCCTGTCACGTTCGACCCGACCCGGAGATAACCCATGACTCAACCTTCCCCTGACCGTAGCTGGGTCACCTCCGCCAACGGCCATGCCGACTTCCCGCTGCAAAACCTGCCGCTGGGCATTTTCAGCACCGACGGCGGCGCCCCTCGTAGCGGCGTGGCCATTGGCGAGTTCATCTTCGATTTGCAGGCCGCTTTGCAGGCGGGCCTGTTTGACGGCGCGGCGCGCGAAGCCGTCGAGGCCATGAAGGGCGGCCAGTTGAACGGGTTCTTCGATCTGGGCCGCGGCGCTCGGGTGGCGTTGCGTGAGCGCTTGCTGGAGTTGCTGCGCGAAGACAGCTCGCTGCGGGGCAAGATCGAAGCCCAGGGTGCGAAGCTGCTGATCCGCGCCGCCGACTGCCAGATGCACCTGCCGGCCAGGATCAACGACTACACCGACTTCTATGTCGGTATCGAACACGCGCAAAATGTCGGCAAGCTGTTTCGTCCCGACAATCCCTTGCTGCCCAACTACAAGTACGTGCCCATCGGTTATCACGGCCGCGCCTCGACCATTCGCCCCTCCGGCACCGACGTGCGCCGCCCCAAGGGCCAAACCCTGCCCGCCGGCCAGACCGAGCCGACTTTCGGCCCGTGTGCGCGGCTGGACTATGAGCTGGAGCTGGGGATCTGGATCGGCAAGGGCAATGCCTTGGGCGAACCTATCGCCATCGGCGATGCCGCCGAGCACATTGGCGGGTTCTGCCTGCTCAACGACTGGTCGGCCCGGGATATCCAGGCTTGGGAATACCAGCCCCTGGGGCCATTTCTGTCGAAGAGTTTCCTGACCAGTATTTCGCCGTGGGTGGTGACCGCTGAGGCCCTGGAACCGTTCCGCCGCCCACAACCGGCGCGCCCGGAAGGCGATCCACAGCCACTGCCGTATCTGCTGGACAAGCGTGACCAGGCCGGTGGCGCCTTCGACATCGAACTGGAAGTGCTGCTGCTGACCGAGGCCATGGTCGAGCAGAATCTGCCGGCCCAGCGCCTGACCCTGAGCAACACCCAGTACATGTACTGGACCGTGGCGCAAATGGTCGCGCACCACAGCGTCAACGGTTGCCAGTTGCAGGCCGGTGATCTGTTTGGCTCGGGCACCTTGTCGGGGCCTGAAAACCATCAATTCGGCAGCCTGCTGGAAATCACCGAGGGTGGCAAAAAACCGATCGAACTGGCCTCTGGCGAAGTGCGCCGCTTCCTCGAGGACGGTGACGAAATCATCCTGCGGGCCCGTTGCCGCCGCGAGGGTTTCGCTTCCATCGGCTTCGGCGAGTGCCGGGGCAAGATCCTGTCGGCGCGTTGAGGGCCAGGGCATGGAACTCTATACCTACTACCGTTCCACCTCGTCCTACCGGGTGCGCATTGCGCTGGCGCTCAAGGGCCTGGATTACCAGGCCTTGCCAGTCAACCTGATCGCCGCGCCGGGGGGCGAGCATCGCCAGCCGGCCTACCTGGCGATCAACCCCCAGGGCCGGGTGCCGGCGCTGCGTACCGATGAAGGCGCGTTGCTGGTGCAATCGCCCGCCATCATCGAATATCTGGAGGAGCGTTATCCACAGGTGCCGCTGCTCAGCGCCGACCTGGCGGTTCGGGCCCATGAGCGCGGTGTGGCGGCGCTGATCGGTTGCGATATTCACCCCCTGCACAACGTCAGCGTGCTCAACAGATTGCGCCAGTGGGGCCACGATGAAACCCAGGTGACGGAATGGATCGGGCACTGGATCAGCCAGGGGCTGGCGGCGGTGGAGCAGTTGATTGGCGATGAGGGCTATTGCTTCGGTGCAGAGCCGGGGTTGGCGGACGTGTTCCTGATTCCGCAGTTGTACGCGGCCGAGCGTTTCAATGTGTCCTTGCAGGCGTATCCGCGGATCCGTCGCGTGGCGGCGTTGGCGGCTGCGCATAGGGCGTTCCAACAGGCGCATCCGGCGAATCAACCCGATACACCTTGATCCTTCCTGTGGGAGCGAGCCTACTCGTGATAGCGGTGGGTCAGCCCCAATGATGTTGGCGCTGCTTGCCTCATCGCGAGCAGGCTCGCTCCCACATGTGGTCTGCGGTGAACATCGAGCCTGAGTTCGATGCGATCAACTGTGTGCGAGCTTGCTCGCGATAGCGATTCAACCAGCAACCTGAATCTGCACGCCTGCAACCGCTCAATGCACAACCGAATTCGGTGGCAAATGCCCCAGCCGCTCCGTCAGCCGGATCCGCTGGATCGGGTCGTCGCTGAGCATCAGTGCATGTTCCAGGTCGAAGCGTTCGGCATTCGGACAGTCGAGCCGCTGATACAGGCTGGCGCGTGCCAGGTAGTCGGCGGCGCTGGCGTTGCCCAGTTCCAGCACCCGTTCGGCGTCGATCAGGGCCGCGATGTAGTCGTCGTTGGCCAGATGCAGTTGGCGCAGGTTGCGCGACAGGCGCTGGAGCATCTGTATCGGCTCGGCGTTGAGCAGATGCTCGGCCTTGAGCGGCATGTTCGCGCCGTATTGGCGCTGTAGCAGTTCCCGGCAGTCATTGGGGTATAGCCGGCGGCCACCGCATGGATCGAGCAGATGATCGGCCCCGGGTACTTTCAGCAGGAAATGGCCGGGGAAATTGACACCGACCATCGGAATTTCCAGGCCTCGGGCCAACTCCAGGGCAATCAAGCTCAGCGCCAGGGGTTGCCCGCGCTTGCGGGTGAGCACTTGGTTCAGCAGCGCCGCACGTGGGCGCAGCGGCGTGAAATCGTCCTGAGCGAACCCCAGGTCATTGAGTCGTCGCAACAAAGGTTGACCCAGCTCGCTGACCGGCAACATCGGCAGGCCATGGCTGACCTGTTGTTGCAGCTCCTTGAAATCCTTCAGCAAGGCCGGTACGTCCACATCGCTATCATGTTCGGCAGCGATCCACAGCGCCGCTTCGAACAGCGCCGGTGGCGAACGGTGCAAACAGTCAAAAAAGGCTTGGCGCGGTTTCATCAAACTCTCCGGGCTATGCCTCGTTTTAGCCCTGCCTTGGATTTTCGTCCAGTCTCGGACAGACGCGGTTACAGGTTATGCCGAAAAAGACTGGCAATCCCGGCGGCTTATTCCGGCGTGCTCCAGCAAATTTCGGCCGCACGCCTATACTGGCGAAACAAACAAAAGTGATTCGGGAGCCTTACGATGTTTGCTCTCATGCAAAGCTCCCGCCTTGAATCGCTGCACCTAAGCGTAGACCCGACGACCGGGTTGAAGGCGGTGATTGCCATTCATTGCAGCCGTCCCGGGCCCGCCCTGGGGGGCTGTCGTTATCTTGCCTACCCCGACGACGAAAGTGCCGTGGCTGACGCCGTGCGCCTGGCCCAAGGCATGAGCTATAAGGCGGCGCTGGCTGGCTTGCCTGTGGGCGGCGGGGTCGCGGTAATCATGCGTCCAGCCCATGTCGAGAGTCGGGCGGCGCTCTTCGAAGCCTTCGGTCGTTGTATCGAGCAATTGGACGGGCGCTACATCACCGCCATCGACAGCGGTACGTCGGTGGCCGACATGGATTGCATCGCCCAGCAGACTCGCCATGTCACCAGCACCACCGCCTCGGGAGACCCTGCGCCCCACGCGGCAATGGGCGTATTTGCCGGCATCCGTGCCACCGCTATGGCCCGCCTGGGCAGCGATAATCTCGAAAGCCTGCGGGTGGCGATCCAGGGCTTGGGCAATGTCGGTTATGCCCTGGCCGAACAGCTGCACGCGGCGGGCGCCGAACTGCTGGTCAGCGACATCGACCCAGGCAAGGTGCAATTGGCGATGGAGCAACTGGGCGCTCATCCGATCGCCAACGATGCGTTGCTCAGTACCCCTTGCGACATCCTTGCCCCTTGCGGCCTGGGCGGCGTGCTCAACAGCCACAGCGTGGCGCAACTGCGTTGCTCGGCCGTGGCCGGCTCGGCCCATAATCAGTTGAGCAACCTGCAGGTGGCCGACCAGTTGGAAAGACGTGGAATTCTCTATGCGCCGGACTATGTGATCAATTCCGGCGGGCTGATCTACGTCGCGTTGAAGCATCGTGGCGAAGAACTGTCGACGATCACCGCGCATTTGTCGAAGATCGGCGCCCGGCTCACGGAAGTCTTCGCTCACGCCCAGGCGGAGAAGCGCTCACCGGCCCGGGTGGCCGATGAGCTGGCGGAGCGTCTGTTGTACCGCTGAAAATCAAAAGGAAGTAATGGGTAGCAGTGAAGCAGCCTATCTGTGGGAGCAAGGCTTGCCAGCGATGCAGGCGTCGCGACTGTTCAGGCTAACCGAGTCATCGTTCATCGCGAGCAAGCTTTGCTCCCACAGCTGAATCACCTCAACAGATACACCGGAAAGCATTCGCACAAATGCATCACCCGGCGCCGGGTGTTATCCAGGCGCGCGGCGTTGTCCGGTTGTTCCAGCAGGTCGGCGATCAAGTTCGCCACTTCGGCGCATTCTGCTTCGCCAAAGCCGCGTGTGGTCAATGCCGGCGTTCCGATGCGAATGCCGCTGGTGATCGCCGGTTTCTGCGGATCATTGGGGATCGCGTTTTTGTTCAGGGTGATGTGGGCACTTTCCAGCAGGGCCTCGGCGTCTTTGCCGGTGATGTTCATCGAGCGCAGATCGAGCAGGAACATGTGGCAGTCGGTACCACCGGACACTACCCGCAAGCCGCGTCGGGTCAGGACATCGGCCATGACGCGGGCGTTGTCGATCACCCGCTGCTGGTAATGCTTGAATCCGTCGCCCAAGGCTTCGTTGAACGCCACGGCTTTGGCGGCGATGACGTGCATCAGTGGGCCGCCCTGGTACACCGGGAAAATCGTCTTGTCGAGCAGGGCGGCATATTGCGCCTTGGCCAGGATCAAGCCACCGCGCGGGCCGCGCAAGGTCTTGTGGGTGGTGGAGGTTATGAAGTCGGCGATGCCAACCGGCGACGGGTAGACACCGGCGGCGATCAACCCGGCGTAGTGCGCCATGTCCACCATCAGGTAGGCGCCGATTTCATCGCAGATCTTGCGAAAGCGCTGGAAGTCGATGGTCCGCGAATAGGCCGAGGCTCCGGCGATGATCATCTTGGGCCGGTGTTCCCTGGCCAGGGCTTCCATCTCTTCGTAGTCGAGGGTTTCGGTTGCCGTGTCCAGGCCATAGGAAAAGGCCCGGTACATCTTGCCGGAAAAATTCACCGAGGCGCCGTGGGTCAGGTGGCCGCCGTGGGCCAGGGACATGCCCAGGATCGTATCGCCGGGTTCGAGTACCGCCAGGAACACCGCCTGGTTGGCCTGGGAGCCCGAATGCGGTTGCACGTTGACGTATTCGCAGTTGAACAGTTTGCGAGCACGTTCGATGGCCAGGTTCTCGACCTCATCGACGACTTTGCAGCCGCCGTAGTAGCGCCTGCCCGGATAACCTTCGGCATATTTGTTGGTCAGTACCGAGCCCTGGGCCTGGAGCACTTCTTCGCTGACATAGTTTTCCGAAGCGATCAGCTCCAGGTGGGTTTCCTGGCGATTGCGCTCGCGGTCGATCAGGCGGGCAATGGCGGGGTCGAAATTTTGCAGGCTCATGGTGTGATTCCTTAGATAAGCGCTTCGGCCGGTGGCGCAGTCACGTGATGCGGCAACGCTCGTGGATGGCTTTTGGCCGAGCTGGACAGAAAAATGGAGGTGTCTTTCAAACCGCTACCGGTAATCAGGATCACGGCGGTTTGCGCCGTGTCGGGGTGTGTTTCTGCATACTTGAGCAGGCCGGCGAAGGCGCTGGCGGCGCCGGCTTCTGGAAACACGCCGGTGCTGGCGGCCAATCGGGAGGCGGCGGCGACAATGCTCGGGTCGCTGACGCAGATGAACTCACCGCCACTGGCGGTAACCGCGCGCATGGCCTTGAGGCGATCACGTGGCAGCGCCACATTGATGCTGCTGGCCAGGCTGGTGGGCGGCAGGCGTTCGGTCTTCTGCATCGAGCGGTCGTTGCGCCAGGCGCGGTACATGAAGTTGCTGTGCTCGGCCTGCACGCCGATCAGGCGTGGAATGCGTTCGATCCAGCCCAATTGCAGCAAGTCGAAAAAGCCCTTGTAGACCGAACCCAGGATGCAGCCGTTGCCGACGGGTACGAACACCAGGTCCGGTACCTGCCAGTTGAGTTGTTCGCACATTTCGAAGGCGACGGTTTTCTTGCCTTCGCTCATGTACGAGTTGATCCCGGTGGTGCGGTTGTACCAACCGTGGTCTTCGCAGGCGTTGAGGCATTGTTCGAAGGCTTCGTCATATTGCCCATCCACCAGCACGATCTCGGCGCCGTAGCCCTGCATCTGCGCGAGCTTTTCGCGGGGCGCGCTCCTGGGCAGGTAAATGACGTTGTGCAAACCCAGGCTGGCGCTCATCCCGGCCAATGCCGAAGCGGCATTGCCGGTGCTGGCCACCGCCACGGTACGCGCACCGGATTGCATGGCGTGGGCCACCGCCAGGGCGCTGGCGCGATCCTTCAACGACCCGGTCGGTTGCCGTGATTCGTCTTTCACGAAGACTTTGATCCGGGCACCTTTACCGAGCAATTCCGGGCGCGAGTACAGCGGCGTGTTGCCCACCAGTAACGGTGGAATGAATTGCGTCGAGCTCAACGGCATCAAGCGGTCATAGCGCCACATGCCACGAGCGTGGTCATGGGCCAGGCTGTCCCGGGACCATTCGCGCTTGAGTTTCGGATAATCGTAAAGCGCGTCCAGGGCGCCATCGACTTTGCAATGAGGGCAGTAGTAGCTGACCTCATGGGGCTGGTAGCTTCGATCGCAAACCAGGCACTGCAATACATACTCTCTGTACGAATTTTTCATGGTCACCCTCTGAAAGTACGCTGTGCTGGTGCTTTCCTTGCCAACGTCGGTCCAGCTCACCGGACCGACGGGCACTCCGCTGACAGAAGGTGTTTCAAATCACCATGATGGCGTCGATGGCAACCAGGGTATTGCGTGCCAGCGCACTGGCGCCGGCGGTGGTGCGGGCCGGATACGGCTTGGTGAAGTACTCTTCCATGACGCGATTGAGGGTCGGGAACTCGCTCAGGTCAGTGATGAATGCCGTGACCTTGACCACGTTCGCCAGGGTGCCACCTGCCGCTTCGGCCATTTGCACCAGGTTGTCGAGGGTCTGGCGCAGTTGGCCTTCGAAATCCTTGGCCAGCACTTCGTTGTTCAGCGCCGAGACCGGGGTTTGTGCCGACAGGTAGATGGTCTGCCCGTGATTGACCTTGATGCCCTGGGAATAGGTGCCCAGCGGCAGTGGCGCCTTGTCGGTGAAGATCACGTTTTCTTCGCCCAGGAAAGGTTTGGCGGCGGGCTGGATTTGAGCGGTGGTTTGCATGGTGACGTTCCTTGTTAAGTGGATGGGTTAGTGCAAATCGGCAACCTGCTTGACGGCCAGGCTGGAAAATTCCTCGTCGCGGCAACGGGCCGGAGAAAAGTGCTGGTAGTTGAGTTGCAGCGCCGCCAGGTCATCCGGCATGGCGATGCCCAGCGCCGCATGGCTGCACAGGCGTGCAATGGCGGGGGCTGCCTGGATGCCGTAGCCACCGAGGGCCGCGAGCCAGATAAAACTCTCTTGCTGTGGGTCTTGGCCGAGCACCGGCGAGCGGTCGGCGACGAAGGTGCGCAGGCCTGCCCATTTATTGATGATCGAGCGCGGGCGCAGGCGCGTGGTGTTTTGCAGGCGATCCATGGTGATGGCCAGGTCAAGCTCTTCCGGTAGCGCGTCACAGGGCAGCGAAGGGCTTTCATCGCACGGGGAGACGATCAGTCGCCCGGCTTCGGGCTTGATGAAAATGTCCTCGTCCACCGTCCCCAGGTAGGGCGTGTGGTGCACATCGCATTGTGGATCGACCGCCAGCACGGTGCGCCGCAACGGGCGGACACCGACCTTGGGCACGCCGCAGCGCTCGGCGAGTTCATCGGCCCAGGCCCCGGCGGCGTTGACCACGATGGCGGCTTGCAGTTGTTGGCCATCCTGGGTGTGCAAGCGCCAGTGCCCATCGCGATATTCGCCACGCAGCACTTGGGTCTCACGCTTGATCACCCCTCCGCGGGCACGCAGCCCACCGAGGTAGGCACCGTGGATGCCATGTACGTCCAGGTCGAAGGCGCTGGGCTCGTAGATCCCTGCACTCCAGGCGCCTTCGGCGAGGTAGGGGACCAGTTCCAGCACTTGCTTGTCGTCGAGCAGCTCGGCCGTGGGCACTTGCCCCAGTACGGCGCTGAAACGCGCTTTGAGTTTGTCCACCCGAGCCGCCTGGGCCACGATCAGCGCGCCCCGTGGTGCCCATAGCGGATGTTCGGCCAGGCCCTCGGGCGGGTTTTCGAAGAAGTTGCGGGATGCGCAGGTCAGTGAGCGGATCTGTTGGTTGCCGTAGCTTTCCATCGAGATCGCGGCTGAACGCCCCGTGGTGTGATAGGCCAGTTGCTGTTCCTGTTCGAGCAGGCAGACGCTGCCATGGGCCGCCAATTCATAAGCGACAGACACGCCGGCGATGCCGCCACCGATCACAATGAAGTCGTAACGTGCGGTCATGGTCGGCTGCCCTCGGCGATAACGGCGGCTTTGCTTTCGCGGGTGTAAGTCAGAACGAAGTGCGCCACGAGGCCGAAGATCAACCCCCAGAATGCGGCGGCCAGGCCCAGGAAACTCATGCCCGAAGCCGTCACCAGGAAGGTGATCAAGGCAGCTTCACGTTGCTTCTCGTCAGCCATGGCGCCGCTCAGCCCGGCACTGATCGCGCCAAACAAGGCGAGGCCGGCGAGGGATGCGATCAATTCTTTCGGCAGGGCGGAGAACACCGAGGCCAGGGTGGCGCCAAAGGTGCCCATCAGAATGTAGAACACCCCGCAGGCAATCCCGGCCATGTAGCGTTTGTCGCGGTCCTCGTGGGCTTCGCGGCCGGTGCAGATCGCTGCGGTAATGGCCGCCAGGTTAAAGCCGTGGGAGCCGAATGGAGCCATCAGCACCGAGCCAATCGCAGTGACGGAGATGATCGAGCGCGCAGGCGTGTTGTAGCCCGAGGTGCGCAACACCGCCATGCCAGGCACGTACTGGCCGGTCAAGGTCACCAACGCCAGGGGCAGGCCGATGTTGATGATTGCGTGCCAGTTCCATTCAGGGGCGATGAAGACCGGCTGGGCCACGGCAATGGTGATCGAGCTGCTGTTGAGTTCACCGAACGAGGCGGCCACCGCGCAACCGACGATCAATACCGACAGGATCGCGTAGCGTGGCGAAAAGCGCTTGAAGACCAGGTATGCCGCGATCATCGCCAGCACCAATGCCGGCTGCAACTTGATCGACATGAACAGCTCGGCGCCAAAGCGGAACAGGATGCCGGCGAGCATGGCGGCGGCAATGGCCTTGGGCAGGCGACTCATCAGCTTGTCGAACGCCCCGGACAGACCGACCAGCGCGATGATCACCGACGCCACCACATAGGCCCCGATGGCTTGGGGCAGGGTCACGGTGGGCAGCATCGACACCAGCAACGCCGCCCCTGGCGTCGACCACGCGGTGATGACTGGAACACGCAGGCGCCAGCTCAGGAACAGGCCGGTAATCCCGCTGCCGATGGAAATGGCCCAGATCCATGAAGACACCACGTCGTTGGGCAGGTGCGCTTCCTTGGCTGCCTGGAACACGATGATGAGCGGGCCGGCGTAGGAGATGATCACGGCGATGAAGCCCGCAATCACCGCTGAGAGGGATAGATCCTTTCTGAGTGTGTCCATGATGTCTCGACTTGGCGCGACAGGAGCGCGCGGTGGATGATTGAGTCGATTGCTTCGATTCTAGATCAGTGTATTTGAATGGATTGAGTTGATTCAATAGGGGGCGGGATTGTTACGAGATATTTTTCTGCTATTACGGGCTGTTTTTGGTTTTATTTTTGATTAACTATTTGATTTTTATAAATATTATTGCTCGTAAAAATTTCTTCACGCCGCGTTGAAAAAGCATTCAATAATCGAATCAATCGACTCAATGTGTTGATTGTGTCGAATTATTAGTTGCCTAACCTCCATGTGATATGCTCGGATATTCATCATTTCTACGATGGGCAGTGATCATTCATGTGGGTTCCCCAGCTAAGCGAGTTCAACCAGCCGATGTATCTGTCGATTGCCGATGCGTTGGCGCGCGATATCAACAATGGCGTGTTGAACGAGGGCGATCGCCTGCCGACCTTGCGAGAGCTGGCCACCACCTTGAATGTCACGCCGGGCACCATCAGCCGGGCCTATAGCGAAGCCCACCGGCGTCGGTTGGTGCAGGGGGAAGTGGGGCGTGGCACCTACGTGCTCAACCAGAAGCAGCTGGAACTGCCGGCAAGCAACAGTGCCTCCGCGCCGCTGAACCTGGGGCAATCCGAACTGCTCGATCTTTCGATCATCAAGCCCTACAGCGAAACCCTGGAGTACTGGTTGCGCGGTGCGTTGGTGGGCATGGCCAAAAGCACCGATTTCGCTCGCGCACTGGATTACGCGCCGGATGGCGGTCACCCGGCTCATCGCGAGGCGGGTGCGCAGTGGTTGCGCCATTCATTGCCCGACGCGCAATGGCAGCAAGTGGTGATTACCGCAGGGGCCCAGCATGGCTTGATGGTCGCGATGAGCGCCCTGACCAACGCCGGTGACCTGGTGCTCTGCGAAGCGCTTTGCTACCCCGGCATCATTTCCCTGGCCCATGGCCTCGAGCGCCGCCTGCGTGGCGTGCCGATGGATGACGAAGGCATCATTCCCGAAGCATTGCGCGAACTGTGCCTGCGGGAGAAGCCGGCGATGCTGGTCTGCGTGGCGACGTGCCAGAACCCGACGGCGGCGATCATGTCGCAGAAGCGTCGGGCCCAGATCGCTGCGCTTGCCGAGGAATTCGACTTCATCATCCTGGACGATGACATCTATGGTTTCCTGGCCACCGATCCGTCGATCAAGCCACTGTCGGCCTTTGCGCCGGAGCGGTCGGTGTACCTGACCAGCCTGTCGAAATCGGTCATGCCGGCGCTTCGTGTCGGTTACATCTACAGCCCGCCGAAACTGCTGTCGCGCCTGACCTCGATGGTGCGCAGCAGTGTCTGGATGCCGTCGCCGTTGACCGCGCAGTTGGCCAGCAATGTGATTACCGAAGGCCTGGACAAGAAACTGATCCGCATCCAGCGCAACGAGGCGGCGGGGCGACAAGCCATCGCCCGGGAAATCTTTGCCAATTTCGAGCTCAAGACCCAGCCGTATTCCTATCACGTCTGGTTGACACTGCCGGAGCCCTGGACCAGCGACGAATTCACCATGCTCGCCCGGGCCAACGGTGTATTGGTGCTCAGTGGCACCCAGTTCCAGGCTGAGCGTTCGGGGACTACGCGATGTGTACGGTTGGTGTTGATGTCGCCCACCAGCCAGGATGAACTGCGCTTCGCCCTGACCAAGCTGGCCAGCCTGATCGATTCAGATCCACGCCGTTATTATTGAAAAAGATCGCCGCCTTTGGCAGCGCCTACGCGGTGTAGGCGCTGCCAAAGGCGGCGATCTCTTGGTCATTCGTCCGACGGGTTGAGCAGTTCGGACAAGGCGTCCGGCTGGCTCTTGAAAGCCTTGGCGAACACATCACGATTCTTCGCCATGTAGATCCCGGCTTCCTCGACCTGTTGCTCGCTCAGCGATGGAACGGCTTTTTGCAACACCTCCGCCAGCAATTCGGCGAGTTCCAGCATTTTGTCATGACGGTCAGCTTCGGCTTTATCCATGAACAAGCGCTCCAGATCTCGGCTGCTGCGGTATACCACTTCGACGGCCATTCACCACCTCACATGCCTTCACATTGGTTGTCTTTGTGACTACTGTATTTATATACAGGCAAAAGAATAAGCGAATCCTTTTGCTTTGGATAGTGGCTTTTTAATGTAGACCGGTTTCGGCATGTGAGCGCGAAGCTAATGTGAGCAAAGCTTGTGTGGGAGCAAAGCTTGCTCGCGATCCGGCCGCATGAAGCCACCAAAAGTGCCGCATACCAGCCTATCGCCATCTCACTCTCAGTCGCTGGCCTTTTTTCTGCATGCAGAACAACCGTCACGTCCAACCCGCATCATCCGGTCGAGCCGACCTAAGGAAACTACATCGTGAAAATCAACTGGGCCGAGAATTTGCGCCAGAACGTCCATCAACTGGCCGAATCCCTGGGAAACCTGTTCGTCGAGACCTTTCACTACCTGGCGCTGTTCGCCATCGGTGCGGTGACCGCGTGGGCTGCGGTGATGGAATTCTTGCAGATGATCGAGGCAGGACACATCAAGATCGATGACATCCTGCTGTTGTTCATCTACCTGGAATTGGGGGCGATGGTCGGGATCTACTTCAAGACCAACCACATGCCGGTGCGGTTTCTGATCTACGTGGCGATCACGGCGCTGACACGGCTGCTGATTTCCAATGTTTCCCATCACAGCCCACCAGACCTGGGGATCATTTACCTGTGCGGAGGCATCCTGCTACTGGCGTTTTCGATCCTGGTGGTGCGCTATGCGTCGTCGCAATTCCCTTCGGTCAAGATCGAGCACCCGCACCGCAAGGTTGGCGCGGGCTCCAGTGAGCATGCCGAAGTGGAGAAGGGGGAAATCTAGAGGCCGGTGGCGGCGGAGGCTGGCCCCTGTGCGTGCGGTGGTGGCAGCTTGATGTTGTCACCGCCGGTCATTGCTTCGAGGATGGCCACGGCGCTGTGGCCCTGTTCGATGGCGATACCGAATTGAATGCTCTGCACCAAGCGCTTGAGCCGCTCCGGATCGTTGCGCTGCTGGGCGCTGATCATGCGTTTGGCGACGACGCGCCCGCTCTTGGACAGGGTCAGCATAATGCTGCCGTCCAGGCCCTGAATACTCAGGTTGATTTGATAATGCGGCGCAAAGGCGTCGGTAATGATCTGAAAAGGGTTGTCCATGATGCGTCACCGCCTGATTGAACGTGCAGTTGTTGACCGGCCGTGATCGGGATTAGTTCGCAACACCAGACCATCGGCCATTCCATGATCGTGTTCATCTCAAGATTCCGGGGCCGGGCAGGCCCAGGATCAAAAGACCGCGGCCTGCGGCAGCTCCTGCATAGAGTTAGCAAGTGGCATGCCGGAAAAACTGTCGGACAATGATCGCGGAGCCTGGGCGCCGAACGCTCTGGAATGCGGCCGTGGCCGCTGCCCGTTTCGGGGCAATAACGCGCGGATGTTCGTTGACGGTGCAGGAGGCAGGGACGATTTGCGCTGGATAGGCAGGGCAGGGGTAACTCCCGACATTAACAGCGCTTTTGCTCGTTGTCCGGCTTTATTTGCATATGAATATTTATCTTTTCCCAGGGGTTGAATTGTTCCTCCGCCAGCCCGACTCTGTATTCAAGGGGCCGTTGCATCAACGTCGATGGCCCCCGGCGAGCTAGCTGAAATAAGGGATGAACTATGCAAATCCAAGTCAACAGCGATAACCATATTCAAAGCAGCATCCGACTGGAGGAGTGGGTACGTACTACCATCGAAAGCACGCTCGAACGTTATGAAGAGGACCTGACACGGGTCGAGGTTCATTTGCGCGATGAGAACGGCGACAAGCCGGGTCCCCATGACCTGCGCTGCCAGCTTGAAGCACGGCCGAAGGGCCATCAGCCGATTTCCGTGACGCACAAGGCCGAATCGCTGGAACTGGCGATCGAAGGTGCGGCCACCAAACTTGAAAATGCCCTGGAGCATTTGTTCGGCAAACTGCGCGGCAAGCGCGCCGCCGTTGACAAGCCGAGCGAATCCGTAGCCTTGGCCGATGCGCTGCTGGAAGAAGAATTCCTCGAGAACGAACGGGCTTCGCTTCACGGCTGAAACCCCGTCCATTTCAATTTCGACTGAACAACGGGCCTGCAATTGCAGGCCCGTTTTGTTTTTGTATGTGAACTGTTATCTGGAGAAGCGCAATCGATGGGGGAGCGAGCCTGCTCGCGATAGTGGTGGGGCAGCTTGCATGGATGTTGGATGTGCCGACGTCATCGCGAGCAGGCTCGCTCCCACACTGGATCTTCAGTGGGTTTGAGTTTCATGTTCAGCATAGGACTTCTGTGGGAGCGAGCCTGCTCGCGATGGCGATAGCCGGGGCTAGCGCAAAAACGCCTGCCGATACTCTCCGGGCGTCGCGCCCAGGGCCTGGCGGAACCGGTTGGTGAAGTGGCTGGCGCTGGCAAACCCGCAGGCCAGTGCTACGTCGCCCAGCGGTTGTGAAGTGGTGCGCAGCAAGTGTTGCGCGCAGGTCAAGCGTCTAGCCAGTACGTACTGGTGAGGCGGCAGCCCGAAGCTTTCGCGGAACATCCGCGCGAAGTGGTATTCGGACAACGCACACAGCGCCGCCAATTGACCGAGACTGATGGCGTCGGCCAGGTGGCTGTCGACGTAATCCACCAGCAACCGCCGCTGGTGAGCGGCCAGGCCGCCCTTGAGGCGAAGCCCTTGGCGCTGGCCCACCTGGCTGAGCAGCAGGTGGTTGAGCAGATCGTGGGCCAGGCTGGTGGTCAGCAGGCGTTCGCCCGGTTCATCCCAGTTCAGCGCAATCAACTGGCGAAAACGCTGTGCCTGTCGCGGGTCGTCGAGGAATGTCTCCTCGTGCAATTGCACCTGTCGAGGCTCGCGATCCAGCAGCGTGACGCACCCCAGGGCGAATTGTTCAGCGCTGAAATACAGGTGGGCGAGGCGAATGTCGCCGTTGATGACCCAGGCTGACTCATGCCCGGCCGGCAGGATGCAGAGTTTGTCCGGTGCCCCCGTGGTGTCGGGCCGTTCGCGGCGAAACGTGCCGGTGCCGCCGGCGATGTAGCACGACAGCGTATGGTGGGTCGGCGCCTCATAGTCCCGGGCGTCGTGATGATTGCTCCACAAAGCGGCCGCCATGCCGTCCCCGAGCTCGGCACTGTGCTCCAGGCGAGCATTGGGCGAGCTGTTGAGGGCTTGAAAGACTTGCAGGGTTTGCAGTGTGGGCATGATCGGTTCTCTCCAACGCCTTGCATCCTACTCCGTCGATGGGGGCGTGCCAGCCTGTCTGTCGACAAAAACCGCAAGTTTACGCAAGTGCCGCAGGCGCAGTGGCGTGACACTGGCTGTCATTGTCAGGAGTCGTCGCCATGAACCTCTCGTTGTATCTGCTCACCGTGCTCATCTGGGGCACCACCTGGATTGCGCTGAAATTGCAATTGGGCGTGGTCGCCATTCCCGTGTCGATTGTCTATCGCTTCGGTCTCGCGGCTCTGATTCTGTTTGCGATGCTCTTGCTCAGCCGGCGCTTGCAGGTGATGGGGCGGCGCGGCCATTTGATTTGCATTGCCCAGGGCCTGTGTCTGTTCTGCATCAACTTCATGTGCTTCCTGACCGCCAGCCAATGGATTCCCAGTGGTTTGGTCGCCGTGGTGTTTTCCACCGCCACGCTCTGGAATGCCCTCAATGCCCGCGTGTTCTTCGGTCAGCGGATCGCGCGCAACGTGCTGTTGGGTGGTGCCCTGGGTCTGCTGGGGTTGGCGCTGCTGTTCTGGCCGGAGCTGGCCGGCCACAGCGCAAGTCCGCAAACCTTGCTTGGGTTGGCGCTGGCGTTGCTGGGGACCTTGTGTTTCTCGGCGGGCAACATGCTCTCGAGCCTGCAACAGAAAGCCGGCCTCAAGCCGCTGACCACCAATGCCTGGGGCATGGCCTACGGCGCGGCCATGCTGTCGCTGTGGTGCCTGTTCCAGGACATCCCGTTCGACATGGAATGGAACACGCGCTACATCGGTTCGCTGTTGTACCTGGTGATCCCGGGGTCGGTGATCGGCTTTACCGCCTACCTGACGCTGGTGGGGCGCATGGGGCCGGAGCGGGCGGCGTATTGCACGGTGTTGTTCCCGGTGGTGGCGTTGAACGTCTCGGCGTTTGCCGAGGGCTATCAGTGGACCGCGCCGGCATTGGTGGGATTGGTCCTGGTCATGCTGGGCAACGTGCTGGTATTTCGCAAGCCGCGACCAGCGCCAGCAAATGTGGTCTTGGGCGCTCGCTGAATCGAAAGGAATGGCAGGCCCGCCCGACAGGGCCTGCCAGGCGGGTTACTTCCAGACCTGCGGGTTGACCAGGTTCTGCGGACGCTCGCCCAGCAAAGCGCTGCGCAAGTTATCCACAGCAAGATTGGCCATGGCTTCGCGGGTTTCGTGGGTCGCCGAGCCGATATGGGGCAGGGTGACGGCGTTCTTCAACTGGAACAGCGGCGATTCGGCCAACGGTTCTTTCTCGTAGACATCCAGCCCGGCACCGCGGATGCGATTGTTTTGCAAGGCTTCGATCAGCGCCGGTTCATCCACCACCGGGCCACGGGAAATGTTGACCAGGATGGCGCTCGGTTTCATCAGGCTCAGTTCGCGCTGGCCGATCAGGTGACGGGTCTTCTCGCTCAATGGCACCACGAGGCAGACGAAGTCCGCTTCGGCCAGCAACTGATCCAGCTCGCGAAATTGTGCGCCCAACTGGTTTTCCAGCTCGGTCTTGCGGCTGTTGCCGCTGTAGAGGATCGGCATGTTGAAGCCCAGCCGGCCGCGCCGTGCAATGGCTGCACCGATGTTGCCCATACCGACGATACCCAGGGTCTTGCCATGCACATCGCTGCCGAACAATTGCGGCCCGACTGTCGCCTGCCATTGCCCGGCCTTGGTCCAGGCGTCCAGCTCGGCTACGCGACGGGCGCTGCTCATCAGCAGGGCGAAGGCCAGGTCGGCGGTGCTTTCGGTGAGTACGTCGGGGGTGTTGGTGAGCATGATCCCGCGCTCATTGAAGTAGGCCAGGTCATAGTTGTCGTAGCCCACCGAGACACTGGCGACCACTTGCAGGTTCGCAGCGCCCTGCAACTGCTCGCGCCCGAGCTTGCGACCGACCCCGATCAGCCCATGGACGTGGGGCAGGGCTTCGTTGAACTGTGCGTTGATGTCGCCCTTGGACGGGCTCGGCACGATCACGTCGAAGTCCTGTTGCAGGCGCTCGACCATCTGGGGCGTGATACGGCTGAAGGCAAGTACGGTTTTTTTCATCGTGCAAGGCTCGTCTGGGAGAAGATACCAAGCACGCTAACATTCCTGGCGAGGGTTAGGCGAGGGGGAGAGCGGCTGAGCGTGGCAAAACCGTTGTGGGAGCGAGCCTGCTCGCGACGGCGTTGCATCAGTCATATAGCGGTGGCTGACAGACCGCTATCGCGAGCAGGCTCGCTCCCACAGGGGCTTCTACTTCATGCCTTGGCTGTTTATGCCGCCCGCAAGGAAATAAAGGCGTAATTGACTGGCGCTTCAGTGACCACCTGTGCGCCACAGGCCGATACCTGGCTGGCCACGTCGTCGCCAGACAGATGGAACTGCCATTGACTGAAGTGTTGTTGCGCCGGTTGCCGGCGCGCCTCATCGAGGGCTGCCACGAATGCGCTCATGTCCGGCAGGTATGCGGTGAAACCGTCGCCCTTGAGGGCCGTCGTGCGGATGCCGAGGGCGGCGCAGATGCGGTCCTTGATGGCGATCTCTTCACGGTCGGCCTGGCGTGAGCGTTCGATCAACCGAGCCAGTTCCTGGTCGACCAGTTCACCGCCGAGTATCAGTTGTGGCCCGGTTTCCCATGACTCGGGAGGGCATTCCTTGACGGCGATATTGAGGGGAATGTGCGGATTGATTTCCATCGGATAGATACGGCACACCAAGGGGCGACGCTCATAGATGCGACAGAGGTTTTCTTCGTCAAGATTCCGACAGCGGCCGACGTTGTAGGCGGCAAAAGTGATCGCCACAAAGGCCTCGGTGCTGCCGCTGTGGACCACCGCCGAGCGGCGCTCGGCATGCTCGCGTTGTACCGTCGGCAGGCCGAGGCCGTTCGGTAGGAAGGCCTCCACCAGGACAATCACCTGGCCGCCATCGTCCGCCCACATGCGGGCCTCGTCGAGGGTCAGGGGAACGTGGTGATCGGTGCAGCATTTGCCGCACCCTACGCAGGAAAACGTTGTGTTCATTGGGCGACCGATGGGGAAGGCTGAAACACGGCGACGGAAACACGCCTATCAGCTGTTGCGAAGCAAGTTATGCGCCATTCACCGGGCGCTATCGGTCGGACGGATCGAGTCCCACTCGGTGACATAGGCTGTCTTGGTTTTCTTGCGATAGAGGCACAGCTCGGTGCCACTCGCGCCTTTCATGTGCTTTTGCGGGTACTGGCCTTGCAGCAGCAACGCGGTGTAACCGACGCGGTCGTCGAATTGTGCGGCAGTGCCTACCGGTTCGGCGTCTTTCAAACTGCTGGTCTTGAGGCAACTGGCGAGTACGGCTTTATCGTGGGCTGCCCACGCGTCGGGACTGGAGGCGTGGGTCTGGGGGGCCAGGGCAGTGAGGCCAAGGAGGATCAGGGTTTGGGGTTTCATCAGCAATGTCCTTATTCTGGGAGGCCAGGGCAGGAGTATGCCTGAATGGTGCCGGGCGACGATCGATCCCAGGCCGCCCGGGACCGATCGGGTGTGCCTCAGTGACCTTGCTCGGCAACAGCCTTGGCCGCTGTGATCAGGCATTTGGTCAGTTCCGGCGAGGAGAACTTGGTGAGCACGCCGTTGGCGCCGGCCAGCCGGGCCTTTTCGCTGTTCATGGCGCTGTCCAGCGAGGTGTGCAGCAACACGTAGAGGTGGGCGAAGTCCGGCGTTTCGCGCAGGGTCCGGGTGAGGGCGTACCCGTCCATCTCCGACATTTCGATGTCGGAGACGATCAGGTTGATTTGTTCGGCCGTGCCTTGCAGGTCCAGCAGGCACTCGATGGCTTCCTTGGCACTGCGAGCAGTGTGGCATTGCAGGCCCAGGTTGCGCAGGGTGTGCACCGATTGTTGCAGTGCGACCTGGCTGTCATCGACCACCAGGATCCGTGCGTTGCCCAGGACTTCGGCGTCTTCCATGCTCAATTCGGTTGGCGCGGTTTCGATCTGCGCCGGTGCGATGCCGTGGATGACCTTTTCGATGTCCAGTACCTGCACCAGCGTACCGTCCACCGAGGTCACGCCGGTGATGAACGAGCGCACACCGCCGGAACCGTAGGGCGGCGGTTTGATGTCGGTGGTCAGGCAATGCACGATCTTGCTCACCGCCTGCACATGCAGACCCTGTTTGGAGCGACTGACGTCGGTGACGATCAGGCAGCCGCCATCCGGATCTTCCAGTGGCCGCTCGCCAATGGCGCGGCTCAGGTCGATCACCGACAACGATGTCCCGCGCAGGGTGGCGATGCCTTTGACGTGCGGATGCGACTCCGGCAGCTTGGTCAACGGTGGGCAGGGAATGATCTCACTGACCTTGAGCAGGTTGATCGCCATCAGCTTGCCGCTGCGCAAGGTAAACAGCAGAAGCGAAAGTGAATCTGCGCGGGCTTTGTTGGAAGACATAAAAACCTTCTGTGGAAAAAGGTGGGGCGAGCATACCGATCGCCAGAACAGCTTGTGATATTGGGTTATCGACTTGTCGGGGACAGGCTTTAGGGCAAAAGCTTGTCGATAGCATTGATTGCCGTCATCAGGTCTTTGTGCGGGATAGCTTTTGTGGCGAGGGAGCTTGCTCCCGCTCGGCCGCGTAGCGGTCGTAAGATTCGAAACCGCGCTGCCGTTGATAGGGGCTGCTTCGCAGCCCAGCGGGAGCAAGCTCCCTCGCCACAAAAGCACCTCCAGCCACTATTTCAGGCCAAGCCGTTTTGCCATCCGCCCCAGGTTTGCCCGGTCCAGACCCAGCTCCCGGGCGGCGCTGGCCCAGTTGTGCTGGTGACGCTCCAGGCAGGCCGCGATCAGTTGGCGCTGGAACTCGTCCACCGCTTCGCGCAAGTCCCCCCTCACCTGCGCCATGGCCGGTACCGGACTGAGGGACGAAGGTGCGGGGTTATCCACAGGAGCCTGGGGCAAATCCAGGTCCTGGGCGCTGAGGCTGAGGATTTTCGGGCGTGTCGTGCACCGACCCAAGGCCTTCAGGGCGCTGCGGCCGATCAGGTGTTCCAGTTCGCGCACGTTGCCCGGCCAGTCGTAGGCCAGCAATGCCGCCTGGGCATCGCTGGTCAGGCGCAGGCTGCCCAGGCCCATGCGCGAACGATTCTGCTCCAGGAAGAACCCGCTGATCAGCAGCACGTCCCGCCCACGATCACGCAGCGCCGGCACCTGCAACGGATACACACTCAAGCGATGGTAGAAGTCGGCCCGATATCGGCCGTTGCGCACTTCTTCGGCAAGGTCGCGATTGGTGGCCGCGATCAGGCGTACGTCGACCCGATGTTCCTTGTCCGAGCCCAGGCGTTGCAGTTGGCCGCTCTGCAGCACTCGCAGCAACTTGGCCTGGACGGTCAGGGACAGCTCACCCACCTCATCGAGGAACAAGGTGCCGCCGTCGGCCAGTTCGAATTTGCCGCGCCGGTCGTTCGTGGCGCCGGTGAAGGCGCCTCGTACATGGCCGAAGAGTTCACTTTCCACCAGCGTATCCGGCAGGGCGGCGCAATTGAGGCTGATGAGTGGCTGCTCGGCGCGTTTTGACGCGGCATGGATGGCCTGGGCGACCAGTTCCTTGCCCACACCGGTTTCGCCTGTGATCAGTACGGTCAAGTCACTGCCGCCCACCAGCGCGATCTCTTCCACCAGGCGCTTGTGGGCCTTGCTCTGGCCGACCATGTCGCGAGGTTGCTGGCCGCTGGCCTGGCGATAGACCTCGGCGCGACGGTGCTCGTCCTCGGCCTTCAAGGCCAGCCGCTCGATGCGCTCGGCGGCGCTGACCGTGGCGGCGGCGAGGCTGGCGAAGGCTTGCAGGGCACTCAGGTCGATGGGCTCGAAGCGCTCCGGGTCCAGTGAGTCGAGGGTCAGCAGGCCCCAGGGGCGCTCGTCGACGAACAGCGGACAGCCCATGCAGTCATGAACCTCCAGATGCTCGGCCAACCCTTCGACCAGCCCGTCATACGGATCGGGCAGGCCGCTGTCGGCGGCGAAGCGGGTGGGCTGCGGGTTGGCCAGCAGTGCTTCGAAGCGCGGATGTTCGCTGACCCGGAACCGCCGGCCCAGTGTATCGGTGCTCAAGCCATCCACGGCGAGCGGCACCAGGCAGTCGCCGTCCAGGCGCAACAACGCCGCCGCATCGCAGGGCAGCAGGGCGCGCAAGGTGCCGAGCAGGCGACGATAGCGTTCGCCTTCAGGCAATTCGCGGGACAGATCGGCCACCAGTGGCAGCAGGGAGGTCAGCAGGGCGGTTGCGGTCATAATGACTCCATGTAGTCGTAACGACTATAAAGCGCGTCGTGTCGTTATGACTACAGTGTTCTTAACTTGCTGATATTAAATGGAAAAATTTATGGCATGGAAACTGATAAGGCTTAGGTAACTGTTATCGGTCATATGCCAGGAGTCACCCTATGCTCAGTCGAGAAGAACGCGCCATCATTCGCTCCACCGTTCCGTTGCTGGAAAGCGGGGGTGAAGCGTTGATCACTCACTTCTATCGCATGATGCTGTCCGAGTACCCGCAGGTGCGCCCGCTGTTCAACCAGGCTCACCAGGCCAGCGGCGATCAACCGCGTGCCTTGGCCAACGGTGTGTTGATGTATGCACGGCACATTGACCAGCTCGATCAACTGGGCGACCTGGTGGCGAAGATCGTCAACAAGCATGTTGCCCTGCAGATCCTGCCGGAACATTACCCTATTGTCGGTTCATGCCTGTTGCGGGCAATCGCCGAAGTGCTGGGCGCAGAGATCGCCACGCCCGAAGTGATTGCGGCGTGGGGCGCAGCCTACAACCAGTTGGCCGATATCCTGATCGGCGCCGAAGCCGGCATGTACGACAAGAAGGCCGAGGCGCCGGGCGGCTGGCGTGGCGAACGAGAGTTCATCCTGACGGCCAAGGTCCAGGAAAGCTCGGAGATCACCTCGTTCTACTTTGAACCTGCGGACAAGGGCCCGATCCTGGTGGCCGAACCGGGCCAGTACATTGGCATGAAGCTGATGCTCGATGGCGAGGAAGTGCGCCGCAACTATTCACTGTCGGCCCTGGCGGACAATGGTCAGTACCGTATCAGCGTCAAGCGCGAGCCGGGTGGGCGGGTGTCCAATCACCTGCATCATCATTTCGATGTCGGTAGTCGCATCCAGTTGTTCCCGCCGTCCGGGGATTTCTACCTGACCGCCAGCGACAAGCCGTTGGTGCTGATCAGTGGCGGCGTCGGCATCACCCCGACCCTGGCCATGTTGCAGGCGGCGCTGCAAACCGAGCGGCCGGTGCATTTCATTCACTGTGCGCGCAACGGCAGTGCCCATGCTTTCCGCGACTGGATCGACGACCTGGCCAAGCGGCATCCGCAGCTCAAGCGCTTCTACTGCTACGACGAAGACGACGGCTTGAGCCCGGCGGCCGACAAGGTGGGGCTGTTGAGCCAGGAGCAACTGGCGCAATGGCTGCCGCAGCAACGTGACCTGGACGCCTATTTCCTCGGGCCGAAGGGTTTCATGGGGGCCGTCAAGCGCCACCTCAAGGCCTTGGGTGTGCCGGACCAGCAGAGCCGTTACGAATTCTTCGGCCCGGCGGCGGCGCTGGAGTAAGGTCACGGCTAATCCGGGGAACCGGGTTGGCCTCATCGCGAGCAGGCTCGCTCCCACAGGGGATTTGTGGTGGACATGATTCCTGTGAACGCCACAAAAAACTGTGGGAGCGAGCCTGCTCGCGATGGCACCGGCACATTCAACATCAATGCAAGCTGATCCACCGCTATCGCGAGCAAGCTCGCTCCCACAGGGGATTTGTGGTGGACACGATTCCTGTGAACGCCACAAAAAAACTGTGGGAGCGAGCCTGCTCGCGATGGCACCGGCACATTCAACATCAATGCAAGCTGACCCACCGCTATCGCGAGCAAGCTCGCTCCCACCCTGGATCTGTGTGGTGACAAAATCCGCATTCGCCCCAAATCCCCCTGTGGGAGCGAGCTTGCTCGCGATAGCGGCGGCAGGTCCGCCCCTGTCCAACGGACCCGCATTAATCTGCTCTTAACCTTCTTGCGGTCTATTCCCCTCCAATGTCGACGCCCGCTGCTCGTTCACTGTCATGGTCTGCGTGTAGACTTCGGGCATCCGAGCGCGCACCCGAGTGTTGCCGTGCTGCGCGTCGATCCATGCAGACAAAGGGAAACGCAATGAGTGAGGAAATGATGCGGTTGGGCCGTGAGCGGCGCTACCTGGTGCTGCTGGGGCTGATCTGCCTGGCACTGATCGGCGGTGCGCTGTACATGCAGGTGGCCCTCGGTGAGGCGCCATGCCCGCTGTGCATCCTGCAACGCTATGCGCTGTTGCTGATCGCGATTTTCGCCTTCATCGGCGCAGCCATGCGCACCCGTCGCAGCCTGACGATCTTCGAAGGCCTGGTGGTGCTCAGCGCCCTGGCCGGTGCCGGGGTGGCGGGGCATCACGTGTACACCCAGTTCTTCCCCGCGGTCAGCTGCGGTATCGACGTGTTGCAACCGATTGTCGATGACCTGCCGCTGGCGAAGATCTTCCCGCTGGGCTTCCAGGTCGATGGCTTTTGCTCCACCCCCTACCCACCGATCCTGGGTCTGTCCCTGGCGCAATGGGCGTTGGTGGCTTTCGTGTTGACGGCGGTGCTGGTGCCGTTGCTGGTGTCGCGTAACCGTAAACAGATTCGCTGAACCGCCTTAATGAAACGCCCCGGTTTCTCTCCAGGAGAGCCGGGGCGTTTTGCATTTCACTCTCGAGCCGGGTCGTCCTTGATCCGAGGCAAGAATGGCCTGCGACAATGTGCGACATGTTGTCACATATCTTGAGGCGCTCTGCCTTTGCGAGGCCGATTAAACGCTTCTCCCTGTAATAAAAAAACGTCTGCTTTCGCAACAAGCGCATCGCTGGCAGCAGGCATTTTTAACAGCGAAGCGTCAGGCGCCAGAGGCCCCGAAAACTGGGCGCTTGCCGGGCAAAAAAGCGCTTGGCGGTCCTCCCGAGCTGTCTAAATCGGGCGTAGTAGGCCTACGTTTTTTGGGGTTCTTGTTGAGAATGAATTTCGATAACATGCTTGCCCGTTGCAATATCGGCAAGAGATTGTTGCCGGATCGGATAAAAATTATTTCGGGATGAGACATGGTCTACAGCGCGTCAGCTCACTACAATCGCCCGCACCGATTTTCCGACCCGGCTCAAGCTTGAGCACGAGAGTGGTCGAAGGGCGCCAGCGCCCCATGCGACCCCAGGTGTCGGTGCCTCCAACTATCCGCACCAAATGGAATTGGGCTTGAACTAGGCCTTTGACCAACGAATAAGAACTCACTGCTGGCCCAGGATGTGTCGAACAGCCGCTGACGTTCGACGGGCAGCCCTTATTCAATCCAAGAAAATGCCAACCCTTGGCAGGGTGAAGTGTTGGCGATCAAAACCCAACTGCATTGCGCAAGCTGCTTTAGAGGTCGTGAGATGAGTAAAAACAGGTACCCCCGATTACTAGGCTTGCTGCCGCTGCTCGGCACGTTGTTGCTGGGAGGCTGCAACATGACCCTGCTCGATCCCAAGGGCCAGGTCGGCCTGGATGAACGAAACCTGATCATCACCGCCACGTTGCTGATGTTGCTGGTCGTCGTGCCGGTCATCGTCATGACTTTCCTGTTCGCCTGGAAGTACCGCGCGACCAACACCAATGCCACCTACACGCCGAAGTGGTCGCACTCGACCAAGATCGAAGTGGCGGTGTGGACCATTCCGGTGCTGATCATCATTGCCCTGGGTTACGTCACCTACAAGTCGACCCACGCCCTGGACCCGTATCGTCCGCTGGATTCCGACGTCAAGCCGATCACCATTGAAGTGGTCTCGATGGACTGGAAGTGGCTGTTCATCTATCCGGAACAAGGCATCGCCACCGTCAACAAGATCGTGTTCCCGGCCCACACGCCGATCAACTTCAAGGTCACCTCTGACACCGTGATGAACTCGTTCTTCATCCCGGGCCTGGGCGGCCAGATCTACGCGATGGCGGGCATGCAAACCAAGTTGCACCTGATCGCCAACCAGAACGCCGAACTCGACGGTATCTCCGCCAACTACAGCGGCGCGGGTTTCACCGGCATGAAGTTCAAAGCAATCGCCACGACCCAGGAAGATTTCGATGCCTGGGTCAACGATGTGAAGAAGGCACCTAAACAGCTTGAAAAAGCTGAATACGAAGCCCTTTCCAAACCGAGCCAGAACAACCCAGTCGAACTCTACTCGTCGGTTACGCCGAACCTGTTCCAGACCATCATCGACAAATATGAAGGGATGAATCCGGGCAAGCCGATGCACCACGAGAAGAACGAGAAGGAAGTGGCTCACAACATGGAAGGGATGGACATGAGCTCGCATTCAGCTGCCGGGGCAGAGGAGTAAACGATGTTTGGTAAATTAAGTTGGGAAGCGATCCCGTTCCACGAGCCGATTGTCATGGTGACCCTCGCCATCATCGCGCTCGGTGGTCTGGCATTGTTTGCAGGCATCACTTATTTCAAGAAGTGGACCTACCTGTGGACCGAGTGGCTGACGTCGGTCGACCACAAGAAAATCGGCGTGATGTACATCATCGTCGCCATGGTCATGCTGCTGCGCGGTTTTGCCGACGCCATCATGATGCGTACCCAGCTGGCCATGGCCACCGAGGGTTCGCCTGGCTACCTGCCGCCTGAACACTATGACCAGATCTTCACCGCCCACGGTGTGATCATGATCATCTTCATGGCGATGCCATTCTTCACCGGCCTGATGAACCTTGCAGTGCCGCTGCAGATCGGCGCCCGCGACGTGGCCTTCCCGTTCCTGAACTCCTTGAGCTTCTGGCTGCTGGTATCGGGCGTGGTGCTGATCAACTTGTCCCTGGGCGTTGGCGAATTTGCCAAGACCGGTTGGGTTGCCTATCCGCCGCTGTCGGGCCTGCAATACAGTCCGGGCGTGGGGATGGATTACTACATCTGGGCGCTACAGCTTTCCGGGTTGGGTACGACGCTGACGGGGGTCAACTTCCTGGCCACCGTGGTGAAAATGCGTACCCCGGGCATGAAGCTGATGGACATGCCGATCTTCACCTGGACCTGCACCTGGGCCAACGTCCTGATCGTCGCCTCCTTCCCGATCCTGACCGCTACCCTGGCTTTGCTGACGCTTGACCGTTACATGGATTTCCACATTTTCACCAATGAACTGGGTGGAAATCCGATGATGTACGTCAACCTGTTCTGGGCCTGGGGTCACCCCGAGGTGTACATCCTGATCCTGCCAGCGTTCGGGATTTTCTCCGAAGTCATCTCGACCTTCTCCGGCAAGAAACTGTTCGGCCACCACTCGATGATCTACGCTTCCGGCGCGATCTCGGTACTGGGCTTCATGGTCTGGCTGCACCACTTCTTCACCATGGGTTCCGGGGCGAGCGTCAACGCCTTCTTCGGCCTGGCGACGATGCTGATTTCGATCCCGACCGGGGTGAAGCTGTTCAACTGGCTGTTCACCATCTATCAGGGCCGCCTGCGTTTCACCAGCCACGTAATGTGGACCCTGGGCTTCATGGTGACCTTCGCCATCGGCGGCATGACCGGCGTACTGCTGGCCATCCCGGGTGCTGACTTCGTGCTGCACAACAGCCTGTTCGTGATCGCGCACTTCCACAACGTGATCATCGGTGGCGCCGTGTTTGGCTACATCGCCGGTTTCGCCTTCTACTTCCCGAAAGCGTTCGGCTTCAAGCTGCACGAAGGTTGGGGCAAGGCCGCGTTCTGGTTCTGGATCACCGGCTTCTTCGTCGCGTTCATGCCGCTGTATGTACTGGGCTTCATGGGCATGACCCGTCGCCTGAACACCACTACCAACCCTGAGTGGGTGCCGTACCTGTACGTCGCCATGTTCGGTGCGGTGATGATCGCCGTCGGTATCGCCTGCCAGCTGATCCAGTTGTATGTCAGCGTGCGCGATCGCAACAAGCCAGAGAACATGTGCGAACACGGCGACCCGTGGAATGCCCATACCCTGGAATGGTCGACCTCTTCGCCACCGCCGTTCTACAACTTTGCCGTGCTGCCAAAAGCGGACGTCATCGACCCGTTCACCGAAGCCAAGGAAAACGGTACCGCGTACCCGGTTCCGGCCAGGTACGAGCCGATCCACATGCCCAACAACACCGCCACCGGTGTGGTCATGGGGGCGCTGCTGACCGTGTTCGGTTTCGCGATGATCTGGCACATCTGGTGGCTGGCCATCGCCAGCCTGGTCGGCACCGTGGTGTATTTCGCCATCCATGCCGCCCGTGACGATCAGGGCTACATGGTGCCGGTGGATGTCATCGAGCGCATCGAAGCCGAGCAGCACAAACGTCTGGTAGCGGCCGGGAAAGTCCCAGCCACCGCCACCCGTGTTGAAACCTCGTTGGAACAGGCTTAAACCATGTCGAACTTAGTGACCAATGTTGGACACGCCCATGGTCAAGACCATGGGCACGATGACCATCACCACGACTCGGGCGAGATGACCGTATTCGGTTTCTGGCTCTACCTGATGACCGACTGCATTCTGTTTGCGTCGATCTTCGCAGCGTACGCGGTGCTGGTTAACAACGTCGCCGGTGGCCCGTCGGGCCACGACATCTTCGAGCTGCCGTACGTACTGGGCGAAACCGCGCTGCTGCTGTTCAGCTCGATCACCTACGGCTTCGCCATGCTGGCGTTGTTCAAGGGCAAGAAAACCCAGGTACTGGGCTGGCTGGCCATGACCTTCCTGTTCGGTGCCGGCTTCATCGGCATGGAGATCAACGAGTTCCACATGTTGATCTCCGAGGGCTACGGTCCTAACCGCAGCGGCTTCCTGTCCGGGTTCTTCACCCTGGTCGGTACCCACGGTCTGCACGTGACCAGCGGCCTGATCTGGATGGCGATCATGATGTACCAGGTCCAGAAAAACGGCCTGACTGCCACCAACAAGACGCGCCTGAGCTGCCTGAGCCTGTTCTGGCACTTCCTGGACGTGGTGTGGATCTGCGTATTCACCGTTGTTTATCTGATGGGGACCCTGTAAATGGCTAACGCTCATTCCCATGATGGCCACGACGCCGGCCACGGCAGCGTCAAGTCCTACGCCATCGGCTTCATCCTGTCGGTGATCCTGACCGTCATTCCGTTCGGCCTGGTGATGTACCCGACGCTGCCGAAAAGCCTGACCCTGTGGATCATCCTGATCTTCGCCGTGGTCCAGGTACTGGTGCACCTGGTGTACTTCCTGCACCTGGACCGCTCCGCCGCCCAACGTAACAACGTGGTCGCGTTTGTCTTTGCCGCGATCGTGATCGTCCTGCTGGTTGGCCTGTCGTTGTGGATCATGTTCAGCATCCATACCAACATGATGGCGCACTGAGGAAAATCCGGATGTCCCTGAAGCACTTTATCCAAATCACCAAGCCGGGGATCATTTTCGGTAACGTGCTTTCTGTGGCAGGCGGTTTTTTCCTGGCCTCCAAAGGGCATGTCGATCTGGCCATCTTCCTGGCGGCGATGATCGGCACGTCCCTGGTGGTGGCGTCCGGTTGCGTGTTCAACAACTGCATCGACCGCGACATCGACATCAAGATGGAGCGCACCAAGAACCGCGCCCTGGTTCAGGGCCTGATCCCGGTGCAACTGGCCTTGGTGTTCGCCACGGTGCTGGGCGTGGCCGGTGTCGCGCTGTTGTACTGGGTCGCCAACCCGTTGGCGGCGTTGTTCGCAGTGATCGGTTTTGTCATCTACGTCGGCCTCTACAGCCTGTACCTCAAGCGCAAGTCGGTCCACGGCACGCTGGTGGGCAGTCTGTCGGGGGCGATGCCGCCGGTGATCGGTTACGTCGCGGTGAGCAACAGCTTCGACATGGCGGCGCTGACGCTGCTGGTGATGTTCAGCCTGTGGCAGATGCCGCATTCCTATGCCATCGCGATCTTCCGCTTCAACGACTACCTGGCGGCCTCGATTCCGGTGCTGCCGGTCAAGCGTGGTATCCGGGTGGCGAAGAAGCACATCCTGCTCTACATCCTGGCCTTCCTCGTGGCGACCTTGATGCTGACCTTCAGCGGTTACGCCGGCATGAGCTACCTCGCCGTCGCCGCCGCCATGGGCATGTACTGGCTGTACATGGCCTGGACCGGCTACAAGGCGGTGGATGACACGGTCTGGGCACGCAAGCTGTTCGTGTTCTCGATCTTCACCATCACCGCCCTGAGCGTCATGATGTCCCTGGACTTCAAAGTGCCGAGTGAGCTGCTGCTGACTTACGCACCTTAAGCTCCAGACGTTGCACAAAAAAGCCCCGCCTTCGAGAGAAGCGCGGGGCTTTTTTTCTAGATGGGCATGGATGGACTGTCATTCGTCGCAATAGATTTTGGTTTGTTGATCTATGCGCAACTTGCCTATAGTTTCCACCATGCGTACCCTATTTTTTGAAACGACCACATTCACCGCCACGGTTGGCCATTACCTGACTGATGATGAGTATCGTCTGCTTCAGTCCTATATGCTGGAGCATCCAGAGGTCGGTGACGTCATGCCACGTACCGGCGGCTTTCGTAAGCTGCGCTGGTTCGATGAACGTCGTGGCAAAGGGAAGCGGGGTGGGTTGCGAGTCATTTACTATTGGCTCATGAACGATCGTCAGTTTTGGATGTTCGCGATTTATGACAAGGACGAGTTGGTAAACCTGACCTCCGAGCAAGAGAAGACGCTCAAGCGCGCCATAGAAGCTGAGTTGAAAGTACGAGGTACCTTATGAAAAAGCGCGATCTGTTTGCCGAGATGATGCAAGGCGTCGAGGAGATGGCCGCTCACCGCGAGGGCAAGATTACCCTTCGCCAGATATCGATCGAAGACAAACCGGTTCCCGAGGTGTCGGCCCAGGAAATCGTGGCCTTGCGCGACAAGCTCCACATGTCCCAA
Organism: Pseudomonas sp. 43mfcvi1.1; assembly: GCF_900115935.1. Taxonomy (NCBI): domain Bacteria; kingdom Pseudomonadati; phylum Pseudomonadota; class Gammaproteobacteria; order Pseudomonadales; family Pseudomonadaceae; genus Pseudomonas; species Pseudomonas sp. 43mfcvi1.1. The sequence goes on along the minus strand of NZ_UETT01000010.1, from coordinate 136,245 downwards.
GCCGTTTTCGCCAAGAGCATCAGAACCAGTCCAGGTACCCTGAGAAATTGGGAACAGGAAAAATCCAAGCCTAACGCCCAGGCGGCTTTGTTGATCAAACTGGTCGAGAAGTTTCCAGATATGGTCGAACGACTTGGCGCTGTTTGAACAGCTGACACCCATGAAAAAGCCCCGCCTTTGACAAAAGCGCGGGGCTTTTTCATGGTGTTGTCGGTGTTTCCGTGGTGGACACATGGTCGACAAACGCTGCTGATCCATTGTGGGAGCGAGCCTGCTCGCGATGAGACCGGCACATTCAACATCGATGCAAGCTGAACCACCGCTATCGCGAGCAGGCTCGCTCCCACAGGTGTTTGTGGTGGACCCACAACCTCCTGAAAAGGCTTATTGCTGGGCGATGCTGTAGCCGTCGAAGGCTTTTTGCTGTTGCAGGGCGGTGACGATGCTCTTGCGGGTGACCGGTTGTTCGGTGCCGTCGTTGTCCAGGAAGGTTTCGCTTTCCAGCTCGGCTTCTTCGCCTTCGCCGACAAAATTGAAACCGAGGAATTCGAAGGCTTCACGGTCGACGTTCGGCTTGGAGCGTGGTGTGCGCAAGGGCAGGGTGACGCTGATGCCGTCCTTGCTGATGACAAACACTTCGGCTTCCTTCTTGGCTCGCGAGGCCTTGCCCTTGCTGCCACTTGGATTGCTGATGGCCTGGTGGGTCTGGTTCAGCACTTTCAGGGCCAGGCCGTAGACCAATTCCTGGAACGATGGATCGTCCTTGTAGCTGGAGAGAATGCGGCTGATCGGGAAGCGGCTGCTCAGGTCTTCCAGGGCCGCGAAGTCGGCGGCTTCGGCGTCCTTGAGCTGCTTGAGCTGGCCCATCAGTTCGTAGGCCTTGTCGTCGTCGAACGCATCGTGAGCCTGGCGGATGGCGTTGCGCAGTTCGCGGATCTGGTCGCTTTCGCGGTTCGACTGGAACGCATCGAGGACCATCTCACTGATGCTTTTGGCCTGGGGCAGATGCTGTGAAAGATTGATGGAGTTTTCGTATTCCGCTTTGGACGACAGGGTGACTACGGATTCAGCGGTATTGGAATCGGACATTGAAATTTCACTACTTCTGTTAGCGGGATGAGGCGAGAAAGGCATTGAGCTTTTTTCCGGTCGCCTAATCTATTGGACGCGGACGGTGTTGTCACGGTCGGACCGGCGACAGGTTGGCTTTTGTTGCCGGTCCTGGCTTCAATCTCGCATCAGCTCCAACAGTCGCAGGGCATTGGGCGTTGCGGCGCCACTGGCAGTGTTGTCAAAGATGCACCAGGTCGGTGTGTCGGCCCCGGTCTTCAATTGCCGGGCGAGCCGTTCCAGCCAGGGCTCATCGTACGGGGAGTAGTAAATTCGCGGCGAACCGTGCAACCGGTAGTAACGAACGCCAGGCCAGCCTGCCGGTCGATCGCAACCGGGCAATGGCGAGGGATCGGCGGCGACGCGACCGATGTGCTGGGCTTGCAGCAGTGCTTGCGCCGTCGGCGCGAGCCAACTCGGATGCCGGGGTTCAAGCACGGCATAGCCCTGATAACGGTCGCGCAATGCGGTGAAGAATGCTTCGGCCACTGCGGCATCGAAGGCCAGTGATGGTGGTAACTGGATCAGCAGGCAGCCCAGTTTCTCTCCCAATTGCGAGCATTGCCCCAGAAAATCATCCATAAGCCCTTCGCAATCGAGCAGCCGCCGTTCATGGGTGATCTGTTTTGGCACTTTGACCGAGAAGCGAAAGTCCGAGGTGACGCTATCGGCCCACTTTGCGTAGGTGGCGGGGCGGTGTGGACGGTAGAACGAACTGTTGATCTCCACCGCCGGGAAGCGTGCGCTATAGCGCTGCAAGTGGGTGCCCTCGACGGGAAAGGCCAGCCATTGCTCCCGGGGTAACGACCAACCGGCGCAGCCCAGATAAAGGTTAGAAGGGGAGGGGGATCGAGTCGACAAGTGCCCGGACCTGATTGCAAGCGTTACAACCTATGACCGCTGTAAACGCCGCAAAGATGCATTCATTTTTGCCGCGGACCCTGAGCCCGGTTTCATTTGCAGATCACATTCTTGCCGGCCATCTTGGAGCGATACAGCGCCTGGTCCGCCCGGTCCAGCAGCGCCGCTTGTTGTTCATCGTCGAAGCGCTGCACCACGCCAAAGCTCATGGTGATCTGAAAATCGCCCACCGGCAGCAGGTCGGACAATCCACGGCGAATGGTTTCGGCCATCAGGCAGGCGTCGGTCAGGGAAGTGTTGGGCAAGATCATGATGAACTCGTCGCCGCCCCAGCGCACCAGCAGGTCGCCGTCGCGCTCGCAGCGCTGGACCGCCTGCACCACTTGCACCAATGCCGCATCGCCGAAAGCATGTCCGTAACGGTCGTTGATGTCTTTGAAATCGTCGACATCCATGGCGATCAGCGACAAAGGTTCGCGAAAGCGCTGGGCACGCTCGCAGGCCAGTGGCAGCGCTTGCTCCAGGCGATAGCGGTTGGCGACCAGCGTCAGTGCATCGGTCTCGGCGAGTCGACGGTTTTCCTCGAGTTGAATCTGCAATTGTTGGTTGACCCGGGACAGTTCGCGGGTGCGCTCTTCGATCACTGCTTCCAGGGACTTGTTGCGCCGCTCCAGTTGCTCGAACAAGCGCTTCTTGTCGTCGATACTGCGATGGGCGCCGATCATGCGCGCCACCGTGCCGTCAGGGTTGCGGGCGATCACGTAGCCGCGATCCTCGATCCAGATATAGGAACCGTCGCGCGTGCGACAACGGTATTCGGCCTGGTAGCCGTGGGATCTTTGTTCCAGATAGTCGTCGAACAACGCCATGACCCGTGGATAGTCACCCGGGTGGATCACGCTCTCCCAGGTCAGCACGGTGTTGTCCAGGGAGTGAGGCGGGTAGCCAAGCATCGTGTACCAGCCGGGATTGCGGTAGACGAAGCCGGTGTTGGCATTCCAGTCCCAGATGCCATCGCTGACCAGTTCCAGGATGGTGTGCAGTACGCCTTCGTCCAGATCGGACAAGTCGAACCGCAGCATGTCGATGTTCGAGGCATCTCCCATCGTCGTTTCCTCAATCAGCCTTGATATCAAAATGCTCGTCCAAGGAGGAAGAGTAGCTGATGGGGCGCGGGGTCACTAGCGGGGGATGTTCAGGCGGGGTTCGCTTTTGTGGCGAGGGGATTTATCCCCGTTGGGTCGCGTAGCGGCCCCAGAAATCATCAAACCCGACATCATCTGCGATGTGAGCCGACAGCCTTGGGGTTGCTTCGCAACCCAGCGGGGATAAATCCCCTCGCCACAACATCATTCGGCTGGGGTTGGGGGTTTGCCCCATTTCTTCAGCGCAAACTCGACAAAACTGCGCAGCTTCGGCAAACGGTAGCGATCCTGCGCGTACATCAGGCTCATCGGCCGATGGGGCAGCTGGTAGCCCGGCAGCAACGTCACCAGGTGTCCATCCTTCAGGTCCTGGGCCACCAGCGCATCGGGCAGCATCACCACGCCCATCCCGGCCAGGGCGGCGCGATGCAGGCCCGAGGAGCTGTTGATCAGCATCGGTCCGTTCACCGGGATCTTGATCTCGCCTTGCGGGCCATTGATCGGCCAGTGATCCTGGGCAAAGCGCCATTCGTCTGCTGCCGAATAGGCGAACGACAGGCAGTCGTGCTGTTGCAAGTCCGCGGGTTGTTCCGGCGTGCCTCGCCGGGCCAGGTAAGCAGGGGAGGCACAGATAGTCAGGGTGTAGTCCATCAACGGACGGGCAATCAGTTTCGGGTCGGGATGGCCAAGGCGGATGGCCACGTCGAAGCCATGGTCGAGCAGGTCCAGGCGCTGGTTGGTCAGCACCACGTCGAGCTTGACCTGGGCGAAGCGCTGGCTGAATTCGGCCAGCGCCGGCGAAAGGCGTTCGGTACCAAAGGTCAGCGGTGCGGTGATGCGCAGGGTGCCGGTGGGCTCGCCCTGGGCCTGTTCGGCCAGGCGTTCGGAATCGGCCACCAACCCCAACACTTCCAGGCAACGCTGGTAGTAGGCCGAGCCGAATTCAGTCAGGCGCTGGCGCCGTGTCGTACGGTTGATCAGGCGCACGCCGAGGCGTTGCTCCAGCGCCCGAAGATGATTGCCCACCATGGTGGTGGACATTTCGCAGGCCTGGGCCGCCGCTGTCAGGCTTCCGGTTTCTACCACCTTCACGTAAACGGTCATTGCCTGGAACAGGTCCATTATCAAGCTCAACTTTTAAATGATTGAAGTAAAGTCGCATTTATCCATTTTGAGTGGCTAACCATACTGGAAAAAACCACCCGATGGAGCTTGAGCCATGACCGCTGCCTGCCTGATGACCACTTACCAACCCCTGGCGCTGAATTTCACCCATGGCTTGGGCACGCGCCTGTGGGACCAGGACGGCCGCGAGTACCTCGATGCGGTGGCGGGCGTGGCGGTGACCAATGTCGGCCATTCCCATCCTCGGCTGGTGGCCGCCATCAGCGAGCAGGCCGGCCTGCTGTTGCACACGTCCAACCTGTACAGCATCGATTGGCAGCAACGCCTGGCGCAAAAACTCACCCAGTTGTCCGGGCTGGAGCGGGTGTTTTTCAACAACTCGGGCGCCGAGGCCAACGAAACCGCGCTGAAACTGGCGCGCCTCTATGGCTGGCACAGGGGCGTCGAGCAGCCGTTGGTGGTGGTCATGGACAACGCGTTCCACGGGCGCACCTTGGGCACCATGTCCGCCAGTGACGGCCCGTCCGTGCGGCTGGGTTTCAATCGGTTGCCGGGGGATTTCATCAAGGTACCGTTTGGCGACCTCGCGGCGTTGGAAGAGGTCCGGCAGGCTCATGCCGAGCGCATCGTTGCGGTACTGGTGGAGCCGATCCAGGGCGAGAGCGGTGTGCAGCTCGCCCCACCGGGTTACCTCAAGGCCTTGCGGCAACTGTGCAGCCGGCGTGCCTGGCTGTTGATGCTCGACGAGATCCAGACCGGTATCGGTCGCACCGGCCAATGGTTCGCGTTCCAGCATGAAGGCATCGTGCCGGACGTCATGACCCTTGCCAAAGGCCTGGGCAACGGCGTGCCCATCGGTGCCTGCCTGGCGCGGGGCAAGGCTGCCGAGTTGTTTACTCCTGGCAGTCATGGCAGCACCTTTGGCGGCAATCCACTGGCCTGTCGGGTCGGCTGCACGGTGCTGGATATCATTGAGCAACAAGCGCTGGTGGATAACGCCAGGCACCAGGGCGAACAATTGCTGAGTCGGTTGCGGATCGAGTTGGCGGACAACCCCAATGTATTGGCGATTCGCGGTCAGGGCTTGATGATCGGCATCGAACTCAAGCAACCGGTCCGCGACCTGACCCTTCGCGCCGCCCGGGACCACGGGCTGCTGATCAATGTCACCCGGGGCCAGACCATCCGCCTGTTACCGCCGTTGACGATCGATGGGCGCGAAGTGGAGATGATTGTCAGGGGCGTGAGCCGCTGTCTGGCGCAGGGTTGAGGGGCGTTCGCCCGGACGCCGGTTTTTATCGGGCAGCCGGGCGAAACGCGACGCAGCGGGACGGAATTTTTAACGATTGCCGTGTTCCAACGCCTGCCAGAGTCGATTGCCTACGCCCTGGCACTTCAGACTGAAAACCCAGGAGCATTCCATGTTCACCTCGCGTCGCTTGATCGTTGTCGCTACTGCTGTGGCCCTGTTGTCCGGCTGTGCGTCGCCTAACCCCTATGACAACCAGGGCCAGGCCTCTACCGAATCGTCGGGTATGAGCAAAACCGCCAAGTACGGCGGCCTCGGTGCACTGGCGGGGGCGTTGGCCGGTGCGGCCATCGGTCACGATAACCGCGGCAAAGGGGCATTGATCGGCGCGGCGGTGGTGGGGGCTTCCGCAGCTGGCTACGGCTACTACGCCGACCAGCAGGAAAAGAAACTGCGTGCGAGCATGGCCAATACCGGCGTTGAAGTGCAGCGCCAGGGTGACCAGATCAAGCTGATCATGCCGGGCAACATCACCTTCGCCACCGACTCGGCGAACATCGCCTCCAGCTTCTACCAGCCACTGAACAACCTGGCCAACTCCCTCAAGGAGTTCAACCAGAACCAGATCGAAATCGTCGGTTATACCGACAGCACCGGCAGCCGCCAGCACAACATGGACCTGTCCCAGCGTCGTGCCCAGAGCGTGGCGACCTACCTGACATCCCAGGGCGTGAGCGGTGCCAACCTCTCGGCCCGTGGCGCCGGCCCGGACAACCCGGTGGCGAGCAACGCCGACGTCAACGGCCGTGCGCAGAACCGTCGTGTCGAGGTGAACCTCAAGGCTATTCCGGGCCAGAATTACCAGCAGGCACCGCAGCAGCAGGGGCAGACTTACCAGCAATATCCGTAATCGCTGGGCGATAAATGAAAGGGGGGCCATGGAAACATGGCCCCCCTTTTTGTGGCTGCCATTTACCCTTGCCACAATGGATCAACAGTGAAGTGAGTGGGATTTGAGGCAATAAAAAGCCCGCCCGATCATATGATCGGGCGGGCTTTTGGGTGTCGCTTGGAGATTACTTCTTCAAACCGTAATGCTCATCGAGCATGCCGGGTGAATTGGGGGCCTTGGGGGCGTAGTCCCGCGGCGGTTCCTGGATCCCTTTTGGTGGGGTCAGGCGTTCCCGTGGAGTCTGTGCCGCATCGGCTTGCAGAGCAGCCAGCAGACGTTGGCGAGTCTGCTCGTCCAGGGCCAGGCGATTGGCACCTTCGGACAGATGATCCTGGACGTCCTGGTAGCTCTGGGTGAGTTTTTTCACCAGGGACGCGGTGCTGTTGAAGTGGGTGACCACCTCATTCTGATAACTGTCGAAACGTTCCTGAATGTCGTCCAGCTGACGTTGCGTGCTGTTGGGCACCGCGTTGGGCAGCAATCGGGCAAGCAGGAATCCAATGGCGACACCGGCAACCAGGGCAAGAGTCGGCAACAGCCAAACTAAGAGCGAGTGTTCCACGAGTCCTTCCTCTATAAACGGCTTTGCTTTACGTTAACGGCTCGGACCTGCGCTGTATACCGCGAAGAACATCGCAATCATGCCAGGCACAGACTTTAGCTAGACGAGTCGACCCTATTCGAGGTCACGGAGTTCTTTCCCTTGCTTATGCGCGAAACCCCTGTAGTCATCGATGGCCCGGTGGGCCAACTGGAAGCCTTGTACCTGGACAGCGAGGCGCCCCGTGGCCTGGCGCTGATCTGCCACCCGAACCCGGTGCAGGGTGGGACCATGCTCAATAAAGTGGTCTCGACCCTGCAACGCACTGCCCGCGATGCTGGGCTGGTTACGTTGCGTTTCAATTATCGTGGCGTGGGTGCCAGTGCCGGTACGCATGACATGGGCACTGGTGAAGTCGACGACGCCCAGGCCGCCGCCGATTGGCTGCGGGAAAAATACCCGCAACTGCCGCTTACCCTGTTCGGTTTTTCGTTTGGTGGTTTCGTTGCCGCGAGCCTTGGCGGACGCCTGGAAGCCCAGGGGCAACCGCTCAAACACCTGTTCATGGTGGCCCCGGCGGTGATGCGCCTGAATGAACAGTCGCCCTTGCCGATGAGTGGCGAGTTGACCGTGATCCAGCCGGAAACCGACGAAGTGGTCGATCCGCAACTGGTTTACGAATGGTCCGACACGCTCCAACGCCCCCATGAGCTGCTGAAAGTGGCAGAATGCGGACACTTTTTTCATGGCAAGCTGACCGATCTCAAGGATCTGATCCTGCCGCGCCTTTCGAATTGACAGCAGTCTGACAAGCGATAACTCATGACGACGCGTACCCGTATCCTGACCGGCATCACCACCACCGGCACCCCGCACCTGGGCAACTATGCCGGCGCTATCCGTCCGGCGATCCTCGCCAGCCGCGACAGTAACGCCGATTCGTTCTACTTCCTGGCCGACTACCACGCCCTGATCAAATGCGATGACCCGCTGCGTATCCAGCGTTCGCGCCTGGAAATCGCCGCCACTTGGCTGGCCGGCGGCCTGGACGTGGACCGCGTGACCTTTTATCGGCAGTCCGACATTCCCGAGATTCCCGAACTGACCTGGCTGCTGACCTGCGTCGCCGCCAAGGGCCTGCTCAACCGTGCCCATGCCTACAAGGCCTCGGTGGACAAGAACGTCGAGGCCGGCGAAGACCCGGACGCCGGCATCACCATGGGCCTGTACAGCTACCCGGTACTGATGGCCGCCGACATCCTGATGTTCAACGCCCATAAGGTGCCGGTCGGTCGTGACCAGATCCAGCACGTGGAAATGGCCCGCGACATCGGCCAGCGCTTCAATCACCTGTTCGGCCAGGGCAAGGAGTTCTTCACCATGCCCGAGGCGCTGATCGAGGAAAGCGTGGCGACGCTGCCGGGCCTCGATGGCCGCAAGATGTCCAAGAGCTACGACAACACCATCCCGTTGTTCAGCAGCGCCAAGGACATGAAGGACGCGATCTCGCGGATCGTTACCGACTCCCGTGCCCCGGGCGAAGCCAAGGATCCGGACAATTCGCACCTGTTCACCCTGTTCCAGGCTTTTGCCACTGCCGAACAGTCCGCCAGCTTCCGCAGCGAACTGCTGCAAGGCCTGGGTTGGGGCGAAGCCAAGAACCGTCTGTTCCAGTTGCTCGACAGTGAGTTGGGTGAAGCGCGTGAGCGTTATCACCAGTTGATCGAGCGTCCGGCGGACCTGGAAGACATCCTGCAGCACGGCGCGAAAAAAGCCCGGGCCGTGGCGACGCCGTTCCTCAATGAACTGCGCGAGGCCGTTGGCCTGCGGTCGTTTGTCAGCCAGGTCCAAGTGGCCGCCAGCACCAAGAAGAAAGCCACCAAGGCTGCACGCTTCGTGAGCTTTCGCGAAGACGACGGCAGTTTCCGCTTCCGTCTGCTGGCCGCCGACGGCGAGCAACTGTTGTTGTCCCGCCACTTTGCCGATGGCAAGGCTGCTGGCCAGGTCACCAAGCAATTGCAGTCCGGTCAGCCATTGGATGTTCGTAACGACGGACAGAGTTTCAGTGTCTGGCTCGACGGCGAATGCGTGGCGGACAGCCCGGCTTTCGCAGACAGCGCCGCTCGCGATGCAGGCATTGATGCGTTGCGTGTTGCCCTGACACCTGCCCAGGACTGATTCTGGCGCGTAACTCCGACCATCGGCCCGAATACGGGCCGATTGCCATTCCTTTGGGCCATCGCTACAGTGACGGCCCGTTTTTGTTGCCTTGCTAACGAATATGACGCCCCTAGAACGATATCAAGCTGATCTGAAACGCCCGGAGTTTTTCCACGACGCAGCCCAGGAAACGGCGGTGCGGCATTTGCAGCGCCTGTACGATGACTTGGTCGCGGCGTCGAACAACAAGCCGGGCCTGTTGGGCAAACTGTTCGGCAAGAAAGACCAGACACCGGTCAAGGGCCTGTATTTCTGGGGGGGTGTGGGCCGTGGCAAGACCTACCTGGTGGACACCTTCTTCGAAGCGCTGCCGTTCAAGGAAAAGACGCGGACGCACTTCCACCGCTTCATGAAGCGTGTGCACGAAGAAATGAAGACCCTGGGTGGCGAGAAGAACCCGCTGACCATCATCGCCAAGCGTTTCTCCGACGAGACCCGGGTGATCTGCTTCGATGAGTTTTTCGTGTCCGACATCACCGACGCCATGATCCTCGGCACCTTGATGGAAGAGCTGTTCAAGAACGGCGTGACCCTGGTCGCCACCTCGAACATCGTGCCGGACGGCCTGTACAAGGACGGCCTGCAGCGGGCGCGTTTCCTGCCGGCGATCGCGCTGATCAAGGAACACACCGAAATCGTCAACGTCGACAGCGGCGTGGATTATCGCCTGCGTCACCTCGAGCAAGCCGAGCTGTTCCACTTTCCCCTGGATGCCGCCGCCGAAGAAAGCTTGCGCAAGAGCTTCCGTGCCTTGACGCCGGAGTGCACCCAGGCGGTGGAAAACGATGTATTGATCATCGAGAACCGTGAAATCCGCGCCATCCGCACCTGTGACGACGTGGCCTGGTTCGACTTCCGCGAACTGTGCGACGGCCCTCGCAGCCAGAACGACTACATCGAGCTGGGCAAGATCTTCCACGCCGTGCTGCTCAGCGGCGTCGAACAAATGAGCGTTACCACCGACGACATCGCCCGCCGCTTCATCAACATGGTCGACGAGTTCTACGACCGTAACGTGAAGCTGATCATTTCGGCTGAAGTCGAACTCAAGGACCTCTACACCGGCGGTCGCCTGACGTTCGAATTCCAGCGGACCTTGAGTCGTTTGCTGGAGATGCAATCCCACGAATTCCTGTCGCGGGCGCATAAGCCGTAGGGGATTCGGAACAAAAAGGCCTGCGATTGCAGGCCTTTTTTGTGCGCGCGAGATTTAGCAGTTCACTGCATAACCCTGTGGGAGCGGGCTTGCTCGCGAAGGGGGCGGTATGTTCAGCATAGATGCAAGCTGACCCACCGCTTTCGCGAGCAAGCCCGCTCCCACATTGGATTGCATTCAGCTCCGGTTCACGCCGCCTGCTGAAACTGCTGCCGATACTGGTTCGGCGACAGGTCGGTATGTTGCCGGAACAACCGGGCGAAAAAGCTCGCATCGTCGTAGCCGACTTCATAGCTGATGGTCTTGATGCTCTTGCGGCTGCCGGAGAGCAGGCCCTTGGCGGTTTCTATCCGCAGTCGTTGCAGGTAATGCAATGGTTTGTCACCCGTGGCGGTCTGGAAGCGGCGCATGAAATTGCGAATGCTCATGCCGTGTTCGCGGGCGACGTCCTCGAAGCGGAATTTGTCGGCGAAGTGCTCCTCAAGCCAGTGCTGGATCTGCAGGATGATCACATCCTGGTGCAGTTTCTGCCCGCCGAAGCCGATCCGTCCCGGCGAATAGCTGCGTTGCACTTCATACAGGATGTCCCGCGCCACGGCCTGGGCCACATTGGCGCCACAGAAGCGTTCAATGAGGTAAATGTAGAGATCGCAGGCTGAGGTCGCACCGCCAGCGCAGAACAGGTTGTCGGCGTCGGTCAGGTGCTTGTCCTGGTTCAAGTGCACTTGGGGGAAGCGCTCCTTGAAGGCATTGAAGAAGCGCCAGTAGGTGGTCGCCTCCTTGCCGTCGAGCAGCCCGGACTCGGCCAGCCAGAACACCCCGGTGGCTTCGCCGCAGAGCACCGCACCGCGGGCATGTTGTTCCCGCAGCCAGGGCAGGACCTGAGGATAACGTTGGCAGAGGCTGGCGAAATCATCCCAGAAGGCTGGCAGGATGATGACGTCGGTATTTTCCAGGCCACCGTCCACCGGCATGATCACATCGCTGAAGCTGTTCACCGGTTTGCCATCGGGGCTGACCAGGCGGATTTCAAACGCCGGCGTCAGGCCTAGGCCCAGTTGCTTGCCATAGCGCAGGCTGGCCAGGTGGAAAAAATCCTTGGCTTGCATGAGGGTGAAGGCGAAGACCCGGTCGATTGCCAGGATGCTGACGCGCCGCAAGGGCGTGGAGACGTGCATAGACATAATTCATCTTTATTTTTATAGGGGAAAGTGGTCACCAGACGGCTGGATCGTCTTATTTTTTGTCGGATGTGTCCAGTGTCCTGTCGTACACCGCAGGCTTTAGGCTCTATCGGATAACCACGTCCAACAATAATCAAAGGTGCGTCATGATCCCAAGAACACTGTTCAGTCCCGAGCACGAATTGTTTCGCGACAGCGTACGAACCTTCCTCGAAAAAGAAGCCGTGCCGTACCACGGCCAGTGGGAAAAACAGGGGCATGTCGACCGCCAGCTCTGGAACAAAGCGGGGGAGGCGGGCATGTTGTGCTCGCACCTTCCAGAAGCCTACGGCGGGCTGGACGCGGACTTCCTCTACAGCACGGTGGTGATCGAGGAGATCGGCCGCCTGGGGCTGACGGGGATCGGTTTCTCGCTGCATTCCGACATCGTCGCGCCGTACATCCTGCATTACGGCAGTGAAGCGCTGAAACACAAATACCTGCCGAAACTGGTGTCTGGTGAGATGGTCACGGCCATCGCCATGACCGAGCCGGGCGCCGGTTCCGACCTGCAAGGCGTGAAGACCTCGGCGGTGCTGGACGGCGATGAGTACGTCATCAACGGCTCGAAGACTTTCATTACCAATGGTTTCCTGGCTGACCTGGTGATCGTGGTCGCCAAGACCGATCCGAAGGCTGGGTCCAAGGGCACCAGCCTGTTCCTGGTGGAGGCGGGCACGCCGGGTTTCGAAAAGGGCAAGCGCCTGGAAAAAGTTGGAATGAAGGCCCAGGACACCTCGGAATTGTTCTTCCAGGATGTCCGCGTGCCGAAGGAAAACCTGCTTGGCCAGGCCGGAATGGGCTTCGCCTACTTGATGCAGGAGCTACCTCAGGAGCGCCTGACCGTCGCCATTGGCGGCCTGGCCTCGGCCGAAGCGGCGCTGCAATGGACCCTGGACTACACCCGCGACCGCAAGGCGTTCGGCAAATCCATCGCGGACTTCCAGAACACGCGTTTCAAGCTCGCGGAAATGGCCACCGAAATCCAGATTGGCCGGGTCTTCGTCGACCGCTGCCTGGAACTGCACCTGCAAGGCAAGCTCGATGTACCGACGGCGGCGATGGCCAAGTACTGGGGCACCGACCTGCAATGCAAGGTGCTCGACGAATGCGTGCAGCTACACGGCGGCTACGGCTTCATGTGGGAATACCCGGTTGCCCGGGCGTGGGCGGATGCGCGGGTGCAGCGGATCTATGCCGGGACCAATGAAATCATGAAGGAGATTATTGCGCGGTCGCTTTGATGACGTAGTGACTGTTAGACCGCTATCGCGAGCAAGCCCGCTCCCACAAGGGTGTCTGTCGAATCACAAATTGTGGTCAGACATAAATCCAATGTGGGAGTGAGCCTGCTCGCGATGAGGGCTATGAATCAATCAAGGCGCCGGATTCGGCTGGTCCTTGTGAATCGCCTCGATCCCTGCCAGGACTTCATCTGACAGCTTCAGGTCGAAGCTGGCGATGTTGCTGTCCAGTTGCTCCAGCGTGGTGGCGCCGATGATGTTGCTGGTCACGAACGGCTGCTGGGTGACGAACGCCAGGGCCATCTGTGCGGGGTCCAGGCCATGTTCGCGGGCCAACGCCACATAGCGGCTGCATGCTGCTTCCGACTGTGGATTGAAATAGCGCATGAAGCGGCTATAGAGGGTCAGGCGACCCTTGGCTGGCCGTGCGCCGTTTTCGTATTTGCCCGACAGGAAACCGAACGCCAGGGGCGAGTAGGCCAGCAGGCCGCACTGTTCGCGGATGGCGATTTCCGCGAGGCCGACCTCGAAGCTGCGATTGAGCAGGTTGTAAGGGTTCTGGATCGACACCGCCCGCGGCCAGCCGCGGGCTTCGGCCAGGGCGAGGAATTTCATGGTGCCCCAAGGCGTTTCGTTGGACAGGCCGATGTGGCGGATCTTGCCGGCGCGGACCTGTTCGTCCAGGGCTTCGAGGGTTTCCTCCAGCGGGGTGAACGTTTCGTCGGCCTTGTGCTGGTAGCCCAGTTGGCCAAAGAAATTGGTGCTGCGTTCCGGCCAATGCAACTGGTAAAGATCGATCCAGTCGGTCTGCAAGCGCTTGAGGCTGGCATCCACCGCTTCGACGATGTGGCGGCGGTTGTGCTTGAGGTTCTTGTCGCGGATGTAGTCGATGGTGTTGCCGGGACCGGCGATCTTGCTTGCCAGGATCCAGTCGGCACGGTCGCCGCGGCTCTTGAAGTAATTGCCGATGTAGCGCTCGGTGGTGGCGTAGGTCTCGGCCTTCGGTGGCACCGGGTACATCTCGGCGGTGTCCATGAAATTGATGCCGGCACCCTTGGCGCGTTCGATCTGGGCGAAGGCTTCGGCCTCGCTGTTCTGCTCACCCCAGGTCATGGTTCCGAGGCACAGGGCACTCACGTTCAGATCGGTACGGCCTAGCTGGCGATAGTCCATCGGGACCTCCTTGGGCAAAACAATCATAAAAGCAGGTTGAAATATTTTTCGCAATCTGCATAATTGCGCACCTCTTTCTGCAGTGGAAGTGATGCGCCGCCGCCGAAGAATCTTGCCGTTGAACGGACGCGCCGACCCGAGCCCCCGAAAGCGTCTGTATCCGGCTGCCTTTGACTTGTCAAAGTACGCACTATTCAGTAAGATCCGCCGTCTAATTTACAGGGCGGCCCCTGAGGCTATAAAGAATGAAAACTTTTACTGCTAAACCGGAAACAGTAAAGCGCGACTGGTTTGTCGTCGACGCTGCTGGTCAGACCCTGGGTCGTCTGGCCACCGAAATCGCGAGCCGTCTGCGTGGCAAGCACAAGCCTGAGTACACCCCTCACGTTGACACCGGTGACTACATCGTCGTGATCAACGCTGAGCAAGTACGTGTTACTGGCGCTAAAACCACTGACAAAATGTACTACTCCCACTCCGGTTTTCCTGGCGGCATCAAGTCGATCAACTTCGAAAAGCTGATCGCCAAAGCCCCTGAGCGCGTGATCGAGACCGCGGTTAAAGGCATGCTGCCTAAAAACCCACTGGGTCGCGACATGTATCGTAAGCTGAAGGTTTATGCGGGCGCTGCTCACCCTCATACTGCTCAGCAGCCCCAAGAACTGAAGTTTTAACGGAATAGTTCATTATGTCGGCGACTCAAAATTACGGCACTGGCCGTCGCAAGACTGCAACCGCACGCGTTTTCCTGCGTCCGGGCACTGGTAATATCTCCATCAACAACCGCTCCCTGGATAACTTCTTCGGCCGCGAAACTGCCCGCATGGTAGTTCGTCAGCCGCTGGAACTGACCGAGACCGTCGAAAAATTCGACATCTACGTCACCGTTATCGGTGGTGGTGTAAGTGGTCAAGCTGGCGCAATCCGCCACGGCATCACTCGCGCCCTGATGGACTACGACGAGACTCTGCGTAGTGCTCTGCGCAAAGCCGGCTTCGTAACTCGCGATGCTCGCGAAGTTGAACGTAAGAAAGTCGGTCTGCGTAAAGCGCGTAAGCGTCCGCAGTACTCGAAGCGTTAATTCCGCTTCCGCTTTCAAAAGGCGCCCAGTTCCTCACGGAGCTGGGCGTTTTTTTATGGGCAAAAGAATTGCTCTGTGACAACTTGCCACATTCGTAGAGCCCCTATACTACAAGGCTTGGCGGTTTGGCCGCTTGGTAATTACCTTGTCAGAATTGGGGCTTTTCATTACCATTCGGCAAAATTTTTATAAGTTCAGATTTTTACTTAGTAGACGCCTGATCTAACAGGCCACAAAGCTGATGGGAGAGGACTGAATGAGCAATGACGGCGTGAATGCAGGCCGGCGTCGCTTCCTGGTAGCAGCCACATCCGTGGTGGGTGCTGCAGGAGCGGTGGGGGCTGCGGTCCCGTTCGTGGGGTCATGGTTTCCCAGTGCCAAGGCGAAAGCTGCAGGTGCACCGGTGAAAGTGAATGTCAGCAAGATCGAGCCAGGCCAGCAGATGATTGCTGAGTGGCGCGGCCAGCCGGTGTTCATCGTCCGCCGTACAGAGGAAATCCTGGGGAATCTGAAAAAGATCGAGGGGCAGTTGTCCGACCCCACCTCCAAGAACTCGACGCAACCGACCTATGTCGATCCGGAGACACGTTCGATCAAGCCAGAAGTCCTGCTTCTGATCGGGATCTGCACGCACCTGGGTTGCTCGCCAACGTTCCGTCCTGAAGTGGCGCCTGCCGACTTGGGCAAGGACTGGGTTGGTGGTTATTTCTGCCCTTGCCACGGCTCCCACTACG
The DNA here is from genome assembly GCF_900115935.1 of Pseudomonas sp. 43mfcvi1.1. Lineage (NCBI taxonomy): Bacteria > Pseudomonadati > Pseudomonadota > Gammaproteobacteria > Pseudomonadales > Pseudomonadaceae > Pseudomonas > Pseudomonas sp. 43mfcvi1.1. Next base: position 120,431 of record NZ_UETT01000010.1, on the reverse strand, counting down.
ACCTGGCCGGTCGCGTCTACAAGTCGCAGCCTGCACCTCTGAACCTGCCAGTTCCCCCGCATTCCTATGAGTCGGATGACATCATTGTCATCGGCGTCGACACGGAGAAAGCGTGATGAGCAAATTCATGGATTGGGTTGATGCGCGCTTTCCCGCGACCAAAATGTGGGAAGACCATCTCAGCAAGTATTACGCTCCAAAAAACTTCAACTTCTTCTACTTCTTTGGCTCTCTGGCATTGCTCGTTCTGGTCAACCAGATCGTTACCGGTGTCTGGCTGACCATGAGCTACACCCCGTCGGCGGAAGAAGCGTTTGCCTCCGTCGAATACATCATGCGCGACGTCGAGTACGGCTCGATCCTGCGTCTGCTGCACTCCACTGGCGCTTCGGCATTCTTCATCGTGGTCTACCTGCACATGTTCCGTGGTCTGCTCTACGGTTCGTACCAGAAGCCTCGTGAGCTGGTGTGGGTTTTCGGCATGCTGATCTACCTGGCGCTGATGGCCGAAGCCTTCATGGGCTACCTGCTGCCATGGGGCCAGATGTCCTACTGGGGTGCCCAGGTGATCATCTCGTTGTTCGGTGCGATTCCGGTCATCGGCGACGACCTGACCCAGTGGATCCGCGGTGATTACCTGATCTCCGGCATCACCCTGAACCGCTTCTTCGCCCTGCACGTCGTGGCCTTGCCGATCGTGATCCTCGGTCTGGTGGTACTGCACATCCTGGCGCTGCACGAAGTCGGCTCGAACAACCCCGATGGTGTGGACATCAAGAAGCACAAGGACGAGAACGGCGTACCGCTGGATGGCATTGCCTTCCACCCGTACTACACCGTGAAAGATATCGTCGGTGTGGTGGTCTTCCTGTTCATCTTCTGCTCCATCGTGTTCTTCTTCCCGGAAATGGGTGGTTATTTCCTCGAGAAGCCGAACTTCGAGCAAGCGAACGCCTTCAAGACCCCTGAACACATTGCCCCGGTCTGGTACTTCACGCCGTTCTACGCGATCCTGCGGGCGATTCCGGACAAGCTGATGGGCGTTATCGCCATGGGCGCGGCCATCGCCGTGCTGTTCGTCCTGCCGTGGCTGGACCGCAGTCCGGTCAAGTCGATGCGCTACAAAGGCTGGCTGAGCAAGATCTGGCTCGTGGTGTTCTGCATCTCGTTCGTGATCCTGGGCGTGCTGGGTGTACTGGCACCGACACCGGAGCGTACGTTGCTGTCGCAGGTTTGCACCTTCCTGTACTTCGCCTACTTCATTCTGATGCCGTTCTATACCAGGCTCGAGAAGACCAAACCGGTTCCGGAAAGGGTGACTGGCTGATGAAAAAGCTATTTGCTGTACTGATTCTTGCTGCTATGCCTGTATTGTCCTTCGCGGCCGAACACGGTGGTCCAGAGCTGGAAAAAGTCGACATCGACGTTTCCGACAAGGCTGCCATGCAGGACGGCGCACGGACGTTCGCCAACTACTGCATGGGCTGCCACAGTGCCAAGTTCCAGCGCTACGAGCGTGTAGCCGATGACCTGGGCATTCCCCATGAAATGATGCTCGAGAAACTGGTGTTCACCGGTGCCAAGCTGGGCGATCACATGACCATCGGCATGCAGCCTGCGGATGCCAAGACCTGGTTCGGCGCCGCGCCGCCGGATTTGACCCTGGTCGCCCGCGTACGTGGAACTGACTGGCTTTATGGTTACCTGCGTTCGTTCTACGAAGACCCTGCGCGTCCATGGGGCGTGAACAACAAGGTCTTCCCGAACGTCGGCATGCCTAACGTTCTGGTCGGCCTCCAGGGGCGCCAGGTGGTAGGCTGCAAACAGGTTCAGATCGTCGAGGGTGGTAAAAAGCAATTCGATCCGCTGACTGGCACCGCTTTGACGCATGAAGCCTGCGACCAACTGACCGTATTGCCGAACACCGGTAGCCTGACCCCGGAGCAGTTTGACGAGAAGGTCAAGAACCTGGTGACCTTCCTGGCCTACTCGGCCAACCCGGTGAAGCTGGAGCATCAGCGCATCGGTACCTATGTATTGCTGTACCTGGCGTTCTTCTTCGTATTCGCTTACCTGCTCAAGCGTGAATACTGGAAAGACGTGCATTGATAAAGCTGTAAGCCGTTGCTGTTAATCGTGCGCGCCCAAGGGCGTCTCTAGAAATGTAACGAGCCTGGTCAGCCAGGTGTTACGGGAGACGCTCTCTGGGCGCGCTCGTTTTTCCGTTTTTCGATAATTTCAACAAGCGAGGAGGATCGCCATGGGCGTGACCAATCGGTTGGCCTGTTACTCCGACCCCGCCGACCACTATTCCCACCGGGTACGCATCGTACTGGCAGAGAAGGGTGTCAGCGCCGAGATCATTTACGTCGAAGCGGGCCGTCAGCCGCCGAAGCTGATCGAAGTGAACCCTTACGGCAGTCTGCCCACACTGGTCGATCGTGACCTGGCATTGTGGGAGTCGACCGTGGTGATGGAATACTTGGATGAGCGTTATCCGCATCCGCCTTTGCTGCCGGTGTACCCTGTCGCACGCGCCAACAGTCGTTTGCTGATCCATCGCATCCAGCGTGACTGGTGCGGGTTGGTGGATCTGATCCTGGATTCCCGGACCAAGGAACCCGCGCGGGTCGTGGCACGTAAGGAACTGCGTGAAAGCCTGACTGGCGTATCGCCGTTGTTCGTCGACAAGCCGTTTTTCCTCAGTGAGGAACAAAGTCTGGTGGATTGCTGCCTATTGCCCATACTCTGGCGTTTGCCGATTCTGGGTATCGAACTGCCGCGGCCTGCCAAGCCGCTGCTTGATTATATGGAGCGCCAATTCGCGCGTGAGGCTTTCCAGGCGAGTCTGTCTGGTGTCGAACGCGACATGCGCTAAGGCTTAGGGAGCCGCTATGAACTCCAGTCGACCTTATCTGGTCCGCGCGCTCTACGAGTGGATTGTGGACAACGATTGCACCCCGCACATGCTGGTCAACGCCGAGTATCCGTCGGTGCAGGTGCCGCAGGGTTTTGCCAACGATGGGCAGATTGTCCTGAACGTATCGCCAGCCGCTGTGCGTCACCTGCACATGGATAATGACGCCGTCAGCTTCGAAGGGCGCTTCGGTGGTGTGCCGCACACGCTGTACGTGCCTATTGCTGCGATCCTGGGGATTTATGCTCGGGAGAATGGCCAGGGCATGGTGTTTGAGCTGGAAGCGCCGCTGGACGGTGAAGAAGAGTTCGAGCCGGATGATGACCTGCCACCACCGGATGACGAGCCGCCGCGTCCTAGCGGGCGGCCTAGTCTGAAAGTGGTGAAATAGATCTGCTGGCTGGTTTGAAGAAAATGCCTGTGTCGTGAGATGCGGGCATTTTTTTGGTTCCGTGGTTGGTGTGTATATCGCGCCAATCAACCCTGAAATCGAACCAAAAAAAAGCGCTTTCCCCGCCTGGGAAAAGCGCCTTTTCTGAGCTCGCGCCGTATCAGTCAATGTACTCAAACAACTTGACGATTTTCTGTACCCCGGACACACCCTGTACCAGATTGGTCGCCTGCGCGGCCTCCTGCTTGGTCAGCAGACCCAGCAGATAGACGATGCCATTCTCGGTCACAACCTTGATGCGCGAGCCGGGAATGCTGGCGTCGGTGAGCATCTGGGTCTTGATCTTGGTGGTCAGCCAGGCGTCATTCTGGCGTGCCAGCAGCGAGGACGGTTGCAACACCTGCAGTTCGTTATGCACGGTCTTGACCCGCTGCACGGCGCTGGCTTCCTGCTCGGCCTTGGCCTTGAGGTCGGCGCGCGGGGTCTGGCCGGCCAGCAATACGACGCCGTTGAAGCTGGTGACGACGATGTGCGAGTTGTTGTCCAGGTCCGGGTCGGCCTTGGCGATGTTCACTCCCACTTTGGTTTCGATCAGGGAGTCGTCGATCTTGCTGCCGAAGGTGCGGGTGCCGCGGTCGTCTTCAATCGGCTTTTCCCGGCTGGCGTTAACCACCGATGTGCAGCCGCTGATGCCGAGGCACAGGGTCAGGGCCAGAAGGCCTAGGCGATTAGGGGTCATTCTTCACTCCCGAACAGTTGGCTGTCGATCAAGTCGCAAAGGCAGTGGATCGCCAGCAGGTGGACTTCCTGGATACGTGCAGTGACATTGGCCGGTACGCGGATCTCGACGTCTTCAGGCAATAGCAGGGACGCCATGCCGCCGCCGTCACGACCGGTCAATGCTACGACAATCATTTCGCGATCATGTGCGGCCTGGATCGCTTGAATAATATTGGCCGAGTTGCCGCTGGTGGAAATGGCCAGCAGTACATCGCCGGGTTGACCCAGGGCGCGGATCTGTTTGGAGAATACTTCGTTGTAGCTGTAGTCGTTGGCGATCGAGGTGATCGTCGAGCTGTCGGTGGTCAGGGCGATCGCCGGCAGGCTCGGACGCTCGCGTTCGAAGCGGTTGAGCAGTTCCGAAGAGAAATGCTGGGCATCGCCGGCCGAGCCGCCATTGCCGCACGAAAGCATCTTGCCCTCGTTGAGCAAGGCGTTGACCATCACTTGGCTGGCTTGCTCGATGTGTGGTGCAAGTACGTCCATCGCCTGTTGCTTGGTGTCGATACTGGCCTGAAAAAGCTGGCGAATTCGCGATTGCATGTCCATCAGTGTGACCTTAAGTAGCGCGGCTTATCGGCACAAAAGTGTGCGGCGCGCAAAGCAAAGAGCAAAAAAGTTAGGTGAAGGTGTCCGGCTCGGCATGGGCGCTCAACTGTCGAAGGCGTTCTGCAGCCAATTCAACTGGGCGGCGTTGCTGTCGATGGCAACCACGTCGAAGCGGCAGGGATGATCGGCCCAGCGAGACTCGCTTTGCAGAAAGTACTGCGCGGCGAAAACCAGCTTCTGGCGCTTGCGCTCGTCAATGCTGTCGAGCGCGCCACCCCATTGAGTATTTTTTCTGTAGCGGACTTCGACGAATACTACTGTATCGCCGTCAAGCATGACCAGATCAAGCTCGCCGCGTTTACACAACCAGTTCTGCGCCACCAGCCGCAGGCCTTGCTGCTGGAGATGCGCGAGAGCCTGGCCCTCGGCATCCCGTCCGCGTTGCTGGCGTGATCGGTCAGGCATCAGCGCTGGGTATCCGGCAGGCGCTGTACCTGGCCGTTGACGAACTCGGCCCATGGCAGTTGACGCTGTACGCGCTGGGTTGCGGATACTGCCAGGCTGCCCGACAGACCTTCGATGCGGCTGTCCGGCAGCGTCTTGAGCTGGCCCAGGCGCGGTGCCAGGCGATAGGCATCTACACCCATCGCGTACAACCGACCCAGGCTGCCACCGGCCTGGGGCCACTGGGCGGTGACCTGCTTGCGCAGTGGGTCATTGGCGTCGAGCAACCACGGGGTTTCGCAGAAGCGGATGCCGCTCATGTCGTTGTACTGGTTCTGGTCGCCGCTGGCGCTGAACACCGAAGACGTCGCGTAGACCGGCACGTCGCCGGCGTACTGGAAGTTCAGGGTTGGCTTGATCTGCTGAGCCTGTTGCGGCGTCGAGGCCAGGAAGATGAACTCGATGTCCTGGCGACGGGATGGCTGGGCTGCGACCGTGGTGCCAACGGTGTTTTGCAGGCTTTTGGCGCGGCCCTCGCTCTGGCGCAATTGGAACATGTCGGCGATCTGCTGGGCCAGTTGCACTGGCTGGTCGACCCGTTCGATCGCGATGATGGTGCCGCCATTGGCCTGCCAGTCCTGGCTGAAGGCCTTCAGTACACGATCGCCCCATTCACCCTTCGGTATCATGGCGGCGGCACGATGCAGGCCGTCGGCACGGGCGCGACGGGACACTTCGCGCGCTTCATCCTCGGGCGCCAGGCCAAACTGGAACAGTTGCGGTGGCCCTTGTTCGCCTTCGCTGTAGTTCAGCGCCAGGGTGGTGATTGGCAGTTGCGGGCGAGTGCTGATCTGCTTGACCAGTGGTTTTTCCAGCGGTCCGACCACCAGTTGCACGCCGTCGGCCTGGGCCTTGCGGTAGAACTCGTCCATGGAGGTCAGGCTGGAGCTGTCGTAGAACTGGATGCTTGGTGGCTTCTGCCCGGCCTGCTGGGCCTGGTAGTGCGCGGCCATGAAGCCTTCACGCAAGGCCTTGGCAACCGCGGCCAGCGGGCCATTCTGCGGCAGCAGCAGGGCGATCTTGCTCAGCGGCTGGCTCGCCAGTTCCTTGAGCTTGACCAGGGGTGTCGGTAGTTGCAGGGCGGCGGGGTGCTTCGGGTTCTGTTCGCGCCAGTGATCGATGGCTGCCTGCTGTTGCTCCAGGGTGCCGGCGGTCTTGACGGCCTGGGCGAGGCTCAGCCAGCCGCCCAGATCGTCGTTGCTGGTCGGTTGCAACTGGTCGGTGGGCAGCGAGGCGATCAGTACCCAGATCGCTTCGTGGTTTTTCGCCGCGGCGTCGTTTTCCAGCAGGGGCGCGATGAAGATGCGCTCCTTGGCGGCGGCCAGGGTCTGGCCATCGGCCTCGAGGGCGCGGGCGCGGACGGTGCCGGTGCGGACCTGCTGCTCTACTGGCATTTCGCTCAGGTGTTGCAGGCTTGGGTGGCTCAGGGCAGTCAGTGCCGCCTTGGGCTGGTTGCGGGTCATCGCCAGTTCAGCCGACAGCGTGCTGGCAAAAATCTGCTGGCCGGGCTTGAGTTGCTCCATCGGCACTTGTTGCAGGATCTGTGCGGACTGGCCGGCGTTGCCCTGGCGGTAGGCCAGGTCGGCAGCGCTCAGGCGCAGTAGGGCGGCTTTTTCCGGGTTTTTGCTTTGGTTGGCCTGTTCGAGCAACTGCTCGATACTGGCATCCGGGGTCCGTGGAAGTTCGCCAAGGCTGGACGAGGGCGAGCTGGCGCAGGCCGCCAGGAGGGCAGCGAGGCAGAGGGCGGAGAGCAGCCGCAGGCAAGCGATCATGTAAGTGTTCCTGATACGAGATCAAATTAGCGTCGAATTGTACCCAAGCACTGGCCGGGGCGCGATGTTAGTGGTGTGAATCGATCAATTTAGGTATTTCAAAGGGTGCGGCGCCGCACAAAAGCCGCTACTCACTCGGGTGGCGACACCAACCTGTGGCGAGGGGATTTATCCCCGCTGGGTTGCGTAGCAGCCCCAAGACCTTCCACATCGGTGTGTCAGGCTGAATGGTTTCCAGCCTTTTTGGGGCTGCTGCGCAGCCCCGCGGGGATAAATCCCCTCGCCACAATGGCTGATGTGAACAACTGAGAGGGCTGGCACACGCTACAATGGCGGTTTTTACCGATCATGAGGTGTGCGCTTTGACTGCTCCAGGTGCTTTGAATTCCGCTGCCGGCTCGCTTTATGTGGTGGCGACGCCCATCGGCAACCTGGACGATATCAGTGCTCGGGCGCTGAAAATCCTGCAGGAGGTTGCGCTGATCGCGGCGGAAGACACGCGCCACTCCCAACGCCTGCTGCAGCATTTCGGTATTTCCACGCCATTGGCGGCCTGCCATGAGCACAATGAGCGCGACGAGGGCAGCCGTTTCATTACCCGGCTATTGGCGGGCGATAACGTCGCGCTGATTTCCGATGCAGGGACGCCGCTGATTTCCGATCCTGGCTATCACCTGGTGCGCCAGGCTCGGGCCGCTGGCATCAATGTGGTTCCGGTGCCGGGCGCCTGCGCATTGATTGCTGCACTGTCGGCGGCGGGCCTGCCGTCGGACCGGTTCATCTTCGAAGGTTTCCTGCCGGCCAAGGCGGTGGGGCGGCGCGCCCGTCTGGATGCTATAAAGGAGGAGCCGCGCACGCTGATCTTCTATGAAGCGCCGCACCGCATTCTGGAATGCCTGCAAGACATGGAGTTGGTGTTTGGTCCCGAGCGTCCGGCACTGTTGGCTCGTGAGCTGACCAAGACGTTTGAAACCCTGAAGGGCCTGCCGCTGGCCGAGTTGCGAGCTTTTGTCGAAAGCGACAGCAACCAGCAGCGCGGCGAGTGCGTCGTGCTAGTGGCCGGGTGGACAGCGCCGGAAAGTGAAGACGCTGTCAGCAGCGAGGCGATGCGCGTCCTGAACCTGTTGCTTGAGGAGATGCCCCTCAAGCGCGCCGCTGCCCTTGCTGCGCAGATCACTGGCGAGCGCAAGAACGTGCTGTATCAGGTCGCGCTGGAAAAACAGAAAGGCCAGTGAAACCGGGATATGGGGCTGGCCCAAGGCTTTTAGCGCTTGTTCTTCGGGCGCTCTACCGTTAACCTTCGCGGCGGAGAGTCGATTGGACAGTCGCTGCCCTCTATGAGAATTAGGGGGGGGAGGAAAGTCCGGGCTCCATAGGGCGAAGTGCCAGGTAATGCCTGGGAGGCGTGAGCCTACGGAAAGTGCCACAGAAAATAACCGCCTAAGCGCTTCGGCGCCGGTAAGGGTGAAAAGGTGCGGTAAGAGCGCACCGCACGTCTGGCAACAGTTCGTGGCTAGGTAAACCCCACTTGGAGCAAGACCAAATAGGGTCCCAAGGCGTGGCCCGCGCTGGGACCGGGTAGGTTGCTAAAGATGTCCAGTGATGGCCATCGTAGACGAATGACTGTTCAAGACAGAACCCGGCTTACAGATCGACTCTCCACCTTTTCCCTCCCTGCCGGAATCACTGGCAGACGCAGTTCCTAATACCAAAAAAATCTTACTCTTAACAAATCACTTTAACTTGTGCGCGCAGCCTCCTGTGCTTCCTCGGGTTGAGGCGAAATTTCCTACGTCAGATTCTTGTTACCCCTCCTGAAACGCTCCTAAATCTCCGATCTATAAGGCTTTTCCTTCAATCCGCGCCTTGACGGTGCGGTGGGCGCATTCCTATAGTGTGCGCAAGTGGCGGAAAGTGGCATGAAGTGGGTTTTTTTGAAGGTAAAACGCCAAAAAGTGGAGAAACGCTGACGTGTTTCGCGGAGCTAACGCTATCAGTCTCGATGCAAAAGGCCGTCTCGCCATGCCGAGCCGGTATCGTGACGAGCTCGTTTCGCGAAGTTCGGGGCAGTTAATCGTCACGATCGACGCTGTTGATCCATGTTTGTGTGTTTACCCTCTGGATGAGTGGGAAATCATCGAAACCAAACTGCGCGCACTGCCTTCGCTGCGTGAAGAAAACCGTCGCCTGCAACGCTTGCTGATTGGTAATGCCGTCGACCTCGAGCTCGATGGCAGCGGTCGTTTCCTGGTGCCGCCGCGCCTGCGCGAATACGCCAAGTTGGACAAGCGCGCGATGCTGGTGGGCCAACTGAACAAGTTCCAGCTGTGGGACGAAGATGCCTGGAATGCGGTTTCTGCCGCCGACCTCGCTGCTATTCAACAACCGGGCGCCATGCCTGATGAACTGCGTGATTTGATCCTGTGACTATTGATAGCGGCTTTAACCACATCACCGTACTGCTTGACGAAGCCGTCGAGGCTCTCGCCGTACGTCCTGATGGCTGCTATCTGGACGGCACGTTCGGACGTGGCGGGCACAGCCGGTTGATTCTCAGCAAGCTGGGGCCGGGCGGCCGGTTGCTTGGATTCGACAAGGATCCTCAAGCGATTGCCACCGGGCAAGCGCTGGCGGCCGAAGACGGCCGCTTTGTCGTTGTGCAGCGCAGCTTTGCCGAGTTGGGTTCGGAAGTCGCCGAGCGTGGCCTGGCCGGCAAGGTCAGTGGCGTGCTGCTCGACCTGGGCGTGTCTTCGCCACAACTGGATGACCCGGAGCGCGGCTTCAGTTTCCTCAATGATGGCCCGCTGGATATGCGCATGGACCCGTCCCGTGGCATCAGCGCTGCCGAATTTGTCAACACTGCCCCGGTGGAAGAAATCGCCCGTGTCTTCAAGGAATACGGTGAGGAGCGTTTCTCCGGCCGTATGGCCCGTGCCGTGGTCGAGCGTCGCGACATCAAGCCTTTCGAGCGCACCGGCGATCTGGCCGAAGTACTGAAAGTCGCCAACCCGGCCTGGGAGAAGGGCAAGAACCCGGCGACCCGTGCTTTCCAGGGCTTGCGTATCCACGTCAATAACGAGCTGGGCGATCTGGAAGTCGGTCTCGAAGCGGCGCTTGAGGCACTGGAGATCGGCGGTCGGCTGGTAGTGATCAGCTTCCATTCCCTGGAAGACCGCATCGTCAAGCTGTTCATGCGCAAACTCACCAAGGGCGAAGCCGATAACCTGCCGCGCAACCTGCCGGTGCGTTTCGAAGCCTTCGTGCCGAAAATCAAGATCCATGGCAAAGCGCAGTTCGCTTCCGAAGCCGAGCTCAAGGCCAACCCACGCGCCCGTAGCGCCGTCATGCGTGTCGCGGAGAAGTTGCGGTGAGCAAGCTCTTCGCCAAGCCCCTGCCCGGCGGCAGCTTTTTCATGCTGCTGCTGTTTATCGGCGTGCTCGTGTCGGCCATCGCCGTGTCCTATAGCGCGCACTGGAACCGGCAGTTGCTCAATACCCTCTACAACGAACTGAGCGTGCGCGATAAAGCGCAGGCCGAGTGGGGCCGGTTGATCCTGGAGCAGAGCACCTGGACCGCCCATAGCCGCATCGAAGTATTGGCCACCGAACAACTGAAAATGCGCATTCCCGGCGCCGCCGAAGTGCAGATGGTGGCGCCATGATGAAACTCGAAGGGGCGCTGTTCCCGTGGCGGTTTCGTCTGGTTTTGGGCCTGCTCGGGATCATGGTGGCGGCGATTTCGTGGCGCATCATCGACCTGCAGGTCGTCGACCGTGATTTCCTCAAGGGGCAGGGCGATGCCCGCAGCGTGCGGCACATTCCGATCCCGGCTCACCGTGGCCTGATCACCGACCGCAATGGCGAACCCCTGGCCGTGAGTACCCCGGTGACCACCCTGTGGGCCAACGCCAAGGAAATGCAACTGGCCAAGGAAAAATGGCCGGCACTGGCCGCCGCTCTCGGGCAGGATCCCAAGGCCCTGGCCGAGCGCCTCGAAGCTCAGGCCAACAAGGAATTCATCTATCTGGTGCGCGGGTTGACCCCCGAGCAGGGCCAGAGCGTGCTCGACCTTAAAGTGCCGGGCGTCTACGGCATCGAAGAGTTCCGGCGTTTCTACCCAGCCGGTGAAGTCACGGCCCACATGGTCGGGTTCACCGACATCGATGATCGAGGTCGGGAAGGTGTCGAACTGGCCTATGACGAATGGCTCGCCGGGGTCGCCGGCAAGCGCCAGGTCATCAAGGACCGGCGCGGACGGCTGATCAAGGATGTCCAGGTTACAAAAAACGCCAAGGCCGGAAAGCCCTTGGCGTTGTCCATTGACCTGCGCCTGCAATACCTGGCCAACCGTGAACTGCGCAATGCCATCGTAGAGAACGGTGCCAAGGCCGGCAGCCTGGTGATCATGGATGTGAAGACCGGCGAGATCCTGGCCATGGTCAACCAGCCGACCTACAACCCGAACAACCGCCGCAACCTGCAACCTGCGATGATGCGCAACCGCGCGATGATCGACGTGTTCGAGCCGGGCTCGACCATGAAAGCCGTGTCCATGGCTGCAGCCCTGGAAACCGGGCGCTGGAAACCGAGCGACACCGTCGAGGTGTATCCGGGCACCTTGCAGATCGGCAAGTACACTATTCGTGACGTGTCCAAGACCGAAGGCCCGGTGCTCGACCTGACCGGCATCCTGATCAATTCCAGTAACGTCGGCATGAGCAAGATCGCCTTCGATATCGGCGGCGAGACGATTTATCGCCTGGCCCAGAAGATCGGCCTCGGCCAGGACACCGGCCTGGGCTTCCCGGGCGAGCGTGTCGGCAACCTGCCGAACTACCGCGACTGGCGCAAGGCTGAAACGGCCACCCTGTCCTACGGCTACGGTGTTTCCGTGACGGCGATCCAACTGGTCCACGCATTTTCCGCGCTGGCCAACAATGGCCGTATCGCTCCGCTGACGCTGATCAAAACCGACAAGGCACCGCAGACCACCCAGGTGATCCCGGAGAACGTCGCCAAGACCATGCAGGGCATGCTGCAACAGGTGATCGAGGCGCCACGCGGCGTCTACCGCGCCCAAGTGCCCGCTTATCATGTGGCAGGTAAATCGGGTACCGCGCGCAAGACCTCCGTGGGCACCAAAGGCTACGCCGAGAACTCCTACCGTTCGCTGTTTGCCGGTTTCGGCCCGATGAGCGACCCGCGCTACGCCATCGTCGTGGTCATTGATGAACCGAGCAAGGCGGGCTACTTCGGTGGCCTGGTTTCGGCACCGGTGTTCAGCAAAGTGATGTCCGGCACCCTGCGCCTGATGAACATTACCCCGGATAACCTGCCGCCGACCCAGCAGGCCAATACCGCACCGGTCGTTCCCTTGAAAGCCGAAGGAGGGCGTGGCTGATGTCCCTGAGCCTGAACAAGATTTTTGCCCATGCCGGTCACGATCTGTTGATTCGCGAGTTGGCCCTGGATAGCCGCAATGTACGTGCCGGAGACCTGTTCCTGGCGGTGCCGGGCGCGCGTTTCGATGGTCGCGCCCACATCGCCGATGCCCTCAAGCGCGGTGCGGCGGCCGTGGCTTATGAAGTGCAAGGCGCGACCGTGCTGCCGATCACTGACGTTCCGCTGATTCCAGTCAAGGGCCTGGCGGCACAGCTGTCGGACATCGCCGGGCGATTCTATGGCGACCCGAGCCGTCACCTGAACCTGATTGGCGTGACCGGTACCAACGGCAAGACCAGCGTCACCCAACTGGTGGCCCAGGCCCTGGACCTGCTCGGCCAGCATTGCGGCATTGTCGGGACCCTGGGCAACGGTTTCCATGGCGCACTGGAAAGTGGCCTGCACACCACGCCGAACCCGATTGCCGTACAAGCGACCCTGGCGGACTTGAAGAAGGCCGGTGCCAAGGCCATTGCGATGGAAGTCTCATCCCATGGCCTGGACCAGGGCCGTGTGACCGCGCTGGCATTCGATGTCGCGGTGTTGACCAACCTGTCCCGGGATCACCTGGATTACCACGGCACCATGCAGGCCTACGGCGAAGCCAAGGCCAAGCTGTTCGCCTGGAATGATTTGAAATGCCGGGTCATCAACCTCGATGACGAGTTCGGTCGGCAATTGGCTGCCGAAAAGCGCGAGTCCCGGTTGATTACCTACAGCCTGGAAGATGCCAGCGCCTACCTTTATGTACGCCAGGCGCAGTTCACTGACGAAGGTGTTCGCGCCACGCTGGTCACGCCCCAAGGCGAGCATCATCTGCGCAGCACCTTGCTGGGTCGCTTCAACCTGAGCAACGTATTGGCCGCCATCGGCGCCTTGCTCGGCCTGGACTACGCGTTGGACGAAATCCTCAAGGTCTTGCCGAAGCTCGAAGGCCCGGCCGGTCGCATGCAGCGCTTGGGTGGCGGAACGCAACCGCTGGTGGTGGTCGACTACGCCCATACCCCCGATGCCCTGGAAAAAGTCTTGATGGCCCTGCGGCCTCACGCCAAAGGCAAGTTGCTGTGCCTGTTTGGCTGCGGCGGCGATCGTGATCGCGGCAAGCGCCCGTTGATGGCCGAGGTGGTCGAGCGGCTGGCCGACGGTGTGTTGGTCACCGATGACAATCCACGTACCGAAGACCCACTGCGGATTTTCGACGACATCCGTGCCGGCTTCTCGGCGGTGGATAACGTCACCTTCGTGGCCGGTCGCGGCCAGGCCATCGCCCAGTTGATTGCCAGCGCTTCGGCGGACGACGTCATCGTCCTGGCCGGCAAGGGCCACGAGGACTATCAGGAAATCAACGGCGAACGCCATGCTTTCTCCGATCTGGTGGAAGCCGATCACGCCCTGACCGCATGGGAGGTGGCCCATGCTTAAGGCCCTGAAACTCAGCGAACTGACCAACGCCCTGAATGGGCGCCTGCTTGCTGCGGACGCTTCCTTCGATGGCGTCAGCATCGACAGTCGCGCCATCGCCCCGGGACAACTGTTTGTCGCCCTGGCCGGGCCGCGCTTCGATGGTCACGATTACTTGAACGAGGTCGCGGGCAAAGGTGCGGTCGCGGCGTTGGTCGAGCGGGAAGTGACCAACAGCACGTTGCCGCAGTTGTTGGTCAACGACACCCGCCAGGCCCTGGGCCAGCTCGGTGCGCTGAACCGCGCGGCGTTTGGCAATCCGGTCGCGGCCATCACCGGCTCCAGCGGCAAGACCACGGTCAAGGAAATGCTTGCCAGCATTCTGCGCACCCGCGGTCCGGTGCTGGCGACCCGTGGCAACCTGAACAACGACCTCGGCGTGCCGCTGACCCTGCTGGAACTGGCGCCGGAGCATAGCGCAGCGGTCATTGAACTGGGGGCTTCGCGGCTGGGTGAGATTGCCTACACCGTGGCCATGACCAAGCCCCATGTGGCGGTACTCAACAACGCCGGGACCGCCCATGTCGGCGAGTTCGGCGGCCCGGAAAAAATCGTCGAGGCCAAGGGCGAGATCATCGAAGGGCTGGATGCCGATGGCGTCGCCGTGCTGAATCTCGACGACAAGGCCTTTGAAATCTGGAAGACCCGGGCGGGTGAGCGCAAGGTGTTGACCTTCGCCCTGAGCAACCTCGCCGCGAATTTCTACGCCAGCGACCTGGACCGCGATGCCCGTGGCTGCCCGGCCTTCAACCTGCACAGCCCCGATGGCGCCGAGCGGGTCCAGTTGAATCTGCTCGGCACCCACAACGTGGCCAATGCCCTGGCCGCCGCCGCCGCCGCTCATGCCCTGGGCGTGTCGCTGCCAGGCATCGTCGCCGGGCTGAACGCCGTACAGCCGGTCAAGGGACGCTCCGTCGCGCAACTGGCCAGCAACGGCATGCGCGTGATCGACGACACCTACAACGCCAACCCGACGTCCATGTGCGCGGCAGTGGATATCCTCGCCGGTTTCTCCGGCCGCACCGTGCTGGTGCTGGGGGATATCGGCGAACTGGGCGAGTGGGCGCAACAGGGCCATCACGATGTCGGTGCCTATGCGCGCGGCAAAGTCGATGCGCTGTATGCCGTCGGCCCGATGATGGCCCACGCGGTCGCGGCGTTTGGCGAACACGCACAGCATTTCACCACTCAGGCCGAGCTGATCCAGGCCCTGGGCGCCGAGCAAGACCCGAACACCACCTTATTGATCAAGGGCTCACGCAGCGCAGCGATGGAAAACGTCGTCGCGGCGCTGTGCGGCACCCGTATGGAGAAACATTAATGCTGCTGCTGCTAGCGGAGTACCTGCAACAGTTCCACAAAGGCTTCGCGGTCTTCCAGTACCTGACCCTGCGCGGGATCCTGGGTGTGCTGACCGCGCTGTCGTTGTCGCTGTTCCTGGGCCCGTGGATGATCCGCACCCTGCAGAACCTGCAAATCGGCCAGTCGGTGCGTAACGACGGCCCGCAGTCGCACCTGTCCAAATCCGGTACCCCGACCATGGGCGGCGCGCTGATCCTGTCGTCCATTGGCATCAGTACCGTGCTCTGGGCCGACCTGGCGAACCGTTACGTCTGGGTCGTGCTGCTGGTGACCCTGCTGTTCGGCGCCATCGGTTGGGTCGACGACTATCGCAAGGTCATCGAGAAGAACTCCCGTGGCCTGCCAAGCCGCTGGAAATACTTCTGGCAGTCGGTGTTCGGCCTCGGCGCGGCGATCTTCCTTTATATGACCGCCGCCTCGCCGGTGGAAACCACCCTGATCCTGCCGATGCTCAAGGACTACAGCATCCCGCTGGGCGCCGGCTTCGTCGTGTTGACCTACCTGGTGATCGTCGGTTCGAGCAACGCGGTCAACCTCACCGATGGTCTCGATGGCCTGGCGATCATGCCGACGGTGATGGTCGGCGGTGCGCTGGGGATCTTCTGCTACCTGTCGGGTAACGTGAAGTTCGCCGAATACCTGCTGATCCCTTATGTACCGGGGGCGGGCGAGCTGATCGTGTTCTGCGGTGCGCTGATCGGTGCCGGCCTGGGCTTCCTGTGGTTCAACACCTATCCGGCGCAAGTCTTCATGGGCGACGTCGGCGCGTTGGCGCTGGGCGCGGCCCTGGGCACCATCGCGGTCATCGTTCGCCAGGAAATCGTCCTGTTCATCATGGGCGGTGTGTTCGTGATGGAGACCCTGTCAGTCGTCATTCAGGTTGCTTCCTTTAAATTGACCGGCCGCCGCGTATTCCGCATGGCGCCGATCCACCACCACTTTGAACTCAAGGGCTGGCCCGAGCCGCGTGTGATCGTCCGTTTCTGGATCATCACCGTGATCCTGGTGCTGATCGGCCTTGCCACCCTGAAGCTGAGGTAGAACGAGTGTCCCTGATCGCTTCTGACCACTTCCGCATCGTTGTCGGCCTCGGCAAGAGCGGCATGTCCCTGGTTCGCTTCCTGGCGAACCGGGGTGTGTCGTTTGCCGTGGCCGATACGCGGGAGAATCCGCCTGAGCTGGCCACGCTGCGCCGTGACTATCCCCAGGTGGACGTGCGTTGTGGCGAGCTGGATGTCGAATTCCTGTGCCGCGCCGATGAGCTCTACGTGAGCCCCGGCCTGGCCCTGGCGACTCCGGCCCTGCAGGCGGCGGCTGCCCGTGGCGTGAAACTGTCCGGCGACATCGAGCTGTTCGCGCGTAACGCCAAGGCGCCGATCGTCGCCATCAGCGGTTCCAATGCCAAGAGCACCGTCACCACCCTGGTGGGCGAGATGGCCGCGGCAGCTGGCAAGCGTGTCGCCGTGGGCGGCAACCTCGGTACCCCGGCACTGGACCTGCTCAGTGACGACGTCGAGCTGTACGTGATGGAGCTGTCGAGCTTCCAGCTGGAAACCACTGACCATCTGGGTGCCGAAGTGGCGACCGTGCTCAACATCAGCGAAGACCACATGGACCGCTACAGCGGCCTGCCGGCTTATCACCTGGCCAAGCACCGGATCTTCCGTGGCGCCCGGCAGGTGGTGTTCAACCGCCAGGACGCCCTGACCCGTCCGTTGCTGGGCGAGGGCCTGCCGTGCTGGTCCTTTGGCCTGGGCGTTCCGGATTTCAAAGGCTTCGGGCTGCGCGAAGAGAATGGCGAGAAGTACCTGGCCTTCGAATTCCAGAACCTGATGCCGGTGCGCGAGCTGAAGATTCGCGGCGCCCACAATCAGGCCAATGCCCTGGCGGCCCTGGCCTTGGGACATGCGGTCGGTCTGCCGTTCGACGCCATGCTCTCGGCGCTGCGTACTTTTGCCGGTCTCGAACATCGTTGCCAGTGGGTGCGCGACCTCGATGGCGTGGCCTGGTACAACGATTCCAAGGCCACTAACGTGGGCGCCGCGCTGGCGGCCATCGAAGGGCTGGGCGCGGACATCGAAGGCAAACTGGTGCTGATCGCCGGTGGCGACGGCAAGGGTGCCGACTTCAAGGATCTGCGCGATCCGGTGGCGGCCAACTGCCGTGCCGTGGTGCTGATGGGCCGCGACCGCGAGTTGATCGCCCAGGCGCTTGGCGATGCCGTGCCGCTGGTGCGCGTCGCTTCGCTGGATGAAGCGGTGCAACAGTGCCGTGCCCTCGCGCAACCGGGCGACGCGGTGCTGTTGTCGCCGGCCTGCGCCAGTTTCGACATGTTCAAGAACTACGAAGAGCGCGGGCAGTTGTTCGCCCGGGCGGCGGAGGATTTGGCATGAGCCTGATGAACATCATCAAGCCGTACCCGTCGCCATTGATCACCGGGCGTGGCATCGACCTGGATTTCCCGATGCTCGCCGGTTGCCTGGCATTGCTGGGCCTGGGCCTGGTGATGATCACGTCCGCATCGTCGGAAGTGGCCGCGGTGCAGTCGGGCAATACGCTTTACCACATGATCCGCCACCTGATTTACCTGGTGATCGGCTTGGGCGCGTGCATCGTCACCATGATGGTGCCGATCGCCACCTGGCAGCGCCTGGGCTGGATGATGCTGCTCGGTGCCTTCGGCCTGTTGGTGATGGTGCTGTTGCCGGGGATCGGCCGCGAGGTCAACGGTTCGATGCGCTGGATCGGCTTCAGCTTCTTCAACGTTCAGCCTTCGGAGATCGCCAAGGTCTTCGTGGTGATCTACCTGGCCGGTTACCTGGTGCGTCGCCAGAAGGAAGTACGCGAGAGCTGGATGGGGTTCTTCAAGCCGTTCATCGTGTTGCTGCCGATGGCGGGCCTGCTGCTGATGGAGCCGGACTTCGGCGCCACGGTGGTGATGATGGGCGCGGCGGCGGCGATGCTGTTTTTGGGTGGCGTCGGGCTGTTCCGTTTCACCCTGATGGTGGCGCTGGCGGTGGCGGCAGTGACAGTGCTGGTCCAGGCGCAACCGTATCGGATGGCGCGTTTGATCACCTTTACCGACCCGTGGGCCGACCAGTTCGGTTCCGGCTATCAATTGACCCAGGCGCTGATCGCCTTCGGTCGTGGCGAATGGCTGGGCGTGGGCTTGGGCAACAGCGTGCAAAAGCAGTTCTACCTACCCGAAGCGCACACCGACTTCGTGTTCTCGGTGCTGGCCGAAGAGCTGGGCGTCGTGGGCTCGCTGTGCACCGTGGCGCTGTTCGTGTTCGTCTGCGTGCGCGGCATGTACATCGGCTTGTGGGCCGAGAAGGCCAAGCAGTTTTTTGCCGCGTACGTGGCGTATGGCTTGTCGTTCCTGTGGATCGGCCAATTCCTGATCAACATTGGCGTGAACGTCGGCCTGTTGCCGACCAAGGGCCTGACGTTGCCGTTCCTCAGTTATGGCGGCAGCTCCCTGGTGATCTGCTGCGCCTGTCTCGGCTTGTTGTTGCGTATCGAATGGGAGAGTCGAACCCATTTGGGCAGCGAAGAGATGGAATTCCAGGAGAGCGACTTCGCCGAGGAGCCGACTCATGGGCGCTAACGTGCTGATCATGGCGGGCGGTACCGGCGGGCATGTCTTCCCGGCGCTGGCCTGTGCCCGGGAGTTCCAGGCGCGCGGCTATACCGTGCACTGGCTGGGCACGCCACGGGGGATCGAGAACGAACTGGTGCCAGGTGCCGGCCTCGAACTGCACCGGATCGACGCCAGTGGCCTGCGCGGCAAAGGCAAGCTGTCGTTGCTCAAGGCACCGCTGATGCTGCTCAAGTCGATTTGGCAGGCGCGGGCGATCATCCGTCGGTTGCGGCCCGTGTGCGTGGTCGGGTTCGGTGGTTATGTGACCGGTCCTGGCGGTGTCGCGGCGAAATTGGCCGGTGTGCCGGTGATCGTTCACGAACAAAACGCCGTGGCTGGTACCGCCAATCGGTTACTGGTGCCGTTGGCCGCCCGGGTCTGTGAAGCCTTTCCCGACACCTTTACCCTGTCGGGCAGCCGCCGTACCACCGGTAATCCGGTGCGTACCGAGCTGTTTTTCGATACACCGCGTCCGGCCCTGGCTGGACGCAAGGCGCGTTTGCTGGTCCTGGGCGGAAGCCTGGGGGCAGAACCGTTGAACAAATTGCTGCCTGAAGCCCTGTCGCAGGTCGCCCCCGAACTGCGTCCGGAAGTGTTTCACCAGGCCGGCAAGAACCACGATGAAGTGACCGCCGAGCGCTACCGCGCTGCCGGCGTCGAGGCGCAGGTGCAGCCTTTCATCAAAGACATGGCCCAAGCCTATGGCTGGGCCGACCTGGTGGTCTGCCGCGCAGGCGCGTTGACCATCAGTGAACTGGCTGCCGCCGGTCTGCCCTCGATGCTGGTGCCTTTGCCCCACGCGATCGACGATCACCAGACCCGTAACGCCGATTATTTGGCCCGTGAAGGCGCTGCCTTCCTGATGCCGCAAAGAACGACTGGCGCCGCGGATCTTGCCGCCCGCCTGACAGAGGTTTTGATGCAGCCGCAACGACTTGAAGAGATGGCCCGCGCCGCACGCCGCCTGGCCAAACCCGATGCCACGGCCCAAGTGGTCGATACCTGCCTGGAGGTGGCCCATGGTTGAGAATCGCAAAGCCATGCCACAACCGGAAATGCGCCGTATCCGCCGCATCCACTTCGTCGGAATCGGCGGCGTGGGCATGTGCGGAATCGCCGAAGTGCTGTTGAACCTGGGCTATGAAGTCTCCGGTTCCGACCTGAAAGCGTCCCCGGTGACCGAGCGTCTGGAATCCTTCGGCGCGCAGATCTTTATCGGCCACCGTGCCGAGAACGCCGCCAATGCCGACGTGCTGGTGGTTTCCAGTGCCGTGAACACCTCCAACCCGGAAGTCGCCACCGCCCTGGAACGCCGCATTCCGGTGGTGCCACGGGCCGAGATGCTCGCCGAGCTGATGCGTTATCGCCACGGCATCGCCGTCGCCGGTACCCACGGCAAGACCACCACCACCAGTCTGATCGCTTCGGTGTTCGCCGCCGGTGGCCTGGACCCGACGTTCGTGATCGGTGGGCGGCTGAATGCCGCGGGCACCAATGCCCAGTTGGGCACCAGCCGCTACCTGATCGCGGAAGCCGACGAGAGCGACGCGAGCTTCCTGCACCTGCAACCGCTGGTGGCCGTGGTGACCAACATCGACGCCGACCACATGGCGACCTACGACGGTGACTTCAACAAGCTGAAGAAAACCTTCGTCGAGTTCCTGCACAACCTGCCGTTCTACGGTTTGGCGGTGGTGTGCCTGGATGACCCGGTGGTGCGCGAAATCCTGCCGCTGATCAAGCGTCCGACCGTGACCTACGGTTTTGGTGAAGAGGCCGACGTACGCGCCATCAATGTGCGCCAGCAGGGCATGCAGACGTTCTTCACCGTGCTGCGCCCTGATCGCGAGCCGCTGGATGTGTCGGTGAACATGCCCGGCAACCACAACGTGCTCAACGCCTTGGCCACCATCTGCATCGCCACCGACGAAGGCGTCAGCGATGAAGCCATCGTCCAGGGTCTGTCCGGCTTCCAGGGCGTGGGCCGGCGTTTCCAGGTCTACGGCGAACTGCCGGTGGACGGCGGCAACGTGATGCTGGTGGACGACTACGGCCATCACCCGACCGAAGTCGCCGCGGTGATCAAGGCCGTACGCGGTGGCTGGCCGGAGCGCCGCCTGGTGATGGTCTACCAGCCGCACCGCTACAGCCGCACCCGCGACCTGTATGACGATTTCGTCCAGGTACTGGCCGACGCCAACGTGCTGCTGTTGATGGAAGTCTACCCGGCCGGTGAAGAGCCAATCCCGGGTGCCGACAGCCGCCAGCTGTGCCACAGCATTCGCCAGCGCGGTCAGTTGGACCCGATCTACATCGAACGCGGCGTGGACCTCGCGCCGCTGGTCAAGCCGCTGCTGCGCGCCGGCGACATCCTGCTGTGCCAGGGGGCCGGCGATATCGGTGGCCTGGCCCCGAAACTGTTGAACAGTCCGTTATTCGCCGGGGCCATCGTGGCTTCCAGCGCGGGGAAACTGAAATGACTGCTGCCTACGCTAACCTGGTCTCGACCCTCGATCCGAAAGCCTTCGGTCGCGTGGCCGTGCTGTTCGGTGGCAAGAGCGCCGAGCGCGAGGTGTCCCTCAAGTCCGGCAACGCCGTGCTGCAAGCCTTGCAAAGTGCTGGTGTCGACGCATTCGGCATCGATGTGGGCGACGATTTCCTGCAGCGCCTGCTGAACGAAAAGATCGACCGTGCGTTCATCATCCTGCACGGTCGCGGTGGCGAAGACGGCAGCATGCAAGGCCTGCTCGAATGCCTGGGCATTCCCTACACCGGTAGCGGCATCCTGGCTTCCGCCCTGGCGATGGACAAACTGCGTACCAAGCAGGTCTGGCACAGCCTCGGCATTCCGACGCCGCGTCACGCCGTGCTGGCGTCCGAGGCCGATTGTATTTCGGCGGCCACGGAACTGGGCTTCCCTTTGATCGTCAAACCGGCCCATGAAGGTTCAAGTATCGGCATGGCGAAAGTGAATTCGCTGCCTGAGTTGACCGCGGCATGGAAAGACGCCAGTTCCTACGATTCGCAAGTGTTGGTCGAACAATGGATCACCGGTCCCGAGTTCACCATCGCCACCCTGCGTGACCAGGTGTTGCCCCCGATTGCGCTGGGCACCCCGCACACGTTCTACGACTACGACGCCAAGTACGTCGCCAACGATACCCAGTACCGCATTCCCTGCGGGCTGGACGCCGCCAAGGAAAAAGAACTGATGGACCTCACGGCCAAGGCCTGTGAGGCGCTGGGTATTGCCGGCTGGGGCCGGGCAGACGTGATGCAGGACGCCGATGGGCAGTTCTGGTTCCTGGAAGTCAACACCGCTCCCGGCATGACCGATCACAGCCTGGTACCGATGGCGGCCCGGGCCGCTGGCCTGGATTTCCAGCAACTGGTGCTGTCGATCCTGGCCGCCAGTGTCGGCCAACAAGAGCCAAGAGGTTAAGCCATGCAAGGCGCATCGCTTCGTCATCAGCCATCCGCACCCGGTCGCAAGCCGGTGCCGCGGGGTGCCAGCCGAATGGTGGCCAAGGAGCCGATGTCGGCGCGTCTGCCGAAAGCCAACTTTGGCTTTCTCAAGAGCCTGTTCTGGCCGGTGCTGCTGGTGGCGTTGGGGTTCGGTACTTATGAAGGCGCCCAACGGCTGTTGCCTTACGCCGACCGGCCGATTGCCCGGATCAACGTCCAGGGCGACCTGAGCTACATCAGCCAGCAGGCGGTGCAGCAGCGGATCGCCCCGTTCGTGGCCTCGAGCTTCTTCACCATCGACCTGGCGGGCATGCGCACGGAGCTGGAGCAGATGCCCTGGATCGCCCACGCCGAAGTCCGCCGGGTATGGCCCGACCAGGTGTCGATCCGTCTGGAAGAGCAACTGCCGGTGGCCCGATGGGGCGACGAGTCATTGTTGAACAACCAGGGCCAGGCGTTTACGCCGCGGGAACTGGCCAACTATGAACATTTGCCACAACTGTTCGGCCCACAGCGGGCCCAGCAGCAAGTGATGCAGCAGTACCAGGTGTTGAGTCAGATGTTGCGGCCACTGGGCTTCTCCATCGCGCGCCTGGAATTGCGTGAGCGCGGCAGCTGGTTCCTGACCACTGGCGCGGGCAGCTCGGGGCCGGGCATCGAGCTGTTGCTCGGTCGCGGCAACCTGGTGGAAAAGATGCGCCGCTTCATTGCCATCTATGACAAGACGCTCAAAGAACAGATTACGAACATTGCGCGCATCGATCTGCGCTACGCCAACGGCCTGGCTGTTGGCTGGCGGGAACCTGTAGCGCCGACGACGGCCGTACCCGCCGTCGCGAAGAATTAAGAAGAGGCAGGACCATGGCAAACGTGCAAAGCGGGAAAATGATCGTCGGTCTGGATATCGGCACTTCCAAGGTGGTGGCGCTGGTAGGCGAAGTCGCGGACGACGGCACGCTGGTCATCGTCGGGATCGGTACACACCCGTCCCGCGGCTTGAAAAAAGGCGTGGTGGTGAACATCGAGTCCACCGTGCAATCGATCCAGCGCGCCATCGAAGAGGCGCAGTTGATGGCCGGTTGCCGGATCCACTCGGCGTTCGTCGGCGTGGCAGGCAATCACATCCGCAGCCTGAACTCCCACGGCATCGTGGCGATCCGTGATCGCGAAGTCAGCTCCGCCGACCTCGAGCGCGTGCTCGACGCGGCCCAGGCCGTGGCGATCCCGGCCGACCAGCGGGTGTTGCACACCCTGCCGCAGGATTACGTGATCGATAACCAGGAAGGCGTGCGCGAGCCCTTGGGCATGTCTGGCGTTCGCCTGGAAGCCAAGGTCCACGTGGTGACCTGTGCGGTGAACGCTGCGCAGAACATCGAGAAATGTGTGCGCCGCTGCGGCCTGGAAATCGACGACATCATCCTCGAGCAACTGGCTTCGGCCTACTCGGTGCTGACCGACGACGAGAAAGAGCTGGGCGTGTGCCTGGTGGACATCGGCGGCGGCACCACCGACATCGCGATCTTCACCGAAGGCGCCATCCGTCATACGGCGGTGATCCCGATTGCCGGCGACCAGGTGACCAACGACATCGCGATGGCGTTGCGCACCCCGACCCAGTACGCCGAGGAAATCAAGATCCGCTACGCCTGCGCCCTGGCGAAACTCGCCGGTGCCGGTGAAACCATCAAGGTGCCAAGCGTCGGCGACCGCCCACCGCGCGAACTGTCGCGCCAGGCCCTGGCCGAAGTGGTCGAGCCGCGTTACGACGAGCTGTTCACGCTGATCCAGGCCGAATTGCGCCGCAGCGGCTACGAAGACCTGATCCCGGCCGGCATCGTCCTGACCGGCGGTACCTCGAAGATGGAAGGCGCGGTCGAACTGGCCGAAGAGATCTTCCACATGCCGGTGCGCCTGGGCGTGCCCCATGGCGTCAAGGGCCTGGATGACGTGGTTCGCAATCCGATCTATTCCACCGGCGTGGGCCTGTTGATGTACGGCCTGCAGAAGCAGTCCGACGGGATTTCCTTCTCGGGCATCGGCAGCCGTGACAGCTACAGCAACGACGAGCCGAAGGCACCGCTGTTCGAGCGGCTCCAGGCTTGGGTCAAAGGCAACTTTTAAACAGTTTCAAAGCTTCAAGCGACAAGTTTCAGGCTTGGCGCTGGAAGACGCGGCAAACGCAGTAGGCGAAAAAACTAGAGAATGAAAGGAGAGGGAAAATGTTCGAACTCGTAGACAACATCCCCGCTAGCCCGGTTATCAAGGTAATCGGTGTCGGCGGTGGCGGCGGCAACGCTGTCAACCACATGGTCAAGAGCAACATCGAAGGCGTCGAATTCATTTGCGCCAACACCGATGCTCAAGCGCTGAAAAACATCGGCGCGCGGACCATCCTGCAACTGGGTACCGGCGTGACCAAGGGCCTGGGTGCCGGCGCGAATCCCGAGGTTGGCCGTCAGGCTGCCCTGGAAGACCGCGAGCGCATCGCTGAAGTCCTGGCCGGCACCAACATGGTGTTCATCACCACTGGCATGGGCGGCGGTACCGGTACCGGTGCTGCTCCGATCATTGCCGAAGTGGCCAAGGAAATGGGGATCCTCACCGTTGCGGTGGTGACCCGTCCGTTCCCGTTCGAAGGTCGCAAGCGCATGCAGATCGCCGACGAAGGCATCCGCGCGCTGAGCGAAAGCGTCGACTCGTTGATCACCATCCCCAACGAGAAGCTGCTGACCATCCTGGGTAAAGACGCAAGCCTCTTGTCGGCTTTCGCCAAGGCCGATGACGTACTGGCCGGTGCCGTTCGCGGTATCTCCGACATCATCAAGCGTCCAGGCATGATCAACGTCGACTTCGCCGACGTACGCACCGTGATGTCCGAAATGGGCATGGCGATGATGGGCACTGGCTGCGCCAGCGGTCCGAACCGTGCTCGTGAAGCCACCGAAGCGGCCATCCGCAACCCGCTGCTCGAAGATGTGAACCTGCAGGGCGCTCGTGGCATCCTGGTGAACATCACTGCCGGTCCCGACCTGTCCCTGGGCGAGTACTCCGACGTGGGTAGCATCATCGAGGCGTTCGCTTCCGACCACGCGATGGTCAAGGTCGGCACCGTGATCGATCCTGACATGCGTGACGAGCTGCACGTGACTGTAGTTGCCACCGGTCTGGGCGCGAAAATCGAGAAGCCGATGAAGGTGATCGACAACACCGTTCAAACCACCATGGCCTCCCAGCCACAGCAACAAGCGGCCGCTCGTCAGGAACAACCGGCTGTGAACTACCGTGACCTGGACCGTCCGACCGTCATGCGCAACCAGGCCCAGGCCGGTGCTGCGACTGCCGCGAAGATGAATCCGCAAGACGATCTGGATTACCTGGACATCCCGGCATTCCTGCGTCGTCAGGCCGATTGATGAAATGTATCAGGGGGATACGGGTGATTGGTGTTCAGCAAAGGTCTGGTCTGCTATCATCGCCAGCCTTTGTTGATACCAGTTCGCAATTTGCGCTGAAGCGGCCCATGCCATGATTAAACAACGCACCCTGAAGAATATTATCCGTGCCACAGGTGTCGGCTTGCACTCCGGCGAGAAGGTCTATCTGACCCTCAAGCCCGCGCCTGTCGATACCGGCATCGTGTTTTGTCGTGCCGACCTCGACCCTGTGGTGCAGATTCCTGCTCGCGCGGAAAACGTTGGTGAAACCACTATGTCGACCACGTTGGTCAACGGTGACACCAAAGTGGACACGGTGGAGCATTTGCTCTCGGCCATGGCTGGCCTGGGCATCGATAACGCCTACGTCGAGCTCTCCGCGTCCGAAGTCCCGATCATGGATGGCAGTGCCGGACCCTTCGTATTCCTGATTCAATCGGCTGGCCTGGAAGAGCAGGACGCGGCCAAGAAGTTCATCCGCATCCTGCGGGAAGTGACAGTGGAAGACGGCGACAAGCGCGCCACTTTCGTCCCTTTCGAAGGTTTCAAGGTGAGCTTCGAGATCGATTTCGATCACCCGGTTTTCCGTGACCGCACCCAAAGTGCAAGCGTGGATTTTTCCAGCACTTCGTTCGTAAAAGAAGTCAGCCGCGCCCGTACCTTTGGTTTCATGAGTGACATCGAGTACCTGCGCAAGCACAACCTCGCACTCGGCGGCAGTGTTGAAAACGCGATCGTGGTCGATTCCGATGGTGTACTGAACGAAGACGGCCTTCGTTATGAAGACGAATTCGTCAAGCACAAGATCCTCGATGCAATCGGCGACCTCTACCTGCTGGGCAATAGCCTGATTGGTGAGTTCAAGGGCTTCAAGTCCGGCCACGCACTGAACAACCAGCTGCTGCGCAAGTTGATTGAGCAGAAAGATGCTTGGGAAGTCGTGACGTTTGAAGATGCCAGTACCGCACCAATCTCTTACATGCGCCCTGTAGCGGCTGTGTAAGCAAAAAAACCTCTCTAGTTTTTTAAGGGCTGCCTTTGGGTGGCCTTTTTTTATGGCTGTTTCTTGGGTAAGCATCGTGCTGGGCGAGAACGCTTTCTGTGGCAAGGGGAGTGATACCGCCACGTGCGGTATATATGTACCACCCTGTCCCAGTATTCCTTCACTACGTTGTTCCTTCCAAACCCCCTCAGGAAGAGAACATGCTGGAGAATATCCCCTTACACACCGCTATCGCCCTGCTGTTAAGCCGACTCCATGCTTCGCAGCAGCAGATGATCCACTTGAACGACGCCGTTCCACGCGCCTCGAAGGTGGCGGCGCGGCATCTGGACTATTGGTTCACGAGAACCTTCCCCGCGCTCACGGACAAGGTGACGGTAAAAGAAATACGCGTGTGCCGGCTGCAGGGCGGCGCCAACTCCGAGCACACAGCCGATGGGCCAGCGTTAACACGCACGGCAGTGGAAACCGTCCCCCTCGACACGCTGTTCTGGCGCGCGGTCGCCGGCCAAATGAGTGCTCGCGAGTTCTTTCTCGAATTGGGCAACATCGACATCGTCGTCGAAAAAGACAGCGTCACCGATCGGCCGGTCGCCCTGAACAGCCGTGACGCCAAGGAGCAAATCAAGCGACTGATCGGCATCACCCCAGGGTCATATGAACGACTGTTGGTGCGGGCGCTGGATGACTTCTGGGACCGCCCGCCCGACCGCAGCCAGGACACCCCTGTCAGCGATTGGCTGGCCTATGAGTTCGGTGCGCAGCTCAAGGCACAAGCGGATCTTCACCGGCTGGATCGAACGCTGAGCCTGCCAATGCACAAGGCGATTACCGAGGGTGCGCTGGCGGCACTGGACGCGGCGACTCGCGCCTGGCTCGAGGAACGTGTTCGGCCCGGGGTGTATAGCCTGAGTATCACCCCCGAAGGGTGGGGGTTCGACGTGTTGGTGTCGGGCGTCGTGGTACTGACGCAGCATGACAGTCTCGACGACCCGGGGGGCGCGCTGTTGTACAGGCCGGGCAGGCCGCTGGAGGTGTACAGCGACCTGGCGGCGCTGAAGACTAGCCTGAAAGCTGACAATGACGCGTCGGACGAGGTGGACATCGTCCCCATCGCCGAGGACTTTCTTGCCCGTTTGGTCACGGACCTGCGAACGGCGCAGAAAACAGCCGTGAGCGACGCTTTACTTAGAGGCCCGGCAGCGGGAGAGACCATCACTGCCTGGGTGGCGAGGCTGGATGCCGCGGCGAGCGTCAAGCACAGGCTGGACCTGGCCGCCGCCATGGACGAACGCGAACTACGGCTTAACCTGCAAAGACTCGGCGCCTGGCTGCACGGCAACCCGAACGTTATCGGCAGCGACCGCGTGGCCTGGTGGCGCGCGGTGCAGGATCTGCAAAGCGCCACGGCGGATACACCGCCACCAGACCCGGTGACGCTGGCCACCCCTGAAGCCCTTCACGACCGGACCCGCACACTGCTGGCTGGTTTCATCAGCGAGAAATACCCACCGGTCGATCCGGACGATGTGTCGCTGAATATCAGAAGGCAGTTGATTGACTCACACGCCCCCACAGGCGGGTCGCCGTTTGGCTCCGGGATATCGCAAGGCAGCGTGAGGGGGGTTATCGATGATCGGCGCTCCATGACGCAGTGGGCGATGTCGAACCTGACAGATGACGAACGCAATGCGCCTCAACCTACCGTCGAAGGGCCGCTGAGTTTTGCGCAGATTGTAGAGGTCATTGAGAGGGCCAATATCGGTGCCCGGCTTGCGACCGAGCTGCAGCTCGCAGCCCGGGAGCGCCAGGCAGAATGGATGTCTCTGAAAGCGAAGCAAATGCGGGCCCAAGCATGGGCCGCCCATATCTCGGGCGACTTGAGGCACGACCGCGACAATACCGGGCTGAAACTGGTGCTGGAGGCGCTGGACAACCCAACGGCCGCGGGGCGCGGTAAGGTCAACGGGCACGAAGTGGTCGTTCGTCAGTTGTGCTGGGGCGATAGCGTGTTGAAGGAAGTACTGGCGTTTGGGGTGAAGACGGTGGCGAGCCGACCCTCGCTGACGCTGTACACGCCGGGAGCGCCGGACGGAAAAAACTTCAGGGATGTCGATGCGCAAAACGCTCGTGCATTGGAAACGACCCTGGCGCAGACGCTCACCGCCACCTCGGAAATGACCCGCTGGCTCATTTCGCATCTGCCATTGCAGGAGCAGGCCGAGCAGCTTGACAGCCTGGTACCGAACTCGGAAAACCTGACGTTCGAGCAGAAGATAAAGCAAGTCACCCAGTCCGTGATCGGGTGGGCAAAGGACAGGGCACAGAATGATTTCGCGATGAAAATTTCGTCGCCCGTGGTTGAAGCGAATCTGTTCAGCGTGCTGCATGAAACGCAAATAGCCCATGCGATTAAAACGGCGGACATGCTGACCGTGACGAATGCCGAGCGCGACAGCGCGTCCGCGCGGGAGGGGCGCCGAAACGGCGTCACGCTGCTGACGGGGGCGATGTCGATGTTCCCGGTAGGCCAACTGGGCGGCCTTTTGGGGCGCGCGATCTTGCCGACAATGCTGGGCGGCGCCGCGCTTTCGGCCATAGACGATGCGAGCGGAAGCCTCCGTCAGTGGATGAGTGATTTTATTGGCGGGCTGGGCGAGATCATCGCCGAGGCCGGGCAGGACTTGATCATGGCCCGCGCGGGGCGCCGGGGCCAGGCACGCCCGATGCTATCGTCCTTGCCCCGCATGCCCGACCCAGAGTTGGAGCCCTTTGTTCTCAGAGGGTTTGACGGTAAGGGATTGGTGCCCGAGGGGCGCAACCGGTACAGGGACGCCGGCGGGCAGGGGTATCTGGTGATGCACCAGGGTTTTTACAAAACAGCTGTGCAGGGCGGTGAGCGGATCATTTACGCGCCAGACAACCGATCCAACCAGCGCACGGTGACGTGGGAAAAGGGCGAATGGCGGGTTGAAGAGCGCCAGCGCTTGCGCGGTGGTGGCGCGGTACAAAGCCTGCTCGGTTGGCCCTCCGAGACCCCGCAACAGAGAACCTACAATGCTTTAGTGGAGGGGGTATTGGTCAAGAATCGCAACGCCTCCCCCGAGGCCATCAACACGGCAAAGGGCATTTTTAATTCGATGCCCGAGGTGCTGGCCGAACGCATCCTTAGCGAGAGCATGGCGGATACAGGCGCAGCCGATATAAGTACTTACCGTTCACAGATCCGAGACTTGAGTCGGGGATGGGGCAATATGGCTAGACATAAAGCCGCCCATGGAAAGCTGTTAGACAAGATGAACACTTGGGGCATCGTCGTCCTGAGTTGCATGGACATCGAAGCACAGGTGTCCAACATAGCCCTTACCGACGTCCAGAAAATAAAAATATATGACACGATACTGGCTCATCAAAACATGTTCTTTACCCAAGACACCATCCGGATGAACACGACTATCATCACGGACAATCTTACCGGCGCGGTCTTCATGGCCATCACCCCCAAGACTGGGAAAAAGAGGGCAGCCATCGATAAAATAGCGAAAGACACCCGGGAAATGTTAGTGGCCGTAGAGCGTAAAATGGAGGCCAGGGCAACCGCTCTATTCCCGGGAAATGAGCCGCAAGCAATAGCCGCCAAGCGCAACTACATGGCCTCGACCGACTACTATAACGAACTGATCGATGCACTCAGGGAGGAGAAGCAACGCCGGCATAAACCCGGGCTGCTGACCGAGATAAGGAACCATCGAGTGCCTTACATAATCGCCAATCGGGGCAAGACGCGGCGAAACGTCATGTTGATCACCGAAGAAGAAATCACAAATTTTACGAGTACCCTCTCCAACTACGAGCCGTTCGACATCGACCTTGTTACACAGGCCCGAACTCATCGCGTGACCGCGACCCAGCCAAGCGTCACAACCCCTGTTTTACCTGAGCCATCGCCCGCACCGGACAAGTTCACGGTAGGCACCAGCCTGCTGGCTGAAACGCAGATGGCATACGATAACTTTACCGAGACCGCCAGGACGAAAGTCATGGAGATCATGGACGACATTCGTGCCGGCAGGGTGACCACCAAGAGAATCAACAGGTATTACTGGTATGACATGGCTCGGCTAGACCCAGGCCATGGCAGAGGCGCATGGCGCGCCGCGTTTGAACGCCAGGGCGATACATGGACGCTCCAGGGTTTTTATGATTATCACGCGAACAAACCGGCGACCGTCTGGGGGGGCTGAACAAAGCGAAAGCTGGTGCTTACCTTGATCAGGTTTTACATCGCACAAACTACGCGATTACGCCCACTGGCCTTGGCCTGGTACAACGCCTTGTCCGCGGCGAACAGGAGTTGTTCGAGTTCGCCATACGGCCCTTGGACCCAAGTGGCGATGCCGATGCTGACGGTCAGGGGCGCGCCACCGGCGATAGCCGGTGGCAGTTGTTCCACCGCCTCGCGGATGTGCTGGGCCATGGTGAACGCGCCGGCGGTGGTGGTTTCCGGCAGTACTACCGAGAATTCCTCACCGCCGTAGCGCGCTGCCAGGTCGGCCGGTCGGCGGACGTGCCTGCTGATCAACCGCGCGAGGGTTCGCAAGGCCTCGTCACCGCCCTGGTGCCCATGGCGATCATTGAACGCCTTGAAGTGATCGGCATCAATCATCATGACCGACAGCGGCTGGCCCGAGCGCTGTGCCCGTAGCCATTCCTGTTGCAGTGCTTCGTCCAGGGCCCGGCGGTTGGCCAGGCCTGTTAGCGAGTCGACGGACGCCAGTTGGGCCAATTCCCGCTCCGCAGCGTGGCGGCGTCGTAGTTCACGGCGCAGCAGCCAGGTGAGCCAGAGTAAACCGATGCACAGTGCGCCGGTAGCGCCGCTGACCAGCAGTGCTGTACGTTGCCATGAAGCAAAGACCTCCTGGGTCGAGAGCGCGACCACCACGATCAACGGCAAGTTGCCCACTTGGGAAAAGGTGTACAGGCGCGTCGTCTGGTCCTGGCCAGACACGCTGGTGAAACTACCATTGCCTTCGCGCAGGATGCGTACGAAGTTCGGTCGGTTACTGAAGTCCTTGCCTGTCAGGTCTTCGGCCAAGGGCGGTTCTTGCGCCAGGAGAATACCGTCTCGGCTGACCAGATTGACCGTGCCGCCATGACCGATGTTCAGGCTCTTGAACAATTGGTTGAAGTAGTTCAAGCGCATTGCTGCCTCGGCCACGCCTATGAACTCACCCTGTTCATCGCTCAGCCGACGGCTGAAACTGATGCGCCAGTCCTGCGCGTGGCTCCTGGACCGAAACGGGCGGCTGATCATCATGTCCAGGCTCGGGTTCTGGACATGGGATTGGAAATACTCCCGATCGGCATAATTGCCTTTGCGCGGTTCGATCGAGGCGGAGTCAGCGATCACATCGCCGTGTTTGTCGAGCAGCAGGATGTCGCCTTTGTAGGGCGCGGCGGTGGCGCGATCGAACAGCGCCAGATGGCGAATCGTTGGCGAAACGTCTTTCAGATCATCGCGCTTGGCGGCGGCGACCAGACCTTGCAGCGACAGATCGTAGAGCTCCACGTTGCGCAGCACATCGGCATCGATCAGTTGCACGATATTGGTCGCCGCACGCGTCGCTGCCTGTTGGGCGGCGGCGTGTTCACGAATCAGCAGGAAGGTCACGATGCCCAGAATGGCAACGACAACCAGCGAGCTGGCCAGTACGAGTACCCATTCTGAACGTCTGGAAAGCGGGGTGTTGCCGGGTGTCGCACTGCGCGCGCTCATGGTTCCGATGTCTGCATTGTCATGTGGCTGGGATCCGTCCCAAAGGATTGCAAACCGGCAATGAACCAGATGCTGGCCTTTTGCTGATTGTGCTTGGATCGGTGGAGGCGGGCAATCAGTGTTTGTGCAATAAGCCGGTGGGAGCTGCCGAAGGTTGCGATCTGTTGATTTTGATCGAGCTGGCTTTCGCCCAGCATTCAATTCGGGAAAAGATCGAATCCTATGGAGGGCTTCAGGCCGGCAAGCGGATCCCGAACGTGTTGGCGCCCTGGTCGCTGTGCACGAACACATCCCCACCATGCATCAGTGCAATCGCCTTGACGATGGCCAATCCCAGCCCATGGTTGGCGCCGCTGTTGCTGCGCGAGGCGTCGACGCGATAGAACCGTTCGAACAGGCGCGGCAGATGCTCGCCGGCAATCGGTTCGCCGGGGTTGGTGACGGCAAGGCAGATCTGGTCGCCAAGGGCTTCGATGCGCACGTCGATCACTTGCCCTGGCGCGGTGTGTTGTACGGCGTTGCTCAACAGGTTGATCAGTGCTCGACGCAGGTGGGCGATCTCGATGTTGGCCTGGGCGTCGCCGCTGACCCGGACCTGGACCTGGGCGTCTTCGAGAATGAAGTCCAGGTAGTCAAGGGTGGTCGCCACTTCGCCGGCCAGGGAGGTGCTGGTCAGCTTGGTGGCCTTGCTACCCTGGTCGGCGCTGGCCAGGAACAGCATGTCGTTGATGATCGAGCGCAGCCGTTCCAATTCTTCGAGGTTTGACTGCAACACTTCGAAGTAATGCTCGGCCGAGCGTCCGCGGGTCAGGGCTACTTGGGTCTGGCCGATCAGGTTGGTCAGGGGCGAGCGCAGTTCATGGGCGACGTCGGCGTTGAACGATTCCAGGCGCGAGTAAGCCTGTTCGACCCGGTCGAGGGTGGCGTTGAAGGAACTGACGAACTGGCTCAGCTCCGGCGGCAAGGGCGATAGCTGCAAGCGTCCGGACAGGCGGGGCGGGGCCAGGCGCCGAGCCTCATCGGACAGCTTGATCAGCGGCTTGAGGCCGATACGCGCGACCCAGTAGCCCAGCAATGAAGCCAGGATCACACCGACGATCGCCAGGCTCACCAGCGCCACCAACAGGCGATGCTGGGTCTGGTAGAAGGTCTCGGTGTCGATGCCGATCATGAAGCGTAGCGATGGGCGCAGGTCCTTGGCCGGGAATTGGCTCACCAGCACTTTCATCGGGTAGTGCCGGTGGGGCAACGTCAGGTCGCGTTTGCCCAGGGGGCCTTGGGCAAAGGTACGGATCTGCGCATCGGGATCGCCGTATTCAAAGCGCGGATCGTCACTGACGATCCAGAAATGGATGCGCTTGTCTTCTTCACCGAGCAATCGCAGCTTGTTGTTGATCTTCACCCAGTGTTCAGGCGTGCCGTAGCGGCCGACCGTGGACTCCAGGACGCTGTAGCGGGCATCGAGTTCGGCTTCGGGCAGCAGCCCCAGGCCCTTGGCGACCTGTTGGTACAAGGCACCCCCGATCAACAGGAACACCAACGCCGCCACCAGCGTGAACATGGCGCTCAGGCGCAGGGCGATGCTGTCAGGGAAGCTCATCACTGCGACTCTCCAGCACATAGCCCATGCCGCGGATGGTGTGCAGCAACTTCTGTTCGAATGGCCCATCGAGCTTGGCCCGCAAGCGTTTGATCGCCACTTCCACCACGTTGGCGTCACTGTCGAAGTTGATGTCCCAGACCATTTCGGCAATGGCGGTTTTCGACAGGATTTCGCCCTGGCGACGGGCCAGGACGCTGAGCAGGGAGAATTCCTTGGCCGTCAGGTCCAGGCGCTGGCCGGCACGGGTGGCCTTGCGGCTGATCAGGTCGATCCACAGGTCGGCGATGCTCACCTGCACCGGTTCATGACCACCGCTGCGGCGGGTCAGGGCTTGCAGGCGAGCGACCAGTTCCAGGAACGAGAAGGGCTTGCCCAGGTAATCATCGGCACCGTCGCGCAGCCCCTTGATGCGGTCCTCGACCCGTTCCCGGGCGGTGAGCATGATCACCGGTGTCTGCTTGCGGGCGCGCAAGGCCCGCAGTACGCCGAAGCCGTCCAGGCCCGGCAGCATCACGTCGAGCACGATCACCGCATAGTCGGTTTCCAGGGCCAGGTGCAGCCCCTCGATGCCGTCCGGCGCCACGTCCACGGTGTAGCCCTGTTCGGTCAGGCCGCGGTGCAGGTAGTCCGCGGTTTTTTCTTCGTCTTCGATAATCAGAACGCGCATGGCCTCGCCTCAGTGGTCTGTGCTCGCCAGCGCCGCCGTCGGCGCCGTCGGCGCCGACCCTGGCTGATGGGCGGGCCGATGGAACAGTCGCTCCAGCCACAAGTATATGACCGGTGTGGTGAACAGCGTCAGCGCCTGGCTCACCAGCAGGCCGCCCACTACCGCGATGCCCAGGGGCTGGCGCAGCTCTGCGCCGGGGCCATAGCCGAGCATCAGCGGCAAGGCACCGAGCAGCGCGGCCAGGGTGGTCATCATGATCGGACGGAAGCGTGTCAGGCACGCCTGGAAAATCGCTTCCTGGGGCGCGAGTCCTCTGTTGCGCTGGGCGTCGAGGGCGAAGTCGATCATCAGGATGCCGTTCTTCTTGACGATCCCGATCAGCAGCACCAGCCCGATCAGCGCCATGATCGAAAAGTCCTGGCCCAGCAGCCAGAGCATGATCAGCGCGCCGAGGCCGGCGGAGGGCAGGGTGGAGATGATCGTCAACGGGTGCACGAAACTCTCGTAGAGCACGCCGAGGATGATGTACACGGCCACCAGCGCGGCGAGGATCAGCCATGGCTGGCTGGCCAGGGAGCTCTGGAAGGCCTGGGCTGCGCCCTGGAAGCTGCCGGTGATGGCCGCCGGCATGCCGATTTCGTTCTTCGCCTGGTCGAGCAGGCGCACCGCGTCCCCCAGGGCCACGCCTGGTGCCAGGTTGAATGACAGGTTGGCGGCCGGGAACATGCCGTCGTGAGCAATCGACAGCGGGCCGTTGCTCGGCGCATCGAAGCGGGCCAGGGCCGAGAGCGGCACCATTTCCCCGCTCAGGGGCGAACGCAGGTAGAAATACGCCAGGCTTTCGGCCTTGCCTCGTTGCTGGGCGTCGAGCTCCAGGATCACGTTGTACTGGTTGGTCTCGGTCTGGAATTCATTGATCTGGCGCTGGCCGAAGGCGTCGTATAGAGCCTGGTCGACATCGGTGGCGGTGAGGCCGAAACGTGCCGCCGCGCTGCGGTCGATGTTGATGTGGGTAATGCTGCCGCCCAGTTGCAGGTCGTTGGAGATGTCACGAAACGCCGGGTTGCCGCGCAGCTTGTCGGTGAGTTTTTGTGTCCAGGCGTTCAGGCTCGGCCCATCGTTGCTCTTGAGCACGTATTGATACTGGGCGCGACTGGGGCCGGAACTGAGGTTGATGTCCTGTCCGGCCCTGAGGTACAGCACCACGCCGGGGATTTTCAGTAATTGCGGGCGGATCCGGTCGATGAAGCCGCTGGCCGACACGTCACGCTCGCCCCGGGGCTTGAGGGCGATCCAGAAGCGGCCGTTGGCGATGGTCTGGTTGTTGCCCGAGACGCCGACGGAGTGGGAGAAGGTCTGTACCGCCGGGTCGGCGGCGACGATTTCGGCCAGGGCCTTGTGCTTGGCCACCATGTCCGGGAATGACACATCGGCGGCAGCTTCGCTGGTGCCCAGCACCAGGCCGGTGTCCTGTACCGGGAAGAACCCCTTGGGAATGAACACGTAGCCCACCACCGCCAATGCCAGGGTCAGGCCGAACACACCGATCATCAGTTTTTGATGGGCCAGGGCCCGACGCAGGCCGTGCTCGTACCAGCTCAGCAGGCGCTCGCCGAAACCTGGCGCGCCGTGGGCATGGTGCACCGGAGCGCGCATGAACAGCGCGGCCAGGGTCGGCGCCAACGTGAGCGACACCACCACTGAAATCAGGATGGTCGAGGTGGCGGTCAGGGCGAACTCCTTGAACAGGCGCCCGACCACGCCGCCCATGAACAGCAACGGAATGAACGCCGCTATCAACGAGAAACTGATGGAGACTACGGTGAAGCCGATTTCGCCAGCGCCCTTGATCGCCGCTTCGCGCATGCCGTCTCCGGCCTCCAGGTGCCGGTGGATGTTCTCCACCACCACGATCGCATCGTCCACCACGAACCCCACCGAAATGACGATCGCCACCAGGGTCAGGTTGTTCAGGCTGAAGCCCATCACGTACATCAACGCGAAACTGGCGGTCAGCGACACCCCCAGCACCGCCGAGACAATCAGGGTCGCCGAGAGCTGGCGCAGGAACAACGCCATCACCGCGACCACCAGCAGCACCGCGATCAGCAAGGTGATTTCCACTTCATGCAACGAGGCGCGGATGGTCTGGGTGCGGTCGATCAGGACCTTGACCTGCACTGCGGCGGGCAACATGGCTTGCAGGGTGGGCAGGGCCGCCTGGATGCGGTCGACGGTCTCGACGATGTTCGCCCCCGGCTGCCGGAAGATCACCAGGTTGACCCCTGGTTCGTTGTCGGCCCAGGCCTGGACGTAGGCGTTTTCCGAGCCGTTGACGACCTTGGCGATGTCCTTGAGGTGAACCGGTGCCCCGTCCTTGTAGGACACGATCAGCTCACCGTACTCCTCAGGTTGGAACAGCTGGTCGTTGGTGGACAGGGTGGAAACGCTCGATTCGCCGTACAGGGCGCCCTTGGCCAGGTTGAGGCTGGCCTGCTGGAGCGCCAGGCGGATGTCCGCCAGGGTCAGGCCGATGGCGGCGAGTCGGTCAGCCGAGGCCTGGACCCGGATCGCCGGACGTTGCTGGCCGGTAATGTAGATTTGCCCTACACCATCGATCTGGCTGATCTGACGCGAGAGCAGGGTCTCGACGTAGTCGCTCAGCTCGGTGCCGGGCATCAGGGTGGAACTGATGCTGAGGATCAGCACCGGGCTGTCGGCGGGGTTGACCTTGCGCCAGGTCGGCAGGTTCGGCATGTCGTTGGGCAGTTTGCCGGCGGCGGTGTTGATCGCCGCCTGCACTTCCTGGGCGGCGGTGTCGATGCTTTTATCGAGGCTGAATTGCAGGATCAGGTTGGTCGAGCCCAGGGCGCTGCTGGAGGTCATCTGGGTGATGCCGGGGATGGCACTGAATTGCACTTCCAGCGGTGTGGCCACCGACGAGGCCATGGTTTCGGGACTGGCCCCCGGCAACTGCGCGTTGACCTGGATGGTCGGGAATTCCGCCTCCGGCAACGGCGCGACGGGCAGGCGAGGAAACGCGATCACCCCCAGCAGGACCAGGGCAAACGTCAGCAGCACCGTGGCGATGGGGTGGTCGATGCACCACGCCGAAACCGAGCCGCGGCCCTTCATGGTTGCGGCTCCGCGGTCTTGGCCAGGGCGGGCGGATCACTGAGCACCTGGATGTGGCTGCCAGGCTTGAGCCGTGACTGACCGTCGCTCACCAGTTGGTCGCCGGCGTTCACGCCCTTGATGATGTGCATGTCGCTGTCCTGGTAAACCATCACCACCGGCACGCTCTCGACCTTGTCGCCCTTGATCCGGTACACGAAGTGTTGCTCCAGCCCGCGCTGGACCACGGTGGGAGGCACCACCAGGGCGTCCTTGTCGAGGGCGGTCTGGATCTTCAGCGTCACCAGTTGCCCGGGCCACAGCCGTTGCGCGGCGTTGTTGAATTCAGCCTTGGCCCGCAGGGTCCCGGTGTTGGTGTTGATCTGGTTGTCGATAAGACTCAGGCGCCCCTCGCCCAGCAACTCCCCGGTGGCACCATCGGCACCGATGTAGGCCTTGACCAAGGCTTGCTCGGGCGCCGCGATCAACCGTTGCAAGGTGGGCAGCATCTGCTGGGGCAGGGAGAACTCCACTGCGATCGGATCGATCTGGGTCACCGTGAACAGGCCTTCGGTGTCGCTGGTGCGCAGGAAGTTGCCTTCATCCACGTTACGAATGCCGACACGCCCGCTCACCGGGGAGCGGATCTGGGTGTAGGAAAGTTGCACCTGCGCCGAGTCGATGGCCGCCTGGTTGCCCTGGGCGGTGGCCTTGAGCTGGTTGACCAGCGCCTGTTGCTGGTCATAGGTCTGTTTCGATACGCCGTCATCGACGCTGAGTAATTTGTAGCGCTTGAGATTGACCTGGGCCACGGCGAGCTGCGCCTGGCTCTCGCCGAGTTGGGCCCGGGCCTGGTCGAGGCTGGCGCGGATCGAACGATCGTCGATGGTCGCCAACAGGTCCCCCTTCTTGACCAACTGTCCTTCCTTGACCAACAACCGGGTGAGGATGCCGTCGATCTGCGGCCGGATGACCACGCTGTGCAGCGACAGGACCGTGCCGATGCCGCTGGCAAAGCGCGGTACGTCTTTTTGCACCACGCTGACGGCCCGTACCGGAACAGCGGCGGGAGCGCTGGGCTTGGCGGTCACGGGCTTGAGCACAAACCAGAGGACAAGGGCCGCCAGGGCGACCAACAGCACGACGAGCAGGACAGTTTTCTTCTGGGTGTGCATGGATATGAAAGGCCGGTTCGGGACACAGGAGTTGGAGCTTTCTTATATAGCGTTACGAGCCGGTCAGGAAGGTGACGGCTAACTGTCAGGCTTGTCAGTTTTGTCCCGGCTTGCTGTCAGATGAATGGTTGTGCTGGATGAAACTGCCCTGCGCGCTGTGATATCGGCCAGGTATACTGCCGCCTTTCGCGGCTCGCTCTTCGGGCCCGACTGGCATGCATGACCCGGAGCCCTACATGAATTCCCCGACATCTTCGCCTGCGGACGAACTCCCTGGCGGCGAACAGGCCGATTTGTCCCACAGCGATGTTTCCAGCGCCGAGGACG
This sequence comes from Pseudomonas sp. 43mfcvi1.1, assembly GCF_900115935.1. NCBI lineage: Bacteria > Pseudomonadati > Pseudomonadota > Gammaproteobacteria > Pseudomonadales > Pseudomonadaceae > Pseudomonas > Pseudomonas sp. 43mfcvi1.1. The sequence goes on along the minus strand of NZ_UETT01000010.1, from coordinate 81,050 downwards.
TCAAAGCGCCGATTCCGGCCTTCAAATTCCCGTTCAAACCTGGTGAGCTGGCTGCGGCCAAGGGTGCCGGGCAACAGCCGTGGTACAAGAACGGCGCGAAGAATGGTCATACCAAGACCCCGGGCGCTGCGCCTCCCGGCACGCGTCGTTCGATGGGCAAGCGCTGAAATCATCCTTCTTCACGCACGGGGTGATCTCAGTTCGCGACCCGTGCGCCAGCCAGCTTTCCACTCAATTCGTAAGCCGCCAGCTCAGACTGGTGCGCCGCGAGGATTTCCGGCAACGAGCCTCGCAGGTACTCGACCCAGGTCTTGATCTTCGCATCCAGGTATTGGCGCGACGGGTAGATGGCATAGAGGTTCAGTTCCTGGGAGCGGTAGTTGGGCATGACCCGCACCAGCGTGCCGTTGCGCAAGCCTTCGATGGCGGCGTACACCGGCAGTACCCCCACGCCCATGCCGCTGGTGATCGCGGTTTTCATCGCGTCGGCGGAATTGACCAGGAACGGTGAGCTGTTGATGGTGACCATCTCCTGGCCTTCCGGGCCGTCGAACACCCATTTTTCCAGCGGAATGACCGGGCTGACCAGGCGCAGGCAGGCGTGGTTGAGCAGGTCGCTGGGTTTTTGCGGGCAGCCGCTGGCTTTCACGTAGGCGGGCGACGCGCAGACGATGCTGTAGGTAATCCCCAGGCGCTGGGAGACAAAACCCGAATCCGGCAGCTCGCTGGCGAGCACGATGGAGACGTCATAGCCCTCGTCGAGGATGTCCGGCACCCGGTTGGCCAGGGTCAGGTCGAAGGTCACATCCGGATGCGTCTTGCGGTAACGGGCGATGGCGTCGATCACGAAATGCTGGCCGATGCCGGTCATCGTGTGGACCTTCAACTGCCCGGCCGGTCGCGCGTGGGCATCGCTGGCCTCGGCTTCCGCTTCTTCGACATAAGCCAGGATCTGCTCGCAACGCAACAAGTAGCGTTTACCCGCCTCGGTCAGGGCGATCCGGCGAGTGGTACGGTTGAGCAGGCGGGTTTGCAGGTGGGCTTCCAGATTGGAAACCGCACGCGAGACGTTGGCTGTGGTGGTATCCAGTTGCACGGCGGCGGCGGTGAAACTGCCGGCTTCGGCAACACAGCTGAACGCGCGCATGTTTTGCAAGGTGTCCATGGAGGGCTCTCTTGGGAGGTGGCAAATTGTGACACGAAGTTACAGAGCTGCGGGACCCGACTAATGGATTATCGCGTTAACGGTAACAAAGATTCACAGAAAGGTCGGCTTATCGCCGGGGAGGGCGATGCCTAGAATTGCCGCCAATCCTGGACCTATTGACTCCTTGTGGGAGCGAGCCTGCTCGCGATGGGGGCACCACATCCACCTTCGATGTGTCTGGCCGGACGCCATCGCGAGCAGGCTCGCTCCCACAAGTGTGTTACCAGGCATGCATCCTCATGATCGCTTCATGCCTCTCCATCTCAGGAATTTTGCGCAAGTGCCGCGTTGCATCAGCAGAGAGCTGAAGACTCTCAGTGTTTGGGTTCTGACATTAACCATCAGCGGTTGCATCGGGACAGGAGGGATTGGGCCGCAAAGCCAGGTGTTACCGGCCAACCAATTGGCTACCGATGCGGCCATCCGCGATGCCGCCCGCGATGCCCACTGGCCTACCCACCAGTGGTGGAACGCCTATGGCGACCCGCAGTTGAATCGCTGGATCGACCTGGCCGTGCAAGGTAGCCCGAGCCTGGCCATGGCCGCTGCCCGGGTACGCCAGGCCAAGGCCTTGGCCGGCGTGGTCGAGGCCGCCGAGTCGCTGCAGATCAATGGCCAGGCGACCCTCAAGCGTCACAACTGGCCCACCGATCAGTTCTATGGCCCGGGCGAGCTCGCCGACACCACCACCTGGGACAACAACGCCGGCCTGGGCTTGAGTTACGCCCTGGACCTGTGGGGGCGCGAGCGTAATGCCAGTGAACGGGCGGTGGACCTGGCCCATGTCAGTGTCGCTGAGGCGCGGCAGGCGCAACTGGAATTGCAGAGCAACATCGTGCGCGCATACATCCAGTTTTCGTTGCACTACGCCCAGCGCGATATCGTCGCCGCGACCCTCCATCAACAAGAGCAGATTCTAGAGCTGGCGCAAAAGCGCCTGGATGGCGGCATCGGCACCCATTTCGAAGTCAGCCAGGCCCAGGCGCCGTTGCCTGAGACCCATCGCCAACTCGACGCCCTGGACGAAGCCATTGCCTTGAGCCGCAATCAGTTGGCGGCACTGGCGGGCAAGGGACCGGGAGCGGGCGGCCAGTTGCAACGACCCACCCTGGCCCTCGGCGCACCTTTGAAGTTGCCGTCGGCCTTGCCCGCCGAGCTGCTCGGCCAGCGTCCGGATGTGGTGGCCGGGCGTTGGCAAGTGGCAGCTCAGGCGCGGGGTATCGATGTGGCTCGCGCCGGTTTTTATCCCAACGTCGACCTGGTGGGCAGCATCGGCTACATGGCCACCGGCGGCGGGGCGCTGGAGTTCTTGACCGGCAAGAAGCTCACCTACAACGTCGGGCCGGCGATCACGTTGCCGATCTTCGACGGTGGGCGCTTGCGTTCGCAGTTGGGCGAGGCGGCGGCCGGCTATGACATCGCCGTGGCCCACTACAACCAGACACTGGTGAATGCCCTCAAGGGGATTTCCGATCAGTTGATCCGGCGTGAATCGATGGACAAGCAACAAGCCTTCGCCGCTGAATCGGTGGCGGCCGCCCAGCGCACTTACGATATTGCGCTGGTGGCGTTCCAGCGCGGGCTGACGGATTACCTCAACGTGCTCAACGCCCAAAGCCTGTTGTTCAAGCAGCAACAGGTGCAACAGCAGGTGCAGGCGGCGCGCTTGAGTGCCCATGCCGACCTGGTGACGGCGTTGGGCGGGGGGCTGGAAGCCGGTAACGATTCCCCCGACTTGAGCCATGCAGAGTAGTTCTATTGTGATGTCTTTACTCGCTCCTGCCCGCCGGCTCTATCGCCTCGAGTGGCGCCGTGGTTTCTTCGACTGGGCCCGCAGCGACGGGGTGACCTGGGTCTATATCTTCAAGGTCCTGTTTGCTGCGTTTTTGACCTTGTGGCTGGCGATGCGCCTGGAACTGCCCCAACCGCGCACGGCCATGATCACCGTATTCATTGTCATGCAGCCCCAGAGCGGGCAGGTGTTCGCCAAGAGCTTCTATCGCTTGCTCGGTACCCTGGCCGGCTCGGCGGTGATGGTGGCGTTGATCGCCTTGTTTGCCCAGAACACCGAGCCGTTTCTCGGTTGCCTGGCGATCTGGGTTGGCCTCTGTTCGGCGGGGGCGGCGCGTTACCGCAACTTCCGGGCCTACGGTTTTGTGCTGGCCGGCTACACCGCGGCGATGATCGGCCTGCCAGCCCTGGCCCATCCGGAAGGCGCGTTCATGGCGGCGGTCTGGCGGGTGCTGGAGATATCCCTGGGAATTCTCTGCGCTACCCTGGTCAGCGCCGCGATCCTGCCGCAAACCGCCAGCGCCGCCATGCGCAATGCCTTGTACCAGCGCTTTGGGGTATTTGCCCTGTTCGTGACCGATGGCCTGCGTGGGCGCAGCCAGCGGGAGGCCTTCGAGGCGCGTAACGTGGGCTTCATCGCTGAAGCCGTCGGCCTGGAAAGCCTGCGCAGCGTGACCGTGTTCGAAGACCCGCACATGCGTCGGCGCAATGGCCGGCTCAGTCGTTTGAACAGCGAGTTCATGGGCGTCACCACCCGCTTCAACGCCTTGCACCAATTACTCGAACGCTTGCGCGGCAGTGCGGCGGATCACGTGGTCAACGCCATCAAGCCGGGTTTGCAAACCTTGGCTGAACTGCTCGACGGCTTCAGTGGCCGCGCCCTGACCGACGCCGATGCGGCCCGTCTGGCGGTGGCGCTGGCCGACTATAAGGCCGAACTGCCGGCCCAGGTACGACGGCTGCGAGCGTTGTTCCAGGAAACGGAACCCAGTGATGGGCAGCAGTTGGATTTCCATACCGCCTACGAGCTGCTTTATCGCTTCGTCGACGATCTGCATGGCTATGCCCTGACCCATGCATCCCTGGCCGATCATCGCCACGAACGTGAGCGCTGGGACGAACCATTCGTGCCGCAGACCAACTGGTTGGCTGCCACGGCATCGGGTATTCGTGCCGCCTTCATCCTGTTGGTGCTGGGTAGTTACTGGGTCGCCACGGCTTGGCCGAGCGGCGCGACCATGACGATGATCGCCGCCGCCACGGTGGGCTTGTCGGCCGCGACGCCCAACCCCAAGCGCATGGCGTTCCAGATGGCCTGCGGCACGTTGTTCGGGGCGTTGATCGGCTTCGTCGAGATGTTTTTCATCTTCCCGTTGATCGATGGCTTCCCGTTGCTTTGCGTGATGCTGGCGCCAGTGATCATGCTCGGTTCGTTCCTCAGTTCCAGGCCGCAATACGCCGGAGTCGGGCTGGGGCTGCTGATCTTTTTCAGCACCGGTTCGGTGCCGGACAACCTGACGGTCTACAACCCCTACGCGTTCATCAACGACTACATCGCGATGATCCTCGGCATGCTGGTATGTGCGGCGGCTGGGGCAATCATCCTGCCGCCCAACAGCCGCTGGTTGTGGCGCCGGTTGGAGCAGGACCTGCGCGAGCAAGTGGTGTTTGCCATCAGCGGCAAGCTCAAGGGCCTGGCGTCGAGCTTCGAAAGCGGTACCCGCGACTTGCTGCACCAAGCCTACGGGCTGGCGGCGGGGCAGCCCCAGGTGCAACGGGGATTGCTGCGCTGGATGTTCGTGGTGCTGGAGGTTGGCCACGCGATTATCGAGTTGCGCAAGGAGCAGGCGATTTTGCCCGTGCATCCGGCTTATGCCGAAAGCCAGCCGTGGCGCCAGGCGATCCGCGTGATGGGGCGGGCACTGGTGCGGCTGTTCCGCCAGCCGAGCCAGAGCAATCTGGAGCGTGCCCTGGTGGCAGTGGATCACGCCATCAGCCGTGTGCAGGCCACCGACGAACCCTTCGCTCCGCATTTCGACACCTCGGCCCTGCGTCGGGTGAAAAGCTACCTGCATTTCATCCGTACCTCGCTGCTCGACCCGCAATCGCCATTGGCCGGCTATGCCATGCCGCCTGCCACACCGCTGTCCCAGGAACCTGAACATGCCCCGTGAGATCGCCTTCCATGGCGTGTACATGCCCACCATGACCTTGATGTTCTTCATCGCCGCCGCTCTGGCCTGGGCGTTGGACCGCTTCCTGTCGGGGCTGGACCTGTACCGCTTCTTCTGGCACCCGGCGTTGCTGCGCCTGAGTCTGTTTACCTGCCTGTTCGGCGCGCTGGCGCTGACGGTCTACCGTTGAGATCGATGCGATGAAAAAGTTTTTCAGCCTGCTGGCGACACTGTTGGTGCTGGCCCTGGCCCTGTGGATTGGCCGTACGTTATGGGTGCATTACATGAACACCCCCTGGACCCGCGATGGTCGGGTGCGGGCCGACATCATCAACGTCGCCGCCGATGTCAGCGGCGAGGTGGTCGAGGTGCCGGTACGCGACAACCAAATCGTAAAAAAGGGCGACCTGCTGCTGCGCATCGATCCCGAGCATTACCGCATCGCCGTGAAGCAGGCGCGTTCCCTGGTGGCGTCGCGCAAGGCCACCTGGGAGATGCGCAAGGTCAACGCCCATCGCCGCGCCGACCTGGACAGCCTGGTGATCTCCCGGGAAAACCGCGACGACGCCAGCAACATCGCCGACTCGGCCCTGGCCGATTACCAGCAGGCCCAGGCGCAACTGGAGGCGGCCGAGCTGAACCTGGCGCGCACCGAAGTCCGCGCGGCGGTGGACGGTTACGTCACCAACCTCAACGTGCACCGTGGCGACTATGCGCGCATCGGCGAGGCGAAGATGGCCGTGGTGGACATGAATTCGTTCTGGGTCTATGGCTACTTCGAAGAGACCAAACTGCCCAAGGTGCGGGTTGGTGATTCGGCGCAGTTGCAGCTCATGAGCGGCGAAATGCTCAAGGGACACGTGGAAAGCATCTCCCGCGGCATCTACGACCGTGACAACCCTGAAAGCCGCGAATTGATCGCCGACGTCAACCCGACCTTCAACTGGGTGCGCCTGGCCCAGCGGGTGCCGGTGCGGATTCATCTCGACGAAGTGCCGGAAGGTGTGCTGCTGGCGGCGGGGATGACCTGTACGGTGGTGGTCGAGCCCCACGACAATCGCTGAGGCATCGCATCATTTGTGGGTGATGGTGAGATTTGATACACACCACAGATCCCCTGTGGGAGCGGGCTTGCTCGCGAAAGCGTTGGCTCAGCTTGCACTGAGGTTGGCTGTGCCGGCGCCTTCGCGAGCAAGCCCGCTCCCACACTGGATCTGCGGTGAGCATGAGTTTTGTGTTCGCTCCCAATCCTCTCGCCACAGAAGTAATGCCTGTTACTCCTCCGGTACTTACAACGACCGGCCCAACCCAAACCGCTTCATCAACCCCTTCTCCAGAAGCCCCTTGGGCAGCCACCCGGCCATCAAGGGCAGTGACCGGCTGCCGTTGCCCAGGCGCAACAGGCGCGGAGGCTTGGGTTGTTGCACGGCCTTGAGCAGGCCGGCGGCGAATTCGTTGGCCGGGGTCGGGTTGTCCTGGGAGGCCTTGGCCCGGGCGCGGATGCCGTCGCGCAGGGGCCACCAGGGCGATTGTTCGCTGATCAGCTGTTCGGCTTCATGGCCGGCATTCTTGGCGAAGCTGGAGGCTATCGCGCCGGGCTGGACTTCCATCACGCGAATGCCGAACGGCGCCAGTTCCATGCGCAAGGCATCGCTCAAGGCGTGCACCGCGGCCTTCGAGGCGCAGTAGGCGCCGGCAAACGGCGTGACCAGCACGCCGGACACGCTGCCGATGTTCACCACCAGCCCCCGAGCGCGGCGCAACACCGGAAACAGCGCGCGCGTCACGCCGACGATGGCGAACACATTGGTTTCGAACTGCCGCTGCATGGCCGGCACGCCACCGTCCAGCAGCGGGCCCATGGCACCGTAGCCGGCATTGTTGACCAGCACATCCAGCCCGCCATGCTGCTGATTGATCCGCTCGTTCAGTTGTTCCAGGGCTGGGCCGTCGTTAACGTCCAGTTGCACGGCGGTGAACCCGGCGGTGGCGAGTGTCGCCACGTCGTCAGTCTTGCGCGCCGTGGCCCAGACCTGATAACCCGCAGCCTTGAAGGCATCGGCGAGGGCGCGGCCAATGCCGCTGGAACATCCGGTAATCAACGCAACAGGCATGGTGCATTCCTTATGCAAAAAAGTGGGGGGCAGGGCAATCAATTGGAAAAGCTACCGTGCAATCGCTCGGCGCGAAACTCCAGGGTCTGTGGGCGATACCCTGGGCGCAGGGGCGGCAGCGGCAGGCAGTCTTGCCAATCGGCCCCTGCCTGCAATTCGCCCGGGCCACGGTAGCGCGGTGCGTCGTAGGGGCTGTCGGCGAGGTTGATGGTGTCGCCAGGCGCATAGGCCGCGACCCGCCACTGCAGTTCGATCAGCGGCACGTCATTGGTGTTTTTTATGGTCAGCGACAGCGGCCGGTCGGCGGGGCATTGCCCGGGGGCATAGCTGATGCGCAACTCCAGGCGCTCCAATTGGCGGGTCTCGCGGTTTTCCTGCCAGAGCACCCACGCGGCGACCAGGCCCAGGCCGATGAACGCCGCCAGGGATACCGGCAAGGCCTTGGCCGGGTAGCGCAGCAGCAGGATGAGCCAGGTGATAACCAGCAAGACGCCGATAAGCATGGTTGAAGCCTCCGATACCGTAGGCCCATCCTACCGAAGAGAGTGGCAGGTGTTGAAGCGATGATGCTGCTCGGCATGTGCGGGCAAAAAAAAGCCCCCACCCAACCCACTGCGGATAGGGGACGCAGTGGGCTGGACGGGGGCTTCTCTTTTGCAAAGGTTTACTGCGCGATGGTTTTCACCGAGACGCCGCGCTCAACCGGGGTGGAACGACCGTAGATGTCCTCGAAACGCTCGATGTCGTCTTCGCCCAGGTAGCTGCCAGACTGCACTTCGATGATTTCCAGCGGGATCTTGCCCGGGTTGCGCAGGCGGTGGACCGACGCGATCGGGATATAGGTCGACTGGTTTTCGCAGAGCAGGAACACGTTCTCATCGCAGGTCACTTCAGCGGTGCCGCTGACCACGATCCAGTGTTCGGCGCGGTGGTGGTGCATCTGCAGCGACAGGCACGCGCCCGGCTTGACCGAGATGTGCTTGACCTGGAAACGACCGCCCATGTCCACCGAGTCATAGGAACCCCACGGACGATAGACCTCGCAGTGGTTCTGGGTCTCGGTGCGGCCCTGGGCGTTGAGGGTGTTGACCATCTGCTTGACACCTTGGACCTTGTCCTTGTGGGCGATCATCATGGCGTCCTTGGTTTCGACCACCACGATGTTGTCCAGGCCAATCACCGACACCAGCTTGCCGTTGCCGTGGATCATGCAGTTGCGGCTGTCCTGGACGACCACGTCGCCCTTGGTGACGTTGCCGTTGGCGTCCTTGGCATTGACTTCCCACAGCGACGACCAGCAGCCGACATCACTCCAACCGGCCGACAGTGGGACCACACAGGCGCGCTGGGTCTTTTCCATCACCGCGTAGTCGATGGAGTTGTCTGGGCAGCAGGCGAAGGTGGCTTCGTCGAAGGTGATGGTATCCGGGGTCTGCTCACTGCGCTCCAGAGTCAGCAGGCAGGTGTCGTAGATATCCGGATCGTGCTTTTTCAGCTCTTCGAGGAAGCGGCTGGCACGGAACAGGAACATGCCGCTGTTCCAGAAATACCCGCCGGCCTCGACGAACTCGGTGGCGCGCTTGACGTCGGGTTTTTCGACGAAGTGCGAGACGCGGCTCACGCCTTCAGGCAGCAGCGCATCGTTGGTCGACTTGATGTAGCCGTAGCCGGTTTCCGGTTTGGTGGCCGGTACGCCGAACAGCACCATTTCGCCACGCTCGGCGGCCACGGTGGCCAGGGCCAGGGCGCGTTGCAGGGCTTTCTGGTCTTCGATCACATGGTCGGCCGGCAGCACCAGCATCAGCTCGTCGCGACCTTCATTGACCAGCATCATCGCGGTCAGTGCCACGGCCGGTGCGGTGTTGCGCCCGAACGGTTCCATCAGGATGCGCTGGGCTTCCAGTTTGCGGTTGCTCAGTTGCTCGTTGACGATGAACCGGTGGTCTTTGTTGCAGACCACGATCGGCGTGTCCATGCCTTCGAACACCAGGCGCTCGAGGGTCTGCTGGAACAGGGTGTGTTCGCCGGTCAGGGCCAGGAACTGTTTAGGGAATTGCTTGCGCGAAAGCGGCCAAAGACGTGAGCCACTACCACCTGACAAGATCACCGGAATCATGTTTGTTACTCCTTGAAGCGAAATGGTTGTTAGAGCTACTGCGTTCTGTCGTTTCACTCTCTTGTTTTTGTTCCGTACCCGAATGACACCCCGATTCAGGGTGGGAGCGGGCTTGCTCGCGAAAGCGGTGGTTCAGCCAACATCAATGTTGAATGTGAGACCGTATTCGCGAGCAAGCCCGCTCCCACAGGGGTACAGCGTCAATCAGGCGAATTCATCAGCGGGTCGACACTGGGCGTTTCACCCACACTGGCGACAGGCTGCTGCCTGAACCGGTGACGTACAGCACGGCCGCTTCGCCGCGTTCCAGGGCCACGGGCTTGAGGTCGCCGACTTTCTTGTCGCCTTCGAACAGCGCCAGGGTCACCTTGACGGGGTTGATTTCACGCTCGCCACGACCTTTGGCCGCGACGTTCGGCACCACTTCGGTCTTGCCATCGGCGGTCTTGAGGGTCAGAGCCTTGTCGCTGAGGTTCTGCACGCGGACCAGGGACTTCTGCTTGTTCTTGAACGGCGGTTCCTCGATCAGTTGAGGCTGGCCGCTTGCGTTGTTGACCAGGGTGTAATAGTGATCGGAAGCCAGTTTCACCGGCACGGTCTGGCTGCCGACCTTGGCGCTGTAGTCGCCACCGGGCATGAAGCTGAAGTCGCTGCTGGCCAAGGGAGCTACGTCGCTGATGTTGGTGCTGCCGACGGTGGCGCTGACTTCGGCGTTGGCGGCGTTATAGACCCGCACGAAGCTCGAGCCTTTTGGCGCGACCGGGCCGTACAGGGCCGAGTCACCGGCAAAGGCTGACAGGGAAAGGGCGCTCATGCTGGCGACGAGGGCAACGGCCTTGAAGGAGCGAGCAGCGAGACGGCGAGGAGTAGTGTTGAAAGTCATGGTGGACCTCTCTTTCAGTTTTGCGCCCGGTCGGGCGTCTCGGATGGGGTGTTGGCGGCTACGTTCTGTTGGCGCGCACCGGCTTGTTTGAGCTCTGCGACCCACTGTGGGTCGGCGTCGCCGATTTCGTTGTTCACGGGCAGATAACGTTCAGGGAACTCCCAGATCAGCACCTGTGGCGGGCTGTTCTTGAAGGCATCGCTCTTGAGGTAGCTGAGCATCGGCAGAATCGGGCCGTGGCCGTCTTCGGCGTAGTTCACGACGTCGCTGTGCAGGGCTTGCTTGAGTGCACCGACGAAGTTCCAGGTAGGGTTGGCGCTGTAGCTGGTGCCGATCAGGGCCACGGGCACCTGGGCGTCAGCGAACAGCGCGTCGCCGCCGGCCGGCTGGTCGTCGGCTTCGCGGGTATTGCGCTTGACCAGCGGTTCCTGGGCCGGCATCAGGTTTTCGAACAGCGGATCCAGGGGCAGGAACTGACGCAGGTCGCCCTTGTGGGTGATTTTCTCCGCAGGCTCGGTGACGAAGCGTTGCGGCTCGCCGTTGAGCGGTGATTTCTCGGCAATGGCCTTGGCCAGGTTCTCGGCAGCGACCTGGGCACCTTCCGGGGTCCAGTGGGTGTCGGTGCGCAGGAACACTTGCTGGCCGCTTTGCTTGGCCTGTTGCAGCGGGCCGAGCAGGTCAGGGGCGAGGATCTTGTCGGCCGCCACGCGAGCGTGGAAGTCCTGGTAAAGGTTGGCGTGAATGCTCGATGGCTTCACGTCACCCAGGTGCTCCGGATACAGGCGAGCCTTGGCCGGTATGATCGCCATCACCAGGGTGATGCCTTGTTCCTTGAGCTTCTGGCGCACGCCTTCGACCAGTGCGTAGTTGCCTTGCAGGTTCAGCTCTTCGTTGACGATCGGGTTGAACTCTTCGTCGCTGTACAGCCACTGGTCACGGCCCAGGACCACGCCTTTACGGCCTTCGTTGAACAGCTTGTAGTCCAGCGCGGCCCAGATGTTGGTGCCCAGGCGCTTGATCGGGAACTCGTCGTCGTAGTGCGTTTCCACGGCCTTGGCCCAGCGCCCGTTGAGCACGGTCGCGTCGGGGTTGGTGTTGAAGCCGAAGAAGCTGCGCATCGACCACAGGCCCAGCGCTGTCAGGATCAGCATGAACAGTGCGATGTAAAAGATGCGTAATGAGCGGGTCATATTCAGATCCCTCAGAACTGGAAGTAAAGGAACGGCGAGAAGCTTTGCGCCGAGAGTTTGAGAATCGAGGCGATGAACAGCAGCAGTACCAGGGCGCGCATCACGTAGCGTGACCAGTCCACGGTCCAGTAGGCAGGTTGCACCTGGGCTTCGACACCCACGGTGTAGCCCGGTTCATGGATCGTCGATGGGTTGTCACCCGGTACGGCCTTGATCATCCCCGGTTGCGCGGTGGCCGGGCCGTTGGCCTCGGTGTTGACCTCGGGCTTGGTCTTGAGCGGCGGACGGTTGGTGTAGAAGTCCCGCAGGCCGAAGAAGGCGAGGGTGATGTAGGCCACCACCAGCGTCGCGATCTGCAGGCCGGTGAGGTTGGCGCGGGTCAGTTCCGATAGCGACCAGTCGCCGAAGCTGAACATGGCGCCGTACATGCGACCGGCCACGTGCAGGTTCTCGGCACGGAAAATCACCCAGCCCATGACCACCAGCAGGAAGGTCAGCGCCCAGCGGATCGGGTTGATGCTGCGTGGTGTGGTGTTGATGCCCACGGCCTTCTCGATGGCCAGCCAGATACCGTGCCAGGCACCCCAGATCACGTAGGTGATGTTCGCGCCGTGCCACAGACCACCGAGCAGCATGGTCAGGAACAGGTTGCGATAGGTCATCAACGTGCCTTTGCGGTTACCGCCCAGGGTGATGTAGAGGTAATCGCGCAGCCAGGTGGAGAGGCTGATATGCCAGCGGCGCCAGAACTCGGTGATCGACTGGCTGATGTAGGGCTGCTTGAAGTTTTCCATGAAACGGAAACCCATCATCAGGCCCAGGCCGATGGCCATGTCGCTGTAGCCGGAGAAGTCGAAGTACAGCTGCGCGGTGTAGGCCAGGGCGCCGAGCCAGGCATCGCCCGTGGTCGGGTTTTGCAAGGCGAAGCAATGGTCGGCCACGACCGCCAGGGTGTCGGCGATGAACACTTTCTTGATGAAGCCCTGCATGAAGCGGGTGCAGCCTTCGGAGAACTTGTCCAGGGTGTGGGTACGGTTGTTGAACTGGTCGGCCAGGTCGCGGAAACGCAGCACGGGGCCGGCGATCAGGTGCGGGAAAATCGCCACGAACGCCGCGAAGTCGATCAGGTTGCGGGTGGCCGGTGTGTCACCGCGATAGACGTCGATGATGTAGCTGATGGACTCGAAGATGTAGAACGAGATCCCGATCGGCAACAGCACGTGGGTCAGGATGAACGGGTTGAGACCGAAGCCGGTGATGATTGCGTTGAGGCTATCCACGCCGAAGTTGGCGTACTTGAAATAGCCCAGGATGGCCAAGTCCACGCCCACGCCGAGCAACAGCCAGCGCTGGGCCGGTTTGGTGCGCACACCCGCGGCGCCGACTTTCAGGCCGATCCAGTAGTTCCACAGGGTCACGCCGGCGAACAGCGCCAGGAAGTCCACTCGCCACCAGGCATAGAACACGTAACTGGCGATCAGCAGCAGCAGGTTGCGGTAGCGTTGCCCGCTCAAGTAGTACAAGCCGAGAAAGATCGGCAGGAACAGGAACAGGAACACGTTGGATGAAAATACCATCCCGATCTCTCCATGTTGAATCAACAGTCAAGGGCCAGAGCCCCCCCAAACCCCCCCATGAAAACCGGGGGGCTTCATTACATTCGGAACAGACCCAACTCCCCTTGTGGGAGCGAGCCTGCTCGCGATGACGGTGTATCAGTCGACATCCTTGGCGAATGTCAGACCGCTATCGCGAGCAGGCTCGCTCCCACAGGTTTCCCTGTCGGCAGGGTGAGTGGTGTCAGCTTCCCTTTTCGCCTTTCTCCCGTGACGGGTCATACACCTTGGTCAAGTCCCCGCCGAGGCGGAAAGTCTTGAACGGTTGCATTTCGTGCTTGCGCTCCAGCACATCCTCGGAACAGGTGTAGAGGCTGCAGAACGGTTCGAGCCAGGCGAATTTCGAATCGATCTTCAGGTCCTTCATGTCCTGCTCGTCGCCGTTCTTCTCTTCGAAGATGTCCGGGTCTTTCACCCCGGCCAGCACCCGATCACCCAGTCGCTTGAGGGCACCGTTGTTTTCCTGGCGCAGGTCTACGCCGTTGACCTGGGCGAAACTGGCGATCATCGCCAGCGGCGGCAACGCGTAGTTGTGGTAGGACAGGGCCCGTTGCTTGCGCTTGAGTTCGTTGGGCAGGAAACCGTCCGCATCGACCTGGTTGACGCCGACCTTGTATTCCTTGACGGCCCAATCGAACAGGTCGCGGCGGTTGGTTGCCACGGACGTCGCCATCACCGACCAGGCGGCCCAGTAGGAGTGGTTGTTGGTCTTGTCCAGCGGCAGGTTGTCCCAGTCGCTGACCACCTGATCGGCCATCCGGCTGAACCAGCCTTCGATCAGTTGCGCCTGCTCCTGGTGATTGGCCAGTGGGCGGGACTCGGAGAACTTCAGGCGTACATAGGCCGAAGCCATGCTGCCCAGCGCCCATTTGCGCATGGACTTGCCGGTGTGGTTGAAGTCCTTGGACATCAGTGCATCGGCCTGGGCCCACGCGGTCAGCCAGTTGAGAGTGCATTCCAATTGTTCGGGACGACCGTCACGCATGAATTGCATCACCTGCTTGCTGACGCCACGCTCGATCTTGGTGATGTCGGCGGTGCTGTCACGGAAGGCTTTTTCCGACTGCACGTTCAGGGTCGCGCGGGCCTTGTCGGAGCCCTCGTACTTGCTGCGAAATTGCAGGGAGCCGGTATAGGGTGTCGGCGTGGCATCGCAGCCTTGGGCGGGTTCGCCTACCTTGACCTTCTCGATCGGTGCGAAGTAACCCTGTGGCGGACGCAGCGGGGCCGCCGCCTGCGTGGCCCCGGCGAACATCGCCAGGGTCAGCAGGGACGGCGCCAGCAGCGTTTTCAACGTTCGGGTGCGCATGGTTCTAGTCATGAGACGAGACCTCATTGTCCGATTTGAGCCGTTTGTTCGGCTTGCGGAGATGCGTTGCGTTTGCAGATTTTCGCTTCCACTTGCTGTGGCTCCTTGCCGGCTTCAGGTCCCTGGACTTCTACAGCCAGCAGGTTCTGGGAAGCCCAGTCGTCATCAGTACGCAATTGGAAGGCGAAACGTCCGTCGGTTTCCGAGGTATCCGGTTTTTCGATCTTGATATCCTCGTGGCGCCCATTCATGTACCAGAGGGTGGCTTGCAAGGTTTTCACCGAGGTGTCGGCGAAGCGGATGTCGACTTGGTGGCTGCTGTTACGCAGATCCATGTTCTTGCTATTGACCATCAATTCGTTCTTGCCCGGCTTGAGCGCGGTCTTGCTGCTCATGAGTGCCGGCTTGCCTTCGCAGCCGTTGTTGTCCAGCAGCGCCATCATCTGGCGGTAGATGGTTTCCTGGTCCAGGCGATACAGCGGCGAGAATTCCCAGATGAGGATTTTCGGCGGGTTCTTCTGGAACTCTTCGCTGCCCAGGTACTGGATCATCGCGCCTTCCAGGCCGCCACCAGGGAAGGCGACGTTGAGAATGTCGGCGCCGATGGCTTCTTCCAGGAAACCGGCAAAGTTGTAGTTCTTGCCGCTGTGACTGGTGCCCACGAGGGTTATCTGCGGGTTGCCGGAATCGCCGAACAGGTCGCCGTCGCCAGCCTCGCCCTTGGGTTCGGTGGTGAACTGGTCCATGTACTGGATCGCATAGCTGGTGCCGCACAGTTGCCCGGCCATGTTGTGCAGGGTGCCGGTCTTGCCCATGCGGCCGGATTTCTTGGTCTCGAACTCACGCTTGGGAATGTCGGCGAAGGCCGGGATCTGCTTGACCTTCTCGGCGACGATCTTGGCCGTGCGCTGGGCGCCGTACGGAGTCCAGTGCTGGTCGCCACGGAAATAGAAATCGTGGGCCGGCAGGGTTTCCGGCAGGTTCTCGTTGGTCAGCGGCGACAGGTCCGGCACCACATAGCCCATCTGGGCGAAACGGCCGAGCATGGATTTGTAGTTGGTCAGGGCTTTCTCATAGTCGAAAGCGGCCTTTTCCTGTGGGTTGAGCTTGTTGCGGTTTACCAGGCCCCGGGTTGGCTGGTAGACGATCACCAGCTCGACGCCTTTGGCCTTGAACGCATCGTGCAACTGCTGCATGCGCTTGTAACCGGCGGGGGTGGTGTTGAATTCGGTACGCAGGTCTTCCTGGGTCCGGAACAGCCAGTCACCCTGGGCTTGTACCAGCGTGGTGAAGTTCTGCTGGTAGCGCGTGGTGTAGTTCTTCGCGTCGTGGGCGGCAGGGCACAGGTTGCAGCACGGTTCGGCCGTGAAGGTCGGGGCCTTGATTTCATCGGCGCGGGCGCCGCTTGCGGCGGCGAGAATGCCGGCAGTCAGGGCGGACAGGCCCAGGAGTTTGATCATTTGTGGGTTCATAAAGGTCATCCTCAGTCCCGCATTTCGGTCTGGCGTTCGACAGGGTCGATCAGCACGGCTTTCTGCTGGCGTACCAGCAGGTCGAGAATTTCATCCTGGCGTTCGCCAAGGATCCCCGTGAAGCTGATGCCGCTGGATTTGGTCGGCGCAAGCATGGACACGCGGTACAGCTCGACGCTCAACGGCGAGTCGATGGACAGCGGGCCGCTGCCGTTGGCAGCCAGTTCGCCGCCGACCACGATCAGCGAGACTTCGGCGTCGAACGGGTCGAGCTTGATGTCCCGGTCGGTATCGGACAGGTCCTTGATGTGACCGTAGATACCGGTCAGGCCGTTGGCCATGGAGACGTTTTCGTAGAGGCGGATGTTCACGCTGTTACGAATGCGAATACCGTGGCGTTGGTTGCTGATCACTTTGTTGCCCCACAGCAGGTTGTCAGCACTCTCATAGAGCGTGATGCCGTCGGTGTGGTTCTTGTAGATCTCGTTGTAGGCGATCAGGTTGTTCACGCTGTTACGGTCGATCACCAGGCCCGAGAGTTTGTTGTCGTAACTTCTGTTGTTGATGATGAAGCTGTCGTTGACCTCACGGGAAATAATGATCCCGTGCTTCTTCTTGGTCCCGTAGACGGTGTTGTCGGCGATGATCAGCCGATGGGAACGGTCGTGGGGGTCGATGCCGTAGACGATGTTGTCTTTGTAGGTGTTGCTCTTGACGACAAAGTCGCGGGTCTCGTAGCAGTAGAAGCCGTACCACATGTCCGAGAACTCGGAACCGATGATCCAGCCGGTCGGCTCCGGGCGCTTGAGGACCTTGGCCATGTTCGGCGTGTATTGGGAAATACTCACCCCGTACGACTTACTGTTGGCGTAGCCGAAGCTGGCCATCTTGGTGTTGACGATATAGGTCTCGGTGCCGCCCCAGGCCAGCAGGAACGGTCGGAATTCCTTGGGCGAGCGGAACGTGGCGGGGCCATTGTCCTTTTCACGCCAGCCGGTGACCTTGGTGTCACGGATGAACATCTGGCCATCGTTGACCAGGAACGCTCCGCCCTCCTGGGACAGGCGCAGTTCCTGGGTCTGTTTGTCGATTTCCAGGATGCCTTTCTGGCCGACCACGATCGGAATCTTCGCCAGGTAGACACCTGGCGAAGTCTGGATGATGTACTTGGGCTGTTTCTTGGCCAGCTCCTTGAGGTTCATGTAGCCATCGTCGACGAAGATGGCCTGTGGGATGCCGTGCTGACGCACTACCCACTCGGCCATCTTGTTGTCGCCGCCGATGAAGTCCTTCAAGGCGTTTTCCTGCATCATCCGACGCACGCTGACTTTGCCGGGCTTGGTCCGCACGATTTTTGCCGCGGCCGCTTCGGCGGTGTAGCCGGAGAGGTCGGGCAGGGTCGGCTTGGCCAGTTCCAGTGGCGCGGTCGGCGCACTGTTGACGGTGTAGGTCTTGGCCCGTTGCAGTTCCTTGACCACGTTGCCCGGCTTGACCGCCGGTTCAACGTTGGCGAACGCCGGCGCGCCGGCCAGCAGCATCGCTGCGACCAACAGGCTGATCGAACCTTTCATCGCCTGGCTGTTCCTGAGGTAGCGGTTCATTTCGGGCACTCCCATGGCCATTCGCATCAGAAGCGCCAGATCACGTCGACAAAGGCGCGATGCATGTACGAATCGACCTCTTTGCCGTAGGCGTCGCCTGGCTTGAACACGCCGCCACGAAAGCGCACCAGCGCCGACGGCTCATCAATGGACTGACTCAGCGCGGCCGGCAGCAGGCCTTGCTTGAAGTACTTGGTAACCACCAGGTCGACTTCCTGGCCCAGGTCCTTGTTACCGTCACGCAGCGGCAGGGACGAGGTGGACAGGATCGCGCCGGTCACGTCGTCGGTGTTGTTTTCCACGGCGTTGATGCCGTTGCTGCCCACCGGCTTGTTGCCGTCCACGCGCCAGAACTTGTGGTACACCAGGCTGGCGTCGTATTCGTCACGCAGCTGCCAGGAACCGAACAGGCTGGCGCTCTGGGTGTTGGCCATTTCGCCACGGAACGCTTCGCCGAAACGGTGCACGCGCGAGCGGGTGCCGGTGAAGTTCGAGCGGTTGCTTTGCAGGCCGTTCTGTTCGTAGTCCTCGCTGGCGCGGGCATAGGCCGCACCGACTTGCCATTGCGGGTCCAGACGCAGGCGGATACCCAGGTCGGTGGCCCAGCCGTCGACGTCATCACTGTGCTTGGCTTGCGCCGGACGCGTGCCGTCGGCATTGAGCGGGTTGACGGTGTCACGGTCACCGGTCATGCCGGTCAGGCTCGCCCAGTAGTTGACGGTGTTGGTGTTGCGCCAGTTGTAGGCGTCGCTGTTGGCTTCCAGGCCCAGCCAGGTCAAGTCACCGTTCTGGGTCTTGTCCAGGGTATCGGTAGGTTCGCCCGGGGTCGGATAATCGAGGCTGCCGCTGTCGTGGGAATGGTGGGCACGGATACCGGCCCACTGGCCGGGCATCCACTGGTAACCCACGTCACCGTAGACGTGCAGGCGATCCTTGTCCTTGGGGGACAATTCTTTCAGGTCGGTGCGGTATTCGCTGAACCGCTCGGCGACGCCGAGGTTGGCCCGCAGCAAGGTGGTGTCGAAGGTCCAGTTCAGGGCTTCGATGTTGGTGTCGCGCCATTGGCCGTCGTCATTGCGCAGGCGCTGGCGACCGAACTTCAACTGCTCGCCCGGGTAAGGGGTCAGCCCACGGTAGCCAATCCAGAACTCGCGCATGGCCAGGTAGCTTTTCTTGGCTTCGCGATCGCCGCTGTCGGTTTCCTGGGTGCTGCCATCGGACTGCTGCAGGGTGTCGGTCTCGATGATATCGGAGGACGTCACGGCCTGGGCCATGGCGTAGGCGCTCCAGGCACCGCTTTCGCTTTCGCCGTAGACCCAGGGACGCAGGTCCAGGCCGACGCCGTTGACGTCGCCACCGCTCTGGGTGCCGAGGTCACGGTCGTCTTCGGACTGGCCGGTGATCTTCACTTCCAGGCCGAAGTTCTTGGTGTCGGTCAGGGCCGCCAGGGTCGGGCAGGACCACAGCAGGGCACAGGTCAGGCCAATTCCGGCCTGCACAAAAGGATTGAGCTTCAAAGGCTTCATAGAGGTTCCTCGCCGTCATCTTCTTTTAGGGCTTGCAGTTCCAGCGTATCGGGGCTCATCGAGCCGCGAATGGCCTGCTCTTGTTGTAGCAGGCGTTGGGCTTGTGCAAGTTGTTGCGGCGGTAATTGTGTTTCGAGGGTCTGGGCAAGTTCGGTCGCTTGCGGGGTGTTCTGCGCCTTGGCCAACTGGCTGAAGACATAGGCGTTGACCGGGTTGGGCTTGGTGCCCTTGCCCTGGGAGAACAGCTGGGCAATGGCGAAATCGGCGCTGTTCTGGCCGTTGCGGGCGGCCTTGAGCAGGTGGTCCAGGGCTTTTTGCGGGTACACCTGGCCCAGGTAGCCGCGGCGATAGATCTGGCCGAGGTAGTAGTCGGCAGCCACTTCGCGACCAACAGCTTTCTGGAAATGCGCCTCGGCGACCTTGGCATCGGCCGGGACCCACTTGCCTTCGTAGTAAAGCTTGCCTAGCAACAGCTCGGCGCGAGGCTGGTCGGCGGCGCGGCCGTTTTCCAGGTACTGCATCATCTTGTCGACGTCACCCAGTTCGGGGAAGTCGTAGAGCAATTGCGCCAGGCTGACCCAGGCAGCGGGGTAGCCAGGGGCGATGCCTTCGAGCAACGACTGGGCGGTCTTTTCATCGGTCTTGCCCAGGCTGGCATCGGCCAGGACACGGGCGACGCTGTCCACGCGCTGGGCGGATACGACGCCACGGGCGTGACCGTCCTGCATCTGCTTGAGCAACGCGGCCTGCTGTTCCGGCTGGCCGCGTTTCTGATAGACCGTGGCCAATTCGACGTAGCAAATGTCCGTAGTCGCCAGCGCGGCCTTGCAGACCTTCTCGACTTCATCCAGGTGCTGGTCGTAGGTGCCCTGGGTGCGGTAGAGCAGAATCTGCGCCAGGCCTGCTTCCGGGTAGCCGGCGCTGCGCCATTGGCTGATCTGCTGCTGGGCGTTGACGTTCGGGAAACTGTGGGGATATTGCAGGTACAGCATCGCCAGCGGGATCAGGGTATTACCTTCACCGTTGGCGAAAGCTTTTTTCAGCAGACCTTCGGCTTCGTGTTTTTCCGCTTCGGTGGAGCCCGGCTTGGCTACCAGCAGGCGACCCAGGCGCGCCTGGGCCCGGGGCGAGATATCGGCCGCGGCGCGATAGGTCGCCTCGGCTTTTTTCATCTGCTCCGGATCACGGCTGTCCACCTGAATATCGGCCAGGCCGACCTGGGCTTCGCTGTAGCCCAGGTCTGCCAGTTGCTGATAGTTCTGCTGCGCCAGCGCCGTGTCGCCGCGCTTGAGGGCTTCGTTGGCCAGGCGTTGATCGGGCAGGCCGGCGCAACCGGCCAGGCTGACGGCCAATGCCAGGGCACAGAGTGTCCCCATGTGGGAACGAGCTTGCGGCATATCATCCTGACCGCGTTGATCCTTTCGCGAGCAAGCTCGCTCCCACAGGGTCTGTGGGGTGTTAAGGATTTTTATAATGGTCACGGGCATATCCTCGACTTAAAGACCGACGGCCATGGCTTTGTCGATCAGCCAGTTCAGGTTCGGGCCACGGTCGCTGGTGACTTCTACCGGACGGCCGGCCAGCGAGCT
Organism: Pseudomonas sp. 43mfcvi1.1; assembly: GCF_900115935.1. NCBI lineage: Bacteria > Pseudomonadati > Pseudomonadota > Gammaproteobacteria > Pseudomonadales > Pseudomonadaceae > Pseudomonas > Pseudomonas sp. 43mfcvi1.1. The sequence continues at coordinate 60,462 of NZ_UETT01000010.1, read as the reverse complement.
GTCCAGGGGTTCGTCAGGCTGGATCAACACACGGATATCGGAAGACAGGTCGGCACTTTTCAGGCTGGTGCTGCTGACGATCTTGCCGGTACGGGTACCTTCTTCGCCGGCGACCTGGAAGTTGACGGGCGTACCTGGGCGCACGTCGCCGAACTGGCGATAGGAGAAACGCGCCTCGACGTTGGCTTCGGTGCCTCGTGGAACCAGTTGGAAGATCACGTCGCCCTTGCTGGCGTACTGACCGTTGGCGACCAGTTGCTGGGCCACGATGCAGTCGCACGGAGACGTCAGGGTGCCGGTCATTTGCTTGCCGAACAGCTCTTCGACCTTGGCTGGCTGCAACTGGTTGTCGTCCAGGTGACCTTTGAGCACATCGAGCATGCTGGTGCTGAAGGTCGCCAGCGGGGCGCCCTTGGCTGCCACGCCGTCGGCCTTGACCAGGCTTTGCACGGTGCCGTCGCGCGGCATGGTGATGGCCGTGCCCGGTACGTTCACCAGGCCCGCCTGGGCGTGGCTGACGAAGTACATGCCGTACACCGACTTGAAGATGAAACCGAACGCCGCCAGGCCAACGATGAAGACCCCGAGGCTGAAGGTCACGGCGCGCAGGCGACCCAAGGCACTCATGCCGCCGTTTTCGTCTTTCTGCTTGCGAGCCTTGGTGAAGTTATCGCGCTGCAGGGTCGCCAGTACGTCACCGACACCGACGATGTCGCCGGCCAGGTGCGAGGTGATGATGTGACGCAGTGTCGAGATGTCCCGAGGCTCCAGGTTCTGGAACTGGCAACCGGTGCGGCCGGTCTGGCGGTCGTAGGAGCGGATCTGCAATTCCACGTCCATGGCCAGGCCAAGGTTGTCGATGACGAACTGCAGGCGACCCTTGTAGGACTCACCGACCTTGAGGGGCATCTGGCCGGCATTGAAGCTCAGGCCACCGGCGGACAGGTCCAGGACCTTGACTTCCATGGGGGTGCGGTCAGGGCCGAAGAAGCGCAGCTTGGCCGGGATTTTGACCCGGGCGTGTTGGCGCTGGGCTTCGGATTCATGCACTACGTTGACATTCACGGCGGTGTTCATAGGGGCGATTTCCTAGTTAATTCATTCAAGTCCGGTCAGACCATCGTCAGCAGCACGGCGACAAAAATGCTGCCGGCGGAGAAGGTCATGGTCCGAGACGACCAAGTGTTGAACCAACGTTGAAAGCTGGCGAGATCACGGGTCAGGTGGGTGGGCTGGCGGGTCCAGGACTGTTGATCGAGGCGGAAGAACACGTAGATCTTCACCAGGGCACCGACGATCTGGTTGTAATAGAGAATCGCCGGGTAGGCAGGGCCGATCCGGTGTCCGGAGCACGACAGCAGCAGGGTCAGGATCAACCGCGTGATGCCGATCCACAGCAGGTACACCAGGATGAACGCGGTGCCGTACTTGAAGCTGGCGATCAGTGCGACGGTCAGGCCCAGCAGTGAGGTCCACATCGACACGCGCTGGTCGAACAGCACCACCGAAGTGAACAGGCCCAGACGGCGCAGCCCCAGGCCCAGGGCCCGGGAGTTCTGTCGCAGGTTGTTGCCGTACCAGCGGAACATCAGCTTGCGGCTGGCCTTGATGAAGCTTTTCTCCGGGGGATGCTCGACGGTGTTGATCGCCGCATCGGGTACGTAGAAGGTGTCGTAGCCCAGGCGCATCAGGCTGAACCAGCTCGACTTGTCATCACCGGTGAGGAACTTGAAGCGACCCAGGCGCCAGTGTTGCAGCGAGTCACTTTCCACGTCGGCGATGAAGTCCGGGTTGGTCACCACGGTGGCGCGGAACACCGACATACGGCCGGTCATGGTCAGCACGCGCTTGGACAAGGCCATGGAGCACATGTTGATATGCCGTTGGGCGAAGCGCAGCTTGTGCCATTCGCTCATGATGTAGCCGCCGCGCACTTCGCAGAACTCGTTGGTGGTCAGGCCGCCGACGTTGCCGAACAGCTGGAACCACGGCACGGTCTTGCGTACGACGCCTTCGGCGAGCACGGTATCGCCGTCGATCACCGCAACCACGGCGCGGTCGTCCGGCAAGTGCCGGGAGATGGCGCGGAAGCCGTAGGCCAGGCCGTCACGCTTGCCAGTGCCGGGAATGCGCACGAAGTCCAGCTTGACCCGCGCTGGCGGGTTCATGCGGGCCCAGAGGCTCTTGACCAGCAGTTCGTCGGACATTTCCACGATGGAGCAGACCACGGTGGTGGGCAGCTCGCAGTCGATGGCCTCGCGAATCACCGAGCCATACACCTGGGCAGTGGTCAGCGCATCGATCCGGAAGCTGGTGACCATCAGGTACACGTGGGACGGATCCGCCGCCTTGCCCAGCTTGCGTACCTTGCGGCGCAGGTGCGGGTAGACGATGTAGAGGAAGATCATGCCGCGCACGAAATGCGTTGCTCCCATGGAGTAACGCCAGATGCCCACGGCGCCGATCAGGAAGATGAAATCCTTGGATTCGGAGTCGAACGTGGACGTGGGCAGCGCCATGGCGATGCCCATCAATAAACTCAAGTAAAACAGCCAACCGGCGGCCTGAAGCAGGCCGTGCTTTAGCCTGTGCATAATCTGCATCCGTCTCTATCTCGGGCGGGCCTTGTGGGCGGCCCGATGGGTTAAGGCAGGCGAAAGGCCGGCCGGGGCAAGCCCCGGCCGGCAAACAGACTTACCAGCAGATGCCTTCGGTCCGGCCACTCGGGTTGGTGGCCTTGGACATGAAGCCGACCAGGTCGATGACCTGCTTGCCTTCCGGTACGTTTTCGGTCAGCGCGCGGAACTTCTCGTCGCGGTTACCCAGGATGATGATGTCGGAGCTGTCGATCACCGAGTCGAAGTCGGCGTTGAGCAAGGACGAGACGTGAGGAATCTTCGACTCGATGTAATCCTTGTTCGCACCGTGGACGCGGGCGTATTCGACGTTGCTGTCGTAGATCTTCAGGTCGAAACCCTTGCCGATCAGCATTTCCGCCAGTTCCACCAATGGGCTTTCACGCAGGTCGTCGGTGCCGGCCTTGAAGCTCAGGCCCAGCAGGGCGACTTTGCGCTTGTCGTGGCTGGAAACGATGTCGAAGGCGTTCTGCACCTGGGATTCGTTGCTGCGCATCAGCGAGTTGAGCAGCGGCGCTTCCACGTCCAGGGAACCGGCGCGGTAGGTCAGCGCACGAACGTCCTTGGGCAGGCAGGAACCGCCGAAGGCGAAGCCTGGGCGCATGTAGTACTGGGACAGGTTCAGGGTCTTGTCCTGGCAGACTACGTCCATCACTTCACGGCCATCGACGCCGACTGCCTTGGCGATGTTGCCGATCTCGTTGGCGAAGGTCACCTTGGTGGCGTGCCACACGTTGCAGGTGTACTTGATCATCTCGGCGACGGCGATGTCCTTGCGGATGATCGGTGCGTCGAGCTCTTCGTACAGCGATTGCAGAACGTCGCCAGAGGCTTTGTCGAACTCACCGATAACGGTCATCGGCGGCTGGTCGTAGTCTTTGATTGCGGTGCTTTCGCGCAGGAACTCAGGGTTGACCGCGACACCGAAATCGACGCCGGCTTTCTTGCCGGAGCAGTCTTCCAGGATCGGGATGACAACGTTTGCCACAGTGCCCGGCAATACGGTGCTGCGAACCACGATAGTGTGGCGGGTGGTCTTGTCACGCAGGACAAAACCGATCTCGCGGCACACCGCTTCGATGTAGTTCAGTTCCAGGTCGCCGTTCTTTTTGCTGGGTGTACCGACACAGATCATCGACAGGTCAGTATCGCGAATTGCCTCGGCGAAGTTGGTCGTACCGCGCAGTCGGCCTGTTTGAATGCCTTGCGCCAATAGCTCGCCAAGACCAGGTTCAACGATCGGCGATTTGCCGGCGTTGATCATGTCGATTTTGTCTTTGGCGACATCCACGCCAACTACATCATGGCCCCGTGCAGACAGGCAACCGGCACATACTGCACCGACGTAACCCAAACCAAATATGCTAATGCGCATCGCATTTACCTCTGTTTTTCACGCCATTAAATGGCCGGAGTTAATAGTGTTCAGCGGTCATAGTGCACTCGGAAGTGTGGAATGCAGGCGCCACAATGCCGTGTGCAGGCATACTAAGTTCCGAGTGTCTAAATAATTGCACTCAAGTTGTGCGCAAAGCGGCCTAGTTTGTTATGACCTGCCCTGTTATGCAGCCAGTTCCCGTTTTCAGGAACGCTCGTGCAAAAGTCCTTCACTTCCGATCCCTGGCAAAAAGCCCACAAAATCAGAAGCTTGTGTGCTCGGGTGAGCACGTTGTAGGGGCGCAGCCTTGGCCTTGTAGGGGATAGTAATGGTGCGTTATCTCCTGTCCTTTATAAGATGGATCCAAATAGGCGACCGTTTCGCTAAATTGCCATGACAACTTGGTTACTGGGATCGACGGCCTATGTAAGTCTTCTCTTACACGCTCCGTGAGAATCGTTACGGGTGGTATGAGCCGTGCAATTTCACATAGTTCCGATCCGCTCATCGCGATTTTCGAAATTTTTCGAAATATTATCGAAGATGGCACTGCCCTCAATATGATGGCACTTGCCGTTTCATCCTTTATTAATGGGGAGTTAGGAGGGGGAGATAGTTTTGTGCCACTACCGATAAAAAATTTTGGTGCCACTACGCAAAAAACTGACGAGTGTCGAGTGAAAGAAAAGTTAGCGGGGGAGTGGGCCGATTTATTGACGTCATGAAACTGGCGAAACAGGCGGGTAACTAAGATGACAGATCGGGGCTTGATCGAAGCCCCCGATCAGGGGCGATATAAGGTTATGCCTTATTCGGGGGCGTGATCGCGCAAGAACACCAGTTTGTCCTGGCTCGACTGTTGTGCACTGAAGCGATAACCCTGCACATCGAATTGGCTGAGTGCCGCAGGGTCGTTGATCCGTTCCTGAATCACGAAACGACTCATCAGGCCCCGGGCTTTCTTGGCGTAGAAGCTGATGATCTTGTACTGGCCATTTTTCAGGTCTCGGAACTCGGTATCGATGACGCGCGCTTTCAGTGCGCTGCGCTTGACCGCCGAGAAGTACTCATTGGATGCCAGGTTCAACAGGACGTCATCGCCTTGTTCGGCCAGGGCTTCGTTCAGCCATTCGCTAATGCGTGTACCCCAGAAAGCGTAAAGGTCCTTGCCCCGGGCATTGGCCAGCTTCGTGCCCATTTCCAGGCGATAGGGTTGCATCAGGTCCAGTGGCCGCAGCAGGCCATAGAGGCCGGAGAGCATGCGCAAGTGTTGCTGGGCATAGTCGAAATCGGCTTCGCCAAAGCTTTGCGCATCCAGGCCCGTGTACACGTCGCCCTTGAAGGCCAGCAGCGCCTGCCTGGCGTTGGCCGGGGTGAACGCCGGCGTCCAGCTACCGAATCGAGCGGCATTGAGCCCCCCAATCTTGTCGGAAACGAGCATCAGCTCGCTGATCTGTGCCGGCGAGAGTTCGCGCAACTGTTCGATCAGTTCCTGGGAATGATCCAGGTACTGCGGTTGGGTAAAACGCTCGGTGGCCGGCGGTGTTTCGTAATCGAGGGTCTTGGCGGGGGAAATCACCATCAGCATGAAATCGTCTCCTTGAGGGTGCGGCGATTCTAGGGGGTTGTCCGGGTGGACTCCAGCTATTGGGGTGATAGGTGATGGATGGGCGAATATTGACGGGCATTGTGGCGAGGGAGCTGTGGGAGCAAAGTCTGTGGGAGCAAAGCTTGCTCGCGATGAACGATGACGCAATCTTGCAGATGGATCTTGTCGACTGCATCGCGAGCAAGCTTTGCTCCCACAGGTCTGCTCCCCAAGTCCGCTGATCACAAGGGTATTGGGCCAGGATCGGCTATGATGCCGCGCGGGTTTCGTTATGGAGACATCCCTTTTGCGTATCGCTCTTCTGTTATCGGCCTGGCTGTTGAGCCTGGGCGCCATTGCTGCGCCCAACGATGTCGCCACCCTGGATCGCAGCACGTGGCCTGAACAGCTCACCAGCCCGACGCTGTTCGATGTGGCCTCGCGGGCCGAAATCCTGATGTTCGCCCGGGTCTTGCTGGACGTCGATGCCATGGACGAAATCGCGCTCAAGCAATACCTGGGGCTGCGCACGGTGAATATGGTCGCGATCGACGCGCTTCGCGCCCGGCTGTGGCAGCGTTTGCTGGCCAACTACAACTTTGCCCAGCGCAGCTGCGATCAGGACGCCTCCTTCTGTTACCTGGTCGAGGACATGGCGACCCTGCGCGAAGAGGCGCGCAGGTTCCATCTGGACGACGACTCCTATTACATCAAGTGGGCCGCGCCGAGCCAGATCTTTCATACCCAATACCGCGATGAATTGCTGCGTAAAGCCGCGCTTTTTCCGCAAACCAGCAGCGAAATCGAACGTTTCGGCGATTACGAGCGCAACGGCGAAGATATGAACGACCGCCTGTTCCTGATGACCTTCGACAGCGCCGCCAACGTTGCGCCGGACAACACCCCGTGGCTGACCGACTACCTGCGCAAGGCCAACATGAATGGCACCTTCTTCGTGCTGGGCAAGGACATCCAGGCGCGGTTGGAAGAGCGCTCGGTCAACAATCTCCAGGCGTTGTATTCAGGACAATGCGTGGGTGTGCAGGGCTGGGAGTTCCGCTCCCATAGCCATTGGCAGGACTGGCAAGACTCGGTCCGGCGCAGTGTCGAGCTGGTCAAGGGCAAGCTGCCGGAGAATTACGTGCCGCTGTTCCGCCCGCCCCAAGGCCAGCGTCGTGGCGATGCGCAAGCGTTCTTCCGGCAGCAGGGCTTGCAAGTGGCGCTATGGGACATCGACCCCCAGGACAGCAACAGTCGGCTCAAGCCTGAGCAAAGCGCCCAGCGCGCGCTGACCCTGATGCTGCTGTGGCGCCACGGGGTGATCAATTTCAATGCCAAGCAGGATGGGGTGAAAACGGCGTTGCCCTGGCTCATGACGCAAACGGCGCAAAGCGGAATCGGTTGGGCGGAGTGTCAGGACGCGTTTCGCTGAAACCGGCGAAGGCCCGGAAACATTGGGGGAGGAGAAAAAAACGGCGCACATTCATGACAACCGGACTTCCGACTTTAACGGCGCAACGGCGGTACGCCAAGGGTTATTCGTCACTCTGAAAAATAAACTTCAAAAAAGCGTCAAAGTGCTTTTTCCTGTCATGGTTTTTGGAGTATCAAGAAGTCAGACCGCCGAAACCTGCAACACAGGTGGCGTCTTCCAAGACCCAGATTGTGTGCAGTTCACCTGAAAATCCTCGCGGGTGAATTCGGTGGCTACCTCGAGGCGCAGCACTGTCACGGTATTGCGTCGAATGGCCCCCACATAGGTGACCGAGTATGGATGACCACGGACGTAGCCTTTCCTCCAACCAGCCAATCCTCTATGTACTCGATACCAACGTATTGATCCACGATCCAAACGCACTCCTGAACTTCGAAGAACACCACGTTGCCATCCCGATGACCGTGCTTGAGGAGCTGGACAAGCTCAAGAGCGGGCACCACAGCGTTGCGGCCGAATGCAGGCAGGCGATCCGCCTGATCGACAAGACCCTGGGCGATGCCTCCCCTGAGGATGTAGAACTTGGCGTGCCGATCCAGCGTGGCAAAAGTGGTCCCAAGGGCCTGCTTTCGATTCTGATGAGCAAGCGCACCGAACCCAACCTGGTGCTGCCTGAACACCTGAACGACAACATCATCATCAACCAGTTGATCGACCTGCACGCGCGCACCAAGGACCAGGCCGTGGTGCTGGTGACCAAAGACATCAACATGCGCCTCAAGGCCCGCGCCTGCGGGATCGCGGCGGAGGACTACAGCACCGACCAACTGGTCGACGACGTCTCGCTGTTGCCCAACGGCTACCACACCATGACCGGTTCTTTCTGGGACCGTGTGAGCAAGGTCGAGACTCGCCAGGACCATGGTCGCACCTGGCACCAGGTGCAACTGATCGACAACCTGCCGGCCGTGCACATCAACGAATTCATCATCGACGAACAAGGATTCGTCGGCTGGATCAAGGAAATCCAGGTCGACAAGCTGCTGATCCTCGACCTGCACCAGGAACCTTTGCTGCACCAGGAAGCCTGGGGTCTCAAGCCTCGTGACATCTACCAGAGCCTGGCCCTGTTCGCCTTGCTCGACCCGGATATCCACCTGGTCAACCTGTCCGGCGCCGCCGGTTCCGGCAAGACCATCCTGGCCCTGGCCGCCGCCATCGAGCAGACCATGGTCAGCAAACGCTACCGGCGCATCATCGCCACCCGCAGCGTGCAGGGCCTGGACCAGGAAATCGGTTTCCTGCCCGGCACCGAAGCGGAGAAAATGGAGCCGTGGCTGGGGGCGATCACCGACAACCTCGAAGCCTTGCACATGGATGACGAAAGCACCCATGGCAGCGTCGACTACATCCTCAGCAAAGTGCCGTTGCAGTTCAAATCCCTCAACTACATTCGCGGGCGCAGCTTCCAGCAGAGCCTGATCCTGATCGACGAATGCCAGAACCTGACCCCGCACCAGATGAAAACCATCATCACCCGTGCCGGTGCCGGTTCCAAAGTGGTGTGCCTGGGTAACCTGGCGCAGATCGACACCCCTTACCTGTCTGCGACCAGCTCCGGGCTGACCTACCTGACCGAACGCTTCAAGGACTTCCCCAACGGGGTCCACATCACCCTGCAGGGCGTACCGCGCTCGATCCTGGCCGAATACGCCGAATCCCATCTGTAACCCCAGGCAAACCGGGCGACCTCAAGGTCGCCCGGTTTTTTACCCTGTCACCATAAGCGCCTGTGGGAGCGAGCCTGCTCGCGATGACGGTGTGCCAGCCACATATTTTTATCTGATAAACCGCCATCGCGAGCAGGCTCGCTCCCACAAAGGGATCTACGGTGTTCAGCAAATTACAGGCCGCCGTGGGTGCGACAATCAACCCTGCCGGAATCTGACCCACAGGTTTACAATCGACACTCCCGATCAGGAGTAACCCTGTGCTGACTCATCTCGATTCCCAAGGTCGCGCCAACATGGTCGACGTGACCGACAAGGCCGTGACGTTCCGTGAAGCCACGGCTGAAGCCTTTGTGCGCATGTTGCCCGATACCCTGCAGATGATCGTCAGCGGCGGCCATCCCAAGGGCGATGTGTTTGCCGTTGCGCGCATTGCCGGTATTCAAGCGGCGAAAAAAACCAGCGATCTGATCCCGCTCTGCCATCCGCTGATGCTCACCAGCGTCAAGGTCGAGCTCAATGCCGAGGGTGAGGACCGCGTTCGCATCGTTGCCCGTTGCAAACTGTCGGGGCAGACCGGTGTGGAGATGGAAGCACTGACCGCCGCCAGCGTTGCCGCGCTGACCATCTACGACATGTGCAAGGCCGTGGATCGCGGCATGACCATCGAAGGTGTGCGGGTGCTGGAGAAACTCGGCGGCAAGAGCGGCCACTTCCAGGCGGATGCCTCATGAAAATCAACGTGAAGTTCTTTGCCCGTTACCGTGAAGCGCTTGGCGTGGATTCGGTAAAGGTGGAAGGTGATTTTGCCACGGTCGACGATGTGCGCGTGTTGCTCGCCCAGCGTGACGGTGCCGAGGTGCTGAAGGAACAAAACCTGATGTGCGCGCGCAACGAGGACCTGTGCCAGCTCGACGAGCCGCTGCTGGACGGTGACGAAGTGGCGTTCTTCCCCACCGTGACCGGAGGCTGAGCCATGGCGATTCGTGTGCAGGCCGATCCGTTCGACCCGGGCGCCGAAGTCAACGCGATGCACGCGGCCAATGTCGGCGTGGGGGCGGTGGTGAGTTTTGTCGGCTACGTGCGTGATTTCAATGACGGCCTCGATGTGTCCGGGATGTTCCTGGAGCACTATCCGGGCATGACTGAAAAAGCCCTGGGCAAGATCGCCACCGAGGCCGAGCAGCGCTGGCCGCTGCTCAAGCTGGAGGTGCTGCACCGCATCGGTGCCCTGGAGCCGGGCGAGCCGATCGTCTTCGTCGCGGCCGCCAGTGCCCATCGCCAGGCGGCATTCGACGCCTGCGCCTTCGTCATGGACTACCTCAAGACTCGAGCGCCGTTCTGGAAAAAGGAAAACACTGTCGACGGCCCGCGCTGGGTGGAAGGGCGCGACAGTGATCATGCGGCGGCGGATCGCTGGAAGCAGTAGGCAGCCTGTCAGTCGTTTGGAGGCTGTGAGTCCGCCTTCGCGAGCAAGCCCGCTCCCACAGGGAATCTGTGTCGTACACAATATTTGTGCTCAACGCAGGGCCTCTGTGGGAGCGGGCTTGCTCGCGAGGGGGCTATCAGCCTTCCATCATTTTCCCGCTTTCCCCAATTGACGATATGTACATTAAAGTCCAGTATGGATTTATAAGTACAAATAGTCGCATCCACCTTTCTCTGCCAAACCAACAACAACCCGCGAGAGATCGATCATGAAAAAATTCCCCCTCATCACCGGCCTGGCCTTGAGCCTGCTGGCCTCCAGCAGTCTGTTCGCCGCCGAGAAAACCTTGCGCATCGGCATCGAGGCGGCTTATCCGCCGTTTGCTTCCAAGACCTCGGAAGGGAAGATCGAGGGTTTCGACTACGACATCGGCAATGCCCTGTGCGTGCAGATGCAGGTCAAGTGCGAATGGGTCGAGGGTGAGTTCGACGGGCTGATTCCGTCGCTGAAGGTGAAGAAGATCGACCTGGCGCTGTCGTCCATGACCATCACCGAAGAGCGCAAGAAATCGGTGGATTTCACTCACAAGTACTACTTCACCTCATCGCGGCTGGTGATGAAGGAAGGGGCGGTGGTCGATGACCAATACGCCAGCCTCAAGGGCAAGACCGTGGGCGTGCAGCGGGCTACCACCACTGACCGTTATGCCACCGAAGTCCTCGAACCCAAGGGTGTGATCGTCAAGCGCTACAGCAATAACGAAGAAATCTACATGGACCTGGCGTCCGGTCGCCTGGACGCGATTTTCGCCGACACCATCCCGCTGGAAGACTTCCTGTCTATGCCCCGTGGCAAGGGCTACGCGTTTGTCGGGCCGGAGCTCAAGGACCCGAAATACGTCGGCGAAGGCGCGGGTATCGCAGTGCGCAAAGGCAATACCCAACTGGTGGCGGACTTGAACAAGGCCATCGATGGGATTCGGGCCAACGGGGAGTATCAGAAGATCCAGGCCAAGTATTTCAAGTCAGACATCTACGGCGACTGATACATCGCCTTCGCGAGCAGGCTCGCTCCCACATTGGATCTCATTGAACACAAATAGCGTGTTTGATACAGACCCCTTGTGGGAGCGAGCCTGCTCGCGATGAGGCCAGGCCTGGCGACAAAAAACCTCAGCCCTTCAACTCTTTCAAATGCTTGTAAACCGTCGCCCGCCCCATGTTCAGCACATTGGCCACATAGTTGGAAGCGCTCTTGCCCTTGAACGCGCCTTCGGCATGCAGCGCCAGCACCAGCTCGCGTTTGTGGTCGCGGGTCAGCAGGTTCAGGCTCAGTTGCCGTTCGCGCATCCAGGCGTGCAGGAAGGTGTTGATCCGCTCCTGCCAGTCATCTCGAAACAGTGAGTCCGGCTGCGGGATCAATTTCCCCGGCGACAGGAACAGGTCCAATGCGGCCTTGGCATTCTCGAACAGCGAAATATTCAGGTTGATGCACAGCACCGCCAGCGGATGCCCATTGGTGTCACGCAGTACGCTGCTGAGGCTGCGAATCTTCTGCCCGTCCCAGTTCAGTTTTTCGTAGGGCCCGATGTTACGTTCGCTGACGTCCTCGCTGAGCATGTCCTCCAGGGACGAATCGTCGCCAATCTCGCGCTTGGACAGGTTGTTGGCGATGTAGTCGACTTTCTGAGTGCGCAGGTCGTGCAGCACCACTTCGGCGTGGGGGTAGAACAGCGTGGCGATGGCGTCGGCGATGGTGCGGAAGTTTTCCAGCGCCGGATCGGGTTGCGAGGCGGTCATGACAGGGCTCCAGGCAGCGTCAGCGCCCCGTGAGACAGGGGCGCGGGGGAGTGTGCCGCAATCGTGGCGATGCGTCACCTGAGTGGGTTCACTCCAAGCGCTTGGGGGAGAGCATGGCGCTGCTCAGGCCGAAACGGGTCAGCGCCTCGGGCAGCGGTTCGCCACGCACCAGCGCCGCGCTGGCCTGGCCCATCGCCGGGGAGGTCTGGATGCCGTAGCCACCCTGGGCCGCGACCCAGAACAGCCCGGGCACCTGTGGATCGAAACCGGACAACAGGTCGCCGTCGTGAACGAAACTGCGCAACCCGGCCCAGGTCCGGGTCGGACGGCGGATGGTCAGGGTGGTGGCTTCTTCGATCTGGTAGATGCCCATGGCGATGTCCAGCTCTTCAGGCTGTACATCATGGGGCTCCACCGGATCGGCGTTGGCCGGCGAACCAAGGAACATCCCGGCGTCGGGCTTCATGTAGAAGGATTCGTCCAGGCTCACCAGCATTGGCCAGTCATGAATATCCACGCCCTCGGGCCCGGCAAAGATGAAGGCCGCGCGCCGCTTGGGTTGCAGCCCTAGCTTCCGGGCGCCGGCCATTTCGGCCACCTGGTCGGCCCAGGCGCCAGCGGCGTTGATCAGTACCGGCGCGCTGAAGGTCTGGCCGGCGGTTTTCACCTGCCACAATCCCTGGTCGTCGCGGCTCAGGCCCAGCACTTCGCTGTCGGTGTGCACTTGGCCGCCGCTGCGACGAATACCGCGCAAGTAGCCCTGATGCAGCGCATCGGTGTCGATGTCGCAGGCCGTGGGGTCGTAGATTGCCCCGTGGACCTTGTCCCGCCGCAGGATTGGCAGCCGTACGCAGGCTTCTTCGGCGCTGAGCAGTTGCATCTGCGGCACCGTGGCCTTGGCGCTGAGGTACTGGTTGTTCAGCTCGGTCGGGTCACCGGTGAAGTCCACGGTCATTTCGCCCCGTGGGGTCAGCAATGGATGCTCGCAGAAGCCGCTCGGCGGGGCGTCGAAAAAATCCCGACTGGCCTGGGTCAGCGCCCGCACCTGAGGGGTGCCGTAGGCGGCGCTGTACAGCGCCGCCGAGCGTCCGGTGGAGTGGTAGGCCGGATGGGACTCGCGTTCGAGCACGATGACCCGGCCGTGGGGCGCCAGCCAGTAACCGGTGGAGGCACCGGCAATGCCGCCGCCGATGATGATGAAATCTGCTGAGGTCATGTAGCTCTCCTGTCGAGCAACGGTGCCGGGCGTTCGTAGGAACCTGTGGAAGCGAGCCTGCTCGCGATAGCGGTGTGTCAGCCACCTATATTTATCTGATACACCGCCATCGCGAGCAGGCTCGCTCCCACAAGGGAAACTGGGGGGTGTCAGTTGTGAAGTCGGTAAAGCGCATTCGCCAACGCAACGTCTTCCAACCCCAGACCAATGGAACGGAAGAACACGTGGCGTTGATAATCGGGACGGGCCACGTAGTCGCTGAGCAGTTCGGGCAAGTCGCCGACGATTTTCGAAACATCCCAGCCGAACTGTTCGCTGGCTATCAGCATTTCACCGGCTGAACCTGGGGTGGTCTGACGATAATCGCAGAACACATCCATATCGTTGAGGCTCTGCGGCGGCACTTCGTGGGCGCGCGGAGCGTTGGTGCTGATGGAGGTGATCAGTGCCGGTTTGCTCAGGGTCTGTGGGTCGAGTACTGCCTTGGCGGACGAGGTGCAGAGCATCACCACGTCGGCGTCATGCAGCGCCGCTTCAAGGCTGTCAGCGATGTGCAGGCGTGGGTCCAGCTTGGTGATCGGCGCGAGCTCTTGTGCCGTTTTGCCCTTCAGGCTCGGTGAATAGAGACTGATGCCTTGCCAGTCCCGCAGGTCCTTGACGTATTGCACGTGGGCCCGGGCCACCGCACCGCTACCGATGACCGCCAGACGCCTGGCCCTGGGAGGAGCGAGGGCATCGACGGCGACAGCCGTGGTGGCGGCGGTGCGAGCGGTGGTCAACTCGGCGGCGTCGCACAGCAGCAGCGGCTGGCCGGTCTGCATCGACATCAACAAGGTCCACGCGGTTACCAATGGGCCTTGCTCGCGCACGATATAGGGCGAGGTCTTGACCCCGTAGACCTGCTCTTCGGCCAGCACGCCCAGGTAGTTGATGAAGTCCCCGGCACCCTGGGGAAACACCACCAGTTGCTGGGGCGGCTGCACCGCTTGCCCGACGGCGAGATCGCGGAACAGCTTGCGCAGGATCTGCGGCACATCGACTTGCCCGAGCAGTTCTTGGGCCTGGGCTTGAGTCATCACATAGGGCGTGCTGGGCATGGGGCCTCCGGAGTGCTTTTGTAAACTAATTTGTCTATTATGGACTTTTAGTTTTATCGAGCAATATCCCGGGCAAAAAAAAGCGCAGCCTGTCTTGGCTGCGCTGATCGTTCCCAAGCTCTGCGTGGGAATGCCTCAATGGACGCTCTGCGTCCGTCTCGATGCTAAGGTCGCTTGCGCTCTACCGGCCGCAACAAGTGGGTCGGTGGCATTTCACAACTGATCTTGCGACCCAACAACGCCTCGATCGACGGCAACTGATAAGAATCATCCTCCCCCGCGAAGCTGATCGATACACCCGCAGCCCCGGCACGGCCAGTACGCCCGATCCGGTGCACATAGTCATCCGGCACTTCCGGCAGGGTGAAGTTGATCACATGGCTGATCCCGTCGATGTGAATCCCACGGCCTGCCACGTCAGTAGCCACCAGCACACGAATCTTGCCCTCGCGGAAACCTTCCAGTGTCTTGATACGCTTGTGCTGCGGCACATCGCCCGACAGTTGCGCGGCGTTGACGCCATCGCGCACCAGGCGTTCTTCGATGCGGCGTACTTCGTCCTTGCGGTTGGCGAAGACCATCACCCGTTCCCAGCCATTGTCGTTGACCAGGTTGTAGAGCAGCTTGTACTTGTCGGCCCCGGCGACGGCGTAGATGTGTTGCTCGACGTTTTCGCTGGCGACGTTCTCGGCTTCGATCTCGACGATGGCCGGGTCGGTGGTCCACTGCTTGGCCAGGTTCATCACATCTTCGGTGAAGGTGGCGGAAAACAGCAGGGTCTGGCGTTCGCTTTTCGGTGGGGTCTGGCGAATGATCTGGCGCACTTGGGGAATGAAGCCCATGTCGAGCATGCGGTCGGCTTCGTCCAGCACCATCACTTCGACCATGTCCAGATGCACGTCGCCGCGCTGGTTGAAGTCCAGCAGGCGGCCCGGCGTGGCGACCAGGATGTCGCAGTGGCGGGCTTCGAGGTGCTTGAGCTGTTTGTCGAAGTCCATGCCGCCCACGAACGTCATGACGTTCAGGCCGGTGTACTTGGTCAGGTCGGCGGCGTCCTTGGCGATCTGCACCACCAGCTCGCGGGTCGGGGCGATGATCAGCGCCCGTGGCTCGCCCATGTAGCGTTCCTTGGGCGGTGGGGTCTGGAGCAGTTGGGTGATGATGGAGATCAGGAACGCGGCGGTCTTGCCGGTGCCGGTCTGGGCGCGGCCGATGGCGTCTTTGCCGGCGAGGGTGTAGCCGAGCACTTGCGCCTGGATCGGCGTGCAGTACGGGAAGCCCAGGTCCTGGATGGCATGCATCAGTTCCGGGGCAAGCTTGAAATCGTGGAAGCGGGTCTTGCCTTCCTGGGGTTCTACGACGAAGTCTTCGAGTTTCCAGGCGACGACCGGCGGTTTTGGTGCGCGTTCGCGGCGTGGCTTGGGGGCTTCGCTACGTGGTTTTTCCGGTTCAGGGGCGCTGACAGGTTGGGCGGCGGGCTCTTTTTTGGCCTGTGCAACAGGGGCGGCGCGGCGCGGTTGTTGCGCATCGGTACGGCTCGGGCCTTGGGTCGGCGCAGTGGAGCCAGGCGCGAGTTGCTCGGCCTCGCTTTTACCGAACATCTTCTTGAGTGCTTTGAGCACGGTCATCTCATCGATTGGTTAAGGAATGTACGCCGGCCAGTGTAATGCAAGAAACGGGCGCGGCGTAGTGTGATGATCAATGCGTTGACCTGGCAATCAGGCCTTCAGCGCAACCGCTCGGCCAGCCAGGTGCCGATGTCGCGGATCTCCTCGGGTAACACTTCGTGGCCCATTGGGTATTCCTGCCATGTCACGGTGACACCATGCTGCTTCAAATACTCTTTCGCGGTGCGGCCCATCGGGTTGAGTACCACTTCGTCGTATTGCCCGTGCAGCGCCAGGACCGGAATGCGTTGCTGGCTGGCCGACAATTGCAGCTCGTCGCTGAAGGTCGGTGCATAAGTAGACAGCGCGATCACGCCGCCCAGTGGGCCTTCCCATTTCACGAAGGCGGTGTGATAGACCACCGCGCCGCCCTGGGAGAAACCCGCCAGGAAAATCCGCGAGGCGTCTATTCCGCTGGCTCGCTGGCTGTCGATCAAGTCAATGACCCGTTGTGCCGAGGCTTCGAGTTGCTGCTCGTCAATGGCCCGCGCCGGGCTCAGGGCTCGGATGTCGTACCAACTGGGCATCTCATAGCCGCCGTTGATCGTTACTGGTTGGGTCGGGGCCTGGGGCAGAACGAAACGTGTGGTGAGCAGTTTTTGCTGCAGCATTTCGGCAACCGGCAGGAAATCAAAACGATCGGCGCCCAGGCCGTGGAGCCAGATTACGCACGCGTCGGCAGTGCTGCTGGGCTCGAGAATCAAGGGGTCGGACATGGCTGTGCTCCAAATCTGTGCGGGTGCGCTTAATCAGTGCGTGATTACAGTGCGTTCCCGGTGCCTCAGTTAATTAGATGTCGCAAAGTTGAAAGTTTTTGTCTTGACGTGTTTTACAAGGGCTAAGCGCAGCGGTCTGGTACGGGCTTTGCTATGGGGTAGCTGAGTGATGATTCTCACGCTACGCGGTAACACTATCAGTTAGACGCGCCGCATGGGATATCGGAAATCCGGTGATGGATGTTCGCCAATAGCCGCTACGGGGCTTCGCGAACGTGAAGGGCTACAGCCCGTTCGGCCGATTGGTGAGAAGTGGGCATGAACACTGATTGTGGACGTTCTCATTAATAGACTCATAGCGAAGGTCCAGACGTCGGTTGACCCTAAAAAAAGCCAACAAGGGTCGGCAATGCCTCAAAAGGGTGCGACAGGACCCAAGCTCCGACACAACAAGAGCAAAACTGGAGGTTTGAATGAAGTTACTGAAATCCACCCTGGCTGTCGTGACTGCCGCAGCTGTGCTCGGTGTCAGCGGGTTCGCTCAGGCGGGTGCAACCCTGGATGCCGTGCAGAAGAAAGGCTTTGTGCAGTGCGGTGTGAGTGATGGCCTGCCGGGTTTCTCGGTGCCTGATTCGACCGGCAAGATCGTTGGTATCGACGCTGACTTCTGCCGCGCCGTTGCCGCTGCGGTATTTGGCGATGCGACCAAGGTCAAGTTCAGCCAGTTGAACGCCAAGGAGCGCTTCACCGCGCTGCAATCGGGCGAAATCGACATGCTCTCGCGCAACTCCACCATGACCAGTTCCCGTGACGCGGGCATGGGCCTGAAATTCCCAGGCTTCATCACCTACTACGATGGCATCGGCTTCCTGGCCAACAACAAGCTGGGCGTCAAGAGCGCCAAGGAACTGGACGGTGCAACTATCTGCATCCAGGCCGGTACCACCACCGAGCTGAACGTTTCCGACTACTTCCGCGCCAACGGCCTGAAGTACACCCCGATCACGTTCGACACCTCCGATGAAAGCGCCAAGTCGCTGGAATCCGGTCGTTGCGACGTGCTGACCTCCGACAAGTCCCAGCTGTTCGCCCAGCGCAGCAAGCTGGCTTCGCCGAAGGACTACGTGGTTCTGCCGGAAACCATTTCCAAGGAACCCCTGGGCCCGGTCGTACGTAACGGTGACGACGAGTGGCTGGCCATCGTGCGCTGGACTGGCTACGCCCTGCTCAACGCGGAAGAAGCCGGCGTAACTTCGAAAAACGTCGAAGCTGAAGCCAAGTCCACCAAGAACCCTGACGTCGCTCGTATGCTGGGCGCCGACGGTGAGTACGGCAAGGACCTGAAACTGCCGAAAGACTGGGTCGTGCAGATCGTCAAGCAAGTCGGCAACTACGGTGAAATGTTCGAGCGCAACCTCGGCAAGAGCACTCCGCTGGAAATCGACCGCGGCCTGAACGCTCTGTGGAACGCTGGCGGCATTCAATACGCACCACCAGTGCGCTGATGGTTCTATCACCCGGTGGGCCAACCACCGGGTGATGTTCTGTTCCATTCTTTGCGGGGCACTTCATGCAAAATTCAATCGGCGCACCTAAGCAGAGGCTCAGCCTCAGCGATCCACGAGTGCGTGCGTGGGTATTTCAGATCGTCACGGTCGTGGCGGTTATTTCGCTGGGCTGGTTTCTGTTCGATAACACGCAGACCAACCTCGCGCACCGGGGCATCACCTCCGGTTTCGGCTTCCTGGAACGCAGTGCCGGGTTCGGCATTGCCCAACACCTGATCGACTACACCGAAGCGGACAGCTATGCCCGTGTCTTTGTCATCGGCTTGCTCAACACGCTGCTGGTGACGTTCATCGGCGTGATCCTGGCGACCATCCTCGGCTTCATCATCGGCGTGGCGCGGCTGTCGCCGAACTGGATCATCGCCAAGCTGGCGACCGTTTATGTGGAGGTTTTCCGCAACATCCCGCCGCTGCTGCAAATCCTGTTCTGGTACTTTGCCGTGTTCCTGAGCATGCCGGGACCGCGGGCCGCCCATAACTTCGGCGACACCTTCTTCGTCAGCAGCCGGGGCCTGAACATGCCCGCCGCGCTAGTGGCCGAAGGGTTCTGGCCGTTTGTGATCAGCATCGTACTGGCGATTGTCGCCATCGTGCTGATGACTCGCTGGGCCAACAAGCGTTTCGAGGCGACCGGTGAACCGTTCCATAAATTCTGGGTCGGCCTGGCGTTGTTCCTGGTGATCCCAGCCTTGAGCGCGCTGCTCTTTGGTGCGCCGGTGCATTGGGAAATGCCGGAGCTCAAGGGCTTCAACTTCGTCGGCGGTTGGGTGCTGATTCCCGAACTGCTGGCCTTGACCCTGGCCTTGACCGTGTACACCGCGGCGTTCATCGCCGAGATCGTGCGTTCGGGCATCAAGTCGGTCAGCCACGGCCAGACCGAAGCGGCCCGTTCCCTGGGGTTGCGCAACGGTCCGACCTTGCGCAAGGTGATCATCCCGCAAGCCCTGCGCGTGATCATTCCGCCGTTGACCAGCCAATACCTGAACCTGGCGAAAAACTCGTCCCTGGCCGCCGGTATCGGTTACCCGGAAATGGTTTCGCTGTTTGCCGGCACGGTGTTGAACCAGACCGGCCAGGCCATTGAGGTGATCGCGATCACCATGAGTGTGTACCTGGCGATCAGTATCAGCATTTCCCTGCTGATGAACTGGTACAACAAGCGCATTGCGCTGATCGAGCGGTGAGGAAACGCGCATGACGACTCATACTTTCAAACCTGACATGCCCCCGCCGGGCAGCAGCATCGGCGTGGTGGCGTGGATGCGCGCCAACATGTTCTCCAGCTGGATCAACACGCTGCTGACGTTGTTTGCGTTCTACCTGATCTACCTGATCGTTCCACCGCTGTTGCAGTGGGCGATCCTCGATGCCAACTGGGTCGGTACTACCCGCGCCGACTGCACCAAGGAAGGCGCCTGCTGGGTGTTCATCCAGCAGCGTTTCGGTCAGTTCATGTACGGCTACTACCCGGCGGATCTGCGCTGGCGCGTAGACCTGACCGTGTGGCTGGCGGTCATCGGCGTGGCACCACTGTTCATCTCGCGCTTCCCGCGCAAGGCGATCTATGGCCTGAGCTTCCTGGTGCTGTACCCGATCATTGCCTGGTGCCTGTTGCACGGTGGCGTGTTCGGCCTGGACGCCGTGGCGACCAGCCAGTGGGGCGGCCTGATGCTGACCCTGGTGATCGCCACCGTGGGTATCGTCGGCGCACTGCCGCTGGGTATTGTCCTGGCCTTGGGCCGGCGCTCGAACATGCCGGCGATTCGTGTGGTCTGCGTGACCTTCATCGAGTTCTGGCGCGGCGTGCCGTTGATCACGGTGCTGTTCATGTCCTCGGTGATGCTGCCGCTGTTCCTGCCCGAAGGCATGAACTTCGACAAGCTGCTGCGGGCGCTGATCGGGGTGATCCTGTTCCAGTCGGCCTACATTGCCGAAGTGGTGCGTGGTGGCCTGCAAGCCATTCCCAAGGGGCAATACGAAGCGGCCGCGGCGATGGGCCTGGGCTACTGGCGCAGCATGGGCCTGGTGATTTTGCCGCAAGCCCTGAAGCTGGTGATCCCGGGTATCGTCAACACCTTCATTGCGTTGTTCAAGGACACGAGCCTGGTGATCATCATCGGCCTGTTCGACCTGCTCAACAGCGTGAAACAAGCTGCCGCCGACCCGAAATGGCTGGGCATGGCCACTGAAGGCTATGTGTTCGCCGCCCTGGTGTTCTGGATTTTCTGTTTTGGTATGTCCCGCTATTCCATGCATTTGGAACGCAAGCTGGACACTGGCCACAAGCGTTAGGAGTTGACTCATGAGTGAAGCGATCAAACAGCCTGTGAGCCCTGAAGGCATTATTCAGATGCAGGGCGTAAACAAGTGGTACGGCCAGTTCCACGTGTTGAAAGACATCAACCTGAACGTCAAGCAGGGCGAGCGTATCGTGCTGTGCGGCCCGTCGGGCTCCGGCAAGTCCACCACCATCCGCTGCCTCAACCGCCTGGAAGAGCACCAGCAGGGTCGCATTGTGGTCGACGGCGTGGAACTGACCAACGATCTCAAGCAGATCGAAGCGATCCGCCGTGAAGTCGGCATGGTGTTCCAGCACTTCAACCTGTTCCCGCACCTGACCATCCTGCAGAACTGCACCCTGGCGCCAATGTGGGTACGCAAGATGCCCAAGCGCAAGGCCGAGGAAATCGCCATGCACTACCTGGAGCGCGTACGCATTCCAGAGCAGGCGCACAAGTACCCGGGCCAGCTCTCCGGCGGTCAGCAACAGCGTGTGGCCATTGCCCGTGCCCTGTGCATGAAGCCGAAAATCATGCTGTTCGACGAGCCGACCTCGGCCCTCGACCCGGAGATGGTGAAAGAGGTACTGGACACCATGATCGGCCTGGCAGAAGACGGCATGACCATGCTCTGCGTGACCCACGAAATGGGCTTCGCCCGCACCGTGGCCAACCGCGTGATCTTCATGGACAAGGGTGAAATCGTCGAACAGGCCGCGCCGAACGACTTCTTCGACAACCCGCAGAACGACCGCACCAAGCTGTTCCTGAGCCAGATCCTGCATTGACCCAGCCTTAGGCAGCGAAATGAACCCGGACTTGTCCGGGTTTATTTTTTCTGCTTCGGCTGCTCAGGAAGCCGTGAGGGTTTCGTGCTCCTTGTGCACCGTCGTCTTGAAACCTCTCAAGTCCGCGTCTTCGGCCAGGGCTCGCGCATCTGCAAGCAAATGCGGGTAACGGTCAAGCAGACGCATCAGCAAGATCAACGCCTTGGGTGGTACTACCTCGCCGCGCTCGTAGCGGGAAAACGCATTGTGTCCACCGCCCGATAGCAGCAGTACCGCTTCCTTTTGCGATAGATGCAGTTTGCGCCGGACACGTTTGATCTCTTCGCCGATCATTCGCCTGGCCGCATTGACCAGCTCATCACCTGCGTGGTCGTAGCGATCCGAGCAGCTTGAATCGAGTTCGACTTCGCCGCACATCTGACATTCCCAGCCAGACAAGTCATCGACCCGGCATTCCAGTCCCTTGACGCTCATGGTTTCGCCGCGACCTTCGAAATGCAACATGCCCTCCGGGGCACCACAGCTGAAGCATTGCTGGTGTTTCATGAGTTTTTCTCCTTGAAGGAAATTACCGGTGGGCCTCCGCTGGGGCGGTACGTCACCTTCAGGTAAATCTGCAGACCGTGTGAATTGGCGTGGTAGACGTCATGCCAGACCCGATGATCGTCATAGGTGGTCATCGATTTGTAGAACTGTTTTCGCTCAAGCCTGTGGATGACCTGCTGCATGTCCGAGACGTTTAAACCAAGTGTTCGAGCAGTGTGCTTCGCAGTGCTGGTGAAAGCTTTCCCTTCAAGCCGTCTGACATCCGCCTGTATCGCCACCAAGGCGTAATGGGGTGTGTTCTTTTCCATGGAACGGTGTGCCTTGTCCTTAAAATTACCCTTAAAGGGTAATGTTGGCTAATCGAAAATTTCGCTCCTTTTCCGTCCCATTGACCCTAGGCGGTTGCCGTCCTACATGAAGCTGACTAACATGTCAGAAAATTCATCCTATGATTGGATGAAAAGGCGAATCCAATGTCAGATAGCTCTCCGTTAATAAAGCGCTCCCTGGTCGATCAGGCCCTGGAGCAATTGCGTCGGCGCATCAGCGATGGCGTGTGGGCCGTCGGCCAGCGCCTGCCTACCGAGCCGGAGCTGGTGGCCGAGCTGGGTATCAGCCGCAACACCGTGCGCGAAGCCATGCGCGTGCTGGCGTTTTCCGGGTTGATCGAGATCCGTCAGGGCGACGGCAGCTACGTGCGGGCAGTGGTCGATCCGCTGGATACCCTCAAGGTGCTGTCGCGCTGTTCGCTGGAGCAGGCCCGGGAAACCCGGCATATCCTGGAAGTCGAGGCCATCGGCCTGGCCGCGTTGCGACGCACCGATGAAGACTTGATTGCCTTGCGCCAGGCGCTGCAAGACAGCGGTGAGCATTACCACGGCGACCTGGAGCACTACATCGCCTGCGACCTGGTGTTCCATCGCCTCCTGGTGGATGCCGCGCACAACCCCGCGTTGAGCGAGCTCTATCGCTACTTTTCCAGCGTCATCGGTGCACAGTTGCGCCAGAGCCTCAACATCACCCCGCGCCATCAACATGTGTTCGACCTGCACGTCGAAATCCTTGAAGCCGTCGAGCAACAGGATCCGCAACGGGCCAAGTCCCTGTGCCGCCAGTTGATCAATGAACCCTGAATCCGAGCTTTCCATGTCCCGCGATCTGCTTGACCCTGCCACCTCGACGGCGCCCAAACGCGCCGCCGAACTTGAAGAACTGTTGATCGACGCCGAGGCCGACGATGAGCAGGCCCAGCAGCGTCCTCCGTTGGTGCGTCGTCCCTGGTTGTTGCTGCTGGGGTTGATCCTGGTAGCGCTGAATCTGCGTCCGGCGTTGTCGAGCATGGCGCCGCTGCTCAGCGAAGTGTCACGAAGCCTTGGCCTGTCGGCTGCCCAAGCCGGTTTGCTGACCACATTGCCTGTGCTTTGCCTGGGCCTGTTCGCGCCGCTGGCGCCGGTGCTGGCACGGCGCTTCGGTGCCGAGCGCGTGGTGCTGGGAATCTTGTTGACGCTGGCGGGTGGGATTGTCCTGCGCAGTGCGTTCGGTCAGGTCGGGCTGTTCGCCGGCAGTATCCTGGCCGGTGCGAGTATCGGCGTGATCGGCGTGCTGCTGCCGGGCATCGTCAAGCGCGACTTCGCCAAGCAGGCCGGCGCCATGACCGGTGTCTACACCATGGCGCTGTGCCTGGGCGCGGCGATGGCGGCCGGGGCGACAGTGCCGTTGAGCGAACACCTGGGTCATAGCTGGGCCTTGGGCCTGGGGTTCTGGGTGGTCCCGGCGCTGCTGGCCGCGGTGTTCTGGTTGCCGCAAGTGGGCGAGAAACACGGTGCCCATCAAGTGGCGTACCGGGTCCGAGGCTTGCTGCGCGATCCCCTGGCCTGGCAAGTGACCTTGTACATGGGGTTGCAATCGTCCCTGGCCTACATCGTCTTTGGTTGGCTGCCTTCAATTCTTATTGGGCGTGGCCTGACCCCGACCCAGGCCGGGCTGGTGCTGTCCGGTTCGGTCATCGTGCAATTGATCAGTTCCCTCGCAGCTCCGTGGCTGGCAACGCGTGGCAAAGACCAGCGCCTGGCCATCGTGATCGTCATGCTCATGACCCTGGGGGGGCTGTTTGGTTGCCTCTACGCTCCGCTCGATGGGTTGTGGGGCTGGGCGATCCTGCTGGGTTTGGGGCAGGGCGCGACGTTCAGCCTGGCGCTCACGCTGATCGTGTTGCGTTCGCGGGACGCCCACGTGGCCGCCAACCTGTCCAGCATGGCCCAGGGCTTTGGTTATACGCTGGCGTCGCTGGGACCGTTCGCGGTGGGCGTGGTCCACGACTTGACTGGCGGTTGGAATGCACTGGGCTGGATCTTCGGCCTGGTTGGCCTGGGTGCGATCATCGCGGGCATCGGCGCAGGCCGGGCGTTGTACGTGGGGGTCAGTAGCGAAAAAGTCACCGATCTTCGTTGATGTCATTTTCATGGCGAATGACGATAGTCTTCGCCGCTGTGACAGATTATCGTGCAGGTTTATTGAAGCGAATTTCGGAGCCTGTCCATGAGTGATGCCCACAACGCCTTGATCACCCACTTTTACCAGGCCTTCCAGCGCCTGGACGCCGAAGCGATGAGTGCTTGCTACACCGACGATGTGGTGTTCAGCGATCCGGCGTTTGGTGAATTGCGCGGACGTGATGCCGGCGACATGTGGCGCATGCTCACCACCCGGGCCAAGGACTTCTCCCTGACCTTCGATAACGTGCGTAGCGATGAGCGTACCGGCGGAGCGCATTGGGTGGCGACCTACCTGTTCAGCCAGACGGGTAACGTCGTGATCAATGACATCCAGGCGCGGTTCGTTTTTCGCGACGGCAAGATCTGCGAGCACCACGACAACTTTGATCTGTGGCGTTGGTCCCGTCAGGCATTGGGCGCCAAGGGCCTGTTGTTGGGCTGGACACCGCTGGTGCGCAACGCCGTCAGGGCCCAGGCGCTCAAGGGGTTGCGGGCGTTCCAGGCCAGTCGCTGATAAGATCTCGGCTTGTCTGTGCCGACCTGTTGAACATCTTTGTGACGAACGCCACCCCATCTCCCGATCTGCCTGCACAAGGCCCGGCCGAACCGGACAAACCCTGGTTCGTCTACCTGGTGCGGGCCGCCAATGGCTCGCTGTACTGCGGCATCAGTGATGACCCGGTGCGGCGTTTCGCCAAGCATCAAAGCGGCAAGGGCGCACGCTTCTTCCTTTCCAGCCCGGCGGTGGCCCTGGTGTATACCGAGGCTTGTCGCGACAAGGGCGAAGCCCTGCGCCAGGAGCGGCTGATCAAAAAGCTCAGGAAAAGCGCCAAGGAATGCCTGGTGGCCAGTGCGCTGTCGCTTCATCAGCCGGACTGATAGGCCTTTATCAGGCCGGTAGGCTGCTCCGGTCAGGCGCGCTAAGCTGCAAGACTTCATTCCTGCAGTGGCGAATCCCATGTCAGAGCTGATCCTTCATCATTACCCGACGTCTCCTTTCGCGGAAAAGGCCCGGCTGTTGCTGGGCTTCAAGGGCCTGTCCTGGCGTTCGGTGAGCATCCCGCCAATGATGCCCAAGCCTGACCTGACGTCGCTGACAGGCGGCTACCGCAAGACCCCGGTATTGCAGATTGGCGCGGACATCTATTGCGATACGTCCCTGATCGCTCGTCGGCTGGAGCAGGAAAAAGCCTCGCCGGCCCTGTTCCCCGAAGGCCGGGAAATGCTGGCCGCGTCCTTTGCTGCCTGGGCCGATTCGGTGGTGTTCCAGCATGCCGTGAGTCTGGTGTTTCAGCCTGAATCGGTGGCGGTGCGTTTCGCCAAGCTGTCGCCTGAAGCTATCAAGGCGTTCATCAGCGACCGCGCCGGGCTGTTCAGTGGCGGCACGACCACGCGCTTGCCCGCTGACCAGGCCAAGCACCAGTGGCCGACGATCATGGCGCGCCTTGAGCAACAGTTGCAGCGCGAGGAAGGCGACTTCCTGTTGGGAGATCCCTCGATTGCCGACTTCGCCATGGCCCATCCTCTGTGGTTTCTCAAGGGTACGCCTGTGACTTCGCCGCTGGTGGACGCTTATCCGGCGGTATCGGCCTGGTTGGCGCGGGTGCTGGGTTTCGGCCACGGCGCGCCGAACGAGATGAGTTCCGAAGAAGCCCTGGAAATTGCCCGCAATGCCACACCGGTAGCGCTGCCGGATGAGGTGTTCGAAGAGCCGAATGGGTTTGCGCCGGGCCAACAAGTGAGCATCGCGGCGACTGACTACGGCGTCGATCCAGTGGCCGGGGAGTTGCTGTTTGCCGGTCGCGAAGAACTGATCCTGCGCCGTGAAGACGCGCGTGGCGGGGTGGTGCATGTGCACTTTCCGCGGTTCGGGTTTCGAATCGAGCCTCGATGAACGACCAATGACCCTGTGGGAGCGAGCCTGCTCGCGATGGCGGTGTGACAGTCAACATCACTATTGAATGTGCCGTCGCTATCGCGAGCAGGCTCGCTCCCACAATGATTCACGGCGGACACGAATCCTGTGGCCACCACAACTCCACTGTGGGAGCGAGCCTGCTCGCGATGAGGACATCAGATCCAACATCGCCGTTAGCGAACAACCCTATGTCGCGGACAACGCCTTGAGAATATTCTCCGGCTCAAACCCACGAATCAACGTGCCATTCACATCGAGGATCGGAATCCCCCGGCCACCCAGTGCCTCATAGGCCTTGCGCGCCTCGGTGTCCTTCTCGATGTCAAACTCGCGAAACGGCACGCCTTTCTCATCCAGGAACCGTCGGGTGGCCTTGCAGTAGCCGCACCAATCAGTGGCGTACAGCGCGACGCGGGCGTTGCTGCGAATCTGCTCGGAAACCATCTGCGAGGGATTGAACACCCGTTCGATCTTGCCCCAGTTCTGGTACGCCACCACCACCAGCAAAATCAGCAGAAACTTCTTCAGCACCCCACCGAGCATCAGTTGCGGCGCTTGAGCTGGTCGGTCAGCGATGTGGGCAGCCCCTTGATGATCAACGTGCCGGCCTCTTCGTCATATTCGATCTTGGAGCCCAGCAAGTGCGCCTCGAAGCTGATGGACAAACCTTCGGCGCGGCCGGTGAAGCGGCGGAACTGGTTGAGGGTACGTTTATCCGCCGGGATTTCCGGCGACAACCCGTAGTCCTTGTTGCGGATGTGATCGTAGAAGGCTTTCGGGCGATCCTCATCGATCAGCTCGGACAGTTCTTCCAGGCCCATCGGCTCGCCGAGCTTGGCCTGGCTGCTGGCGTAATCCACCAGGGTCTTGGTTTTTTCCCGGGCATCGTCTTCCGGCAGGTCTTCGCTTTCGACGAAGTCACTGAAGGCCTTGAGCAGGGTGCGGGTCTCGCCGGGGCCGTCGACGCCTTCCTGGCAGCCGATGAAGTCGCGGAAGTACTCCGAAACCTTCTTGCCGTTCTTGCCCTTGATGAACGAGATGTACTGCTTGGATTGTTTGTTGTTCTGCCATTCCGACACGTTGATCCGCGCCGCCAGGTGCAATTGGCCCAGGTCCAGGTGACGGGACGGGGTCACGTCCAGTTCATCGGTCACGGCCACGCCTTCGCTGTGGTGCAGCAGGGCGATGGCCAGGTAGTCGGTCATGCCTTGCTGGTAATGAGCGAACAGCACGTGGCCGCCCACGGACAGGTTGGACTCTTCCATCAGCTTTTGCAGGTGTTCCACCGCCACGCGACTGAACGCGGTGAAATCCTTGCCGCCGTCCAGGTACTCCTTCAGCCAGCCGCTGAACGGATGCGCCCCGGACTCGGCATGGAAAAAGCCCCAGGCCTTGCCTTGCTTGGCGTTATAGCTCTCGTTGAGGTCGGCGAGCATGTTCTCGATGGCCGTGGACTCTGCCAGTTCGGAGTCGCGGGCATGGAGCACGGCAGGGGTGCCGTCGGGTTTTTTGTCGATCAGGTGGACGATGCAATGACGGATCGGCATGGATTTCTCGGCTGATGAAAGAGAGGAGGGCGCGCTCCCCGAAAAAGGGCCCAGTGTACCGCAATCACTGGTTTTGCAACCCAGCAAAGGCCCTTTCAGCCCCGTCCGACGCCCTATATGCATTTTTTTAACGTTTTAGCGCAAGAAAGCTGACCAAATGGGTAGCTAGAGGCGGATATTTCAGAGGCGTTGTGCTAGTTTTGCCCGGTCTTACGCGAAGTCACTGCGTTAAGCGTGCATTCAGCATCTGTCAGGTCGAACCAAACCCGGTTTTCGGCATCTATTACCCCGATCCGTCGCGGTGATTGCCGAGGGTGCCTGATCAAGAGAGATCGGGCTCGATGGCTGACACTGCACTCTGCAATCCATATGAATTTGATAGGGAAGGAACACTACATGGCTCTTACTAAAGACCAACTGATCGCTGATTTGGCTGAATCTGTAGACGCACCAAAAGCTACCGTGCGTGCTCTGCTGGACCAACTGGGCCAAGTCGTTGCCGATCAGCTGGAAAATGGCGGCGAAATCACTCTGCCAGGCGTTGGCAAGCTGAAAGTCACCGAGCGTCCTGCCCGTACCGGCCGCAACCCTTCGACTGGCGCTGCCATCGAAATCGCTGCCAAGAAAGTGATCAAGCTGGTTGTGGCCAAAGGCCTGACCGACGCGGTCAACAAGTAAGACCGCTGTAAAAAAACCGTGCCTCGGAGCGATCCGGGCACGGTTTTTTATTGCCTTGGAAAAAGTTGTGGGAGCAAGGTAGCTCCCTCAGTCCCTGCGCACCCAGCGGGCCTGGCGCCAGGCTTGCTGCTGTGCCTCGGTCTGGAAGGTCCAGGCCACGAAACGACTCTGCTTCTGGCCCTGAGACATCTCCACCACCTGGCTGTGCAGCGCCCCGGCCTTTTTCAGTGCGGCTTGAATCGCCGGCAGGTTCGACGCCTTCGACACCAGGGTGCTGAACCACAGCA
Source organism: Pseudomonas sp. 43mfcvi1.1 (assembly GCF_900115935.1). Lineage (NCBI taxonomy): Bacteria > Pseudomonadati > Pseudomonadota > Gammaproteobacteria > Pseudomonadales > Pseudomonadaceae > Pseudomonas > Pseudomonas sp. 43mfcvi1.1. The sequence continues at coordinate 31,665 of NZ_UETT01000010.1, read as the reverse complement.
CTTGCCCGGCCACCTGCGCGCTTTCGCTGATAAGTTGCGTCACGAACCGCGCTTCTCCACCCTCACACCATAGCTCGGCGGCCTGACCGCCGAAATTCAGCACCGGCAGCTTGCGCTTCGGATCGGCCTTGCCCAGCGCGCGCCACTTGCGCTGGCTGCCCTTGGTGGCTTCCTCCAGGGACGCATGGAACGGCGGGTTGCACAGGGTCAGGTCGAACTGCTCGGCATCCTCCAGTAAGCCCAGCAGGATCTGCTTGCGGTTGGTTTGTTGGCGCAACTGGATGGCCTTGTTCAACCCGTTGGACTGGATAATCGCCTTGGCCGAGGCGATGGCCGTCGGGTCGATCTCCGAACCGAGGAAGTGCCAGCGGTAGTCGCTGTAGCCGATCAGCGGATAGACGCAGTTGGCGCCGGTGCCGATGTCCAGCACCTTGACTGCCGCTCCGCGGGGGATTTCACCGTCGTTGTGGCTGGCGAGCAAGTCGGCGAGGAAGTGCACATAGTCCGCACGACCTGGCACCGGAGGGCACAGGTAGTCGGCCGGGATATCCCAGTGGGCGATGCCGTAGAAGGATTTGAGCAGCGCCCGGTTGAACACCCGCACGGCTTCGGGGCTGGCGAAATCGATGCTTTCCTTGCCGTAGGGGTTGATGATCACGAACTTGGCCAACTCAGGCGTGGATTTGATCAGCGCTGGGAAGTCATAGCGGCCCTGATGGCGGTTACGTGGGTGCAGGCTGGCCTTCTCCCGTGGCGCCACGGGTTTGGCCTCAGTGGCGGACTTGGGCTTCTGGCGGGCAGGTTTGGGTGTGCGGGGGGCAGTCATGGGCGGGTCGATTCGGGGATGGGTTCAAAAAAGGTGGCGGGCATTGTCCCACATCCAGCCCGTGTGAACCCAACTGCAACGACCGGCGCGACCCCGTGTGGGAGCGAGCCTGCTCGCGATAGTGGTGGGTCAGCTTGCATCAATGTTGAATGTACCTCCGTCATCGCGAGCAGGCTCGCTCCCACAGGGGGTATCCAGTGTTCGTAAGAAGTGATGGCATGAAAAAGGAGGCCACCAGGGCCTCCTTTTTCAGTAGCGAACCGCCGTTACAGGCTGGAGATCCGCCCATGCTGCTCGGCCAGCTTGCCCAAGGCCTGTTCGGCCTCGGCCAGTTTGGCCCGTTCCTTCTCGATGACTTCGGCTGGTGCCTTGTCGACGAAGCCAGCGTTGGACAGCTTGCCGCCGACCCGCTGCACTTCGCCCTTGAGGCGCAGGATTTCCTTGTCCAGGCGCGCCAGTTCAGCGGCCTTGTCGATCAGGCCGGCCATTGGCACCAGTACTTCCATCTCGCCGACCAGGGCGGTGGCCGACAGTGGCGCTTCTTCGCCGGCTGCCAGGACCGTCACCGATTCAAGCTTCGCCAGTTTCTTGAGCAGCGCCTCGTTTTCGTTGAGGCGACGCAGGTCTTCGGCGCTGGCGTTCTTCAGGAACAAGGTCAGCGGTTTGCCCGGACCGATGTTCATTTCGGCGCGGATGTTACGCAGGCCCAGCATGAAGGTCTTGAGCCATTCGATGTCGTCTTCGGCCGCCGGATCGATGCGGGTTTCGTTGGCCACCGGCCAAGGTTGCAGCATGATCGTCTTGCCTTGGATGCCCGCCAGCGGTGCGATGCGCTGCCAGATTTCCTCCGTGATGAACGGCATGAACGGATGCGCCAGGCGCAGGGCCACTTCCAGCACGCGTACCAGGGTGCGACGGGTGCCGCGCTGGCGCTCGACCGGTGCGTTTTCGTCCCACAGCACAGGCTTGGAGAGTTCCAGGTACCAGTCGCAGTACTGGTTCCAGATGAACTCGTACAAGGCTTGTGCGGCCAGGTCGAAACGGAACTGGTCCAGTTGGCGGGTCACTTCGGCTTCGGTGCGTTGCAGCTGCGAAATAATCCAGCGATCGGCCAGGGTCAGCTCATAGGCTTCGCCGTTCTGACCGCAGTCTTCGCCTTTATCCAGCACGTAGCGCGCGGCGTTCCAGATCTTGTTGCAGAAGTTGCGGTAGCCTTCGACGCGGCCCATGTCGAACTTGATGTCGCGGCCGGTGGACGCCAGCGAACAGAAGGTGAAACGCAGGGCGTCGGTGCCGTAGCTGGCGATGCCCTCGGCGAATTCTTCGCGGGTGGCTTTCTCGATCTTTTTCGCCAGTTTGGGCTGCATCAGGCCGGAGGTGCGTTTCTGCACCAGGGTTTCCAGGTCGATGCCGTCGATGATGTCCAGCGGATCGAGGACGTTGCCCTTGGACTTGGACATCTTCTGGCCCTGGCCATCGCGCACCAGGCCGTGGACGTAGACGGTCTTGAACGGGACTTGCGGCGTGCCGTCTTCGTTCTTCACCAGGTGCATGGTCAGCATGATCATCCGGGCGACCCAGAAGAAAATGATGTCGAAACCGGTGACCAGTACGTCGGTGGAGTGGAATTTCTTCAGGAATTCGGTCTGCTCCGGCCAGCCGAGCGTGGAGAAAGTCCACAGGCCCGAACTGAACCAGGTGTCGAGAACGTCGTTGTCCTGTTGCAGCGCCACGTCGGCGCCGAGGTTGTTCTTGGCACGCACTTCGGCTTCATCGCGGCCGACATAAACCTTGCCCGACTCGTCGTACCAGGCCGGGATGCGATGGCCCCACCACAGTTGGCGACTGATGCACCAATCCTGGATATCGCGCATCCACGAGAAGTACATGTTTTCGTATTGCTTGGGCACGAACTGGATGCGGCCATCTTCCACGGCGGCAATCGCCGGCTCGGCCAGCGGTTTGGTGGAGACGTACCACTGGTCGGTCAGCCACGGCTCGATGATGGTGCCGGAACGGTCGCCTTTCGGGACTTTCAGGGCGTGATCGTCGACGCTGACCAGCAGGCCGGCGGCTTCGAATGCGGCAACGATCTGCTTGCGCGCTTCGAAACGGTCCAGGCCGGCGTATTCTGCTGGAAGCTTGCCGCCGACTTCGGTGTTCAGCGTGCCGTCCAGGTTGAACACCTGGGCTGCGGGCAGAACATTGGCGTTCTTGTCGAAGATGTTCAGCAGCGGCAGGTTGTGGCGCTTGCCGACTTCGTAGTCGTTGAAATCGTGGGCCGGGGTGATTTTCACGCAGCCGGTGCCGAATTCAGGGTCGCAGTAATCGTCGCCGATGATCGGGATGCGTCGGCCAACCAGCGGCAGCTCGACGAACTTGCCGATCAGGGCCTGGTAGCGCTCATCGTTCGGATTCACCGCCACGGCGGCGTCACCCAGCATGGTTTCCGGACGCGTGGTGGCGACGATCAGGTAATCCTTGCCTTCGGCGGTCTTGGCGCCGTCGGCCAGCGGGTATTTCAGGTTCCACAGGAAACCTTTCTCGTCGTGGTTCTCCACTTCGAGGTCGGAAATGGCTGTGTGCAACTTGGTGTCCCAGTTGACCAGGCGCTTGCCGCGATAGATCAGCCCGTCTTCATGCAGGCGCACGAAAGCTTCTTTCACTGCTTCCGAGAGGCCGTCGTCCATGGTGAAACGCTCGCGGCTCCAGTCCACGGACGAGCCGAGGCGACGGATCTGCCGGCTGATGTTGCCACCGGACTCGTCTTTCCATTCCCAGACTTTCTCGAGGAATTTCTCGCGACCCAGGTCATGGCGACTCTGGCCCTGGGCTTCGAGGCGACGTTCCACCAGCATCTGCGTGGCGATACCGGCGTGGTCGGTACCCGGCTGCCACAAGGTGTTGCGACCTTGCATGCGACGGAAACGGATCAGTGCGTCCATGATCGCATTGTTGAAACCGTGGCCCATATGCAGGCTGCCGGTGACGTTCGGCGGCGGGATCATGATGGTGTAGGAATCGCCCGCGCCTTGCGGAGCGAAATAATTCTCGGACTCCCAGGTGTTGTACCAGGAAGTTTCAATGGCGTGCGGCTGGTAGGTCTTATCCATGCGCGGCGGGACCCTATTGGCATTTATTCAGGAAAAGCCGGGAAGTATAGCGGGCGGGGGAGATGCAAGCCACACGCAGCGAGCTGGAAGCAGGATGCGGTTGAACCCTGTGGGAGCGAGCCTGCTCGCGATGAGGCCAGCAGATTCGACATGGAGGTGACTGACAGTCCGCTATCGCGAGCAGGCTCGCTCCCACAGGATGTTCACAATGAGGCTGAGGACGTTACTCGTACTGACTCAACAACCGCTCCATCCGCGCATCCAGCCGGCGCTTGATCTCGGTTTCGATGTGCGGGGCGAAGTCGTCGATGACGTCTTGCAGGATCAACTGCGCCGCAGCGCGCAATTCGCGGTCCAGGTGCAGCAGGGCGTCGGGCCCCTTGGCTTCGGCCTTGGCAGCCGGCTTGGGTTCAGGCTGGCCGTTGATCGGCTCGAACAGCAGGGGGATCTGTTCGTCATGCACCACCTCGTGCACGACCGTATCGGTCAGCAGCGGCGGTTGCAGGTTGTCGTCACCGAGCAACTGGCGGATCGATTCGAGGTCATCCAGCAGGTGCGCGGGCTTTTGTGGCGGTTTTGGAGTGTCCATCGTAGGGCTCAGAGTCGCTGTAAACGGTGGTCTTGCAGAGGATAGCCCTGTTCGCGGTAGAAACGGAAACTCTCCCGCGCGGCTTGTCGGATGGCCGGGTCTTCGACCACCACTTCCGCCACGCGGGCGAAGCGCTGGGCAAAGGCCGGTACTTTCAGGTCGAGGTTGACCAGCAGGTCCTGGTGCGGGCCGCAGTCATTCCCCAGCCCCAGCACGATCAACCCTTCGGGTTCGTTTTCGGCCGGGCCGTGGGGCACGAAGCTCTCGCCCTTGAATGCCCACAGGCGTGCGTCCAGGTCCTCGCGCTGGGCGGCATCGCTGCAATGCAGGTAGATGCTGTGTCCCATGCGCCAGGCCTTTTCAACAAGCTTGCAGGCGAAATCCAGCCGCGCCGACGGATCGGCGCTGGGCAGGATATAGAAATCGACTTTGGTCATTGCGGTTCCTGAGCCGTCGATGACGTCACCCGAGAGCGACGCCAACGACGGTCATTGGTGTCAGGCCTTGGCGCGGTCCAGCAGGTACTGGGTCAGCAGGGGCACCGGACGACCGGTGGCACCCTTGTCCTTGCCACCGCTGGTCCACGCCGTGCCGGCGATGTCCAGGTGCGCCCAGTTCAGGTTCTTGGTGAAGCGCGACAGGAAGCACGCCGCCGTGATGGTCCCGGCTTTCGGGCCGCCGATGTTGGCAATGTCGGCGAACGGGCTGTCCAGCTGTTCCTGGTACTCGTCGAACAGTGGCAACTGCCAGGCGCGGTCGTCGGCCTGTTGGCCGGCACTGAGCAATTGGCCGATCAGTTCGTCGTTGTTGCCCAGCAGGCCCGAGGTGTGGGAGCCGAGGGCGACGATGCAGGCGCCGGTCAGGGTCGCGATGTCGATCACCGCTTGCGGCTTGAAGCGCTCGGAGTAGGTGAGGGCGTCACACAGCACCAGGCGGCCTTCGGCGTCGGTGTTGAGGATTTCCACGGTCTGGCCGCTCATGGTGGTGACGATGTCGCCCGGACGCGAGGCCGTGCCGCTGGGCATGTTCTCGGCGCAGGCCAGGATGCACACCAGGTTGATCGGCAGTTGCAGTTCGAGCACGGCGCGCAGGGTGCCGAACACGCTGGCGGCACCGCCCATGTCGTACTTCATCTCATCCATGTTGGCGCCCGGCTTGAGGCTGATGCCGCCGGTGTCGAAGGTGATGCCTTTGCCGACCAGTGCGTACGGCTTCTCGGATTTCTTGCCGCCGTTATATTGCATGACGATCAGGCGCGGCGGCTGGGCGCTGCCCTGGCCGACGGCATAGAACGAGCCCATGCCCAGGTCCTTGATCTTCTTCTCGTCGAAGACTTCGACCTTCAGGCCCTTGAACTCCTTGCCCAGTGCCTTGGCCTGTTCGCCGAGGAATGTCGGATGGCAGATGTTTGGCGGCAGGTTGCCCAGGTCGCGGGTGAACGCCATGCCATTGGCAATCGCGGTGGCGTGGGTCACGGCACGCTGGACCTCAGCCTGGGCGGCCTTGATGGTCAGCAGGGTGATTTTTTTCAGGGCGCGGGGTTCGGCCTTCTGGCTCTTGAACTGGTCGAACTGGTATCCGCCGTCCACCAGGGTCTCGGCCAACAGGCGGTTCTTGCCGTAGCTGTCGCGGCCCTTGATCACCAACTCGTCCAATGCCAGTGCCGCATCACTGCCGCCCAAGCCCTTGAGTGTGCCCAGTACGCCGGCGATGATTTTACGGAACGGACGGTCGCCCAGTTCGGCGTCCTTGCCCACGCCCACCAGCAGCACGCGATCGGCCTTGAGGTTGGGCAGGTTGTGCAGTAGCAGGCTCTGACCGACTTTGCCGGCCAGGTCGCCGCGCTTGAGCACGGCACTGATGGCACCACCGCTAAGGGTATCGAGCTGGGTGGCGGCCACGCCGAGCTTGCGGTTTTCACCGACGGCGACTACCAGCGTGGCGGTTTTCAACGTTTCTGGGCTGACGCTTTTTACAACCAGTTCCATTTCCGGATCCCTGAGTCAATGGTCAAGAGGCCAGGCGCCGAGGCAATGGCGCGCTGAGCAAGCTTCTTCTATATAAAAGAAGCGCCGGTTTTTGCCGGCGACAAAGGCCGCAGTTTGAACCCCGGCGCCCGAGCCTGACAACCCTCGGCACCCTTAAGTTTTTTGGCTTTAAGTGCCGGCTTAAAGCGTGCGAAGTGACAGGCGCCTCCAATCACAGGATAATGCGGCTCTTTTTTCGGCGGCTCGCGTTGGCGGGCCGACTCGATACGTTTGCTTGTTTGGCCGCCTTAGCCTGACAACCCTGGAGTGTCTGGTTTGATCGTCTTTCGTTATCTATCCCGCGAAGTATTGCTGACCCTGAGCGCCGTGAGCGCCGTGCTGCTGGTCATCATCATGAGCGGACGCTTCATCAAATACCTTGCCCAGGCGGCCTCCGGTGCCCTGGATCCGGGCTCGCTGTTCCTGATCATGGGGTTCCGCCTGCCGGGCTTCTTGCAGTTGATCCTGCCGTTGGGGTTGTTCCTCGGCATCCTGCTGGCCTACGGGCGCTTGTACCTGGACAGCGAAATGACCGTGCTGTCGGCCACTGGCATGAGCCAGCAACGGCTGTTTCGCATGACCCTGTTCCCGGCCACGTTGGTGGCACTGGTGGTGGCCTGGCTGAGCCTGAGCCTGGCCCCCCAGGGCGCCAACCAGTTCCAATTGCTGATCAACCAGCAGGACGCCATGACCGAGTTCGACACCCTGGTGCCGGGGCGTTTCCAGGCCTTGCGCGACGGTACGCGTGTGACCTACACCGAACAGCTCTCAGACGACCGGATCGACCTGGGCGGTGTCTTCATTACGCAAAAGAACCTGTCTTCGGACACCAAGAAGGACCGTGGCATTTCCGTGCTGGTGGCCGAGAAGGGCCGCCAGGAAATCAATCCCGACGGCAACCGCTACCTGATCCTGCAGAATGGCTATCGCTATGACGGCAAGCCCGGGCAGGCCGATTACCGGGCCATCAAGTACGACACCTATGGCGTGCTGTTGCCCAAGCCCGAGGTCAGCAACGAAGTCACCGACCGCGACGCGATGACCACCGCCAGCCTGCTGGGCAACAAAGACATTCGCGCCCGTACCGAGCTGCAATGGCGCCTGTCCTTGCCGCTGCTGGTGTTCATCGTGACTCTCATGGCGGTCCCGCTGTCGCGGGTCAATCCGCGCCAAGGGCGTTTCCTCAAGCTGCTGCCGGCGATTCTTTTGTATATGGCTTACCTGACCATCCTGATTTCCGCCCGTGGCGCCCTGGAAAAGGGCAAGATTTCGCCGACGCTGGGCTTGTGGTGGGTGCATGGCATCTTCCTGGCCATCGGCCTGGGGCTGCTCTATTGGGAACCACTGCGCCTGAAGCTGGCCAGTCGCCGCAGCGCGCTGGAGGTGGCCCGTGGTTAAACTCGATCGCTACATCGGCAGCAGTGTGTTCATGGCGATCCTCGCGGTGCTGGGGATCATCCTCGGCCTGGCGACCCTGTTTGCCTTCATCGATGAAATGAGTGACGTCAGCGACACCTACACGCTGACGGACGTGGCGAGCTACGTGCTGCTGACCGCGCCGCGGCGTTTGTATGACATGTTGCCGATGGCCGCGCTGATCGGCTGCCTGATCGGCCTGGGCAGCCTGGCCAGCAACAGTGAGCTGACCATCATGCGCGCCGCCGGCGTGTCCATTGGTCGGATCGTCTGGGCGGTGATGAAGCCCATGCTGGTGCTGATGCTGGTGGGCGTGCTGATTGGCGAATACATCGCCCCGGCCACCGAAAATACCGCTCAGGCCAACCGTTCCCTGGCCCAGGGCGGCGGTGATGCGCAAAGTGCCAAGCACGGCCTGTGGCACCGCCAGGGCGACGAGTTCATCCACATCAACTCGGTCCAACCCAACGGCATCCTCTATGGCGTGACCCGCTATCGTTTCGACGACCAACGGCACATGCTCTCGTCGAGCTTCGCCAAGCGCGCCAACTTTGCCGAGGATCACTGGCAATTGAGCGATGTCACCACCACCCTGTTCCATGACAAGCGCACCGAAGTGGTCGCCGCCGCGCAAGAGCGTTGGGACGTGTCGATCAGCCCGCAGTTGCTCAGCACCGTGGTGATGGCGCCAGAATCCCTGTCGATTACCGGTTTGTGGGGCTATATCCACTATCTGGCGGACCAGGGCCTGAACAACGGCCGCTATTGGCTGGCTTTTTGGGTCAAGGTGTTGCAACCGCTGGTCACCGCCGCGCTGGTGCTCATGGCGATTTCCTTCATCTTCGGCCCGCTGCGTTCGGTGACCCTGGGGCAGCGGGTGTTCACCGGTGTGCTGGTGGGCTTCACCTTCCGTATCGCCCAGGATCTGCTGGGGCCTTCGAGCCTGGTGTTCGGCTTCTCGCCACTGTTCGCGGTGCTGGTGCCGGCCGGCGTCTGTGCGTTGGCAGGGCTCTGGCTGCTGCGTCGGGCCGGTTGAACATGCACCTGTAGCACGGGGCTGTGGGAGCAGGGCTATGTGGGAGCAAGCTGTGGGAGCAAGGCTTGCCCGCGATGAAGCCCCTGCGGTCTTCCATAGATCGGGGGCGGCTGTTTCGCGGGCAAGCTTTGCTCCCACTTGCGCGCTGTATCAGGTACAATTCCCGGCTATTTTTCGGCGGGCCATGCCTGCAGCCTTTTTGAGTGTTGATCCGTGAGTGATTTGAGTCATATCCGCAATTTCTCCATCATCGCCCACATTGACCATGGCAAGTCGACGCTGGCTGATCGCTTCATCCAGATGTGCGGCGGCCTGGCCGAGCGTGAGATGGAGGCCCAGGTCCTGGACTCCATGGATCTGGAGCGTGAACGCGGGATCACCATCAAGGCCCACAGCGTTACCCTCTACTACAAGGCCCGCGACGGCATCACCTATCAGCTGAACTTCATCGATACCCCAGGCCACGTCGACTTCACCTATGAAGTCAGCCGGTCGCTGGCGGCCTGTGAAGGTGCGTTGCTGGTGGTCGATGCCGGCCAGGGCGTCGAGGCCCAGTCGGTCGCCAACTGCTACACGGCCATCGAGCAGGGCCTGGAAGTCATGCCGGTACTGAACAAGATCGACCTGCCTCAGGCCGATCCGGACCGCGTGAAGGAAGAAATCGAGAAAATCATCGGCATCGACGCCACCGATGCGGTCACTTGCAGCGCCAAGACCGGCCTGGGCGTGGATGAAGTGCTCGAACGCCTGGTCACCACCATTCCCGCGCCAACCGGCAACATCGAAGATCCGCTGCAAGCGTTGATCATCGACTCCTGGTTCGACAACTACCTGGGCGTGGTCTCCCTGGTTCGCGTGCGCCATGGCCGCGTGAAGAAGGGCGACAAGATCCTGGTCAAGTCCACCGGCAAGATCCACCTGGTGGACAGCGTCGGTGTGTTCAACCCGAAACACACCGCCACCGTTGACCTGAAGGCCGGTGAAGTGGGCTTCATCATCGCCGGTATCAAGGACATCCACGGGGCGCCGGTCGGCGACACCCTGACCTTGAGCTCCACCCCCGACGTCGATGTGCTGCCAGGTTTCAAACGCATTCAGCCGCAGGTCTATGCCGGCCTGTTCCCGGTCAGCTCCGACGACTTCGAGGATTTCCGCGAAGCCCTGCAAAAGCTGACCCTGAACGACTCGTCCCTGCAATACACCCCGGAAAGCTCCGATGCCCTGGGCTTCGGCTTCCGTTGCGGATTCCTGGGCATGTTGCACATGGAAATCATCCAGGAGCGCCTGGAGCGCGAGTACGACCTGGACCTGATCACCACGGCGCCGACGGTAATCTTCGAGCTGCTGCTCAAGAACGGCGAAACCCTCTACGTCGACAACCCGTCCAAGCTGCCGGACCTGTCGGCCATCGAGGACATGCGCGAACCGATCGTGCGGGCCAACATCCTTGTGCCTCAGGAGCACCTGGGCAACGTCATTACCCTGTGCATCGAGAAGCGCGGCGTGCAGCACGACATGCTGTTCCTCGGCTCGCAGGTCCAGGTGACCTACGACCTGCCGATGAACGAAGTGGTGCTGGACTTCTTCGACCGCCTCAAATCCACCAGTCGCGGCTATGCTTCGCTGGACTATCATTTCGATCGTTACCAATCGGCTAATCTGGTGAAGCTGGATGTGCTGATCAACGGTGAGAAAGTCGATGCCCTGGCATTGATCGTGCACCGTGACAACGCGCACTACAAAGGTCGTGCATTGACCGAGAAGATGAAGGAACTGATTCCGCGGCAGATGTTCGATGTGGCAATCCAGGCCGCCATTGGTGGGCAGATTGTGGCGCGTACAACCGTCAAGGCGCTCAGAAAGAACGTATTGGCCAAATGCTACGGCGGCGACGTCAGCCGTAAGCGCAAGCTGTTGGAAAAGCAGAAGGCCGGTAAAAAACGCATGAAGCAGGTCGGTAACGTGGAAATTCCACAGGAAGCCTTCCTTGCGGTGCTCAGGTTGGATAGTTAGGTCCTATGTCGCTAAATTTCCCGCTGTTGCTGGTTATCGCCGTGTTTGTCTGCGGCTTGTTGGCGTTGCTTGATCTGTTGTTCCTGGCGCCTCGGCGCCGGGCGGCCATCGCCTCTTATCAGGGCAGCGTCAGCCAGCCTGATGGTGTGGTGATCGAAAAGCTCAACAAGGAACCGTTGCTGGTCGAGTACGGCAAGTCGTTCTTCCCGGTGCTGTTCATCGTGCTGGTGCTGCGTTCGTTCCTGGTGGAACCGTTCCAGATCCCGTCCGGCTCGATGAAGCCGACCCTGGACGTGGGCGATTTCATCCTGGTGAACAAGTTTTCCTACGGGATCCGTCTGCCGGTGATCGACAAGAAAGTCATCGAGGTCGGTGACCCGCAACGCGGCGATGTGATGGTGTTCCGCTTCCCGAGCGACCCGAACGTCAACTACATCAAGCGTGTCGTCGGCCTGCCGGGTGACACGGTCCGCTACACCGCCGATAAGCGTCTGTTCGTCAATGGCGAATCGGTGGCCGAACAGTTGCTTGGCTCCGAGCCTGGTACGCTGGGCAGTGCCGAGCTCTACCGGGAAAAACTCGGCGAGGCCGAGCACCTGATCCGCAAGGAAATGAGCCGCTACCGCGCCACGCCGGACCATTCGTGGACCGTGCCGGCGGGGCACTACTTCATGATGGGCGACAACCGCGACAACTCCAACGACAGCCGTTACTGGGATGATCCGAACATTCCCAAGGACATGCTGGGCATGGTCCCCGACCGGAATATCGTCGGCAAGGCCTTTGCGGTCTGGATGAGCTGGCCGGAACCCAAACTCAGTCACCTGCCGAATTTCTCGCGGGTTGGCCTGATCAAGTAATCACACACGGCGCTGTTGAACACAGCGCCGAATGCTTTTCTGGAGCCTGCACAAGGTTGCCCGAAGGCATGAAGCCAACGATAGTCAGGACGTCATTTTTGAACACAGCGTTAATTGTCCCAAGCCAACGGCGCCTCGCCGCCGTAGCGGTGGAATCCAGCCACGAACTCAGCGTGGGTAAACCGTGAGCGTTTCTCTAAGCCGTCTCGAGCGCCAGCTCGGCTACACCTTCAAGGACCAGGACCTGATGCTCCTGGCCCTCACTCACCGCAGTTTTGCCGGGCGCAACAACGAACGCCTGGAATTCCTCGGTGATGCCATCCTCAACTTCGTGGCGGGCGAGGCGCTGTTCGAGCGTTTCCCGTTGGCTCGCGAAGGCCAGTTGTCGCGTTTACGCGCGCGCTTGGTAAAAGGTGAGACCCTGGCCGTACTGGCTCGTGGTTTTGACCTGGGCGAATACCTGCGCCTGGGCTCCGGTGAATTGAAAAGCGGCGGTTTCCGTCGTGAGTCGATTCTGGCCGACGCCCTGGAAGCATTGATTGGCGCGATCTACCTGGATTCAGGCATGGAAATGGCGCGCGAACGCGTGCTGGCCTGGCTGACCTCCGAGATCGACAGCCTGACGCTGGTGGACACCAACAAGGACCCGAAGACCCGTTTGCAGGAATTTTTGCAATCGCGCAGTTGCGAGTTGCCGCGCTACGAAGTCGTGGATATCCAGGGTGAGCCGCATTGCCGTACCTTCTTCGTCGAATGCGAAGTTGTCCTATTGAATGAAAAAAGCCGGGGTCAGGGTGTGAGTCGTCGTATTGCCGAACAGGTAGCGGCCGCCGCAGCACTGATTGCCCTGGGTGTGGAGAATGGCAATGACTGATACAACCGTCACCCGCTGCGGCTACGTCGCCATTGTCGGTCGGCCGAACGTGGGCAAGTCCACGTTGCTGAACCACATCCTGGGCCAAAAGCTGGCGATCACTTCGCGCAAGCCCCAGACCACTCGCCACAATATGCTTGGCATCAAGACCGAAGGCGCCGTGCAGGCGATCTACGTTGACACCCCTGGCATGCACAAGGGTGGCGAGAAGGCCCTGAACCGTTACATGAACAAGACCGCTTCGGCGGCGTTGAAAGACGTCGACGTGGTGATCTTCGTGGTCGACCGCACCAAGTGGACCGAAGAAGACCAGATGGTCCTCGAGCGTGTCCAGTACGTCACCGGTCCGCTGATCGTGGCGCTGAACAAGACCGACCGCATCGAAGACAAGGCAGAGCTGATGCCGCACCTGTCCTGGTTGCAGGAACAGTTGCCGAACGCCCAGATCATCCCGATCTCCGCCCAGCACGGCCATAACCTCGACGCGCTGGAGCGGGTGATTGCCGAGCACCTGCCGGAAAACGATCACTTCTTCCCCGAAGACCAGATCACCGACCGCAGCAGCCGTTTCCTCGCCGCCGAGTTGGTGCGCGAGAAAATCATGCGCCAGATGGGCGCCGAGCTGCCGTACCAGATCACCGTCGAGATCGAAGAGTTCAAGCAGCAGGGCAGGACCCTGCACATCCATGCGTTGATCCTCGTCGAACGTGACGGCCAGAAGAAAATCATCATTGGCGACAAGGGCGAGCGCATCAAGCGCATCGGCACCGAGGCGCGCAAGGACATGGAACTGCTGTTCGACTCCAAGATCATGCTCAACCTGTGGGTCAAGGTGAAGGGCGGCTGGTCCGACGACGAGCGGGCGTTGCGGTCGTTGGGTTACGGCGACCTGTAATCCTTCTGGGATACATGAATTCCATTGTGGGAGCGAGCCTGCTCGCGATAACGGTCTGTCAGTCAACATCTTTGTTGAATATCAGTCCCTCATCGCGAGCAGGCTCGCTCCCACAGTGGTTTGTGGTTGTCAGTAAAATTGTGCTTGCTCATTGAGAACCGCGATCCCCATGCCCCCAACCCAACCCATCGCCCAACCCGCCTACGTCCTGCACTCGCGCGCCTACCGCGAAAGCAGCGCCCTGGTGGATTTCCTCACGCCGCAAGGGCGGCTGCGGGCGGTGTTGCGTGGGGCGCGGGGCAAGGCCGGGACGCTGGCGCGGCCATTCGTGCCGCTGGAAGTCGAATTCCGCGGACGAGGCGAGTTGAAGAATGTCGGGCGCATGGAAAGCAACGGCGTGGCGGCGTGGCTCAACGGCGAGGCACTGTTCAGCGGTTTGTACCTCAACGAACTGCTGATCCGCCTGCTGCCCGCCGAAGATCCCCACCCGGCCGTCTTCGACCACTACGCCGCCACGCTGCTGGCCCTGGCCGAAGGCCGGCCGTTGGAGCCGCTGTTGCGCTCGTTCGAATGGCGGCTGCTGGACGATCTCGGCTACGGGTTCGCCCTGAACACTGACTTGCACGGCGAGCCTATCGCAGCAGACGGTCTGTACCGTTTGCAGGTGGACGCCGGCCTGGAGCGGGTCTACCTGCTGCAACCGGGGCTGTTCAACGGCGCTGAGCTTCTGGCCATGGCCGAGGCCGACTGGAGTGCGCCAGGCGCCTTGTCGGCGGCCAAGCGCCTGATGCGCCAGGCCCTGGCCGTGCATCTGGGCGGTCGGCCGCTGGTCAGTCGCGAGCTGTTTCGCAAGCCCTGATCTACCCGTATGCTGTGGGCCGAATACTTGTCCCTTCAGGAGCCTTTTCGTGAGCACCAGCAATCGCATTCTTCTCGGCGTGAACATCGACCATGTCGCCACCCTGCGCCAGGCCCGCGGTACGCGCTACCCGGATCCGGTCAAGGCCGCACTGGACGCCGAAGAGGCGGGCGCCGACGGCATCACCGTGCATTTGCGTGAAGACCGTCGCCACATCCAGGAGCGCGACGTGCTGCTGCTCAAGGATGTGCTGCAAACCCGCATGAACTTCGAAATGGGTGTGACCGAAGAAATGATGGCGTTCGCCGAGCGCATCCGCCCGGCGCACATCTGCCTGGTACCGGAGACGCGCCAGGAACTGACCACCGAAGGCGGCCTCGACGTAGCGGGGCAGGAGTCGCGGATCAGCTTGGCAGTGGAACGCCTGTCGAAGATTGGTGCCGAGGTGTCGCTGTTCATCGATGCCGACGAACGGCAGATAGAAGCTTCCAAACGTGTCGGCGCGCCCGCCATCGAACTGCACACCGGCCGTTATGCCGATGCCGAAACCCCCACGGACGTGGCCGATGAGCTGCAGCGCGTGGCCGACGGCGTCGCCTTCGGCCTGGCCCAGGGCCTGATCGTCAACGCCGGCCATGGCTTGCACTACCACAACGTCGAAGCCGTCGCGGCGATCAAGGGCATCAACGAACTGAACATCGGCCACGCGCTGGTGGCCCATGCGTTGTTCGTCGGGTTCAAGTCGGCTGTGTCGGAAATGAAAGCGCTGATCCTGGCTGCCGCCAGATCCTGAACCCATCCCATAACCCCATGTGCCGGCTCACTTGGGCTTGCCTGATCCACTGTGGCGAGGGGATTTATCCCCGCTGGGCTGCGCAGCAGCCCTAAAACCCGGCGCCTCGATGTGTCAGGCAGATTGAGTTGACCTGTCCTGGGGCCGCTTCGCGCCCCAGCGGGGATAAATCCCCTCGCCACAGGTTCATCACAGCATCAGGAGTTGTGTACAGCTTATAGCGGCGGGGTTTCCTGGTTCGGCTTGCTCTTGTCCACACCCGGCACGTGAAGATTGCCCTCGGCCACCTGATTGCCTTCGAGCTGCGGCTGCGTCACCCAGGTCAGGATGTCGTAGTAGCGACGGATGTTCGCCACGAAATGTACTGGCTCGCCGCCCCGGGCGTAGCCATAGCGGGTCTTGCTGTACCACTGTTTCTGCGACAGGCGCGGCAGGATTTTTTTCACGTCCAGCCACTTATTCGGGTTCAGCCCTTCCTTGGCCGCCAGTTTGCGGGCGTCGTCCAGGTGACCGCTGCCCACGTTGTAGGCGGCGAGGGCGAACCAGGTGCGGTCCGGCTCCTCGATGCTTTCGTCCAGTTGATCCTTCATGTAGGCCAGGTACTTGGCGCCGCCCATGATGCTTTGCTTCGGATCCAGGCGGTTGGACACGCCCATGGCTTGGGCGGTGTTCTGGGTCAGCATCATCAGGCCGCGCACGCCGGTCTTGGACGTCACCGCCGGTTGCCACAGCGATTCCTGGTAGCCGATCGCGGCCAGCAGGCGCCAATCGACTTTCTCCTGCTTGGCGTAAGCCTTGAAATGCTGTTCGTATTTGGGCAGCCGCTGCTGCAGATGCTGGGCGAACGTGGTGGCGCCCATGTAGCCGAGGACATCGACGTGCCCGTAATAACGGTCCTTGAGGCGTTGCAGCGTGCCGTTCTTCTGCACCTTGTCGAGGTAGCTGTTGATTTCGTTGAGCAGGCTGTTGTCTTCGCCGGGGGCCACTGCCCAGCTCTGGCTACGAGCGTCGCCCAGGTCGAAGGCCACGCGCACGTTGGGGAAGTACACCTGGTTCATCGCCACTTCGTTGGAATCCACCAGGGTCAGGTCGATCTGGCCTTCGTCGACCATGCGCAACAGGTCGACGACTTCAACTGCGTCGGACTCTTCGTATTCGATGCCTGGATATTGCTGTTTCAACTGCGCCAGCTGTTCGGCGTGGCTGCTGCCCTTGAGCACCATGATCTTCTTGCCGGCCAGGGCGGCGGCATCGGTGGGGCGCGACTGGCCGTTGCGGTAGATGACCTGCGGGGTGACTTCCAGGTAGGGATGGGAAAACCGCACCTGCTTTTTGCGTTGCTCGCTGCTGACCAGGCCGGCGGCGGCCAATACCGGGCCGTTGGGCTTGCCGATCTGGCTGAACAGGTCGTCGAGGTTGTCGGCGGTCTCTATCTTCAGTTCCACCCCCAAATCGTCGGCGAAGCGCTTCACCAGCTCGTATTCGAAGCCGGTTTCACCGTTACGATCCTCAAAGTAGGTGGCGGGGCTGTTTCGGGTGACCACCCGCAGCACGCCATCCTCCTTTACGCGCTCCAGTGTGTTGGGTTTCTCAACACAACCACTGAGCACCAGGAAGAGTCCGGTTGCGATCAGCCATTTGGCATATCGCGGACGCAAAGCCGTTGGGGAAAACATCTGCGCAGTATACGCAAACGGCCCCTACCGCCATATCTCGACAGCAAAAGGCCAGTCTGCTAGCCATTGCAAAACATGTCCGCAGCGCAGGCCGGCCGGCGCGCGGCGGGCTTTGCGTCGCTGAAAAATATCTCTTCGCGAGCATGGGTACCGCTGTCCAATAGCGCCGTGCAAGCAAAGACCGACATTCGGCTCGCACCGCGCGTGCCGTTTCGGGTGCCGTTGCCGGCGGTTTAGGCTAGAATGCACGGCCTCAAAGCACACCCCCTTCCCGAGGCTGTCCCGAAGATGTTGATCCTGCGCGGCGCTCCTGCCCTTTCTGCCTTTCGCCACAGCAAACTCCTTGAGCAACTGAGCCAGAAGGTTCCGGCTGTCAGTGGCTTGTATGCTGAATTCGCTCACTTCGCCGAAGTCACCGGCGGTTTGACCGGCGACGAACAGCAGGTGCTCGCGCGCCTTCTGAAGTACGGTCCCAGTGTTCCCGTCCAGGAGCCGGCCGGTCGTCTGTTCCTGGTACTGCCGCGTTTCGGCACCATTTCGCCATGGTCGAGCAAGGCCAGCGATATCGCCCGCAACTGCGGCCTGGCGAAAATCCAGCGCCTGGAGCGCGGCATTGCGTTTTATGTCGCCGGTGAGTTCAGCGAGGCCGAGGCCCAGTTGATCGCCGATGGCCTGCATGACCGCATGACCCAGGTCGTGCTGGGTAACCTGGAGCAGGCTGCCGGCCTGTTCAGCCACGCCGAACCCAAGCCGCTGACCGCTATCGACGTGCTGGGCGGCGGTCGTGCCGCGCTGGAAAAAGCCAACGCCGAACTGGGTCTGGCCCTGGCCGAAGACGAGATCGATTACCTGGTCAATGCTTTCCAGGGCTTGAAGCGCAACCCCCATGACATCGAACTGATGATGTTCGCCCAGGCCAACTCCGAGCACTGCCGCCACAAGATCTTCAACGCCAGTTGGGACATTGATGGCCAGAGCCAGGAAAAAAGCCTGTTCGGCATGATCAAGAACACCTACCAGATGCACAACGAAGGTGTGCTCTCGGCCTATAAGGACAACGCCGCGGTGATCGTCGGCAACGTCGCCGGGCGTTTCTACCCGAACCCTGAGACCCGCCAGTACGGTGCGGTCCAGGAGCCGGTGCACATCCTGATGAAGGTCGAGACCCACAACCACCCGACCGCCATCGCCCCATTCCCGGGCGCGTCCACCGGTTCCGGTGGCGAGATCCGTGACGAAGGCGCCACCGGTCGCGGTGCCAAGCCCAAGGCAGGCCTGACCGGCTTCACCGTATCGAACCTGCAGATCCCTGGCTTCGAACAGCCGTGGGAAAAGCCTTACGGCAAGCCTGAGCGCATCGTCAACGCCCTCGACATCATGATCGAAGGTCCCCTGGGGGGCGCGGCGTTCAACAACGAATTCGGCCGTCCGGCCCTGACTGGCTATTTCCGTACTTTCGAACAGTCCATCAGCACCCCGCGTGGTGAAGAAGTTCGTGGTTACCACAAGCCGATCATGCTTGCCGGCGGCATGGGCAACATCCGCGCCGAACACGTGCAGAAAGGCGAAATCGTGGTCGGCTCCAAGCTGATCGTCCTCGGTGGCCCGGCCATGCTGATCGGCCTGGGCGGCGGCGCCGCTTCCTCCATGGCCACCGGCACCAGCTCGGCGGACCTGGACTTCGCTTCGGTCCAGCGGGAAAACCCGGAAATGGAACGCCGTTGCCAGGAAGTCATCGACCGTTGCTGGCAGTTGGGCGAACACAACCCCATCAGCTTCATCCACGACGTCGGCGCCGGCGGCCTGTCCAACGCCTTCCCGGAACTGGTCAACGACGGTGGCCGTGGCGGCCGCTTCGAATTGCGCAACATTCCGAACGACGAGCCGGGCATGGCCCCGCACGAAATCTGGAGCAACGAATCCCAGGAGCGTTATGTCCTGGCGGTCGGCCCGGCTGACTTCGAGCGCTTCCAGGCCATCTGCGAACGTGAGCGCTGCCCGTTCGCCGTGGTGGGTGAGGCCACCGCCGAGCCACAACTGACCGTCACCGACAGCCACTTCGGCAACAGCCCGGTGGACATGCCGCTGGAAGTGCTGCTGGGCAAAGCCCCGCGCATGCACCGTTCGGCCGTTCGTGAAACCGAGTTGGGCGACGATTTCGATCCGTCCACCCTCGACCTTGCCGAGTCCATCGAGCGCGTGCTGCATCACCCGGCCGTGGCGAGCAAAAGCTTCCTGATCACCATCGGCGACCGCACCATCACCGGCCTCGTGGCCCGCGACCAGATGGTCGGCCCGTGGCAAGTGCCGGTGGCCGACGTGGCCGTGACCGCCACCAGCTTCGACGTCTACACCGGCGAAGCCATGGCGATGGGCGAGCGCACGCCGCTGGCGCTGCTGGATGCTCCGGCGTCGGGCCGCATGGCGATTGGCGAAACCCTGACCAACATCGCGGCTTCGCGCATCGGCAAGATTTCCGACATCAAGCTGTCGGCCAACTGGATGTCCGCCGCCGGCCACCCGGGTGAAGACGCCCGCCTGTACGACACGGTCAAGGCCGTCGGCATGGAGCTGTGCCCGGAGCTGGGCATCACCATTCCGGTGGGCAAGGACTCCATGTCCATGGCCACGCGCTGGAACGACGAAGGCGTGGACAAGAGCGTGACCTCGCCGCTGTCGCTGATCGTGACCGGTTTCGCGCCAGTCACCGACATCCGCCAGACCCTGACTCCGCAACTGCGCATGGACAAGGGCACCACCGACCTGATCCTGATCGACCTGGGCCGTGGCCAGAACCGCATGGGCGCCTCGATCCTGGCCCAGGTGCACGGCAAGCTTGGTTCGCAAGCGCCGGACGTCGACGATGCCGAAGACCTGAAGGCGTTCTTCGCCGTCATCCAGGGCCTCAACGCCGACGGTCACCTGCTGGCCTACCACGACCGTTCCGATGGCGGTTTGCTGACCACCGTGGTGGAAATGGCCTTTGCCGGCCACTGCGGCCTGAGCCTGACCCTCGACAGCGTCGCCGAATCCACCGCTGAAATCCCGGCCATCCTGTTCAACGAAGAGTTGGGCGCGGTGATCCAGGTTCGCCAGGACGCCACCCCGGACATCCTCGCTCAGTTCAGCGCCGCTGGTTTGGCCGACTGCGTCTCGGTGATCGGCCAGCCGATCAATAACGCCCACATCAATATCACCTTCAACGGCGATACCGTCTTCGAAGGCCAGCGCAGCCTGTTGCAGCGCCAGTGGGCGGAAACCAGCTACCAGATCCAGCGTCTGCGCGACAACGCCGACTGCGCCGAGCAGGAGTTCGACGCGCTGCTGGAAGAAGACAACCCGGGTTTGAGCGCCAAGCTCAGCTACGACGTCAACCTCGACGTGGCCGCGCCTTACATCAAGAAAGGCATTCGCCCACAAGTGGCGGTCCTGCGCGAGCAGGGCGTCAACGGCCAGGTGGAAATGGCGGCGGCGTTCGACCGTGCCGGTTTCAGCGCGATCGACGTGCACATGAGCGACATCCTCGCCGGTCGTGTCGACCTGAACGACTTCAAGGGCATGGTCGCCTGTGGCGGTTTCTCCTACGGTGACGTGCTGGGTGCCGGTGAGGGCTGGGCCAAGTCGGCACTGTTCAACAGCCGCGCTCGCGATGCGTTCCAGGGTTTCTTCGAACGTACCGACAGCTTCACCCTCGGCGTGTGCAACGGTTGCCAGATGATGTCCAACCTGCACGAACTGATCCCGGGCAGCGAGTTCTGGCCGCACTTCGTGCGTAACCGTTCCGAGCAGTTCGAAGCGCGCGTGGCGATGGTCCAGGTCCAGGAATCGAACTCGATCTTCCTGCAGGGCATGGCCGGTTCGCGCATGCCGATTGCCATTGCCCACGGCGAAGGCCATGCCGAATTCGAAAGCGAAGAAGCGCTGCTCGAAGCCGACCTGTCCGGTTGTGTGTCGCTGCGTTTCGTCGACAACCACGGCAAAGTCACCGAAACCTACCCGGCCAACCCGAACGGCTCGCCGCGCGGAATCACCGGCCTGACCAGCCGCGACGGTCGCGTCACGATCATGATGCCGCACCCCGAGCGCGTATTCCGCGCGGTGCAGAACTCGTGGCGTTCGGACGACTGGAACGAAGACGCGCCCTGGATGCGCATGTTCCGCAACGCCCGCGTCTGGGTGAACTGAGGCGGTGTACAAGCTCTGCTTCTTCGTCCCGGCCAGCCACCTGGACGTGGTCAAAAGCGCCGTATTCGCCGCCGGTGGCGGGCGGATCGGCGACTACGACCACTGCGCCTGGCAAGTGCTGGGCCTGGGCCAGTTCCGCCCGTTGGACGGCAGCCAGCCGTTCATTGGCGAAGCGGGGCAGGTCGAGCAGGTCGAGGAATGGAAGGTGGAGCTTGTCGTTGCCGATGAGTTGATCCGTGCGGTGGTGGTGGCGTTGAAGCAGAGCCATCCCTACGAGACACCGGCGTATGAAGTGTGGCGGTTGGAGGATTTCTGATCCTCCGGCCGTTGAATGAGAAACCCGCTGATTGATTCAGCGGGTTTTTTTATTGTTGTGGCGAGGGGATTTATCCCCGCTGGGCTGCGCAGCAGCCCCAAAACAACCAAACTCAATTTGCCTGACACACCGAGGTGCCGAGTTTAGGGCTGCTTCGCAGCCCAGCGGGGATAAATCCCCTCGCCACAGGGGGTGGTCTGTCAGATGTGTTGGGTGTGTGCAGGCCTCATCGCGAGCAGGCTATCAGGCAACGAAAGTTCAGGCTTTGACACCCGCCTGACGACTCAGCACCACCACCTCCAACGCCCGCCACAACCCCGGTGCTTTCTCCCCCAGCAGCAAGTGCCAGACTCCACCCTCCAACGGGCTCACTCCCTGGCAACCCAGTGTCTTGAGTTGGCTCTCCGACAACCCTTGGCCATCGGCCAGTCGCACCCGTAACCGGCTCGTCGCCACGCAATCGAGCTGCAACACATTGCCAGCGCCACCCAGCGCATCCAGCCACTGCTGCGCTTCGACCCCGGACACGGCGGTTGGTGCAGCAGGCTCAACCAGCGCAACCACGGGCGCAGTGGCAGGACGGGCAGAAGAGGGCAGGGCCAAGCGGATTTCATCGGCAATGCTGTCGGCCATCGGCCCGACCACTACCTGCAAGCTCCCACCATTGCCGGGACGCACCACGGCCATGGCGCCAAGGGCTTTGAGTTGCGTGTCGGACGCTTTGTTGCGATCGACCATGTCCAGGCGCAGCCGTGTGGTACAGGCGCCGACGGTGATCAGATTGTCCGCACCACCCAAGGCCTGGATGTAGGCCTTGGCGCGCTGGTTCTGGGCGATGACCGGTTTGTCCCCGGCCGGCACGTCTTCACGCCCCGGGGTCTTCAGGTCGAAGCGGCGAATGCAGAAGTCGAATACAACGTAATAGATCACCGCATAGACCAGGCCCACCGGTACCACCAACCAACCGTTACTGGACTTGCCCCAACCCAGGACCATGTCGATGAAACCGCCGGAGAAGGTGAAGCCCAGGCGAATGTTCAGCCAATCGGTGATCGCCATCGACAGCCCGGTGAGCAAGGCATGCAACAGGAACAACAGCGGCGCGAGAAACATGAAGGCGAATTCCACCGGCTCGGTGACCCCGGTGAGAAACGACGTCAGCGCCATGGACAGCAAAATACCGCCCATGACTTTGCGCCGCTGGGGCAGGGCATTGCGGTACATCGCCAGGCACGCGGCGGGCAGGCCGAAGAGCATTACCGGGAACATGCCGGTCATGAACTGGCCGCCATTGGGGTCGCCGGCAAAGTAGCGAGTCAGATCGCCCGTGACCACCGCGCCGGTTTGCGGATCGGTGAAGCTGCCGAAGATGAACCAGGCCATGTTGTTGAGGATGTGGTGCAAACCGGTGACGATCAGCAACCGATTGAATACACCGAAGACGAACGCGCCGAAGCTGCCACTGGCCATCAGCAGTTCGCCGAAGCTGTTGATGCCCTGCTGGATCGGTGGCCAGATCAGGCCGAACACCACGCCAAGGCCGACGGCGCTGAAACCCGTGACAATCGGCACGAAGCGCCGGCCACCAAAGAACGCCAGGTACTCCGGCAGCTTGATGTCCTTGAAGCGGTTGTACAGCGCGCCGGCCAGCAGGCCACTGATGATCCCGGCGAGCATGCCCATGTTGATGCTGGCATCGAGCACTTTCAGGGTAGCGATCATCACCAGATAACCAATGGCCCCGGCCAACCCCGCCGTACCGTTATTGTCCCGGGCGAAACCCACGGCGATGCCGATGGCGAAGATCATTGCCAGGTTGGCGAAAATCGCCTGCCCGGCATCGTGAATGATGGCGATGTTCAAAAGATCGGTGTCGCCCAGGCGCAGCAACAGGCCAGCAATCGGCAGGATCGCGATCGGCAGCATCAGCGCACGGCCGAGGCGTTGCAGCCCTTCGATGAAATGCTGGTACATGGCGTCTCTCCTTTTATTGTTCTTCGACGTGGCTCAGCCCAGGGGCCAGTGTTGATGACAGGCGCGGCGCACGGCGGCGGCACTGCCCAGGTTCAGCAGCTCGGCGCTGAGGCAAGCGCACTTGACGGTGTCGAGCTGGCGCACGCGCGCCTTGATTTCAGCGATCTGCGGTGGGCTGACCGATAGCTCGCGTACGCCCAGCCCGATCAGCACGGGCGTGGCCAACGGATCGCAGGCCAAGGCGCCGCACACGCCGACCCAGCGTCCATGCTTCGCCGCGCCAGCGCAGGTCTGGGCGATCAGCCGCAGCAGTGCCGGATGCAAGGCATCGACCCGGGCGGCGAGGCCGGCGTGGTCGCGGTCCATGGCGAGGGTGTATTGCGAGAGGTCGTTGGTGCCAATGGAGAGGAAGTCGGCGTGCTCGGCCAATTGTTCGGCCAGCAACGCGGCGGCCGGCACTTCGATCATCACCCCTAGTTGCGGGCGTTCGCTCAGGCCCAGCTCGCTGGCCAAGGTATCGAGGCGCTGGCGGATGTGCAGCAGTTCGTCGACCTCGGTCACCATCGGCAGCAGGATTCGGCAGCGCTGCAGCGGACGGGTTTGCAGCAAGGCCCGCAATTGCTGGTCGAGCAGTTCCGGTCGCAACTGGGCCAGGCGAATGCCGCGCAGGCCCAGCACCGGGTTGGCTTCGGCCGGCAGCGGCAGGTAATCCAACTGCTTGTCGCCGCCGACGTCGATGGTGCGGATGATCACCGGCTTGTCGCCCATGGCATCGAGTACGGCTTGATAGGCCTGGCGTTGCTCTTCTTCGTCGGGTGCGGTGTGACGGTCGACGAAGAGGAATTCAGTGCGCAACAAGCCAACCCCGTCGGCACCGCTTGCCAGTGCCTGGGCCGCATCGCTACGGGAGGCGACATTGGCCGCCACTTCTATATTCACGCCGTCACGGGTATGCGCCGATGTGTGGGCGTGGGCCTCTTGTTGGGCGTGTTGGGTCGCTCGCCGCCGTTGTTCTTGCTGCACCTGGGCCAGGCGCTCGGCGGTTGGCGCGAGTTCGAGGCGGCCGCCGTCGGCATCCAGCACCACCGATTGCCCCGGCGTCTGTACCAGCAGTGCATCGCCCAGCGCCACCAGGCACGGCAGGCCTTTGCCTCGGGCCAGGATCGCCACATGGGAGGTTGCCCCGCCCTCAACCATGCACACACCGGCCACGCCTTGAGCGCAGAGTTGCAGCAGCTCCGACGGAGTCAGTTCCTGCGCGGCAACGATGGCGCCCGCGGGCACGTCGAATTGCCAGGCCTCGCCCAACAGCACGCGCAAGACCCGCTGGCGCAGATCGCGTAAATCATTGGCGCGCTCGGCCAGCAGCGTGCTGCCCAGTTGCTGCAGCACCTGGCACTGCACGTCGATGGAGCGGCTCCAGGCGTGGCTCGCGGCACTGCCCTGGTCGATGGCAAGATGCGCGGCGTCGAGCAAGATCGGGTCTTCCAGCAGCGCCAGATGGGCGCTGAAAATCGCTTCTTCGTCGCGATGGCGACGGGCCTTGGCGTTTTCCAGGGTGAGCTGGATTTCGCGACGAACGTGCCCCAAGGCACTGTTCAACTGCTGCCGTTGTTCTTCGACGTTGTGGCGGCCAGCGTCCTCGGGCAATTGAATGCCATCGAGCCGAACCAACGGCCCGGCCACCAGACCGGGGGCCGCACACACACCATGCAGCACGCCGGCTTCGGCGCTACGGTGCTGGGCTTTTACCGCAGGCGCCACGGCGTGGGCTTCTTCAGCCAGGGCTGTGGATAACGTGCTCAGCAGGGCGTGCAACGCCGCCTCGGCATCGCTGCCCCGGCAACTGACGTGCACCTCTGCCTGCTCGGTAATGGCCAGGCCCATCATTCCCATCACGCTGTCGCAGGATGCCGTTTTGCCTTGGAAATGCAGCTGCGAACGGCTCTTGAAACCCTGGGCGGTCTGACGAATCAACGCCGCCGGGCGGGCGTGCAGGCCTCCGCGATGGGCGATGCGCACCTGACCGAAAACTTCGATGCCAACGGCCTGTTCTTCGTCTTGCGTCTCAGCCGGGGTCTTGGCGACGACGTGCAACAGCGGCTCGCCGACCTTCACCCCTTTGAGGGTGATAGGCCGCGCCTGGAAGTGCTCGCCGTTGGTGATGACCAACAGGCTGACCAGGCTCTTGCAGCGCAGTGCCACCTTGTCTACGTCGTAACGCAGCAGCGGCTGGCCGTTGCTGACCCGCGCGCCTTCCTTGACCAGCATGGAAAACCCCTCGCCTTGCAGCTCGACCGTGTCCAGGCCCAGGTGCAGCAGCAGTTCGGCGCCGTTGTCGGCGCGCAGGGTCACGGCGTGGCGGCTGCGGGCGACGTGGATCACTTCGCCGGCACAGGGCGCGTAGAGGGTGTCGTTCAGCGGGTCGATGGCGATTCCGTCGCCCATCGCGCCGCTGGCGAACACCGCGTCCGGGACATTGGCGAGGGTGAGCACCGGGCCGCTGAGCGGGGCGCTGAGGATCAGCTCTTTATTATTGTTGGGCATGGGGCGCTCTCATCAGACTCTTTTATTGAAAGAAAGCCGTTGGCTCAGTGCGTACGGGTGACCTTGCTCAAGTGCCTTGGTTGGTCCGGGTCCAGTCCTCGGGCCACGGCCAGGCTCGCGGCCATGCCGTAGAAGCTCTGGATGGCCAGAATCGGGTCCAGGGCCGGGTGTCCGGCGCGGGTCAGCGTCAGGTCGCGTTCGGCGATGTCATCCGGCGCCGCCAGCAGTACCCGGGCGCCGCGCTGGCGCATGTCCGCGGCCAGGCTCAACACCCCGGCCTGCTCGGCACCGCGCGGGGCGAACACCAGCAGCGGGTAGTCGGCATCGATCAGCGCCATCGGCCCGTGGCGGACTTCGGCGCTGCTGAAGGCTTCGGCCTGGATTGCCGAGGTTTCCTTGAACTTGAGCGCCGCTTCCTGGGCGATGGCGAACCCGGCGCCCCGGCCGATCACCATCAACCGCTGGCAGTTGCGCAGGGCTTCGACGGCAACGCTCCAGTCCTGACGGGCGGCATCGCGCAAACCTTCGGGCAGGGCATTGCCCGCTTCGAGCAACTCGGCGTCGTCCTTCCAATGGGCTACCAGTCGCGCACTGGCGCTGAGGGTGGCGATGAAACTCTTGGTGGCGGCGACGCTGCTTTCGACGCCGGCGCACAACGGCACGCTGAATTCACACGCCGCTTCCAGCGGTGAGTCGGCAGCATTGACCAAGGCCACGCTCAAGGCGCCGCGCTTGCGCAGCAGACGCAGGCTGTCGACCAGGTCCGGGCTCTGTCCCGACTGGGAAAATGCAAAGGCCACCTGGCCGCTGACCTTGAGCGGCGCCTGCTGCATGGTCACCACCGACATTGGCAGCGAGGCCACCGGGATGCCCAATAGCTGCATGGTCAGGTAGGCGAAGTAGCTGGCGGCGTGGTCGGAACTGCCCCGCGCCACAGTCATCGCCACTTGCGGCGGTTGACGGCGCAGGCGTCCGGCGATTTCCACCAGCGCCGGGTCCAACTGTTGCAACTGACGCTCGACGGCTTCGAAAGCGCTCAGGGCCTCTTCAAGCATTTTGCAAGTCAATGGCTTCTCCTTCGACCATCACGTCGGTCAGCGTCAGGGAACGGTCCAGGCGCACGCAGTCGGCCCAGGCACCGGGTTGCAGGCGTCCGCGCTCGGGCAGGCCGAGGTAGTCGGCAGGGAATTGGGACAGGCGTTGCGAGGCTTCGCCGATGGGCAGGCCGATCTTCACCAGGTTGCGCAAGGCCTGGTCCATGGTCAGGGTGCTGCCGGCCAGGGTGCCGTCGGCCAGCCGAACGCCGCCCAGGCACTTGGTCACGGTGTGGCTGCCCAGCTTGTACTCGCCATCGGGCATGCCGGCGGCGGCGGTGGAGTCGGTCACGCAATACAGGCACGGGATCGAACGCAGGGCCACGCGCATGGCGCCAGGGTGCACATGCAGCAAGTCCGGGATCAGCTCGGCGTATTGCGCATGGGCCAGCGCCGCGCCGACGATGCCCGGTTCGCGGTGGTGCAGCGGGCTCATGGCGTTATACAGATGGGTGAAACTGCTGGCCCCGGCTGCCAGCGCGGCGACGCCTTCCTCGTAGCTGCCCAGGGTGTGGCCGATCTGCATGCGCACACCTCGGGCGCTGAGCGTACGAATCAGGGCGTCGTGGCCGGCGATTTCCGGGGCAATGGTGATCACCCTGATCGGTGCCAGGGCCAGGTAACTCTCCACCTCGGCCAGCAGCGCGGTGTGGGCGAAATTCGGTTGGGCGCCCAGTTTGCCCGGGTTGATGTAAGGGCCTTCCAGGTGTACGCCGAGAACCCGGGCGTTGCCGCGCTGGCGCTGCTCACAAAACTCGCCGAGGGCCTTGAGCACGCTGGCGATCTCGTCGCTGGGCGCGGTCATGGTGGTCGCCAGCAACGACGTCGTGCCGAAACGCACATGGGTGCGGGCGATGGTTTCGAACGCCAGGGCGCCTTGCATGATGTCCATGCCGCCACCGCCATGGACGTGCAGGTCGATGAAACCGGGCAGCAAATAGGGCAGGTCATTGCTCGCCGGATCGCAGGGTTGGCCATCGATGGCCACGATCTTGCCGTGTTCATGGATCAGGTGGCCGCGAACCCAGCCGTTGGAGGTGAGGATGTTGTCTTCGGACATGGGCACTCTCTAGTCGTCTAACGCCGCAGCTCTGCGACGAAGTCGTAGTAGTCGTTGCGGCAATAGGTGTCGGTGACTTCGATGGGGGTGTTGTCTTCCAGGTAGCCGACCCGGGTCATCAGCAACATCGCGGTGCCGGGGGCGATGCCCACCAGGGCGGCGAATTCGTCCGAGGCGTTGATGGCCTGGATGTGTTGCAGCGCGCGCACCACCGGCTTGCCGATGCCGTCGAGGAATTCATAGAGCGAATCGCCCACCGCTTGTGGCTTGGGGATGATGCTGGCGGGCAGGGTGCTCATTTCGATGGCCATGACCGTGTCGTCAGCCTTGCGCAGGCGCTTGAGCCGCGCAACCTTGTCGGTGGGTGACAGGCCCAGGCGGATCAGTTCTTCGTGGGTTGGCGGGGTGATTTCCCGCTCCAGCCATTGCGAACCCGGCACGAAGCCCTTGAGCCGCAGCATCTCGCTGAAGCCGCTGAGGCGTGACAGCGGTTGTTCCAGGCGTGGGGTAATGAACGTGCCCGAGCCCTGGTTGCGGCGGATCAGGCCTTGTTCGAACAGCACTTCCAGCGCTTTGCGGGCGGTGACCCGGGAAATGCCCAGTTGCTCGCTCAAGCTGCGTTCGGAGGGCATCGCTTGCTCGGCTTTCCACTGGCCGGCGTGGATGGCGGCTTCCAGGTTGCGGGCCAGTTGCAGGTAGAGCGGGGTGGGTTGGGTGTCGTCGGGACGTAGGGTCAGGATGTCGTTCATTTGTTTGTCCGATGCGGTTTTTGTGGGCGTTGTCGCTCGGTGATTGGGGTGGAAGCTAATACCACTTGAATACCATGTCAACGGTGCTTTCTAGTGGTGGCTAGTGTTTTTCTGGGTATTTCTATGGATGGTTCGTTAAGTGGTATTAGGGTGGTGGGAATGGGGTGTGGAATTACAGCGTTGGACTGGGTTTTTAGAGGTCAGTGGTATGCATGGGGCGGGGGTTTGAAATTTGATATTTATTTAGTGGTCTGTTTTTTGGGGCGGTGTGTATATCCGTTACCGCAGCAATGGATATGTATCCAACCCCATCCAGAAAAGCCCATCTGAAATCTGTGCGAAACATCCCTGATCAGATGAGGGGGCTGTCAGACGCCCCGAAGTTTCCGACATGTTTTTAAGGTTGTCCCTCGGAAGCGAGGGCTCTAGCTTTCGGAGCCCACATCTCCAAGTACTGGGATCGCTTACCGACCTTGGGAAGACCGAGCAGCAGATCCAAGTTTCAAGGAGCAACAGCAGCCTCTGAGGTCCAAACATGGAACTGCCGGATATGATCACCCCCCGCCTCAATACAAGTACCTCCCTGGGACGGGCTTTGATTTCAATGTTCAAGTCTGTCGAAGCGGAGCTGATATATGAAAATGCGGAGTCAGGGGCGGTTAAAGTCATGGTGTTTGGCGGATGCGCAGTACATCTCTATACGCATCATCGTGTTTCCACGGACGTTGACGCCGAAATCTATGAGGCGAGCCTTCCGGAAGGCTTTCATCTTCGAACGCTGCTTGCGGAAGTGCCTGAGCAATTTGTCGACGAGAAGTCCGGCCGATTGATGGAGCTGAACTACGACCTCCAACAACACCAGCTTTGGTCCGATTCACGAGGATTATTGGGTCCGAAGCATCCCCCTTGAAGAGTTCCCGATAGAGTCACCTCTGCACGTCCACATTGCTGCTCCTGTCGATATTGCGATTTCAAAGCTGGGTAGAGCAACGGACCAAGACGTTGGCGATATCATGGCGCTCCTGAGGGCCGGCTTCATATTGACCGCCGAGCTGCGTCGACTGGCAATGCAGGCAATTGATGTATATGTTGGTAACAAAGAGCCTCCAACGTCTGTTCTTACCCACATTTTGCAAAATTATTTGGAGAATACAGATGACGAAGCCTGCTAACGGCCACGTCCTCTCAGCCGCTCTGGACACATTGGTCAAAAGCCCGCTGGATCACGCAGATGATGTTGCACTCGTGAGTGCAGCCAAAGCTGTCTGGTATTCCAACTTGGACTTGATAAGCGCAGCCCAAGCTTTTCTGAGTCAACACACTAATGAAGTCGAGTTGCGTCGCGCAGGATATTTGCTCGAACGACTCACCCGATTTTCGTGTGTCACGGACAGTCGTGCATTGGAAGTCTTCAAAGCCCTTGAACTATTTTTACGCTCAACACCCAAGCAAGCCATAACCTCACAAACCGCTGTTGCGCTTCGCAAACGCCGTGATGAACTCGCTCTCTCTTGGGGGTTGAATGAAGGTCTTGGCTTGAAGGTGCAAACCCTCTTGCCTTTTCAAACTCGGCATTATGAGGCTGAGCAGCGCGCAGCGTTTGTGTAAACCCAAATGTCATCCTCGAAAACCGGCTTCGGCCGGTTTTTTGTTGTGTGAATGATCATCCTTTGGTCTGTCAGACGCCCCGAAGTTTCCGACATGTTTTTAAGGTTGTCCCTCGGAAGCGAGGGCTCTAGCCTTTGGGTGTCGCTGCCAAATTCAGCGACCGGATTTGACCGTCCGAGAATCTAGACGCGCCAGTGTTCCAAGACCTAGTTCAGGCGTTTTTCTTTCGCCTGAGGTATCGTGTCGCGGCAGCTGTGCGTGGGACGTCTTCGGACGTGCCGGTTCTTCTGATTCCCGGTCGGTCAACCCGCGTACAGCTGCCCCTTTTTGTTTGACCGCGAAGAGTGGTGGCTCCATTGAATCAGGAGCTTCTAATGATCAAAGAAACCCCAAACCCGCCGAAACCCGCCTCCACCTTCCCCTACGGCGACTACGCCCCCGACAAGCTGAAAGAAGCCGCCGACCGTGCGATGGACCATTACCTCAAGCCCGACGACAGCGAACCAGAACCCCAACCCTCGACGCAATTGTTCACCGTCTCGGACAACGTCGATACCGAAGCCCTGCTAGCCAACCTCAGCGAAACCCTGGCCTCGGCCAATGCGATGCTCAGCGATCTTGCCTTCGATCTGGAAGGTTCTCGGCGGCATGTGGCGTTGGGAGTGGCGCAGATGATCGAGCTGGGAGCGCTATTGGCGAACAAAGCTTTGGATCGGGTAGAGCTTCGGACCTGATGCAATAAGTGCCGGCCTCATCGCGAGCAGGCTCGCTCCCACAAGGGACGGGTGTCGACCACAAGTTCTGTGAACACCACAAATCCACTGTGGGAGATTCTATGTTGCAGGGGAACCCTGCAACCGTGAATTTGGTTGGTATTCGCTCTGATTTTTCATCAGGGCGAATGCTACCCGACACAACTTGCGGGCGAGGATAACCAAGGCCTGAGTTCTGGCCAGGCCTCGTGCCAAGAAGGCCTCATAGTAAGGTTTCCAGGCAGGAGACCGACAGGCCGCCATCGCGGCGTTGTGCGCCAGGCGTCGTAGCTCCCCGTCCCCTTTTTTGCTCAAGTGACGAGGACTGTGCTTCTTCCCTGAATCTTTTGGACGCAAATCCATCCCCAAGAAAGCAATGAATGCATCGCCACTGACAAAGTGA
>NZ_UETT01000012.1:0-216797 GCF_900115935.1 Pseudomonas sp. 43mfcvi1.1 | reverse complement strand
ATCCATCCCCGGAATGTCCAGGAAGTGGCCCGGCTCGAAGCCATCTGGATCGATGGTGTCGAAGGCGCCTTTGGACAACGGGTAGTTGGTTTGCTGGTTGGTGTTGTAATCCACGCCCAGCGCCCAATCGCTAGCCAGGCCGAACAGTTGAGCCTGGTGAGTCAGCTCGATGCGGTCACCGTTGACCTCCTGGTCGTGCCGCTGGCGGTAACCGCCGGAGCGGGCGATGGCGCTGTTGTCGCTGTTGTAGCGGTAGACCTCAAGGTTGCGGTAATCGCGCTGGCCATCGTAGTGGTAGAAGGTATTGCGCAATTGGGTATTGTCGTCCAGCTGGTAGTCCGTGATCGAGCGTATCCAGCGGGTGCGCTGCTCGTAGCGACCGTCCTCGACGTTGTAGTTGTTGAAGCGGTTGCGCTTGTCGATCTGCAGCTTGCCGGTCAGCGGTTGCAGCACCGGCGTGCCCCAGTAGGGACTGTCTTCCTTCTCCTCCAGGTACTCGATCGCCAGCGTATGGGAGAGTCGGTCGTTGATGTCGCTGAGCAGCGAGAAGGCCAGGTTGCCCGCACCGTTCTCCTGGCGATCTATGTAGCCGTTGCTGCTGGTGTGGCTGTAGTCGAGGCGCGCATAGTGGCGCGGGCCATCGCCGCTGTTGAGCGCTTTATTGAAGCCGACCGCGGTTTCCCAGGTGTCGTAGCGACCGTAGCTCATCCGGCCTTCGAAGGTATCTTCCTCGCGGTTGGCAAGCTTGGTGATCACGTTCAGGCTGCCACCCACGGCACCGCTGCCGTTGAGGAACGAGGACGGGCCGCCGAGCAATTCCACCCGGTCATAAATCCAGGCGCCGACCGGACGTGCTGCGCCGCCGTATTGCAGATTGATGCCGTTGAACAACTGGCTGATCTGGGCGCCGTTGAAGCCGCGGTACGATACATAGCCGCCCCAGCCGGGCGGCGCAGAAGCGTTAACCCCAGGCAGAGCGTTCGCCGCGTCTTGAAAGTTGCGTGCGCCGATACGTTCCATCGTCTTGCGATCGGCCACGCTTACAGAGGCGGGATTTTCCCGGGCACTGAGATTCAGGCGCGACCCGCTTTCGATGGGGGTATCCAGGTCCAGGCGGGTGGCCGGTTTCGGCTGGTCGGCCGAGGCATTGATGTAACTGGTGGGTAAGTTCAGGGCAGTGTCTTGCGCCCACGCGCAGGTGCTGCCCGCGAGCAGCGCTAAAGTGGTCAAGCGAAACATGAAGAGCTTCCTGGCTTAATTCGATGAGCACACACCCCGCCGCGCTTGATGCAGCGGCGGGTGGTGAAGATGTCAGAGCGCGGGAAGCAAGGCGGGGGAGGCGCGAGGATTGATCAAGGGCCATCGCTGCCTGGGTAGGCAACGGGTCGGTTGTGCGGGCAAGGGCTTGGCTGGCTCGCCGGCAAGCAGGGCGAGCAGCCCGAAAAACGCCGCCAGCAGGATCGCACCGAACAGGCTCGCAATGACGCAATCAGCGACGACGGGCAGCGAAGGGGCGGGCACATCCTGCAGGCCCTCGAATATTGCCCCGCCGTCAGTAGAGCAAAACAGTCCGCCGTCCAAACCGCTCAATCGCAAGCCGGCCATTTGTCCATGGCCCATCGCGCACAGCAACGAACCGAACAGGATGCTGAAGTACAGCACCCAGGCAATCATCGATTTTTCGCGGCTGGCCAGCTTCATCAGCAAAGCTCGTTGAGAAGGAACGGTTTATCGGCGAGCGGATTTTACATTTTTTGATCCGTCAGTGAGCTTTTAAACAGTTCGACATACAGGCAACCGCCTTGCTGTCCGGTCTGTCGTCGGTATAAAAACCGTCTCGATTCGGCATCTTTACATCCGCCAAGGTCGATGCATCCACGGTCGCGTTGGCGTCCAGCAGCTTGTTCATGTGCAGGATGTAGCCGGTCACCGCATAGACTTGTTCGTTGGACAATGACTGTGGCGCCTGGAAGGGCATGGCTCTGCGGATGTAGTCGAAAAGCGTCGTTGCATAGGGCCAATAGCTGCCGACTGTCTTGAGCGGTTTGTCAGTCGTCAGCGTTCCTGCGCCCCCCGCCAACGCGGGGCCGATGCCACCTTCGAGCTTCACGCCATGGCAACTGACGCAGCTGCTCATGTAGACCTTTTCCCCATCAGCCACCGTTGCGCGCCCTGGAGGCAAGGCCTTGCCGTCGGGCGCCACGTCGATGTTCCAACTGGCGATCTGCGCTTCGGTAGCCTTGGTGCCCAAACCGTATTGGGATTGTGCCGAGGCATGAGTCAGCGCACAGGCGCACAGCAAACCGATGAGAAACGATCCACCTTTAAGCCCGTCCATTGGTCACCTCCCCATTGCTGGAAACACGCCACGGTTGCACCGAATTGTTGTGGTAGAAAGAGACCTTGCCACGTTCATCAATCAACTGTTCCAGCATCGGCTGAACATAGCCGGTCTCGTCGATGGCGCGGCTCATGATCATCAATTCCTGGCCGTTCCATTCGAAAGGCGCCCTGAAGACAGTCAGCGCCTTGGTCAGAATGGGTTCTTGTAATTTGGCTTGCGTCCAGTTATTGCCGCCGTCGACGGAGACATCGACACGGGTGATTTTTCCGTGGCCGCTCCAGGCAATGCCACGCATCTCATGCAGGCCCTTGCGTGTCAGTTTCTGGGTGCCGGAAGGGTAGGTCACCAGCGATTTGCACTCCATGACGAAGGAAAACTTCCGAGCTTTGCCGTCCGCCATCAAGTCGGTGTATTTGGCGGTTTCTTCCCGGCTGTAGGCGGGCGCATCGGTGATATGAAGTCGGCGCAGCCATTTGATGTGGGTGTTGCCCTCGTAGCCGGGGACAAACAGCCGCAGCGGGTAGCCCTGTTCCGGCCTTAGACGCTCGCCGTTCTGGCTGTAGACCACCATCACATCGTCCAGGCATTTCTCGATGGGAATGCTGCGCGTCATTGCCGCGCCGTCCGCACCTTCGGCAATGATCCACTTGGCTTGCGGTTTGAGCCCGGTTTCATCCAGCAGTGTCTTCAAGGTAACGCCAGTCCACTCAGCACAGCTGACCAGGCCACTGACTTCGGCGGCGGTTTTGCCCCACGGAGGTAGAAACGATGGGTTGCCCGAACACTCCATGAAGTGCACTCGTGACACGGCGGGGAACTGGCGTATCTCGTCCACGGTAAAGATCAAGGCGTTTTCGGTGAGGCCATGGATCACCAGCCGGTGTTGCGCCGGATCGATTTGCGGGACACCTGCGTGGTGGCGCTCATAGAACAGGCCGTTCGGTGTAATGATGCCGTCCAGCTCTTGAAGTGGGGAGGTGCTGTAGGCGGACATCGTGTCCTTCAGGCCGGGATATAGATTCCTGACGGCTTTGGTTTCGAACGTTGAAGGTTTGCCATAAGGGCTTGCAGTGGGAGCGCCAAGGCTACGGGTCCATTGCGGGACTTCAAGGGGCAGGTTCGGATCAAGAGGGGCGACGTTGGTCGTCTCTGCGCTGACCAAGTCGCTATCGCCCAGAGCAAAGGCAGCAGTACCGATAACGGCCCCGCTTTTAATCAAGAAATCCCTGCGAGCCAAAGATGTTTGAGGCATGTCTTGCTTGGCGGGGACCATGGATTTTTTTGTCATTGTTGTTCCCTCTGATTCCTTTGTCGGGCTGGACCCAACGGCGAGTCTATAGACCGATCGGTCGGTCTGTAGGTAAGCCTAGAACGAAAAACGCGCGTGGTCCAGTCGCAAGGACGACCATCGGTGATGGCACGTGAATGAGGGGAGCGAGGAAAGCGGCGCACTTGAAGCGCCGCTGATGACAGTCAAGCCGGGCGCGGCTCAACCTTCAGTCCGGGCAGGAGGGTGTCGCAAAAGAACGTCGCGATGGATTCCGGAGAGCGCGGGCCACCGGGCTTGATCCACAAGTAGCTGTAGTGGTGGATACCAAGAATAGCCTTCACGGCTAACGAGTCAGATGTGCGGAAGGTCCCCTCGCTCACGCCAGCCTTGAGGATATTCGACCAGAGCTTTTCATACTGCCGGTGCAGGTCGAGCAATTCAGTCTGGCGCTCGCCAATGACCGAATACACTTCTCGAAAACACACCGTCATTTCGGCCAGGTGGGTGACAATCGTGCGCATCACGATGGCCGAGAATTGGCGAAATTTATCTTCTGCAGGCTGGTCGCTCTCGCACAGGGGCGTGCCTTCTGCGATGAGCACCCGCAGATACCGGCTGGTGATTTCGAACAGCAATTCTTCCTTGCTACCGATGTGGTAATACAGCGCGCCTCGAGCCAGGCCAGTGGCTTTTTCCAACTCAGCCATGCCGGTCGCGTGAAACCCGCGCGTCGAAAACAACTGCGCGGCGATTTTCAGTATTCGCTCCTTGGTGCTTGTTTCAGCAGGTTCGGCAGCGACGACGGCGTTCTTTTTTCCCATGGGTCGATTCCAACCGGTTGAACGTCAATCATACCCATGCGTGCGTGCTGAAGGATACAGACGGGAGAAGCTCATACCATGGTTGCAGGAAGATGGTTGTATTGACCGATCGGTACAGAGGCGCTTAACGTATTTTCAAGGGCGCGGTGGCGTCGAGTGTTCTGAGAGCCTGCCTGGGCATTGGGATCGACCATGACAATAAGCAACTCCGTAACGAAGGCGTCCAGCTCGTCAGCTTCGGCAAGATTGATCGCGATGATCTGTTTCGCCATGCTCGCCTTTGCCGCGAACTCGCTGCTGTGCCGCCTGGCGCTTAAGCACACCAACATCGATGCCGCGAGTTTCAGCGTGGTCCGGCTGGCCAGCGGGGCCTTGGTGTTATGGCTGATATGTGCCTTGAGACGGTCCTCCAGCACGATCAAAGGCAGTTGGAAGGGCGCCGCAGCCTTGTTCGTTTACGTCTTTGCTTTTTCTTTCGCGTACCGTCATTTGGAGACCGGGACGGGGGCGCTGCTGTTGTTTGGCGCGGTTCAACTGAGCATGGTTCTGTACGGCGTGTTCAAAGGCGAGCGGATGCACACGTTGGCAGTCGTTGGGTTTGTGCTGGCGATTGTTGGCTTGGTTAGCCTGCTGCTTCCAGGTGCCGCAGCACCTGACCGCGTTAGCGCACTCACGATGCTGTTATCGGGGGTGGCATGGGGGATCTACTCACTGCTTGGCAAAACTGTCGCCGATCCCTTGGCAACCACAACCGGCAATTTCCTGCGCTCGATTCCCCTGGTCTTGATGGCAAGCGTGCCGTTTCTCTCAGCGTTGCGTTGGGATCCGCAGGGGATACTTTATGCGGTTCTTTCCGGCGCGCTAGCGTCAGGCGTCGGCTACGCGGTCTGGTACGTCGCGGTGCGTCATCTGGCAGCGTTTCAAGCCGCGACGGTGCAGTTGAGCGTGCCCATCCTGGCTTCGCTGGCGGGCATCGTTTTTCTGGGGGAAAGCCTGAGCGTAAGGATGGTGTTGGCATCCATTGCTGTACTGGGCGGCGTTGCGTTGGTGCTGGGTGGCAAGCATGGCAGAGCCACAGGCAGCTAGAGGCCCCGCTCGCTCAATCATGTGCACCTGCGCGTGCCTGAATTTGTTCGCTCAACCACTCAAGGACTAGACTGGTGCCGCCCAGTCATAAGGCCCGTCAACCCATGCTTCTCGTCCCGTCAGATACCGCCGAACAGACAAAACTCACCCTTGAGGTGGTGCTGCGCTATCACATGGCCTGGAAGCACCGCGACCTGGAGGCGATACTCGCGCTCTATCACCCGCAAGTGCAATACAACGATTTTTTCCAGAACCGCAGCATGGGCCTGACCGAGCTGCGCGCCTACATCACCGGCACGTTGCCGCGCCATCCCGATGAATATCTTGAGCACAATGACCGCATCCGCGCTGACGGCTGCACGGCATTCATCCAGTACCAGACCGCTCTGAAGGGCAGTGGCGAGCGGGTGGTTTTTCGCACCAGCGAAGCAATCACCGTATGTGAGGGTCAGATCCTGCGTGTCAACGAATACGCGTCACTCGTGCGCGACGGCGAGCCCCACGCCGGGCGTCGCGCCCCCGCCATCAGTAAGCTAGGGCTCTCGGCGCGCCAGTTGAGTTTCATGGCGCGAGACTTGGCCGATTACTTTACCCGCCAACAGCCATTCCTGGATCCTGACCTGGATCTTGCTCGGATCGCCAGCGCCACCGGGTACAGCCGTAATCAGTTGTCTTACCTATTGAATCAAGTGCTCGGGCAAAGCTTCTATCGCTACGTGACTCAGGCTCGCTTGGCCTACCTCCTTGAACGCCTCGCCAGTTACGACGAAAACGCACCCATCGATGCCCTCGCAGTGGCTGCCGGATTCAATTCCACCTCGGCGTTCTACAAGGCTTTCCGCAGCCATACCGGCT
Organism: Pseudomonas sp. 43mfcvi1.1; assembly: GCF_900115935.1. Classification (NCBI taxonomy): domain Bacteria; kingdom Pseudomonadati; phylum Pseudomonadota; class Gammaproteobacteria; order Pseudomonadales; family Pseudomonadaceae; genus Pseudomonas; species Pseudomonas sp. 43mfcvi1.1. Next base: position 210,421 of record NZ_UETT01000012.1, on the reverse strand, counting down.
GCACACCAAAAGCCTGGTTGAAGGCCAATTGCGCGCGTACCCGCAGATAACACAGGCCCCTTCGCTGCGCATTAAGCTCTGTCGGCAATCAAACGATGGAGCAGGTAATGGCTGGTTGGGGTGGTGTGAGTTTGTGGATGGAGCAAGTCGACGAGGCGCTGACACCGCGTCCGGCGTTGCATCAGGATCTGCGAGCCGATGTGGTGATCATCGGTGCCGGCTACAGCGGCCTTTGGACGGCCTATTACCTCAAGCAGCAAGCACCGCACCTGGATATCGTCATAGTTGAAGCACAGATTGCCGGTTTCGGCGCCTCCGGCCGCAATGGCGGCTGGTTGATGGGGAATCTGCTCGGCGAAGACCGACTCCTGGGGCCCTTGCCCGCCGCCCAACGTCATGCAGGATATCAACTGCTGCACGGAATCCCCGATGAAGTGGCGCGGGTGTGCCACGTCGAAAGCATCGATTGCGAACTGCGTAAAGGTGGCGTGCTGTACTGCGCGGCGCGGTATCCCGAGCAAGAACGGCGCCTGCGCGAACAACTCGCTGCCGCCCATGCCCAAGGCCTGGGTGAGGACGATTATCGCTGGTTGAGCGCTCAGGCCTTGTGCGAACAATTGAATGTGGCCCAGGCGTACGGCGCCCTGTATTCACCTCACTGCGCGACCCTTCAACCTGCCCGGTTGGTACGGGGGCTAGCCGATGTCGTGGAACGCATGGGTGTGCGGATTTTCGAGCAAAGCGCTGTGCTCGACTGGACGGCAGGCCAAGTTCGAACCGAGCACGGTCGGGTGAGCGCCGATTGGGTGGTGCCGGCAGTCGAGGGATATGCCAGTGCCTTGCCCCCGTTAAACAAATATCAACTGGCCGCCCAGAGCCTGATCGTTGCAACTGAGCCGCTCCCGGCCGATGTGTGGGCCGAAATTGGACTTAGCCGTGGCCAGGCTTTCAGCGAAAACAGCCGACAGGTCACCTACGGTCAGCGCAGCCGCGATGACCGCTTGGTATTTGGTGCCCGAGGAGGCTATCGCTTTGGAGGTCGCCTGCGCAGTGACTTCAACCTCAGTCAGGCCGAACGTGAGTTGCGCCAGTACCTGTTCAGCGAGCTATTTCCGATGTTGCGCGATGTTCGCCTGACTCATGCCTGGGGCGGCAACTTGGGCGTCGCGCGGCGCTTTCACCCGCACATGCTGGCCGACCGCCGCCAGAAAATTGCACTCGCCGGTGGCTATGGCGGCGAAGGCGTAGGCGCCAGCAACCTGGGTGGTCGCACCGTGGCCGCGCTGATTCTTGGTCAGGACAACGAACTGACCCGCCAGCCTTGGGTGTGGGCCGACCGTCCGCTGGCCTCGTTGCCACGCTGGGAGCCAGAGCCCCTGCGCTGGCTGGGTTACAACGCCATTATCCAGAGCTTTGTTCACGAGGATCGGATATTGGCCAACCTCCATGTACCGCGCTGGCGTCGCCGGATGGCCGAGGGTCTGGCGGGTTGCATGGAACGATTGATGAAGTCCAAGGAGCCGTTCCCATGAAGATCGATCATTTTCGCGACACCCCGCACTTGTCTCTCGGGGAATCGGGCGCTGTCGGCGTACCGCTGGGTGAGCCGGTTTCACAGGTTGCCACGACAAGCGTTGAACGCGATGACGGCGTCGAAGCCGGCGTGTGGGAATGCACCCCCGGCCGCTGGCGGCGCCAGATCGTGCAACAGGAGTTCTGCCATTTCATCCAGGGACGCTGCACCTTCACCCCGGATGGCGGTGAGGCTCTTTATATCCAGGCCGGCGACGCATTGATGTTGCCTGCGAACACCACGGGAGTCTGGGACATACAAGAAACCGTTCGCAAAAGCTATGTGCTGATTTTCTGAACTGCCTTCATCCATAACGCTTAGAACAAAGGTTGAGGTCTCGTATGTTGAAATCGATCGTTCCGCTACTGTTGATCGCGTCCACCGCTCAGGCGGCAGACACCGTCAGGATCTACAACTGGAGCAGTTACATTGCCCCAGATACCCTGCAAAACTTTACCAGCCATACCGGGCACCCGACTCAGTATGACGTGTACGACAGCAACGAGGTCCTCGACGCCAAACTGATGGCCGGCCGTTCCGGGTATGACGTGGTGTTTCCCTCCAACCACTTCATGGCCCGGCAGATCAAGGCCGGTGCGCTGAAACCGCTGGACCGTAGCAAACTGCCGAACTGGCAGAACCTCAACCCGACGCTGATGAAAGTTCTGGAGGCCAACGATCCGGGCAACCGATACGGTTTCCCGTACCTGTGGGGCAGCACCGGCATCGGCTACAACGTCGCCAAGGTCAAGGCAGTCCTGGGCGATGTACCGATAGACTCATGGGACATCATCTTCAAGCCGGAGAACATGAAAAAACTCGCCCGATGCGGCGTAGCCATGCTCGACAACGGCCCCGAGATCCTTCCCATCGCCTTGAACTACCTGGGGCTTGGGCATCACAGCAAGGACAAGGCCGACTACGAGAAGGCCCAGGCGCTGCTACTCAAAGTGCGGCCCTATGTGAATTACTTCCACAACTCCAAGTACACCAGCGATCTTGCAACGGGAGACGTGTGTCTGGTCGTCGGGTTCTCTGGCGACGTGATGCAGGCGGCCGCCAGAGCCAATGAGGCCGGCAATGGCCAACAGATTGCCTACGCCATCCCCAAGGAAGGCTCACCCATGTGGTTCGACATGGTCGCCATGCCTGCCGATGCTCCGAATGAAGCTGCCGGTTACGCGTTTCTGAATTACCTGCTGGACCCCAACGTCATGGCTGACATCAGCAACCACGTGCACTATGCCAACGGCAATGCTGCCGCTGAAGGCATGGTCGACAAGGCCATTCTCAACGACCCGATGGTGTACCCGCCTGAAAGCGTGATGAAGAAACTCTTTGTGCTGGAAGCGATGCCGCTGGAGACCGACCGGCTGCGCACGCGTGTTTGGAGTCGGGTTAAAAACGGACAATAAAGTCAATCGTCGATGATGCGGGCAGCCCGGATCATCGGCGGCAGGTCCGCGGTGCGAAAGCATGCCTCACACTGGCACCATGACCGCTTGATGTGCTCTAGAAACAAGTCCAGAATCAAGTCTTTTCCTGCTCCGGCTAGAAAAGAAACCCCTTAAATTTCAACGAGTCGGACACCAGATACGAGTCTCGTTTCCCGCTCCAAGATTCACAAAAAAGCCACTCAGATGAGTGGCTTTTTTTGTGCCTGTGAAATACAGACCCAATGCAAGCTCGCCACAGTTCTGAGTCCTGGGCGGCAAAGCATGTTGGCAATAGCTTGCGGTGGGATGAGAATTAGCGGTTTTCAGAGAATAATCCTACGCGCAACTCAGTTGCGCCTAGGATCTTCGTACTTTCAGTACGCGGCCACCAGACCATCCTTCCGGGGATCAGTGCCACCCACATAACCATGAGTGGTGCGCTGGATAATCTGCGCGCCGCCAAAGGCGAATACGCCGTTAGGTTCTTCGATAACTATGTCGTGGCCTTTGGCACGCAAGGCTTTGACCACCTGTGGGTCGAATGCACGTTCCACTGCGACTTTCAGGCCAGATTCGAGCCTCCAGCGCGGTGCGTCTGCGGCGGCTTGCGGGTTCTGCTTGTAGCGCAGGATGCGCATCATCATCTGTAAGTGACCCTGTGCCTGCATCGGGCCGCCCATCAGGCCGAAGGACATCAACGGCGTGCCGTCGGCGTTCATCACAAAGCCGGGGATTATGGTGTGGAACGGACGTTTGCGCGGTGCAACGTAGTTGACGTGCTGCGGATCCAGGGAGAAGCCCGCGCCACGGTTTTGCAGGCTGATGCCGGTGCCAGGCACCACAACACCTGAGCCGAAGCCCATGTAATTGGACTGGATGAACGAGATCATCATGCCGCTTTCATCGGCCGCCGACAGGTAAACGGTGCCGCCCGGTTTAGGCGAGCCATGCCCCGGATTGGCGGCCTTGTCGGTGACGAGGCCGGCGCGCTCCATCAGGTAGTTTTTGTCCAGCAGATGCTCGGAAGGCACGCGCATGTGGTCGTTATCCGCCACGTGTTCGTCCAGGTCGGCAAGGGCCAGCTTCATGGCTTCCAACACTGGGTGCACGGTTTCCAGGCTGTCCACTGGATGCTCGCCGACGCCCAATGCTTCGAGCATAGTCAGGCCGGACAGGGTAGCGATGCCCTGGCCATTAGGTGGCAATTCATGAACGACGGCGCCGGCGTAGGGCACCGACAGGGTGTCGATCCAGTCCACAGTGTGGGTCGCCAGATCGTCGAGGCTCATGACGCTGCCATTGGCGTTGGCATGGGCGATGATGGCTTGGGCCAGTTCGCCGCGATAGAACGCTTCGCCTTTGGTTTGGGCGATCAGCTCCAGGGTGCGGGCGTGATCCTTGAGCCGGATTTTCTCCCCGGCCTGTGGTGCTTGCCCGTCGGGCAGGAAGCACTCGGCAAAACCCGGCTGATCCTTGAGCCGTTCAGCGCCGAGCTTCCACAGCTGGGCTATGATCGGGGTGACTTGGTAGCCATCCCGAGCATAGCCGATGGCCGGTTCAGCCAGGCTGGCGAAAGGCAGTTTTCCGTAACGCTCGGACAGCTCGACCCAGGCCGAAACCGCCCCCGGCACAGTCACCGCTGGCCAGCCGCGCTGGGGCATTTTGCTCTGCCCGGCGAAAAACTCAGGGGTCCAGGCTTGCGGTGCGCGACCGGAAGCATTCAGGCCCTGCAACTTGCTGCCGTCCCAGACGATAGCGAAAGCGTCGCTGCCGATCCCGCAACCGGTGGGCTCGACCACGGTCAGGACCATGGCGGCTGCGATGGCCGCGTCGACGGCGTTGCCGCCCTTGCGCAGCATGTCCAGCCCGGCCTGGGCGGCCAATGGCTGGGAGCAGGCGACCATGTTACTGCCCATCACTGGCGAGCGTGCCGAAGCGTAGGGTTGGCTGTAATCCAGATCATCAAACATTAGCGTTTCTCTTTGGCAGAAAAGTTAGCCCTTGGGGTCCAGCGCATCACGCAAACCATCCCCCAGCAGGTTGAAACACAGGACCGTAATGTAGATCGCCACGCCAGGCGCAATCGACATCCAGGGTGCCTGCTCCATAAAGTTTTTCGCGGTGTTGAGCATCGATCCCCAGGAAGGCGAGGGCGGTTGCTGGCCCAGACCGAGGAACGACAGACTGGCTTCAGCCAGAATCGCCGAGGCGATGGTCAAGGTGGCTTGCACAACCAATGGCGACATCACGTTGGGCAGCACGTAGCGCAGGATGATCCAGCGATCCGGCAAGCCAATGGCACGAGCACCTTCCAGGTAATCTTCGTGTTTGATGGCCAGCACCTGACCACGGGTCAGTCGGGCAAAGATCGGCATGGCTGACAGGCCGATGGCGATCATTGCGTTGGTCAGGCTCGGGCCGAGGAAGGCGCCCAGCGCAATTGCCAATACCAGAAACGGGCAGGACAACAGCGCGTCCATGACACGGGAAATCATCGCTTCGAGTTTGCCGCCGAAATAACCGCCCAACAGGCCCAAAGGCACGCCGATGGCCATGGCGATGACCACCGAAACACCACCGGCCAGCAACGAACTGCGTGCGCCCCAGAGCAGGCGGGAAAACAGATCGCGACCCAGTTCGTCAGTGCCCATCCAGTAGATCAGCGATGGTGCCTTGCGGACCGCGAGAAAGTTGGCTTTCAGCGGGTCATGGGGCGCAATCCAGGGCGCCAGCAAGGCCGCCAGGATAAACAGCAGCAACACCGCCGCGCCGAGTACCGCGCCTTTGTTGGCGAGGAATTTCTTCACGAACGGTGAGCGGCTGCGGGGGGCGATCACGCTGTGAGGGAGGCTGGAAATAGCGGTCATGAAGCAGTCCTCAGACGCGGATTAATCATCCGGTACAGCACGTCGGCGAGCAGGTTCAGCAGCAGGAAGCCAATTGCGATGCACAGCACCACGCCCTGCACCACGGCGTAATCACGGTTGAACACGGCGTCGACAATCATCTTGCCGAAGCCAGGGATGCTGAAGACTTGCTCGGTCAGCACTGCGCCGCCGAGCAGTTCACCAAACAGCAGGGTTGTCAGGGTCACAATAGGCATCAATGCATTGCGCAGGGCATGCCTGAGGATCACCGTGCGCGGGCGCAGGCCCTTGGCCCGGGCGGTGCGCACGTAGTCGGTGCGCAACACTTCAAGCATGGCGCTGCGGGTATGGCGCATGAGAATCCCCGACAACCCTGCGCCGAGCACGAAGGCCGGCAGGATCAAGGTCTTCAGGTTTTGCCCGAAGTCCTCGCCCACGGGCACGAAACCCGAGGCCGGCAGCCATTGCAGTTTCACGGCGAAGACCATGATCAGCAGGATCCCCAGCCAGAAGTGCGGAATCGAGATCCCCGACAGCGCGATGACATTGGCCCCGTAATCCACGACGGTGCCTTTGCGCACGGCCGAGATAATTCCAGTGGGGATGCCGATCAGCAGTGCGATCAACAAGGCCAGCACTGCCAGCTCCAGGGTTACCGGCAACTTGGACGCCAACAGCGTGGTCACCGGTTGTTCGGTGCGCAGCGAAGTGCCGAAGTCGCCGGTCAGCACATTGCCGACCCAGCTCAGGTACTGCACGGGGATCGGATCGTTGAGCCGATACTTGTCGCGCAGGTATTCCATCACCGCCGGATCGCGCTCTTCACCGGCCATGGCCAGCACCGGGTCACCCGGCAACAGTTTCTGCAGGGTGAAGACGAAGAGCGAAACCAGGATCAGTGTCGGGATCGCACTGAGCAGGCGTCGCAGGATAAACATCAGCATGCCGGACCCTCGTTTTTGCGGTGATCATTCACAGTCATGGCTTGAACGCGACGCTGTTCAGACGAATCAGGCCATCCGGGCTCGGCACGAAACCAGTCACGTTGTTACGCATGGCCATGATTCGCGGATCGAAATACAGATACGCGGTCGGCACTTCGTCAGCCAGCAAACGCAGGGCTTCGTTGTACAGGGCCTGGCGCTGGGCAACATCGTTGACAGTGCGGGCCTTGTCCAACAGCTCGTCGAGTTTGGCGTTGCAGTATTTGCCGTCGTTCTGGCCGCCCTTGCAGGTCACGAACTGGTGAATGTCGCCATCCGGATCAGGACGGCCCGACCAGGCGCTCATGCCGATCTGGAAGTTGCCGCTTTGCTGTTCGCTAAGCATGGTGGCGTATTCAGTGGCAATCAGATTGACCTTGAAACCCGCTTCTTCAGCCATGGCCTGAATGATCTGCCCGACCTGTTGTGCGATAGGGTTGTTGGCGACTTTCAGGTCCACTGCCAGTGGCAGCTTCACGCCTGCTTCGGCCAGCAAGGCCTTGCTCTTTTCCACATCGCGGGTCGGGATCGGCAGATCCTTGTCGTAGTACGGGCTGTTTTTCGGAAATGGCTGGGCGCTCGGCGCATACAGGCCTTCGAACACCACCTGGTTGATCGCATCACGGTCGATGGACAGCTCGAATGCCTTGCGCACGCGCTTGTCTTTGCCCATCGGCGAGTTAGCCTTTTCGCCGTTGTTAATGTTGAACATCAACTGCATGTAGCCAAGCCCAGGCGTGTTATAGACCGCCAGCTTGCTGTCCGCCTTGGCGGTTTTCACGTCGGTGGGGGCAACCCGTTCGATGATGTCCAGGTCGCCGGAACGCAGGTTGGCCAGACGCACCGAGGTGTCCGGAATCGGCAGGAAAATCACCTTGTCGAAGTGATAAGCCTGCTTGTTCCAATAGTTGTCGAAGCGCTCCAGTACAATGCGATCTTGCTGCACGCGCTGGACGAATTTGTAAGGGCCGGAGCACACCGGTTTGGAGGCGAACTCACCCTGGGCGGCCTTCGGCGCAAGCATCATTCCGGCGCGGTCCGAGAGTTGGGAGACCAGGGTGGCGTCCGCTTGCTTGAGTTTGATGGCAACGGTTTTGGCGTCGATCACTTCAACACTGTCCACCGAGGCCAGCTCGCTCTTGCGCAGGGAGTCGGGCAGGGTGCGAGCGCGGTCCAGGTTGAACTTCACCGAGGCAGCATCGAACGCTTCGCCGTCGTGATAAGTCACGCCTTCGCGCAGAGTCATGGTCAGGGTCTTGCCGTCTTCGCTCCAGTTCCAGGCAGTGGCCAGTTGTGGGGCGTAGGTCAGGTCCGGGTTCACATCCACCAGCTTGTCGCACAGTGCGGTATAGACCAGACGGCCCGAATAGGTACGCGAACGATGCGGGTCGAGCCCATCAGGATCGTCCTGAATGCCGATGCGCAGGGTGGATTCGGCAAAGGCGGCGTTGGCGGCCAGCAATAACAAGGTTCCTGTCATGACGCGTGCAATTTTCATGGCTGGCTCTCCACTGCAAGGGATTGATGGTTCTTGAACAGATTCAGGCGCTGGGTGTAGGCAGCGCTGGATGTCGGCAAAATCAGGGTGCCTGCACCGGCATTGGCGATTTCACGCCAGAAGTGGCACGCCACCTGACGCTCGGCCTCGACGGTTTCCATCACTGGCACCACTTCTTTGCACAGCGCCCGGGCGTGCGGGCAGCGGGTATGGAAGCGGCAACCCGATGGCGGGCGGCTCGGGCTCGGCATGTCGCCGCCCAGCAATGGGCGCGGCCGGCGCAGGTCCGGGTGGCTGACCGGCACGGCGGCCATAAGCGCCTGGGTGTAAGGGTGCAGAGGGTTTTCAAACAGGCCGTTGACCGGCGCCAGTTCGACGATTTCCCCCAAGTACATCACGGCTACCCGGTCGCTCATGTGGCGGATCACGGCCAGGCCGTGGGCGACAATCACCAGGGTCAGACCGAATTGATGCTTGAGGTCTTCCAGCAGGTTGACCACTTGCGCCTGTACCGAAACGTCCAGCGCGGACACGGGTTCGTCACCCAGAATCAAACGCGGGTCAGACGCCAGGGCTCTCGCAATGCCGATGCGCTGACGCTGGCCACCGGAGAACTCGTGAGGGTGGCGGCCGCCGTGCTCGGGCGCCAGGCCCACGGTGCGCAGCAACTCGGCGACTTTGGCCTGGCGGTCGCTGCGGCTGGCATCGCTGTGCAGCCAGATAGGTTCACCGACGATGGATTCCACAGTCATGCGCGGATTGAGCGAGGCAAACGGATCCTGAAAGATGATCTGCAAATCACGCCGCACCTGGCGCAGCTTTTCCGGGGTCAGATTGGCCAGGTTGCGGCCTTCATAAATGATGTCGCCCGCCGTAGGTTTGAGCAGGTTGAGCAGTAGACGGCCGAGGGTTGATTTACCCGAGCCGGACTCGCCCACCAGCGCCAGGGTTTCCCCTTTGCGCACCGACAGATTGACCTGATTGACCGCTTGCACCGGCGGCTTCTTGCGCTGGAACAAGCCGCTTTCCACCCCGAAGTGTTTGCTTAGGCCGATGCCGTCGAGAATGATTTCAGGGCTTGCACGCTTAACTATTTGGCGTTCAGAAAGGCTCACGCGCTGACTCCCATATGCTGTTCCAGTGGCGCACGAATGCACGCGGCGAAATGTCCGGGGGAAAGCTCAAGTAGCGGCGGGCGCGCCTCGCGACATGCCTGAATCGCAAAAGGGCAGCGCCCGGCGAATCGGCAACCGGTAGGCATTTGCGCAGGCGTCGGGACGCGACCATTGATGGTTGCCAGGCGACCTTCACGCGGGCCAATCGATGGCATCGAACCCATCAGGCCGATGGTGTACGGGTGCTGAGGGTCATCGAACAGGGTTTTTACCGGGCCGCTTTCCACCACTCGTCCGGCGTACATCACCATCACGTCGTCAGCGACTTCGGCGACCACGCCCAGATCATGGGTGATCAGGATCATGGCCGTGCCGGTTTCAGCCTGCAGATTGGCGATCAGCGACAGGATCTGCGCCTGAATGGTCACGTCCAGAGCAGTGGTGGGTTCGTCGGCAATGATCAGCGCCGGATCGTTGGCCAGGGCCATGGCAATCATTGCCCGCTGCCGCATGCCGCCGGACAGTTCATGGGGGTAGGCGTCCAGGCGTTGCGCGGCGTCAGGCACGCGGACCTTTTCGAGCATTTGCAGGGCGCGCTGACGGGCGTCCCTGGCCGACAGACCCTGATGGCGGATCACGCTTTCGGCGATCTGCTCGCCAATGGTGAAGACCGGGTTCAAGGAGGTCATGGGCTCTTGAAAAATCATCGCCATGCGGTTGCCGCGCACATCCAGCAAGCGCTCGTCGGGCATGCCCAGCAAGGCTTCATCGAGCAGGGCGGACGTACGGGCGGCGATCTTGGCGGTGTCGGGTAGCAAGCCCATCAGCGCCATGGACGTAACGCTTTTACCACATCCGGACTCTCCGACGATGGCCAGGGTCTTGCCGCGCTGGACCGAGAACGAGACGCCGTCCACGACATTGGCGGGTGCGCCTGCAAAGCACACGGTCAAGTTGCTGACACTCAATACCGTGTCGGTGGCCTGAGTTGTGGTGCTCATGAACTTGCCTCCAGATCTTGATTGATGACGTTGTCCAGCGCTTGTTGCAGCGCGCGCAAATGGCCACGCATGGCCGTGGCGGCCTTGATCGGATCACGGTTTTCGATAGCGTCGACAATGTCGTTGTGGTCGTGGCTGTAGGTGTCGAGGCGATCGGCGTTGCGAGCCCGCTGACGCAGGTCACGCCAGGCCGGGTCGAGCCGGATCGCATCGAGCATTTCAAAGATATCCAGCATCAGGCGGTTACCTGCGGCCTCGGCGATCCCGCGATGCAGGGCGCTGTCCCACAGCTCAATGCCCTCGGCATCGGCAGGCTCGGCGGCCTGTTGGTGTCTGGTGCGTTCGGCAAGGCGGCGCAAAATTGCTATCTGGTCGCCGTTGGCTCGAACCGCCGCCAGGGACGCCAGTGCCGGTTCCAGATGCAGGCGCGCTTCCATAACCTCGCTGAAGTTGGTCCGCCCGGACAACCGGGCAAAGCTCATGGCCGCACTCGGTGGCGTAGGGCCGAGGAAGGTTCCTTTGCCCTGGCGCCGCCAGATCTGCCCTTCGGCTTCCAGCACCGCTAGCGCCCGCCGGATGGCCCGGCGACTGAGGCCAAAATCGGCGGCCAGATCCCGCTCGGTCGGCAATGCCCGGTGCGGGAAGGCAGCATGTTGCGCAACCATCTGCCGCAAGGCATCCAGCGCTAGTTTCGAAGTGTTGTCGATGGGTGTGTCAGGGTCGAACCTTTGCATCGTGGTACTCGCGCCAGAGTATGAAAAACGGCTCCGAGCTGACTGTGGGCAGGAGATCGAGGCAAAAGGGTGAGTGCAAGCGCGATGCCAATTGAAATTGGTTCGCCTCGGGATTAGCGCTATGTGCTTAGCTATTACTCAGGAGCAGCGGCGGCGGGGGCCGATAAGCAAGGGTTCGTCGGGTTGGTTCAGGGGATTAAAGAGGATTGGTTCGTGGATGACTGAACCAATTTCCGCCGCTTATGCAGATTGTGCATCGATTCGTGCGTAGTGCGCCGGGGTGGTGCTTGGTATTGATCTGGGAAATTTTGTGTTCGGGCATAACATGCTGAAGAGGTGCACGTATGCCAACCAAACCCGTAAATACGACCTGCACTATCGGGACCTTGAAGGCGATATCGAGGCTGAGGTCGTGATCATCGGGGGTGGTTTTCCTGTATCAACACGTTGCTGGACCTGCCTGAGCACAATGAGCGTGCCTGCAACCATTAAGGTTGTGCCGCCAGCCCATCAGCTTTGAGAATTCTCCGATGTCACAATCTGCAGCGGAACATGCACCCGGTGACGCACAGGATCGAACTGCTCCGCTGTCTGCAATTCCACCAGTAGATCCACTAGCGCCGTTGCAGTCTGGCGCGGTTGAGAGTCGATCACCACGTCGACCAAGCCCTGGGCCAGGGCTTGGCGTGACAGCTCGGTGGACTCCTGCAAAATGCAGCACAGCGTCGGGCGCTTGGGCAGTTGCGCCAACGCGTTGATGATCCCGTCGCCACCGCCACCTACCACGCATAGCCCGCGCAAATCGTCATGCCGAGCCAGCAGGTCGAGGGTTGCTTCTTCGGTGATGTCGCAGTTGTCCAGATTGATCAGCGGCTCCAGCGGGCGCAGCCCAGGTGCGTGTTCGGCCAAGTAACTGTGCAAGCCTTCGACCCGCGCCTGGTGGCCAAGAAAGCGATGACCTCCGAGCAGAATGCCGATGCTGCCTTTGCGCGCGCCACAGGTGCGGGCCAGCAGCCAGCCCATCGTGCGCCCGACTACCTGATTGTCTTGGCCGACATAGGGCTCGGCCGCCGCCTCATGAATGCCCGACAGCAGTGCCACCACGGGCACGCCGGCCTCGCGAATCTGGGCAAGGGCGGCGTTGATCTGCGGGTGGGCGAAGCTGACCACCGCCAGGCCGTCGCACTGCACCGCCAACTGTTCGATCTGGGCAATGATGGCGCTGGGGGTGCGATCAAAAACGTATTCGAATTGGCAGGTCAGGTTGGCCCCGGCCTGGCGCTGCGCGGCCTCGGTGATGGCTTGGGCCAGGTTGGCGTAGAACGCCTGGGCGGTGCCCAGCAGCAGGATGCCGAAACGGTACGTGGGGCGGCGTTCGAGAATGCGCTGGCCGATCAGCCGCGCAGCAAAATAGCCCACGGCTTCGGCGGCCTGAAGCACCTGTTCGGCAGTGGCTGGATTAACCGGGGCGCGAGCGTTGAGCACGCGGTCGACGGTGGCGACACTTAACCCCGCGTGTTGGGCGACCGTGGCGATGGTGGGGCGTTTATTGTTATTCATGATGAGCCTTCAAAGCGTCTTGATAGAAAACTATCAAGCCCTGCAGGAACTGGATGATAGCTTGATAGGGAATGTATTCAAGACCTTGAGGGTACCTTCCACGCTCTCTATATTTTTTTACGCAAAGCACCTGACCTCTCACGCTTGCGGAGAACAATAACAATGCCTCAAGACAACACAGCCTCTCCCCGGGACTATCGCCTGACCGGCCCTGAAGCCGCCCGCGCGGCCGAAAAAGGTCTTGTATCGGCCAGTTGGTACCAGTCGCCCATTTCCCGTCAACGCATGAAGCAACTGATGCAGCGCCGCGACGGCCCGGCCTTGCTCGACACCGCCATCTGGCTGCTGACCCTGGTGATCACCGGCTTCGGCGGCTACTGGTTCTGGGGCACTTGGGCTTGTGTGCCGTTTTTCCTTGCGTATGGGGTTTTGTACGCCACCGCCTCCAACCCGCGCTGGCATGAAGCCGGTCACGGCACCGCCTTCAAGACCCGCTGGATGAATGATGCGCTCTACCAGGTGGCGAGCTTCATGTGCATGTTCGAGCCCCATGTGTGGCGCTGGAGCCATGCCCGGCACCATACCGACACCATCGTCGTCGGCCGCGATCCGGAAATCGTCGAACCGCGTCCACCGAGCTTGTTCATGATGCTGCTGAGCCTGTTCCAGATCCCGTTGCTGCTGAAGACGATGGGAGGCGTGTGCCGGCACGCGGTTGGCAAAATGGATGCCCAGGAACAGACGTTCATTCCTGAGTCCGAATGGTCCAAGGTGTTCCTGGCGGCCCGTATCTGGCTCGTGATTTACGCCGTTGTCTTTGGCGCGGCGCTTTACCTGCACAGCTGGTTGCCGCTGATGTATATCGGCCTGCCCATCCTGTATGGCGGCTGGTTGTCCTACCTGTTTGGCCTCACCCAACATGTGGGCCTGGCGGAAGACGTGCTGGACCACCGCAGCAACTGCCGCACCATCTATATGAACCGGGTGCTGCGCTTTCTGTACATGAACATGAATTATCACCTTGAGCACCACATGTACCCGATGGTGCCGTACCACGCCCTGGCGCAACTCCATGAAGAGATCCGCCACGATTGCCCGCCGCCTTACGCCAACATCGGCGAGGCCTTCAGGGAAATCATTCCGACCCTCTTGAAGCAGCGTAAGGACCCGACGTATTTCGTGCGACGCCCCGTCGGTAGTTCAAGGCCTGCCACCGACGCCCATCCACAGGCTGAAGCCACGCTGGGCTGACACCTTCCGGCTGTATCCCGAACAAGAGAAAACGCCATGAACGATCAATGGATCGATGTATGCGCCGTGGGCGAAATCAATGAAGAAGACGTCATTCGTTTCGACCACGGTCCGCATACCTATGCCATCTACCGCTCTGCTGACAACGAGTTTTTCGCCACTGCTGGCCTGTGTACTCACGAGTCGATCCACCTGGCTGACGGCCTGGTGATGGACCACGTCATCGAGTGCCCCAAGCACAACGGGCGCTTTGACTATCGCAACGGCAAAGCCTTGGGGGCGCCAGTGTGCGTCAATCTCAAGACCTATCCGGTACGGGTCGACGCGGGACGGGTTCTGCTCGCCATTTCGGCTTGACCGCCAGGAGTGCACGCCATGAATGCTCCACTGATTATCGTCGGCGCCGGCCATGCCGGTGGCCGCGCGGCGCTGACCTTGCGCGAGCAGGGTTATACCGGTCGGCTGATCCTGATCGGCGATGAACGCCATCGGCCGTACGAGCGTCCTCCGCTGTCCAAGGGCTTGCTGCAGGGCACGATGGACCTGGACGATTGCAGCCTGTGGGAGGAGAGCCGGCTCACTGAACTGAACATCGAACACCTGGCGGGCAACCCGGTAAAAAGTCTGGATCCGCAGCACCACCGCCTGCAATTGAGCGACGGACGTTGGCTGTCCTACAGCCGATTACTGCTGGCGACCGGAGGGAGAGCGCGTCGCTTGCCCCAGGTGCCTGAATCTCTGGCCAACGTGCTTTACCTGCGCACCCATGACGAAGCCCTGGCCCTGCGCAGCGCATTGAGGCCCGGCACGCGCCTGGTGATTGTCGGCGGTGGCTTTATCGGCCTCGAAGTCGCGGCAACGGCTCGAACCCTGGGCTGTCAGGTGACGTTGCTGGAGGCCGGGCCACGACTGGCCGGGCGAGTCTTGCCTGAAGCCATATCCCAGGCCTTGTTGGAGTTGCATCGGCAACAGGGCGTGGACGTGCGGCTGAACGTAGCGCTCGAATTTGTACAAGGCATTGAACGCGCTGAGGCGGTGCAATTGGTGGACGGCCAGGTGCTGCCCTGTGACTGGGTGGTGGTCGGTATCGGCATGCAACCCAACATCGAATTGGCCGCGGCGGCGGGGCTTGAGGTGGACCAGGGAATTCGAGTCGATGCCCAGTTGCGCACCAGCGCGCCAGACATCTTTGCCGCCGGCGATGTGTGCGAGTTTCGCCTGCACGCCGACGCGTTATTCCAACGCCAGGAAACCTGGCGCAATGCCGAGACCCAGGGCCGTCACGCGGCATTGAATCTGTTGGGCGGCGAGTTGCCGTTCGAGGGAGTTCCCGGCTTCTGGTCTGATCAGTACGACTGGGGCTTGCAGACGGTGGGCGTGATCTCACCGACACCACCTTCGGCCATTCGCACCCTGGCGGACGGTGGTCTGCTGCTGTTCTACCTGGATACCGAGCAACGTTTGCAAGGCGCCTGCGGTTGGGGGCAGGGCAACAGCGTTGCCAAGGACATCAAGTTGTGTGAACGGCTGATTGCCAACTTGACCCCACTCTCTGTGGACGCATTGGCCGACGCCGATGTGTCGCTCAAACATCTGCTAAGGCCCTGACATGCGTGAATTCCTGGTATTTCAGTCCCTGTGGGCCATGCAAGATCACCGTGGTCAATGTGATCTTTCCCTTGAGGCGCAGGTGGAGAAGATTGCCGCCGCTGGCTTCGATGGGATCACCGACCACTTCTGGATTGCGCCACAGGCCGAACGTCTGCATGCCGCTGCCAAGGCGCAAGGCCTGCAAATCGAAGGTCAACTGTTTCCCCGCACCGTGAGTGACTTGGCGCAAGCGCTTGAGGTTGCCTCCCGCTACGGCTGCCACCACCTCACGCTGCAAGCCGACGTCCGGCCGCGCACGCTGGCTCAGGCGATCACTCTGATCGAGGGCTGGCAGCGTCTGGCCGAGCAGGTGGACTTTCCGATCCTGCTGGAAACCCACCGCTATCGTCTCACCAGTGACCTGTTGTTCACCCTCGACTTGCTCGCGCAGATGCCCGACCTCAAATTGTTGGCTGACTTGTCCCATTACGTTGTGGGCCGCGAACTGCCTGAGTCGGCCACTGCCGAAGACGACGAACAGATTCACACCATCTTGCGACACAGTTGGGGTTTTCACGGGCGGGTCGCTAATAGTGAACAGGTCCAGGTGCCCTTGACCTTCGCCCAGCATCGCCCTTGGTTGGACCGGTTTCTGGGCTGGTGGCGTTACGGAATCAAGGATTGGCTGGCGCGACCGAACACACCCGCGAGCCTGTCCTTCACCTGCGAGCTTGGGCCGCCACCCTATGCGATCACGGGGAGTGATGGGCGCGATATAACGGATCGCTGGGGCGAGGCGCTGATGCTGAAGGAACTGATGCGTGGTGTTTGGGATGAGTGTCAGGCGGGGCGCTGATCTAAGGCATGATGGGTTGACGGTCTGTATCAGTGGATAAAACGGCTGAGGTCCAGATTGGAAAACCGCAAGATCCTGTTCCTCGTTTGGGGGCGCCAAGTCAGGGGGCCGACAGATTTCAAAAGTCTTGCAGGTCATTTTGGTACGCACGGCGAGTGCGCGTGTTATCCAGTAGCCGCTTAGTGTTCATTTTTATCAAATCCTTTGGAACGCTTTTTCCGGCACGGCCACTCAGGTGCAAGGATGTCGCCGCTCATAGCGGGGTCATTTGCATTCTTCTATCTGCCGATCACTAAGAGTGATAACGCCATGGATACGCCTAATGTACGTGCAAGCCGCGAGCTGACTCGTGTACCTGATGAGATACAGCAGGAAGCAACGCAACAGGCCTCTCACTCGCCTGACCTCGGCGCTATCGGGTTAGCGATGAGCGTGCGGCTTCAAAACCATTTCGAGGCTCACCTTGAAACAGAGGCTGGCTCCGATCAACCCGCTGCCTCTGCTTCAAGCGCCCGCAACGCGGAGCTGAACGCCATTCGCGATGACCGTGCTCAACGGTTAGAGGCGGGGGGCTATAACGTCCATGACATGGAGAAGGCGGAAAAAAACGCAGCCAGAGCCGACAGACTGTTTGCGTCGATAAAGTCAGGAATGGGCGGGACGCCCTTTGCGGCGCTTACCGAGGCCGGTAATTTCGAGCCGTCCATCCTTCAGGTCGCGGGCAAGCATGGCAATACAGTGCGCGAAGCGGCGATAGAGAACGCCATGTCATGCTTGTATGCCGGTATGGCGGATGCTGCCGGTAACAAGATGATTGCAGGCTTTAAGCCTGGTTATTACCTCAAACCCGAGAGCGATACACTGCACCCGGCGCTTCAAGCATCAGTGGCGGAAAAGCTGCTGGCGTTGGACAAGGGGCCATTGCGTAATGCCTTCGACGAAGCCAATAAGTGGCTCACCGGGTTTGCCGTGCGTAATACGGCAATGTACGCATCAACGCTTGCCATGACGGCTGCTGGCAAAGAGAACCTGGATGCAATCCTGCAACCCGCTTTACGACCGGTCACGGCTATCATCGTGGGTATAGCAATTGAGCATTACAATGTAAGCCGCGATCGCACTAACCATTTAGCTGACCCTGCAATGCTCTATGGTCGTCGGGATGCTGTACCGCAAGGGCAGCCTCATAAGCCTATTGATCAAGATACCGAATGGCTGGATGACTTCGAGACTTTGAAGGATCTCGATGCCACTGCCCTGGTTAAGATGGTTTCCGCGCGGCTTGGTGAAGGCGCGGCTACGGCTCTGAATGCGGTCATCAGCGGCGACGCCTTGAAAGAGATACTGGACCCGGTCAGTGTTGTAGGAAATGGCCTCCTGATTGGCGGTTTTTCTGCAATGGGCGCGGCTACAACCGCCACAGCTAACTTGGCCAAGTCTAAGGAGCTGGGAAAAATGGCGGCTACCGCTGCCTCGGAGGGTGTAAAAAACGTATTGGGTACCCTGGCTTTCGGGCTATGGGCAGCTGGCGCCTCGCTAGGTGGGTCAGTGCCGAAAAAAGCCATCGCTGCTGTCGATGCCCATGTACCAAAAGCAGTCGAAGGGGGCGCAGATGCCGCTGGCAGGGTGGCGGTCAAGGGCGGTGAGCTTGCACTCAAGACATCGCTCACCGGTGCCAGATTTGTCAAAGAGACAGCTGTTTCAGCGACCCATCACACAAAAAGTGCAGCTCAAGCGGCAGGGGATGGCGTCATTAGCGTTGCCGGTGCCATTGGCAGCACCTCCCAATCGGCCTGGGACAAAAGCATTGGAGCCCTGAGGCAACGCGCCGCGGCCACCTCTCAAAGCCAAACCGCTCATGGTCAGAGCATGCCCATGCAGCCGCTCGCGGTTACGCAGGGTCAAGCATCGTCCTCAGCGCCCGCGCGTCCGCCTGCTCAGGATGATGGCGATATCGTGTAGCAGCCTTGAGGTGTCCATGACCAAAAGTTGGAAGCCCGGATCGCTCGTCTCGTCTCCCTCTCCAGGATTTACAAAAAAGCCACTCAGATGAGTGGTTTTTTTGTGCCCGAAAACTCGCAGACATCCTCATCAGCATTGAGCGTCCCGGCGCGGGTCGCGTGCTTATCGATGCGCGCTACGGTAAAGGCACATACTCCAAGCACCGCCGGGCACAAGGCCAATACCGCAAAGCTCTTCACTACGGGCATCCCGCTGTTGAGCACATAGGCACCCAGTAGCGGCCCGCAAATCGACCCGAACTTGCCCATGGAGGCCGCCCAGCCAGCGCCGTTGCCGCGAATGGCACTGGGGTAGAAAATCCCGGCGATGCTGGTGATGCCGTAGTGACTGCCCTTGACGAAAATGGCGCCGACCATGCTCAGTACAATGAAGACGTTGCCCTGCGGGTCGCCAATGCCCAGCACCAGCAGGAAGGGTAATGAAAGCAGGGGATAAATCATCACCGCATAAGGCCCCCGGGTGTCGACCACTCGCATCAACACAAGCCCGGCCATGGCGCCGCTGAAGGACGCGAAGGAACTCACCCAGGACGCGGTAGCCCGGTCGAAGCCCGCATACTGATACACCAGAGGGCTCCATGAGGCGAGGAAGTACATGGCCATGGAGCTTGCACCAAAGCCGATCCAGATCATGGGCGTGATCCATTTCAGTTTGCCGATGAACAGCTGTCCGACCCGAAATGGTTGGCGGCCGATGTCGATTTCATCGGCCAGAAAATAGCGGTCCCCAGCACGCCAATCGATGTCGGGATCCAGACGCCTGAGGATTCGCACCACGGTTTTCGGTTGCTTCTGCTTGCTCACCAGAAACCGCACTGATTCCGGCAGGGTGAAAAACAACAGGGCGCTGGACAACAGCGTGGCGATGCCGCCCAGTACGAACACACTGGCCCAGCCGTACTGAGGTGCGAGCCATACGGTCAGTGGACCGGCTGCCGCGCCCCCCAGGCTGAAGCCGACCATGATGATGGTGATCACGCTGGCACGGTAGCGCTTGGGCACGAATTCGATGTTCAGTGCCCAACACAACGGCAGCATGGCGCCCAGGGCAAAGCCGTTGAGAAAACGCAGCACCAGCAGCGAGGCGTAGCTGTCGGCAAAGGTGAACAGCAGCGTCAGTACACCAAAGGCACTGGTGGACAGAATGATGGTTGGGCGGCGGCCGATCCGGTCGCCGAGATAACCGAAAAAGAATCCCCCCAGCATCATGCCGAACAACCCGATGGAAAAAATGTTGCCCAGTTGCAGTTTGTCCAGGCCGATTTCGTCGGCCATATAGGCGGCGGTATGGGATAGCATCAACAAATCAAAGCCATCGAGGAACGTGATCAGCACTGACACACAGATAATCAGATAGTTGAAACTCGACAGTTTGCGCCCCTCGATCAGGGCGGCGACATCAATTGCGCGTGACGAAGTCATGAGTGATCTCCACACAGTAAGACGCAAGCGAGCAGGCTCCCAAGGATGGGACTCACCACAGTTTCCAGGTGTAAGCCACGATGAGGCGATTCTCGTCGAGCTGCTGGGTCAGGCCATCTCCGGAGCGGAAGGTGAGGTTGCGCCAACGCACGTTCAGGCCTTCCAGGGCACCGCTCTGGAAGACGTAAGTCAGGTCGGTGTCACGTTCCCATTCACTGCCGTCAGTGACGGCGCGCGTGCGGATATCGTCGCCTTTCACGTAACGGGTCATGAACGTCAGGCCGGGTATGCCGAGTGCGGCGAAGTCATATTCGTAACGCAACTGCCAGGATTTCTCGTTGGCCTTGATGAAAGAGTTGTAGGTGACCAGGTTCACCACATAGGGGGTGCCGGTATCGATGACAGGAAACGCACTTTCGCCCGACAGGCGCTGGAACGCTGCGGAGAAGCGCTGGGCCCCGACGGTCAAGGTGAACAGGCCGTTGAAGTTGCGGTTGTCGATCTTCCCGGCTTTCCCGACGCCAATGTCATTGCTGTCGACATAGCGCAGGTCGGAGCGCAGGCTTACGCCCTCGCCCAGGGGCAGTACATGTATCAGGCCAGCGAACTGCTGACGGTAGATGTCCTGCAGCTCGCCGTGGTGGTAGCGCAGGGTCAGCTGTTTGCCAATGGTGTAATCGCCGCCGAGCAGGTCCAGGTGATCGCTGCTTTGGCCGGAATAGCCGATGTCGTCGTTACCGGCTGAGTCGCGGCCGTTGGCTTTGGTCAGTCTCGCTGCGGTGACAGTCAGGTTGTCGAGTTCACCGGACGTCAGGTAGGCGCCAGTGAAGGTCGAGGGCAACAGTCGGGTATCGCTGTAATACGCCAGCGGATGAATCGGCATCAGGGTCCCCACTTTGAGCTGGGTCTTTGACGCGCGCATTTTTGCCGTCAGGCCCAGTTCGCTGTAATCGTCCACGGGTTGGTTGCTATCAGGGCCATAGGGCAGCAGACCGGTGCCGCGACGGCCCGGGCCGGAGTCGAGCTTGATCCCCAGTTCACCCAGGGCATCGAGCCCGAAGCCAACGGTGCCGTCGGTGTATCCAGACTGAAGTTCGGCGATGAAGCCCTGAGTCCATTCTTCGGCCTTGGCCTGAGGGGCACCGCTCTGGCGGAAGTCGCGATTCAGATAAAAGTTGCGCGTCGTCAGCGTCGCGCTGCTGTCTTTGATGAAATCCGCATGGGCGTAGGTGACTTGGCCGCAGAGCATCAGGGCTGTGGCGAGGGCGAGATTCCTGTTCATTTTTATTGGTCTCAGGATAAGTAGGTTTATTCAGGACGAGCGTTGCCTGACCGCGCCGATGACGACGCGGTAAGGGCTGCCTGCTTCAGGCGTTGTGAATCAGCCGGGGACGTTCAGGTTTGTGATGAGGCGGGCAACGGGGCTGCTGCCGGGTGGCGGCGAGTCAGGTGACCGATGACAAACGCGCAGGCTGCCAGCACGGCAGGGCAGATCGCCAGGACCAGGAAACTCTTGACCACCGGCAGGCCGCTGTTAAGTACATAAGCGCCCAGCAATGGACCTAGGATCGAGCCGATTTTGGCGATGGAGGTGGCCCAGCCGGCGCCATTGGCGCGAATGGCACTGGGGTAGAAGATCCCGGCAATGCTGAGGATTCCATAGTGGGAGCCTTTGACGAACACGCCGCCGACCAGGCTCAGCATCAGGAACGCGGTGCCCTGCATGCCGGTGATGCCCAGTACCAGCAGGAAGGGCAAGGCCAGCAGCGGATAGATCATCACCATGTACGGTCCACGGGTATCGACGAAGCGCATCATCGCCAGGCCCGCCATCGCGCCGCTGAACGAGGCTATGGAGCTGACCCACGACGCTGTCGCGCGATCGAATCCGGCGTATTGATAGACCAGAGGGCTCCAGGAGGCGAGGAAGTACATGGCCATGGAACTGGCGGAGTAGCCTAGCCAGATCATGGGTGTGATCCATTTCAAGCGACCGATGAACAACTGGCTGACTCGAAATGCCTGGCGACCGATATCCGGCTCGTCCAACAGGACGAACTGGTCAGTGGGGCGCACATCCAGCTGCGGATCCATGCGCTTGAGAATCGCCGCGATTTTCTCCGGTGCCTTACGCTTGCTGGCCAGGAAACGAACTGATTCAGGCAGGGTGAACCACAACAGCACCCAGGCGAACAGCGTGACCACGCCGCCGAACACGAACACGCCCTGCCAGCCGATATGCGGCGCCAGCCACACCGTCAGCGGGCCGGCCATCGCGCTGCCGAGGCTGAACCCGACCATGATGACAGTGACCACTGTGGAGCGATAACGCTTGGGGACGAACTCGATGTTCAGGGCCCAGCACAATGGCAGCATGGCGCCCAGGGCGAAGCCATTGAAAAAACGCAGGACCATCAGCGATTCGTAGCTGTCGGCCATGACAAACAGCAGCGTCAACAGGCCGAACGAGCACGTGGAGAACAGAATCGTGGGACGCCGTCCGATGCGATCACCCAGATAACCGAAGAAAAAACCGCCCAGCATCATGCCCAACAGGCCGATGGAGAAGATTTCACCCAGTTGGATCTTGTCCAGGCCGACCTCATCGGCGATGTAGGAGGCGGTGTGCGAGAGCACCAGCAAATCGAAGCCGTCGAGGAAGGTGATCAATACCGAGACCAGAATCACCACGTAGTTGAAGCGTGACAACTTGCGGCCTTCTATAAGTGCCGCGACATCCAGGGTACGGGGCTGTGACATGTGCGTTCTCCACTGCATTTTTTATTGTTGTTGGAGTGGCGCCCGCTCTGCACGGCGGGCGCGTCGAACCGCTTGAAACTATTCCAGATTGAACGCCAGCCTCTCATGCAATGCCTGGGCGGGTATGTCACTCAACCTGCCGTCGGGGCCTGCGAGATCCAGCGCATGAGCGGCGGCGGCCCCCATCGCGATACACGGCCCCATCACGCGGACGCTCGACAGCGCGGCTGCATCGGCGTCTATGCAGCGGCCGGCGACGACCAGGTTATCGCTGCCTTGGGGAAGCATGCTGCGCAGCGGCACGCTGTGGATGTGATCGTCACCAAAGGGCTCCCACTGGTAACCGCTGGTATTGCCGTGTAATTCCACCGGCCAGGAGGTACGTGCTACCGCATCCGGGAATATCGTCGCAGCCCGCACTTCGTCAGTTGTCAGATGGTGGTGTCCGACGATCCAGCGAGTCTGGCGAATGCCTGGCAACGCATACGCCCGCACTTTGGCCTTGCCATAAGCCTCGGGGTACTCCGATTGGAGGAAGTGGATCACTTGGTCCACCTGCTGGCGCCCGGCGATGGCGACGTGAGAGGCGGCGACGGGGTCCAGGGGCGTTTCGATGTGTGTCATGTTGAAGGCCGCCGTGCCGCGTCCAGGAAATTGGAAGAACAAGCCGTCATCGCGTTCGATCCCGTAGCTCTTGGCCTTTTGCTTGACCCGTTCGGTGAATTGCGCACGGGTGGGCAAGTGGGCTTCGTTGATATGTTCAAGGACGAACATTTGGGTGCCATAGATTGGCGTATCCGGCTCGCGACAGGCGAGTCCCGCGTTCCACACCAGTGCCGCATCACCACTGGCATCGATGAAACCGTTGGCCGCCACGCGCACGTCGCCATAGCGTGTGGCCAACTCCACTTCCTGGACCCGCGTGCCTTCGCGCACTACATCACGTAACACCGCACCGAGCACTACGGTGATGCCTGCGTCGAGCACCTTTTGGCCAATCCAGCGACCGAGGGCGACTTCGTCGTAGTAAACCACTGTGGTCAATGGCCCGATGGCCTGGTGCAAGTCTCCCGAGGCACCCAGGTCGCGAAGGATACCGTCGGCAATGCCATGGGTCAGCAGTTGGCGGTTCGGACCATTGGAGAACAGTCCGCAGAAGGTGCCGATGATCGAGCCGACCGCTTGGCCGCCGAGCATCGGCAGGGCGTCGAACAGCACCACGCGCTTGCCGAGCGCGGCGGCCTCGAGGGCGGCTGAAATACCGGAGATACCGGCCCCGGCGATGCAGACGTCGGCCTGCAAGCGTTGGGCGGTGGGGGCGCTGGTACGGCGTACCGTGCGAATAACATGAGCCATAAAACTACCTTTGAGGTGTCAACAGGGTAGCCGAGCCCGAGCCCGTTGACCGAGGGCCACGGGAGCAGGTGTTTCGGCAGTCATATTCGGGTTACGACGGGTTTCGCGTTCGTTCCAGGCCGGGCGGCCGTGGCTGTGTGGATAGATCGGTACGCGATTGACGCGGGATCACTTCGACGGTCCCGGCGTCGGCATCGACGCGGACCCAATCCCCGGTGCGAATCCGGTTCAGCGGGTCCTCGTTGAAGTCGGTCATGGCTGGTGCATGGACGACAACGGCACCAAGGCCCATTTTCGCCGTCATTTCATTGAACAACATGGCGCCAGGCGCGACGCCAGCGAGACGGGCGACATGGAACTGCGAGGACCAGCCGGAAGACCCCTTGGCGCCGGGAAACACGAGGACCTTGCCGGCGAAACTGATGCCCTTGAGCTCGTGGCGCGTCTCGATGACAGTGCCGCTGCGCGGGTCGATGCCACCCCAGCCGGAGATGCGGTCACGGGTCACCAAGGCTTCGCCTTCGAAGCAGCCGCCGACAACCTTGCGGCCTCGGAGCGTAAAGGTTGCGCTCATTTCAGTACTCCTTTCCAACGGCCATCGATGGCCGCCTGGACGCATTCTGCGGTGGTGCCGAACCACGCCTGGATGCCCATGATCGCCGGCAGGTAATGGGCCTGCTTGGCCGAGTCCACGGCCGCCACGCGCGTGCCCTTGGGCAGCACCTTGCCGATTGCCGAGCAGGTATCGGTCATCACATGCCCACCTGCCTGCTCAATGATGTGGGTGTAACCGGCCACGTCTGCCAGTTGCTTGATCGACGCGGCGGTAAATATCCAGAGCTCGGTGTTCGCACTCAGGCGCTGGCCTTCCAGCAGTTGGCAGACTTCCCAGATTTGTTCGAGGCTGTAATGCGGGCAGCCGAGCATGACGAAATCGACTTGTGCATCGCGCGCCGTGACGTTGACTTGCTCGTAGGCCCAGCGCCGTTCGGCTTCACCAAAGCGCAACGTGGCTGAAGGCCGGGAGGCGCCGAACGCTTGCTCGCGAGTGCGGGCCTCAGGTGTGACCCCGACCAGGTGGTACATTTCCACGCCACCGCTGGAAGCCGCCGCCGCGCCAAAGTGCTTGAGACGCGCCAGGTTGGGCTGATGGCTCACGCCTTCGATGACCGGGATGCAATCCTGCACCTGTTCACCGACCCAGTAGCCGAGCAGTCCCCAGTCGGCCGTGGTGCTCACGTCTATATCCAACTGGATCAGGTGGGTACCGCGACGGTTCTCGTCCAGGTGCAGTCCCCAATAGGGAATCTTGCCGGTCAGCATCGCTGCGCCGGTGCTTTCGCGGCCCTCGGCATTGGTGCGCGCGCCGAGTACCGAGTTGATGTAGATCACGGCGGAGGATTCCATCCACGCGCAGTGCTCGCCTTTCACCGGTACGTTGCCGACTTGATAGGGCGTGCAGGTATTCAACGGTTGCACACCCAGGCCGCTGCTGTAGGCCTGGCCGGTTTCATAAATGCGCACCACATCCGGCGAGATGCCTTGGCGTTCGGCATGCCGAGGGTCGATGCCTTGCTGCAGGTGACTGCTGAAGACCTTGACCTTGGGGATTTTGACCACCTCGGCGCTGTCGAGATTGAACTCGCTGAACACCGCGTCCATGCCACCCTCGCGCTCGGCGTACTGACGCAGGAACGGGGTGGTGGCACCGATGGTTCCGGCCACATTGCGCGTGTCCACCAGACATTCTGCGTCCAGGGCCTCGCCATAACGCACCAGCAAATCCATGGCTTTTTGCACCGCCGGACCTTGGTCGCCGGCGAGCATGGCTTTCTCGTCGTCGCGCAATCTCATTGCGGCTGTTCTCCCGAACGGCTGATGTCGAGCGGTTTGATCAGGACCGCACCGTGCTCCATGGACGACACGTTATTGCGGTAGATGTCCAGCCAGCCGCCGCCGAACTGTGGCGCCAAAGGCCGCCAGCGGGCCCGCCGTGCTTGCATCTCGGTTTCGCTGATATTGGCATCGAGGGTGTTGAGGTCCAGGTCGATGGTGACAATGTCGCCGTCCTCGACCAGCGCCAAAGGTCCGCCGACGGCCGCTTCAGGAGCGACTTCAGCCACGACCAGGCCCTTGCACACCAACCCTGAAAGATGACCGTCAGTCAGCATGGCCACGTGGTCGCCCAACCCGGCGCCGTCAATGGCGAACACCACTTTCGAGGCGCCGCCGCCCATGGCCGGCCCGCCGCGCACGCCGGCACCGCGCATGACCACTACATGGCCGGGCTGGATGCGCCCGTCCTGCAAGGCTTCGATGGCATCGGCGGAGCGTTCGAAACAGATCGCAGGCCCCTCGAAGCGGCGCATCTTCTGCGGGTCAATGCCGTATTTGACGATGCCTGCCTGGGGCGCGATATTGCCGCGCAGCATCACGATGGCTGGCTGGGTGGCGAAGGGGTTGTCCAGCGGGCGGATCACTGCATCGTCGCTGACGATCACCCCGTGCAGGTTCTGCCTCAGGGTTTTGCCGGTGACCGTCAATGCATCGCCATGCAGCAAGGGCTCCAGGCGCTTGAGCAGCCCACGCCCACCGCCTGCGGCTTCCATTTGCTCGATGCTATGTTCACCCACCGGCCGTACGCCAACCAGCACAGGCACCTGTTTGCCCAGGTCCCTGAAGAGCTGGTAGACGTCCACGTCGACTCCGCCTTCGGCTGCCACCGCCTGCATATGCTTGATGGTATTGACGGAGCCGCCCGCGGCGAGAATGGTCGCCACTGCATTGGCGAAGGCCTCTGGGGTGAGGATATCGCGAGGTTTGAGGTCTTCTTCGACCATTTCCACAATGCGTTGGCCGGCTTGGTGCACGAAGTCGAACATCTGCCGGCTGTTGGCCGCGATGGGCGCGCTGCCGGGCAAAGCCATGCCAAGGGCTTCACACACCAGGTGCATCGAGTTGGCGGTGCCCATCCCCGAGCAGACCCCAGGGCCTTTGATGGCATTGCGGGCCATGCCGGCCAACTCCTCGACCGGTAGCTTGCCTGTGACCACGTGCATGGAACTGATGAACACGTCTTCGATATCGACATGCTTACCGTTGTATTCGCCACTCGGCTGGTAGCCACAGACCACCACCAGCGTCGGAATGTTCAGGCGGGCGGCGGCCATCAGTTGGCCGGGTACGGTCTTGTCGCAGGAGGCCAGGCAGATCATGCCGTCGAGTTGAGCGCCTTCGACCGCGACTTCGATATCATTGGTGATGAGGTCGCGGGCAGCGAGCATATAGGCACCCCCGGCACCAGCGCCGGTGATGAAGTCACTGGGAGCGGCAGTACGAATTTCGAAGGGCAGGGCGCCGGCATCGCGTATCGATTGCTTGAGGGCATTGGCGATGCCATCCAGATGGCTGAAACAGATCGCCAGGTTGGACGACGAGTTCACGATAGCGATCTTGGGTTTCTCCAGCTCGCTCTCATCGATCCCCAAGGCGCGCCACTGGGCGGCGCGCACAGCCCACAAATAGGACCCGTAAGGGAAATTGCTGCGCAGCTTCTTGGGCATGGGGTGCTCCGTTATTGTTATAAGAATGCCAATCCGGTTAATCGCGTTAACCATCTTGTACCGAGTCTAGGCGTCGGCCTAGAATCCGAAAACCTTATTTCACTTATAGATAAAATCCAAAATATGGATATCAAGGACGTCGACCTCAACCTGTTGAAAGTCTTCGATGCGTTGCGCAAAAAGCAAAGCGTGACCCTGGCCGGGGATCTCATGGGGCTCAGTCAACCTGCCATGAGTTTCGCCCTGGGCAAGTTACGAACGCTATTCGACGATCCTTTGTTCATCCGTACCTCCCATGGTATGCAGCCCACCGCGAGAGCCTTGCAGATCGCCGAGCCGGTGCAACGCATTCTGGAGATGGTCAGCAGCGAGGTACTGCCGTCCACGGGATTCGTCGCCGAACACTCGGATCGCCAGTTAGTGTTGTGCATGTCGGATATCGGTGAAATGGTGTTCCTGCCACGGCTGATGCGCATGCTCGACAAAACGGCGCCGAAGCTGAGAATTCGCACTCAGGCGTTGTCCTCCGAGCAATTGGAAGAGGGCTTGGACGCTGGCGAGGTCGACGCGGCCATTGGCTATTTCCCTCGTTTGCTCAACACCTCGATCCGGCATCGGGCGCTGTACAGCCACTCTTTCGTGTGCATAGTGCGCAGCGATCATCCCACCATCGGCGACACCATAAGCGCCGAGCAATACCAGGCTGCCGTGCATGTCGCCGTCCAGGCCGAGGGGCGCGGCATGGGTGTGCTGGATAAGGAGCTGGCCTCCCACGGCGTAACGCGACGGGTGCGGTTCAGCCTGCCACGGTTCATGGGCGTGCCGTTCCTGGTGGCCGAGTCCGACATGATCGCCACCGTCCCACTGGCAGTCGGCCGGCGGTTCTCCGAAATTACCAATGTGCGCCTGGTCCCGCTGCCTTGGGCTATCTGCGGATATGACATACACCTGTATTGGCATACGCGCTTTCATCATGACCCGGCTAATCGTTGGTTGCGTCAGTCCTTCATTGAGTTGCTCGGTGACTTTTCTCCTAGCGAGCAGATGTCGATTTGATTCATGGAGCAATGGTTAATTTAAATAACTGATTCCGCCCGGTTGGGTTCTGCTCGTCCAGGCCGGTCCAGCAGATCGGCAGCTCTTCGGGCCCCTCATCGCGCCTTTGGGTTTTGTGAGTCGCACGTAAGCCCTTAACGGCGTGCCCCCATTTGGCTGACCTTAATAGACCTGAGGCACGATGAGTTCCGGCGGCGTGGGGCTGCGGGAATAATCCTCCTGCCTGACGCGTTGCGGCAGTTCGATTACCGGCATTTCCACCTCTTCGTAGGGCATCTGCCCGAGAAGGTGATGGATGCAGTTGAGCCTGGCTTTCTTTTTGTCATCAGCTTGTACCACCCACCACGGCGCTTCGGCGATGTGGGTGCGTTCAAGCATGATTTCCTTGGCCTTGGTATAGGCTTCCCAACGCCGACGGGACTCCAGATCCATGGGGCTGAGTTTCCATTGCTTGAGCGGATCATGGATGCGACTGAGAAAGCGCAGATGCTGTTCCTGGTCGGAAATGGAGAACCAGTATTTGATCAACTGGATGCCGGAGCGGGCGAGCATACGTTCGAACTCCGGTACAGTACGGAAGAACTCCTCGTACTGATCTTCGTTGCAAAACCCCATCACTTGTTCCACCCCGGCACGGTTGTACCAACTACGGTCAAACAGCACGATTTCGCCCGCCGCCGGCAGGTGCGAGACATAGCGCTGGAAGTACCACTGAGTACGTTCCCGGTCGTTGGGGGCGGGTAGGGCGGCGACCCGGCAGACCCTGGGATTCAGGCGTTGGGTGATACGTTTGATCACACCGCCTTTTCCGGCTGCATCACGCCCTTCGAACAGGATCACGACTTTGTGGCCCGTCTTGACCACCCAGCTTTGCAGCTTTACCAGTTCGCCTTGCAGGCGGAACAGTTCGCTGAAATAGGTCCTGCGAGCATCCTTCTCGGTACCTTCCTCTACGTGCTCATCGAACAGCGCGTTCAGGTCATGACCGTCTTCGGATAATTCCAATTCCAGCTCTTCATCACTGTGATCAAGCAGTTCACGGTGGACGCGCTGGATTAAGGTGGCTTCTCTGGGAGACATAGGAGGGAGGCTCGCGCGAGGGTGGATGGCAAAGTGTTAGGCGTAATTTGTTACGAACCAATTACATTAAATCCTGTGCTGGGCCATATAGAGAATGAGCGTGCTGCTGCCATTCAACTTTCACGAGAGCGTAACAAAACTGGTGCAGAGTTCGGGAGCCCGTAATCACAAGGTGTTCCCCTAATGAAAAGTTTGATGAAGTCTGCTGCGCTCGCCATTGCGGTTTCTCTTTGTGCCACCTCGGCGTCCTACGCTGCAGAGAGTGTCCGTCTGACGGGGTCCGGGGCGAGTTTCCCTGCACCGATCTACCTCACTTGGTTCAAGGATTTCAGCAAGAAATCTGACGGTGTCACTGTGGATTACCAATCCAAGGGTAGTGGCGCGGGTGTACAGGACTTTCTGAACAAAACGGTTGATTTCGCCGCCAGTGACTCGGCGATGAAAGAGGAAGATATCGCCAAGGTCGCCGAAGGCGTGCAGTTGTTGCCGATGACCGCAGGTGAAATCGTGCTGGCTTATAACCTGCCGGGCAATCCGAAGGGGCTCAAACTGCCCCGAGATGTGTATTCCAACATTTTTCTGGGCAAAATCACCCGCTGGAACGATCCGAAGATCGTCGCCGCCAACCCGGATCTGAAACTCTCCGATACGCCGATCACGGTTGTTGTGCGTGCAGACTCCAGCGGCACGACTGCGGTATTCACTAAGCACCTGGCGACAATCAATCCGGAGTTCAAGCAGGCGTTGGGAGAGGGCAATACCGTCAACTGGCCGGCGAGCGACAAGTTCATCAAGTCGCCGAAGAACGATGGTGTCACGGCCACTGTGCGCCAAACCCCGGGCGCGATCGGGTATATCGAATACGGCTTCGCCAAGCTCGCCAAGGTTGACTTCGCTCAACTGCAGAACAAGGCCGGTCAGTACGTCGTGCCAAACGCCGAAAGCGGTGCCGAGGCCCTGGCGGCGGTGAAGATGCCGGAAAACCTGGTGGCCTGGTTGCCTGATCCGGACGGTGCCAAGTCCTACCCGATCACGTCCTACACCTGGATGATTTTCCGCAAGGACAACGGCAATCCGGCCAAGGCCAAGGCCATGCGTGAAA
Source organism: Pseudomonas sp. 43mfcvi1.1 (assembly GCF_900115935.1). Taxonomy (NCBI): domain Bacteria; kingdom Pseudomonadati; phylum Pseudomonadota; class Gammaproteobacteria; order Pseudomonadales; family Pseudomonadaceae; genus Pseudomonas; species Pseudomonas sp. 43mfcvi1.1. The sequence continues at coordinate 179,597 of NZ_UETT01000012.1, read as the reverse complement.
TGGTCGAATACAGCCTGGCCGAGGGACAGAAGATTGCCGATTCGATGGGTTATATCCCATTGCCGCAATCGGTCGTCGAACAGGTTCGCAAAGCGTCCGCCAACATCCAGTAACGCCGTGAGGTCTCTCTCGGAGTGTGCGTCTGCGCCACGCCGGGAGAGTTTTCCCCCTTGTTCCGGACTCAGCCCATGAACAAACCTTTTGTCGTACCGGTTAATCCGGACTCTGCCTGCCAACCACCTTCGAGGAAGGATTTCCTGGTTGATCGCACCTTTCGTGCGCTTGCGCGTATCGGCGTGGTACTGATTCTGGCGTTGGTATTTGCGCTGGTGTTCGAGGTGGGACGCAAGGCACTTCCCGGCATGGAGAAGCACGGCTTTGATGTGCTTTTGGGCAGCGTCTGGGACGTTAACCAAGGCAAATACGGCATCCTGCCGGCTATCTGGGGCACGCTCTACAGCGCCTTTATCGCATTGCTGATCGCTGGTTTTTTCGGCGTCAGCATGGCGATTTTCCTGACCCAGGATTTCCTGCCGCCCAAGCTCGCCGCCATCTTCCGTACCATCGTCGAACTGCTCGCGGCCATTCCCAGCGTGGTTTATGGCCTGTGGGGGATCTACGTGGTGATCCCGGCGATTCGGCCGCTGACAACCTGGTTGAACAGCGAACTCGGCTGGGTACCCTTTTTCGGCACGACCCTGAGCGGTCCAGGCCTGTTACCCGCGGCGCTGGTACTCGCCATCATGATTCTGCCGACCATTGCCGCCGTTTCGCAGGACGCGCTCACGGCTGTGCCGATGAAAACCAAGCAGGCCGCCTATGGCATGGGGACTACTCATTGGGAAGCGATTCTCAAGGTGATGGTGCCTTCCGCCGCCACTGGCATCTTCGGTTCTCTGGTGCTGGGCCTGGGGCGCGCCCTGGGTGAAACGATGGCGCTGGCCATGCTGGTCGGCAATGCCAACAACATTTCCCTCTCGCTGTTTGCACCGGCCAACACGCTCGCCGCCCTACTGGCGTTGAACTTCCCCGAAGCCGGGCCGAACGAGATCGAGGTGTTGATGTATGCCGCCCTGGTGTTGATGTTGATTACGCTGATCGTGAACATTTTCGGTTCGATGATCATGATGTACGCCCAACGGGGTAATAAGTGATGACTGATCTCACTGCTGCAACAGACCTGACGTCTCCAGCAGGCGCGATGCCCAGCCTGCAGCGCAAGTTCGAAGGCCGTGCCCTGCGAAGCCTGATCTTGACCACCCTGGTCTGGGCTGGTGCGCTACTGGCCAGTGTGCCGCTGATCTCCGTGCTCTACATGCTGATTACCCGCGGCGGCGCGCGTCTCAACCTGGAAGTCTTTACCGAACTGCCGCCGACGGGCTTCGAGATGGGTGGCGGTTTCGGCAACGCGATGGCAGGGACCTTCGTGATGGTCGGTATCGCGGCGGCGATCGCGGTGCCGGTCGGCATCATGGCGGCAATCTTCCTGGCTGAGCTGGGACCGGACAGCAAGCTGGGGAACGCAGCGCGTTTTGCCGCCAAGATGCTCACGGGCCTGCCGTCGATCCTGGCCGGGGTGTTTGCCTACGCCCTGGTGGTGATGACCACCGGTACGTATTCGGCGCCGGCGGGTGGCGTGGCGCTGGCGGTCCTGATGCTGCCAATCGTCGTGCTGACGGCGGAAGAGTCGATGCGGATGGTGCCCAAGATCATGAAGGATGCCGCCTATGGCATGGGCTGCACCCGTTCGCAGGTGATCTGGAAAATCATCTTGCCGACCGGCATGCCGGCCATCCTGACCGGGGTCATGCTCGCTGTGGCACGTGCCGCGGGCGAGACGGCGCCGCTGCTGTTTACCGCGCTGTTCAGCAACTATTGGATTTACCACCAAGGCAATCTCGAGGTCATGAACCCGACCGCCTCGCTGGCGGTGCTGATCTACAACTTCTCCGGGATGCCTTTCGACAACCAACTTGAACTCGCGTGGGCGGCCTCACTGGTGCTGGTGATGATCGTGCTGTTCGTGAACATCATCAGCCGTATTTTCGGCAAGCCCAAATATTAAGAACGGGAGCATCTGATCTTGAACGTATCCACTGCGCAAATAGCCGCTCCGTTTGTCACCCAGGCGCCTGTAGTCATGGACTGCAAACTGGACAAGATTTTCTATGGCAACTTCATGGCGGTACGTGACAGCCATGTGCCGATCGAAAAAAACAAGATCACCGGGTTCATCGGTCCTTCCGGCTGTGGCAAGAGCACCGTGTTGCGTAGCCTCAACCGGATGAATGACCTGGTGAAGGGGTTCCGTTTCGAGGGCCACGTGCATTTTCTCGGACAGGACGTCTACGGCAAGGGCGTTGATCCGGTGGTCGTGCGCCGCTACATCGGCATGGTGTTTCAGCAGCCGAACCCGTTTTCGATGAGCATTTTCGACAACGTCGCGTTTGGTCTGCGCCTCAATCGCTACAAAGGCGACATCGGCGACCGGGTCAAGCATGCGCTGCAAGGCGCCGCGCTGTGGGACGAAGTCAAGGACAAGCTCAAGGTCAGCGGCCTGTCGCTCTCCGGTGGCCAGCAACAACGACTGTGCATTGCCCGCGCCATCGCCACCGAGCCGGAAGTCCTGCTGCTGGATGAGCCGTGTTCGGCGCTCGACCCGATCGCTACCCGGAGGGTCGAGGAACTGATGGTGGAGTTGAAGAAGGACTACACCATCGCGCTGGTCACCCACAACATGCAGCAAGCCATCCGCGTCGCCGACACCACGGCTTTCTTCTCGGTGGACATTTCCCAGGGCACGCGAACCGGCTATCTGGTGGAAATGGGCCCGACCACGCAGATTTTCGACAACCCGCGTGAACAGATGACGGGAGACTACATCAGCGGCAAGTTCAGCTAAGCATCACATCCGGTCAAGGCCGCATACCTGCAGAAGCCAAACGGATTTGGCGGCATCCGGTAGACATTTGCCAAACGTTTTCAAGGAGCACCAATGCCTGTTACGCACCGCCTTGATTTACCTGCAATTGAACGCGCACTGCGTGAAGTTCAGGGCCGCTTCGTCGAGCTGAGCCGGTACTTCACCGAGCCACGCGACCCCTTGACTGACGAAGTGCTGCAGAATGTGCTTGAAGGTTATGCGTTGGTTGACGACTATGTTGCCCGCGGCGTCGACCTGTTCGATCTTCAGCAACTGAACCTGATGCTGGAGATCAATGCCACGGTGCTGTGTGGCCGAGATCCGGCGCGCCGGTTGGAATACGCCCAGCACCTGGCAGCCACCGAGGCGCATTTCTTCAACAATGTTGAGGGAGGCATCAAGGACTTGTACAACTGGTACTGCGCGTATCGCAGCGAATCAGTCTGGAAGCGTGCGGCCGGCGTCTATGTACGCATTCTCAGCAAGCCGCAGCTGTTCATCGAAGGTAACAACCGCAGTGGCTCGCTCATCGTCAGCTATTTGCTCATGCGTGCGGGTTTGCCTCCTTTCGTGTTGACGCTGGAAAACGCAAAGGGCTACTTCAATCCGTCATCAGTCATACGCAACTCCGCCAAGCACGGCGTCAAGGCATTGTACGAATTGCCCAAGATCAAGAAAAAATACGCAGCTTTTTTAGAAGAACAGGCGCCCGATCCCATGAAGTTTTTTCTCAAGGACAAGTCCTTGCCCATTTATCAAGGTGGCCATTGATGAGCGGGTATCCAGCGTTCGCCAGGTGCAAAACCTTCGGCAGCCGGGTAGGGCGGGCCATCCGCCGCGTTATGCCGACGCGGTTGTTCAAGCGGCAACGCATACGAATTTCATTCGATATCGATGACACGCTCGCCTGCCAACTTCACCATTGTGCCGTCGAGCAGAGCAGGCTGCCGGCCTGTGTTCATCGTTGGTTGGGTGAGCCGTTGCGCATGGGCACACGCTCCCTGATCCGAGAGCTGCGCCGCCAGGGCTGCAGTATCTGGGTCTACACGTCGTCCGGGCGCACGCCGTCCTATATCCGGCGTTGGTTATTGCTGTATGGCATCCGCGTCGACGGCGTGGTCAACAGCGTGCTGCACAACCGTGCCCTGACGGTGCATGGGATGTTGAATGCGCCTTCGAAATATCCGCCGGCGTTCGATATCGATTTGCATGTCGATGATTCCGAGGGTGTGCAGATTGAAGGAAACGATCATGGGTTTCGCGTTGTCGTGGTGCATCCGGAGGATGACCGCTGGACGCAGAAAGTCCTGGAGGCGGTCGCCATTGTCCAGGCGCAGCTCGCCTGGCAGCAAATGTTCAGGCAGAAAGAGTCGGTGCAACAACGGGCAGACGCTTTCCTCGAGCCTCTCAGTTAAGGTGGTACGACTCCGCTACTAGTTGCAGTGCAGTTGCTCAACCGTGCGGGCGTGTTCCCTAGTGCCTTTTTTGAACATTGTGATAAAGGCGTTGACCGAGCTATAGCCCAGCTCGGCCGCAACGTTCTGCACCTTCGCACCACTGGCCAATTCTCGCAGTGCAACGACAAGGTGCAACTGCTGCCGCCAGCGTCCAAACGTGAGGCCCGTCTCACGAATCATCAATCGCGACAGCGACCTTTCGCTCATCGCCACGCGTTTCGCCCATTCGGCTGACGTACTGCGGTCGGAAGGCTCGAGCGTCAGTGCATTTGCTATCGCACGAATTTTAGGATTGCCGGAGATGGGTAGGTTGAAGCGCTCACGCGGCATTTCGACCAGTTCGTCGAGGATCACTCGTGCAAGCCTGGCGGCATGGCCAACCGAAGGATAATCGGCAGGCTCACGAGCCAACCGGTTAACCATTTCCCGGATCATTGGGGAGATGGACAGCGTGCAGCACTCCTCGGGTAGCTTTGGCGGCGACATTTACCTGGGGGCGTCTTGCGCAACGGATTCCGGTTCGTATCCACATCGATAGGGTGCCACCAGGCGTTGAGCTGGCGGCAGGTATGACAGCGAGTGTCGAGATCATCCCCCCCGAATACCTGGCTCGCTAGGCATTCCCTGTCAGGCGCTGACGCTGCGAAAGTCCCTCACCGTGTTCACTACATCGAAGTGGACCTTCGTAGGTTGCACCACAGGAACGCGCGTGCCGCGATCAATCAGGGCGATCCCGCGCGCATTCCTGGCCGTGCGGCTTGCCTGTTGAGTCAAGTCTTCCCTGGATAACGGGTCTCCATCACGATCGACAGTGCGTCGGGGCGCCAGAATTCCTGGTCGAACTCCACGGCCTGGTCCTCTTCGCCGAAGTTCAGGCGTTCCAGGTAGACGCTGGTCGAGCCTGGGGAAAGTTGCAGCAGTTCTGCCTGATCCTCGTTGACGGTGCCAATGTGCATCTCCAGCTCGCAGCGTGATTGCACCCGCGAAAAGCGCTCGCGCAGGACCCGAGTCAGGGAGGTGTTCAAATCAGCGTCGAGCAAGCCCGGACACCAGCTCGCCAGCAGTGCGTTGAACTCCAGCAGCACCGGGCGCCGATCAATCCAGCGTCGACGTTGGAGGAAAAATACCGGCTCATCTTCCGAACTCAGGCTCATGCGTCTGGCCAGCCAGGCGCCGGCAGGGCGCAGTTCGGCCTGCAGACATTCGGTTCGCGGTGTACGGCCTTGGGCACTGACATAGTCCATGAAGCCGCTGATTCGCGTGGGGTCGTATCGTATTCGCCGCGGGCTGACGAACCAGCCGCGACGGTTTTCCCGGTACACCAAACCTTCGGCTTCCAGCTGTTGCAGCGCCTGGCGCAAGGTCACCCGGGTACAACCGAAGCGTTCGATCATTTCCCGCTCGGAGGGAAATTTTTCATCGGCCTGGGGCGTACCTGTGGCGATGTCGTAGGCGATCTGCTCGCGAATCCGCTGGTAGTGTGGTGAAAGAGGATCGAAAGGCATTCGGTAGTGCGTCCGTTGGCGGATCGATGAGGGAGGGCGTCCGTGGACGCCATCGATAAGCTGCTTACACTAACGAATCGGCTCGCCAGCCGTCGAGCTGTCTGCGAGCACACTGTCACCGGCATCCGGTTGCAGCCCCTGGCGCGCCAGATCCCGTTGCCAGGTCCGCAGACCATACACCGCCAGCAGCACAAAGCCTGCGTACAGCGCGGCCGTCAGGCGCAAGTCCTTGAACAGGAACAGGCCGACATACAGGCAGTCGAGGACGATCCACAGCCACCAACTGACCACGTACTTGCGTGCCGCCCAGACACTCGCCACCAGGCTGAAGGCGGTCAGCAGCGCGTCGAGCCAGGGCACTGCGGCGTCGGTGAAGCCGTACATCAGGGCGCCGAGCAACACGGCACCGAGCGCGCCGAAAAGCAGGCCGAGCAATCCCTCACGCAAGGGCAGCCTGGCCACCCGGACCTTGCCATGGGTCAGGCCGCCCTGGCTCCAGCGCCACCAGCCGTAGCCTTGCAGCAGGGCGAAGATGCCCTGCAACAGCGTGTCGGAGTAGAGCTTGGCCTGATAGAAAATCCAGGCATACAGCAACACCGCCAGCACACTGACAGGCCAGCACCAGCGGATGCGTCGGGCGGTCAACCAGACGCCGAGGATGTTGAGCACGACGGCGATGATTTCAAGATCGGACATAACGTGTTCCTCAACTGAAGCGATAAGGGGAGCTATCAGATGTTGATCGAGGCACTCAAGCGGGCGGTCAGTGGTGCGCCCTGAAACAGGTAGCCATCGCCCATGTATTCACCGGCGTCACGCCAGTAGCGTTTGTCGAACAGGTTGTCGACGGTCAGTCGAAACACGGTGTCGTAACCGTCGATACGGGTGCTGTAGCGGCTGCCAACGTTGAAGATGGCATAGGCGCCAGTCTCGACCTCGCCCTGGCGATTGGCGTATTTGCTGCCGCTGTATTGCACACCGCCGAGCAGGGCAAGCCCCTCGACCCAGGGCAGGGCGTAGTCACCGTAGAGACTGGCGCGCAGTGTCGGCACGTTGATCGCTTGGTGACCTTCATAGGCCGGTGTGCCGCTGTCGCTGACCCGTGCACGGATCGCCGCGACACTGGCCGAAATCTGCAGGCGCTGACTGGCCCAGCCATTGGCCGAGAGTTCCAGTCCGGTGTTTTTCTGTTCACCCTGCTGGGTGAAGGTGAACGTGCCGTCGTCATTCGGCCGGGAGTACTGGTATGCCTGGCGGATCTGGTACAGCGCTGCGGTCAGGCTGATACGTTGCCAGTCATACTTGATGCCCGCCTCGATCTGCCGGGATACGGTGGGCGCGAGGATTTCATAGGCGTTGGTGGTGAACCACGCCGCTTCACCGCCCAGTGACAGGCCCTTGCTGTAGCGGGTATACAGCGACAGGTTCTGCACCGGCTTGTAGATCAGTGCAGCCTGGGGCAGGAACACGTAGCGTTGAGTGTGTCGGGTGGTATCGCCCTGGCTGTCGAATGTCTCCTCATCCAGACGCACTTCGCGCCCGCCGAGCACGGTCTGCCATTGTTCGTTGAAGCTGATCCGGTCATTGAAGAACAGCCCGTACTGGCGGCTGTCCAGGCGTCGATAAGAGTCGTTGAGCGGACCGTCGTAGCGTGCGAAATCTGCCGGCTCGCTATCGATATTGGCGCTGCCGATCATCACGTTGATGGCGTCGCGTTTATCCACCACGCGACGAAACGCGCTGGTGCCTACGCTCAGTTCGTGACCAAGGCCACCGGCGTCGAAGGCGCCATTGAGGACAGCCTGTACCTCGTCATTGCGGCGGGTATCGTCAGGGCTGCGGAAGTCGTAAATGTCGTAGTCGCCTTCCGGGCTGAAGTAGTTGGGCACAGCCGCGCCGGCGCAACTGGCGGAGCCGTAGCAGCCCCAGGCGAACGAGCTGTAGTCATCGATCACCACACGGCTGCGCGCTGCACTGATGTTGCCTTTCCAAGTGTCGCTGAAACGATATTCGAAGCTGCCGTTGAGGTTCAGTGCATCGGTGGTAACGGGCTTCGAGCCGCTCTGGTGTGCCAGCAGTTTTTTCGGTGAGGCATGGTGTGGCAGGCTGGAGCCGCCGAGCAATTGATATCCCGGTGCCGAGCGTTGTTCCTTGGTCTGGTACTCGGCATCCAGTTGCAGCAGGGCATCGGGGCTGATGTTCCAGTCAAAGGCCAGGGAGGCGAAGTCGCGCTGACCATTGGTATGTTCGACGTAGGAATGCAGGTCTTCATGAGCCACGTTGGCACGCAGCCCGAACTGCTGTTCGCTGCCGAAGAATCCTCCCACGTCTGTCGCCAGGTAGCCGCTGCCGCGATCGTCAGTGGCCACCGTGACCGAACGCACATCGGTCGGCCGTTTGGTCACGTAATTGACCAGTCCACCAGGCTCGGTGACGCCGCTCTGCAAGCCGGAAAGCCCCTTGAGTACTTCAACCTGTTGCTTGTTTTCCAGCCCGACGTTTTGCTCGCCGGTGATGGTGCGGCCGTTGATCTTGTAGCTGCTGGCGGAGTTCAGGGAGAAGCCACGTACGACGAAGTTTTCGTAGTAGCCAACCGGCGCGTAGCTTTCACCCACCGAGGCATCGTTCTTCAGAACTTCACTGAGCAGGCGAGCCTGTTGGTCGTTGATCAAGGTCTCGTTGATCACCGAAATCGACGCCGGTGTATCCAGCAATGGCGTGGCATCGAAACCGCCAACTGAAGCGCTTTTGACCTGATAGCCAGAGGTGTCCTCGCCCGTTACGGTCACCGCCGGAAGTTCGGTGTCGGCGGCCTGCGCGGTATGCACCGTGTTGGCCAGCAGCAGGCTCAGGGTCAGAAGATTGAGCGTGAATCGTGGGGCGGATACTCCCTCGCGGGACGTCCGGTAAAGCATATCCATGAATACTCCTCGACGATTGCGATCCCGAGACAGGCGAACACCGGGCACAGGTGCCCAGGCGCGCTCCAGGAACGAGCCGTGCTGTTAATACAGGAAAAAGCGATGTGTGCCCTGGGGGCGTCAGGCCGGAGTTGCTCCGGTGGTCATTGGCAAGTTTGAATCCGCGGCCCACTCTTGAAGCGAGCCATCATACAAGAGGACGTTGTCACGTCCGACCAGTGTCATCGCCAGGGCCACTGCGGCAGCTGAAATACCGCCGCCGCAATAGAGCACCAGAGGGGCTGGCGTCTTGAGCAGCTCGTCACCCAGTTGGTCTTTCAGTTGCGTGCTCGGCAGGTATTTGCCCTGTGGGTCCAGCAGGTTACGGGCCGGCAGATTGAGGCTACCGGGAATATGCCCGCGTCGGGCGTAGCGGCTTGGGGCGGTACCGCTGAACAAGGCTGAGGACAAGGCGCAGACCAGTACCCCGGGACGCTCGCCGGCCAGCACTGCCTGCACGCCTTGACGGTCAATCCAGAACCCCGGGCTTTGCTGCAACCGCAGTTCGGCCATTGGCACGGGTGATTCATTGCCCTGGCGCTGAGGCAAACCGGCAGCACGCCAGGCATTGAAACCGCCGTCCAGCACCTGAGCCGCAATGCCCACGCTGCGTAGCATCCACCACAGACGCGCGGCCCAGAAGCCGTCGGTGCGGTCATAAATCACGATGTGGCTATTGGCTCCGACGCCCAGTCTGGCCAATGCGCTGGCGAAGTGATCGGCGCAGGGCAGGGCAAAACTGAATGAGGCCTGAGGCTGGGCCAGTTCTTCGAGCAGGTCCGCGTGTAGCGCACCGGGTATATGGGCCTGGAGCCAACCGTCGCGGCCGCTGGCGACGCGATAATCCTGATCGAAACGCGGCGTCGGCAATTCGACGCTGGCATCGAGAATTCGCAGATCGGGATCGGCCATGTACCCGACTAGCGTTTCGGGGCTGATCAGGATGGGGGCTGCGGTGGCGGTCATGATCCAGAACTCCTGGTTAAGGCAAGGCGCCGTAAATGATCGAGCAGAGACTGGCCCGGTTCAGTGGAAAACCAGCGCGTGTGGCCTAACAAGTAGGCGTGGTACGCCACGTCGGCACTGGCGGTGGAACCCACCACACCCTGGAAATAGGCAATTTCGGACAGGGCGAAATCCACATGGACTAGTGGCAACAAGGCTGCCAGCGTCAGTAGATCGGCCGAGGACAAGGGTTTTTCGCTGGCATAGCCATCCAGCAAGGCATCGATGTCATCCAACGCGGCCTGGGCACTGCCGCCATCGTCCAGCTCCAGCCAGGGAATGCCATTGCGCTCGATGGCTGTGGCCAGGTCGAAGAGGGCGAATGTGCGGTCCGACAGGCCGAAGTCCAGCACGCAACTCACCGCTGCGTCGACGGCACTTGAGCTCCATAGCAGATTGGAGCCGTGCCAGTCGTTGTGGGTCCATAACCCGGGCTGCTGGCCAAGCAACGGTTGCAACTGGCGATGCCAGGGCAGTAGCAGCGGCAGCAATTCGCCGCGCCAGTCGTGCTGACTCATGTAGTCGGTGAGTACGGGGTCCAAGTGTATGGCCTTTTGCAGACTGGCACGCAGATCCTGGCAGGTGCAGAGTTTGAAGTTAGCCAGAAGCACCGGGGTTTGGCGGGGTGCGGCCTGATAGTCCTTGGCGGCGAGGTGCAATCGGGCCAGGGACGCGCCGGCGGACCAGGCGTGTTGCTGACTGAAAAACGGTGTCCAGGACAACGACTCGCGATACAGATCCTGACCTTCCGCCAGCCCATGCACTTCATACGTCCATTCGCCCTGGGCGACCGCCGTTTCGCCGTTGCGGTCGGCCAATACCTGACTCACCGGTACACCACGTTGACGCAAATGCGCCATGAACCGATGCTCCTCGCTCAGCCAAGCGGGGGTGCGAATTCGCTGATGGTGGCGTTTGATGAACACCGTTGCGGCGCGAGTCTGTACCAGGCTGGCCGCCGAAAATGGTCGGGGGCTATGCCAATTGAGGCTGAGTAGCGGCCCGAGTTGCGGGTAGCCGAGCAACAGTTGTTCGACATCGCGGGTATCCAGTGGCGGCCAGTCCGCAGCCACCGGCTCGTGGCTCAAACCGTGCACCATCAAGGCTTCGACGGTGGCCATCAGACCGTCTCCGGCAAGTAGGCGTTACTGGTTGCCTGGCGCCATGCTTCGGCATCGTCAAGCACGCCGTTGTCTTGCAGCCAGTGAGCGTAAGGTTTGAGCAATTCATCCCGTTGCCGGCCCCAGGCGCCCTCGTGTAACCAGGTCGGGGCGATCTTCTGCAGTGATTCCGCCAGCAGCTCACGGGGAAAATAGGGGGTGACAGTCTCATAGGCTTGCAGGGCGCTGGCGGGATCGGCAGCAGCGGCCAGGTAACCACGGGCGGTGGCTGCCAGGAAGGCGCGAGTCAGTTCGGGTTGCGTTTCCAGCGTCCGCTCATGGGCGCCCAGCAGGTAGCTGTGATAAGCCGGTGCTCCGAGCTCATCGACCGGCCAGACTACGCGCCGTTCAGCTTCGACCGGGCTGGACATTAGCGCTTCCCATGCCCAGTAGCCGCCAAAACTTGCATCAGCGACACCGGCAGCCAGTTGCTCGGGGCGCAATTCGCGGGTACCACTATTTACCAGGATTAGCGCATCGGGATCACCACCATCGATCCGCACCAAATGCCGGACCATGGCGAGGCCGCGAGGGGTTGGATTGAGTGCCAGACGCCGTCCCACCAGGTCCCGTGGCCGCTGGATACCCGAATCGGTGAGGGTCTGGATTGACTCCAGGCCACGGTGGTTGATCGCTGCCACTCCCCGCAACGGTTGCCCCAGACTGCGGCGTACGAGCAGTCGGTTGCTGGGGAACACGCCGAAGTGCACAGCCGCGGACAGTAAATGATCCAGGGTGTCGCCGCGCCAAGGGTCATGCACCACCAGCTCGACATCCAGCCCTGCCTCCTGGTACCAGCCGCGTTCGCGAGCCAGATACAAACCTGCCGAATTAGGCCAGGGATGAAAGTACTCCAGCATTACCCTTACAGAAATCATCGCTATCGACTCCAGCCTGACGTCGCGTATGGACGCAAGGCACTGTGTTTGATTGCGGCGATTTATAGCGAGGCAATCTGGTATATACCAATATCCTTTATTGCTATGGATATGCCTGGAATGTTCAACGCGGGAGCAAAGCCACGCAGATCCTGGCTTCGCCAGGGTTCGTAGGTTTTGCGGGTGTGATCGTGTCGCCCGGGGGCGGCTCAGTGCGCGAATATACGGCTAGGTGATCGGGCGTGGCGGCCGCAACCCGGATCAACAGATCAGGACTGAGAGCGGGCGCCAGTGAAGGCGCACCGAAGGGGAGAAGAACTACGGTCGTGAACTATTGGGCAAAGAATACCAATGCACGCAATTCGATACTGCGCCTTGGAGGGGCATCACGTGGCGTAGAAGGATCATCGAAAGCGGTGTGTGCACCCGCTCGTGCCACACCATCGGTGCGCGAATCGAAGATCTTGAGCAGCAGCGCTTCTTCAGGTCGTAGGCGGGGGTAGTAATACCAGCGATGATTCGGGTTTGCGCGCACGGAAAAAGTTTCCCCGACTTTGTCGCGATACACCAGGTCGCTGGGCAGGAAGTCGGCAGGATCGATGGTGCTGGCATCGCACAGCGCTAACGGTGTGGTAAAGACCGGTCCCCCGATGGGACGCCACAAATTGATGATTGCAAAGCGTTTGAGCAACCGTTGCTCGGCTTCTTCCGGGGGCAAGTGATCGCGCACACGGCGCACGGCGGAACGCTCGGTCTGGTCGTTATGAACATAACGCACCGGTTCGCGCATTCCTGCAGCCTCTCTGCCAGGCTGATCAACACGAATGGTGTGGTCAAAGATCACGGTTTTGATGGCGCCCGTTTGCTCGCGAATCAGTGCGTCAGCCTCGGGGTAATAGAGCAGGCGAACTTGCGTTTCGTCTTCCAGATCAGGCACCGCACTTGGACGCTCGATTCGCTCAAAGCCTTGCACATCGAGGGTGGCGGGAGTGTCGAGCAGGCGTGCGTTATGAATATTGACCCGAGTCGGCTGCAGGACACCCGTGCGTTGTGGTTGGCCGTCGGGCTGCGCGAATGCGTAATTGACCGGACGTATGCCATTGTCCAGCAGATAGTTGAGCTCGCCGATTACGGATACAGGTGCAATGTCTTGCTGATGGGTTCCCATAAGAACTCCTTGGCTCGATGCGAGCCGCTTTAAAATGATTCCTTGAACGGCCGCAAATCCAATTCCTGCGTCCATGCGCTGCGCGGTTGTGTATGCAGGTACCAGTAAGCTTCGGCGATATCCTCAAGCTGTAATGCGCCTTCAGCGCCTAGCTGCTCAAGACGCTGCGGAGCATGGCTGCGTAAGCGTTCGCCATTGATGCCGCCATCGATCACCACGTGCGCGACGTGAACATTTTGCGGGCCGAACTCACGAGCGAAGGACTGACTCAACGAGCGCAGTCCGGCCTTCGCCGCTGCAAACGCCGCGAACGGTGGCTTGCCCCTCAAGGAGGCCGTGGCCCCCGTGAACAGCAATGTGCCGCCACCGTTTTCAAGCAACGCGCGGGTGGCTTCTCTGGCGAACAAAAAACCACCCAGGGTCGAAGCTCGCCAAGTTTGTTCGAACAGGTCGGCGCTGAGTTCAAGGCTGGGGGATGACACCGAGTTACCCACATTGAAGATCGCGACCTTCAGTTGGCCAAGCTCCCTGACAGCCTTGATCGCAGCCAGGATATCGGCTTCATTGCCTGCGTCTGCCGGCAACGCCACCGCATCGCCATCCTGTGCCTGGATGCTCTCGACGACGGCCTTGAGCTTATCGGGGCTGCGACCGCTCACGGCGACCTTATATCCACCTTTGGCGAATCGTCGTGCCAGCGCCGCGCCTAATCCTTCGACAGCACCGACCCCGTTTACCCAGGCAACTTCTGCGGTTAATGACATGCTGGCGTCCTTCAAGGGCAAGAAGGAACTTACTGTAACGTCCTATTTAAATCGCGGATTAGAATTTTGGACGCTAACGATAGATCGGATTAGTGATTGTGATGACCGCGTAAGTGCTCAGCCTTCACCGCTAGCGACCCATCACCGCGCTCAACAAGTTCATGGTCGTCATATTCATGAATAACTCGAACCTGCTCTCGCGCCGATGTTCGAGATCATCTTGAACACGGAGTTTTACCTTGTGCTGACCGGCCCCACTTGCCCACGTCAGGACCAAACGCTTAAACAGGAATAACCTTAGCGTTATATGATTCTTTCATAATCTTTCATCATTAATATAATCGTTGATGCTTTCAGCCTCGACCTTCGCGTCTTGCTGGACGCAACACTGCTGACTCGGTTTTTTCCCTCAGCCACGCCGCCCCACCCCCTATAAAGGCCTTTCATGACGTTTAAAAAGCTCATCATCGCCGCCAGCCTGTTGTTCGCCGCCGCCGGGGCACATGCCCAACAAGCCATTGATATCAGCTACCAGCGTTCATCGACCTTATGGATATTGCTCAAGCAAAACGGCCAACTGGAAGAGCGACTGAAGCCCTTGGGCTTCACTGTCAACTGGCATGAATTCAGCACCGGCCTGCTCAGCTCCCTGAACGCCGGCAGTGTCGATTTGCATGCCGACGTCGCCGACGCCTTTGCGCTGTTCACCCAGGCGGCCGATGCGCCATTGACCTACTACGCCCGAGAAAACCCATCGCCTGGCGCCCAGGCCATCATCGTTGCGGACAATTCACCCATCCACAGCGTTGCCGATCTGAAAGGCAAGACCGTCGCGGTTTCCAAAGGCTCGGGCAGCAACTTCCTATTGATTTCGGCGTTGAAAAAAGCCGGTTTGACGCTCGCCGATATCACCCCGCGTTACCTGGAAGCACCGGATGGCGGGGCGGCATTCGCCAACGGCAGTGTCGATGCCTGGGTTATCTGGGACCCGTTCCTGGCGACCCAACAACTGGATCATCACGTGCGCGTGCTGGCTGATGGCAAGGACGGCCTGGCCGATTACAACCGCTTCTACCTGGCGACGACAAAGTTCGCCAGCGCGCACCCGGACGTGTTGCAAGTTACCTTCGATACCCTGCGCGAGACGGGGCAGTGGGTCAAAGCGCACCCACAAGAGGCCGCGAAGATACTCGGCCCGTTGTGGGGCAACATTCCTTCCGCCACTGTGGAGCTGGCGAACACCCGCCGCAGCTATGACATCGTCCCGGTCAAGGTTGATGAACTGGCCGAGCAGCAACGTATCGCTGACACCTATTACGCGGCGAAGCTGACGCCCAAGCCGTTGAAGGTTTCCGATATCGCAGTCTGGACGCCGAAGGCGAAGTAGGGGGGCGTTGGCATGAGTCGTCAAATTCACCTGTCAGCGTTCTTGCTGACGGGGCCTGTCGTTCACAGTCACGCCGTCTGGCGTCACCCTGAAACCGTCGGCAATTACCTCGATCCCGAATATTACGCGCGCGTCGCAAAAGTCGTGGAGGAGGGGTTGTTTGATTTTCTGTTCTTCGCCGATCGCCTCGCAGTGGGTGATCAAATGGGCGGCTCCCGGGATCTGGCATTGCGTTATGGCGCTCAGGATGCGACACGCCTGGACCCACTTCCGATCCTGTCTTACCTGATCGGGCAAACGAGCAAGCTCGGCCTGGGTGCAACCCGCTCCACGACCTATTACGAACCCGCGCACATCGCCCGGGAGTTCGCCACTCTGGATCACCTGTCCAAGGGCCGCGCGGCGTGGAACATCGTCACCTCGATGAACGACAGCGAAGGTCGGCTGTTCGGCAGGGACAAGCATCTGGAGCACGACCTGCGTTACGACCGTGCCGACGAGTTCGTCGAAGTGGCGTTGAAGCTATGGCGCAGTTGGGAACCTGGCGCGCTCAAGCTCGATCGCGAAAGCGGGGAGCTGGCCGATCCATCGAAGATCCAGTCGGTGCAGCACCGTGGCGAGTGGTTCAAGGTCGAAGGCCCCCTGAATATTCCGCGCACGCCCCAAGGAAGACCGGTGCTGATCCAGGCCGGTTCGTCCGGTCGCGGTCGGCGTTTCGGAGCGCGTTGGGCGGAAGCGATCTTTACCATTCATCCGCACCTGAGCGCCATGCGCGCCTTCCGCGACGACGTACGTGCGCAGGTCGTGCAACAAGGGCGCGAGGCTGACAGCTGCAAAGTGCTGACAGCGGTCATGCCGTTCATTGGCGGCACGGAAGCCGAAGCACGGACCAAACGCGATCGACACAACGCACTGGCACGTCCCGAATTAGGGCTGGTCACGCTGGCCTCACAGCTCAATGTCGACCTGTCACCGTTTCCGTTATCCGCGACGCTGGCGCAGATAGCCCAATCGCCGCTGATCCATCCGGCGGCGGCCGAAAAACTACTGATGCAGGGTGCCGAGACCACGCTGGAGCAACTGGGGCGGATCTTCGCCAGCAGCGTTCGCGTTCCGCAACTGGTGGGCACCGGCGCGCAAATCGCCGACCAACTGGCCGAGTTGTTCCAGGGCGAAGGTTGCGACGGCTTCGTGATCTCGCCGGGTTACCTGCCGGGATCGTTCAGCGAATTCGTCGAAAGCGTGATCCCCCATCTGCAACGCAAAGGCTTGTTCCGTCGCGCTTATGAAGGCTCGACCTTGCGTGAGCACCTGGGGCTCGGCGAGCTGAAGAACTGAACTCTTCTACCAACCAAAGGGATATTTGAATGGCTGTTTTCGAACGTTTGACCCGTCGTCACCTGCTGGGGCTGGCCAGTGTTGCCCTGGCGAGTCCGTTGTTGATGTCGCTGCCGCGTTTTAGCCGGGCGGCGGATGAGCACGCCGGCCATGTTATCGATAGCTCCAGCGAGCCCGCCGGCACGGGCGAATTCATTCGCCTGGATGCCCCGCGCGCGCTGAAACTGGCGGTCAACCTCAATGCGGTTTGTCTGGCGCCAGTGGTCATCGCCCACGGTCAGGGTTTCTTCAAGAAGCACAACCTCGATGTCGAACTGGTCAACTTTGGCAACTCCACCGAAGTGCTGCTTGAAGCCATCGCCACCGGCAAGGCCGATGCTGGAGTCGGCATGGCATTGCGCTGGCTCAAGGCGCTGGAGCAGGGCTTCGACGTCAAACTCACCGCCGGCACTCACGGCGGTTGCCTGCGTTTGCTCAGCGCAGTAAACGGCAACGTGCATAAGCTTGAAGACCTCAAGGGCAAAACCATAGGCGTCACCGACATGGCCAGCCCGGACCGTAACTTCTTCTCGATCCTGCTGAAAAAACACGGCATCGATCCGGTGCGGGATGTGGAATGGCGACTGTACCCGGCCGACCTGCTGGGCACAGCGCTGGAGCGTGGTGAAGTGCAGGCAGTCAGCGGCAGTGATCCGTTCATGTACCGCCTGATCAAGACCGGCAAAGCCCAGGAGTTGTCCACCAACCTGGTCGAGGAGTACGCCAACCTCAGCTGCTGCGTCGTCGGCGTCACCGGCAAACTGGTGCGTGAGGACAAACGCGTGGTCGCAGCCCTGACCCAGGCGATTCTCGAGGCCCACGATTACTCGGTGAAAAACCCCGAGGCCGTGGCCAAGGGTTTCCAGGCTTATGCGTTGAATACTTCCACCGAAGAAGTCGAGGCGATCCTGCACGACCATACCCACGGTCATCATGCCGTTGGCCCGTTGCTGACTAAGGAGATCACCACTTACGTCACCGACCTGAAAACCGTGGAGGTGATCAGTCAGGGGACCGACGCCGGAGCGTTCGCCAAGGAGATCACCGCCGATGTCTTCAGCTGATGTTTCGACGTTGGCCGCATCCGCCAGGCCGTGGGTATTCAAGCTTTGGCGCCAAGGTGCGGTCGCGGTGACGGCATGGGTGGCGGTTGCGTTGTTGATCAGCTATTGGCCCAACGCCACGCGCCTTTGGCCGATGACCCAAGGCCTGGCGAATCTATGCCTGGCCGTGGCGACATTGATCGGGTTGCTGGGCATCGTCGGTCACTGGTCGGCGAAGCTCGCCACGCGCCTACGGGCAGCAGGCGCCTGGTTGATCGCACTGCCCATTCTGCTGGGCATCTGGGAACTGCTCACCGCCAAGCTGGGCCTGCTGCCGGTGCCATTCTTTGCACCGCCGCAAGCGTTGCTCGCGGTGTACGTCGATGACTGGCCACGCCTGGCCGACAGCTTGCTGCATTCGGCACTGTTGCTTGGAAGTGGAGTGGCGCTGGGTGCCGCGACCGGTTTTGTGGCCGGAGTTGCGATCGGTTGGTCGAGCAGTATCGGCTACTGGTTGCACCCGGTCCTGCGCATTCTCGGGCCGGTGCCTTCGACGGCGCTGTTGCCACTGTGCTTCTTTCTGTTTCCCACCAGTTGGAGTGCCAGTGTCTTTCTCATTGCTCTGGCAACCTGGTTTCCGGTGACGGTGTTGACGTGGTCCGGTGTGG
This sequence comes from Pseudomonas sp. 43mfcvi1.1, assembly GCF_900115935.1. Lineage (NCBI taxonomy): Bacteria > Pseudomonadati > Pseudomonadota > Gammaproteobacteria > Pseudomonadales > Pseudomonadaceae > Pseudomonas > Pseudomonas sp. 43mfcvi1.1. Next base: position 161,302 of record NZ_UETT01000012.1, on the reverse strand, counting down.
CCAGTGTCGACAAAGCCTATTACGACGTGGCCCGGACGTTGGGCGCGAAGCAGGGCTTTCTGATTTTCAAAGTGGCGATCCCGGCCGCTTTGCCCCACGTGTTTGTCGGTTTGTTCATGGGGTTGGGCGCCTCGTTCTCGACCCTGGTGGTCGCGGAAATGATGGGAGTCAAATCTGGCATCGGCTGGTACTTGCAATGGGCCCAGGGTTGGGCGGCCTACGCCAATATGTACGCGGCATTGTTGATCATGGCACTGGCCTGCTCGGGGTTGATCTCGGCGCTGTTTCTGATCCGTGACCGGTTGTTGGCCTGGCAAAAAGGAGCGATGAAATGGTAGCGCTGGCACACGCAGCAACCGCATCGGCAGGGTTGGCCCTGCGCATTGACAACCTGAGCCATGGTTTTGCCCTGGACGGTCAGCACTTGCCGGTACTGGATCGGGTTTCCCTCGACGTGGCGCCCGGCGAGTTCGTCGCGCTGCTCGGGCCTTCAGGGTGCGGCAAGTCCACATTGTTGCGCCTGGTGGCGGGGCTGGAGCCTGCCGATTCGGGCGCTTTGCTGGCTGATGGCCTGCCGATTACGGGGCCGGACCCGAGCCGGGTCGTGGTGTTCCAGGACCCGACGCTGTACCCGTGGCGGCGCGTGTGGGACAACGTCGCCCTTGGCCTTGAGGCCCAGGGCCTGCTCAAAACCTATTCCGCCAAGGTCGATGAGGCACTGGAAAAAGTTGGCCTCAGCCCGTTCTCCCGAGCGTATCCACGGCAGCTGTCAGGGGGGATGGCCCAGCGTGTTGCGTTGGCTCGGGCGTTGGTCAACGAACCGCGGCTACTGATTCTCGACGAGCCATTAGGCAAGCTGGATTCGCTGACCCGCATTGCCATGCAGAAAGAGTTGATCGATTTGTGGCAACGTCAGGGTTACACCGCGCTGCTGGTGACCCATGATGTTGAAGAGGCTTTGCTGCTGGCCAATCGAGTGATCGTATTCAGTGACCGACCGGCAGCGATTAAAGCGCAATTGACCATCGAACGGCCTTATCCGCGTCATCGCGACGATCCTTATCTGGTGGATCTGAGACGCCAGATCCTAGGGTTGCTGGGGCTGGGTGAGAGCTGGTAATTATTGGTTGAGTGCCCGAGCACTCTTTGCAGGACAACAGAGCACAAATGTGGGAGCGGGCTTGCTCGCGAAGAGGGACTGGCATTCAACATTGATGGCGACTGACACACCGCTTTCGCGAGCAAGCCCGCTCCCACATCAGATCTGTTGCGTGCTATCGACCGTATTCCATTGGGAGTTCATCGCGCCATGAGTTTCACTTCACTGCATTGGGGCGCGTACCGTCCGCAGGTCGTCGACGGAAAACTGGATGCGATGGTGCCTGTTGAATGGGACTCAGATCCGTCGCCCATCGGTGCTTCGATTCCCGGGGCCATTACTTCGCCGACGCGGATCATGCGGCCGGCGGTGCGCCGCAGTTACCTCGCCGAGCCCGGATCTCACCCCGAGCGGCGCGGTCAGGAACCCTTCGTCGAAGTGTCATGGGAAGTGGCGCTGGACTTGGTCGCCCGGGAGCTGAAACGGGTCAAGACCGAGCATGGCAACCAGGCGATTTTCGGCGGCAGCTACGGCTGGGGCAGTGCCGGACGCTTCCATCACGCCCAGAGTCAGCTGCATCGCTTCCTCAATCTGTTCGGCGGCTACGTGTTCAGCATGGACAGCTACAGCCTTGGCGCCGGGCGGGTGTTGATGCCGCATATCGTCGGCAACATGGATTGGTTGCTGGCCGCGCATACCTCATGGCAAAACCTGGCGCAGCATTGTGAGTTGTTTGTCGCTTTCGGTGGCCTGCCGGCGAAAAACGCCCAGACCAGCCCCGGCGGGGCCAGCGAGCATCTGTTGTCTCGAGCACTCGAAAAGATGTCCGAGGCCGGCGTGCAGTTCGTCAACGTCAGTCCCTTGCGCGAAGACCTGGTTGGGCCGACAAATAATCAATGGTTACCGGTGCGCCCCGGCAGCGACACGGCGCTGATGATGGCGTTGGCCTACGTGTTGGTCAGTGAAGGTTTACACAATGAGGAATTCGTCCGGCGCTATACGGTCGGCTATGAGCGGTTTCGCCAATACCTGCTCGGTCATGTCGATGGCCAACCCAAGGATCCGTTATGGGCGCAGACCCTGACAGACATCCCGGCACCGCAAATCATCGACCTGGCGCGGCGCATGGCCCGCCAGCGCACCATGATCAACATTGCCTATTCCTTGCAGCGTGCGGTGCACGGCGAACAGCCGTTCTGGATGACGGTAACGCTGGCCGCGCTGCTTGGGCAGATCGGCCTGCCTGGCGGCGGATTCGGCCTTGGCTATGGCTGCATGAACAACACGGGCAGCGGTCGCAAAGCGTTTTCCGGGCCGCGCTTTTCCCAAGGGGTCAATCCGGTCAAAGACTTCATTCCGGTGGCGCGAGTGACCGACATGCTGCTCAATCCAGGAGCCCCGTTCGACTATAACGGCAAGCGGATGCATTACCCGGACATACGCCTGGTCTATTGGGCGGGGGGGAATATTTTCCACCATCATCAAGACCTCAACCGTCTGCTGGAGGCCTGGAAGCGACCGCAAACCCTCATCGTCCATGAGCAGTTCTGGACTGCCCAGGCCAAGTATTCGGATATCGTGCTACCGGCCACGACGGCCCTGGAGCGCAACGATATCGGCAGCTCCGCGTCGGACCGCTTCATGATCGCAATGCAGCAAGCGATCAAGCCGGTGGGCGAATCCCGGGACGACTATTGGATTCTGGCGCAAGTCGCCGAGCGTCTGGGATTCGGCGAGTCATTCACCGAGGGGCGTGATGCCGAGGCATGGCTGCGCTTTACCTATGACGAGTCCCGAGGCAGGGCGCAGGAGCAAGGGATTGAGCTACCGGACTACGACACGTTCTGGCGAGATGGCCTGTTCGAAATTGCCTACCCCGACACCGATACGGTATTGCTCAAAGCCTTCCGCGAAGACCCCGAGGCCAATCCGCTGCCGACGCCTTCGGGACGGATCGAAATCTTCTGCGAACGCATCGCGAGTTTTGGCTACGCCGATTGTCCCGGTCACCCGGTGTGGCTGGACAAGCCAGTGGCGCAGTACCCGTTGCAACTGCTGTCGAACCAGCCGAAAACCCGTCTGCACAGCCAATACGATCACGGCACCTACAGCCGCTCCTCGAAAATCCGGCAGCGTGAGCCCTTGACCCTCAACACGACGGACGCGCACGCCCGGGGTATTGTCGATGGCGACGTGGTCAAGGTGTTCAACGAGCGCGGGGCTTTTCTGGCCGGGGCGATTGTCAGCGATGGAATCCGCCAGGGTGTCGTGCAGATCGCCACGGGTGCCTGGTTTGATCCGTTGGTGAACGGTGAGCGAAACAGCCTTGATAAACACGGCAACCCGAACATGATCACCGCTGATGTCGGCTCATCGAGTCTGTCCCAGGGCTGTTCGGCGCAAACCGCCTCGGTGGACATTGTGAAGTGGGATCAGGCGTTGCCGCCTGTAACGGCTTTCGAGCCACCGTCGATGACTTGACGGTTGTCGCTGTTGGGGATGTCGTCGAGCGTGTCAGGGCAGGATTGAGCCGCGTGTCATGAAACGAAGACCTAAACCTTACCCCATGCTGATGAAAACACGTCGATCAGCAAGGACTGAGGTCAGGAGGAATGGACACCCGAAGAAGGTCAGGTAGGCGCCATTCAGGTATTGATCTCTTTTTTCGTTCTCGCGAAACTCACCAGCGTTGTTAGTTCATGGATTTCTGAACTAACTATTTGCTACAGCCTATTCAATCATTTGTCACGATGGCCTTAGGATCCTCCACACGGGACCGACGCCATCAGAGCAGCAGCCCGCAGCGGCCCCTTTTCGACTGCCCAGCAACGCCACCAGCCCAATCCGCTAGTGGCCCGAAGCAGTCGAGAGGAATGCATGAAGCTAGAGATTTTCCGTACCTTGTGGGGCTATACCGCCAGCCATTCATCCGCGCTGGATGAACTGCTCGTCGCCGGTTTTGATGGGATCGAAGCACGCCTGCCACTGCAGGCCAATGAGCGTGGCGAGTTCGGCGCTTTCCTGCGCAGCAATCACGTCCCCTACATCTGCACCCTGTTCAGTGCCTACGATGTCCTGCCTGATCAGCGCGCTACGCCTGCCCAGCACTTGGTCGACATCGATCGCAAGCTCGGCTGGGCCACGGAGCTGACCCCCCGTTTCGTCAATCTGCTTGCGGGCAATGATCGCTGGCCTCTGGCGCAGCAGGTCGAGTTCTTCGGTCAGGCCCTGGAACTGGCCGCCAGGCATGGGGTGTTCTGCAGTTTCGAGACTCACCGCGCCCGCTCCCTGTACAGCCCTTGGGTGACGCTGGAACTGATTCGCCAACTGCCGGAACTGCGTTTCACCAGTGACATCAGCCATTGGGTGGTGTGCTGTGAGCGATTACTGGACGACCCGGCCGACGATCTGTCGTCCTTCGTCGAGCGCGTTCATCACATTCAAGCTCGGGTCGGTTATGACCAGGGCCCGCAAGTTCCCCATCCCGCCGCTCCGGAATATGCCCGTGAACTGATGTTTCACCAGCATCACTGGGAGGCGATCTGGGCTTCTCAAATTCAGCGTGGCTATGCAGTCAGCACCCTGACCCCGGAGTTCGGTGCCGACGGGTATCTGCATCACTTGCCCTTCACCAACATGCCGGTTGCCGATCTCTGGACCTTGAACCAGTGGATGGCGCGAACCGAGCGCGAACACTTCAACCGTTTTACCTGTGAAGGAGCCCGCCATGAATAAGACTTCGCCGACCCAGGCCAACTTCAATAGCATTCCAGTGGTGAACATCGCTGGCCTCTTCAGTATCGAACTGGAGCATCGCCTCGCCGTGGCCGAGCAACTGGGTCGTGCCGCCAGCGATGTAGGGTTTCTGTACATCACCGGGCACGGCATTGATCCGGCACTGATCGAGGGCCTGCGCCAGGCAAGCAAGGATTATTTCGCGCAGCCCCTGGAGACCAAGATGCGCCATTACATCGGCGCCTCGGAAAGCCACAAGGGCTTCGTGCCCGAAGGAGAGGAGGTGTACTCCAAGGGCAAGCCGGACCACAAAGAGGCCTTCGACATCGGTTTTGAAGTGCCGGTGGACGATCCGCTATTCCTGAGTCGAACGCCGCTGCTGGGCCCGAACCACTGGCCCGACGTGCCGGGTTTTCAGGTTGCGGTACAAAATTACTATCAGGCCGTGTTTGCCCTGGGCCGTCGATTGTTCGATGGTTTCGCTCTGGCTCTGGGCCTGGAAGAGGGCTACTTCGACGCACTGGTCACCCGTCCGCCTTCCAAGCTGCGGCTGATCCATTACCCCTTCGACGCCACTGCCGTGGATGCTCCAGGCATCGGCGCGCATACCGACTACGAGTGCTTCACCATCCTGCACGCCGATCAGCCAGGGTTGGAGGTGCTGAACGACCAGGATCAGTGGATCGATGCACCGCCAATGCCCGGTGCGTTTGTGGTGAACATCGGCGACATGCTGGAAGTCATGACCTCCGGGACCTTCGTGGCCACCGCTCACCGAGTGCGCAAGGTGGCTCAGGAGCGCTATAGCTTCCCGCTGTTTTACGCCTGCGATTACCACACGCTGATCAAGCCGTTGCCGGCATTCATCAATGACGCTCAGGTCTACGAGGAGCTAACGATTGGTGAACACATGTGGAGTCAAGCCCTGCAGACCTATCAGTACCTGCGCAAACGCGTCGAGAACGGCGAGCTTGAGCTGCCATCCCGAGCCCGCAAGCCATCGAGCTTCGGTCGCCTGAAAAACACTGCCTCTCATTCCTAAAAAAACCAACGGAGCTTCCCATCATGAAAACCCCCTACGCCTTGACCCGACTGAGTCTGCTCGCCGCTGGTCTGTTCTGTGCCAGTGCCGCCTTCGCCAGCACCGCGACGCCGGGTGTATTGAAGGTCGGTATGGAAATCACCTACCCGCCGTTCGAATCCTATGACGCCAACAAGAACGTGGTCGGCTCCGACCCGGAGTTGGCCCATTCTCTGGCCAAGGCAATGGGCGTCAAGGCCAACTTCGTCGACACCAAGTTTCCCAATCTGCTCAACGGCCTCAACGCCGGGCATTACGACGCAATCATCTCCGGCATGTACATCACCCCGGAGCGCCAGGCCCAGGCCCGGACCATTGCTTATGCCAACACCGGCGCGGCAATCATGGTGCCCAAGGGCAGTGAGCTGAACCCGCAGGTTCCCGAAGACCTGTGTGGCCTGAAAATCGGGCTGGAGCAGGGCACCACCTGGGTCGGCAAGTTCCGTCAGTTGTCCAGCGACTACTGCGTCCCCAACAACAAGGGTGCCATCACCGTCAGTGAGTTTCCCTCGGCACCCGAGGTGACGCAGGCGCTGCTGTCAAAGAACATCCAGGCTCAAGTGGAAATTGCCGGCGCCGCGCACATGATCGCTCAGCGTACCAACGGCCGTGTGATCGTCAGCTCGCAGAAGTTGGTTTACCCGCAAACGTTGGGCATCTACGTCAAGAAAGACGCCGACGCGACCTATCAGGCGCTGGTCAAGGCGTTGGCTGAGAGCAAGGCCAACGGCGAGTACGCCGCCATTCTCAAGGCGTATGACCTGGAACCGGTCTCTGAGTAATGCCTGAAACCGCGCCCTTGATCGGGGGCGCGGCTTGCGCGAGGTGTCTATGCAATTCGATTGGGATTACTTTTTTTCGCTGTTCACCCTGGCTGACTTCTGGGCGGCGAGCCTGACCGTCATCGAACTGAGCACCCTGGCCTGGTTCCTGGGCATGCTGCTGGGTTTCGTCCTGGCATCGGCCAAACTGTCGAGCGTGCGCTGGCTGCGCATACCCGCATCACTCTACATCTGGTTCTTTCGCAGCATTCCGCTGCTGGTGCTGGTGGTCTTCGTCTACAACCTGCCGCAGTTGCTGCCTGGTGCCGGGCCGGTGCTGTCGGTGCCATTTTATTCCGGTCTGTTGGCGCTGGTGGTCACTGAGGCCGCCTACATGGCAGAAATTCATCGTGGCGGGCTGATTTCGATCGCCAAAGGCCAGAAGGAAGCGGGCCGCGCCCTGGGGCTCGGGCTGCTTGGCGTGCAACGGCTGATCGTCATTCCTCAAGCGTTTCGCATCTCACTGCCGACGTTGATTAACGAATACATCACGGTGGTCAAACTGACCTCGTTGATCTCGGTGATTTCACTGACCGAACTGCTGACTGTCGGCCAGCGCCTGTATGCCCAGAACTTCCTGGTCATGGAGACCCTGGCGGCTGTGGGCCTGTACTACGTGCTGATCGTCACAGTGTTTGGTTTCGCCTTGCAGCGTCTGGAACGTTACCTGGACCTGAACCTGCGTACACCGCAAACCCTGGAGAGCGCCTCGACACAAGTGCTGCGTGACAGTCTGGCACCTAGGGTATCGAGCAAGGTCAGCCTCCCAGCCAAAGGGGCGGCCCCGGCCCTGCACCTGCAGGGCGTGCACAAACGCTACGGCGATCATCATGTGCTCAAAGGTATCGACCTGAAGGTGCAAAGCGGCCAGGTGATTTCCATCATCGGCCCGTCCGGCTCCGGCAAGACCTCGTTGATCCGCACCATTAATGGCCTGGAACGCATCGATCAGGGTGAAATCCTGTTGTTCGGGGAGGGCTTCATTAATGCCGAGGACAAACCGGATGGGCGTCGGGTTCGTCAGGGCGTACAGCGCATCGGCATGGTGTTCCAGAACTTCAACCTGTTTCCACACCGGACACTGTTGGACAACATCTGCCTCGCCCCTCGTTATCATGGCGTCAACCGCGCACTGAGCGAGCAACGGGCCTGCCAACTGCTCGACAAGGTCGGCCTGCTGGCCCACGTTCACAAATATCCGCATCAACTGTCTGGCGGCCAGCAACAACGTGTGGCGATCGCCCGGGCCATGGCCATGGACCCGGACATCCTGCTGTTTGACGAACCAACCTCGGCGTTGGACCCGGAACTGGTCGGCGAGGTACTTACGGTGATCGCCGACCTGGCTCGCGAAGGCATGACCCTGCTGATTGTCACTCACGAAATGGAATTTGCCCTGTCGATCTCTGACCGGGTGATTTTCATGGAGAACGGCAACGTGCAGTTGGATGCCTCGCCAGAGGCGATCCGCGCAGGGCATGGAGCCCAACGGGTGCGACGGTTTATCGGGTTGGAAGAATCAGAGGAGGAGCGTTGCCTGTTGCTGGGCTAAATCGAGCGCGTTGGGTCGAACGATCCGCTTTATCGTGATCACATCGCTCTCGGACCAAGGCGTGCCCGCGCGATTGAACATTTCACCCTCGAAATCCTGGCAAAACAGGTCGATGGACTCGCCCATTCCCTGGGCACAAGTTAGCGGTGTCCGTACAGGTTTGGAGGCCGTTGCTTTCGGTGGTCCTAGTCCTGAAACCGGTGTAAGCCTATTTCAGAACTGGACACTTTCAATTCAGACTGGCGTTTGGCCTCGTCCGCGGGGCAGCATCACTCGGTTTTCGCCGCCATCAAAGCGTTCAATTCGCCGTATGTGTGGGCTTTCAAGGTTTGGGTGTCGAGTTGGCCGTTGTCCAAGAAACTGCGGGCCAATGCCCCCATGGCGCTATGCCACGATCCGATCCGTGCTCTCGCCCCAGGGAGTTACCGCCCGCGCTGGCGCCGAGGGTGTCAGGACGCTTGCTGTATCGAGGCGGCTGATGTGCTCGGGTGAAAGCTCAAGCGACAGCGCGCCGAGGTTGTCGGTGAGTTGGGTCATTGAGCGTGGCCCGATGATCGGCACTGCCCCGTGGGTGCCTGCCCAGGCAATGGCGACCTGACCCGCGCTGGCGCCGATCTCGCCCGCGATGGCAATGACGGTGTCGAGGATTTGCGTACGCTGCGCCGAATTCTCCGGCTGGAACACCCGGCCGCCCAAACCTTCGGCGCGACCTTTCTCCCCTTGGCGGTACTTGCCCGTCAGCATGCCGCCGCCCAGCGGCGACCAAGTGACGATACCAAGGCCCAGCGCGTGCGATGCCGGGAACAGGTCGGCTTCGGACTCGCGATGAACCAGGCTGTGCTCGAACTGCGCAGCCGCGATGGGAACGGTACGAGTCAGTTCGGCCAGAGTCACTGTACGGGCGAGCCGCCAGGCGGAGAAGTTCGAAAGGCCTGCATAGAGGATCTTGCCCGCGCGCGCCAAGTCCTCGAAGCCACGGACGATTTCCTCGGCTGGCGTGAGGCCATCGGGATGATGCACCCAGTAGATGTCAATCCGATCTGTCTTGAGTCGCTTCAGGCTCGCTTCCACGGAGGCGACCATGGCCTTGCGACTGTTGCCGGTGACCAGCCTATTGGCATTCGGCTGCGCCCCGTTGCTGTACTTCGTCGCAATGACGAAATCTTCGCGCCGCCCCTCCAGCAGGATGCCGATCTGTTCCTCCGATTGTCCGAACTGGTAGACATCCGCTGTATCGATGAAGTTGCCCCCAGCCTCGGCATAGGCGTTGAACATCGCTTTGCTGGTATCGGGGTCGGCGCCATGGCCCCAACCCGTGCCAAAGTTGCCCGTACCGAGCGCTACCTGCGAAACCCGCAGGCCGGTCTTGCCAAAGGATGTGTATTTCATGACTTTCTCCATTGTCGGACCGGAGCGCAGAGAACAATGTCAGGCTTGCTCATGTGGACGCCTCGGGGAAGGTGCAGGGAAATCGAAGATCAAGCATGTCGTGGTGGCGTGCGCGTACAGCTTGCCGTCGGGGCCAACGATTCGGCCTTCGGCCGTGGCAATCCGGCTTCCTGCATGGATCAACTTTCCCTCGGCGCGTACTAGCGGTACCGCGTCGGTCAAGGCGCGGACCATGTTGACTTTCAGCTCCAGCGTAGTGAAGCCCTTGCCTGCGGGTAAGGTCGAATGCACGGCGCAACCTACCGCCGAGTCGAGCAACGTGGAAAACCAACCGCCGTGTACGGTTCCCAGCGGGTTGTAGTGCCTTCGTTGCGGTCGACCCTGGAAGATCGCTATGCCTGGTTCCATGTGAATGGGCAGGAAATCGAGCGTGTCGCCGATGGGGGCGGGCGGTAGTTCCCCGGCAAAAATTGCCTCGAACAACTCCATGCCTGTCAGGCTGGTGATCTGTTTGTGCGTTGCGGCGTGGGAGGTGTTCCAACGGGCACGAATCGCTTTTTCCTCTTCGTCCCACCGCGCAACGACCTGGTCAGCCTCCATCACGGACTCCTTTATCATTCCAGATACTTGTATATGCAATACTTGTAGATACAATCTATACCATGAAAAATATGACCAAGCCACAGGGTTGCACCAATCTGAAGATTCGCCAGCTCAATCGCATGGTGACGCGTCACTACGATCGCTATATCGCCGAGTCCGGATTAAAAAACACGCAGTACGCATTGTTGTCCCACGTCGTTCGACTGGGTCCCATTCGCCCGAGCGACCTGGCCAGGCGAATGCAAATGGAGGCTTCGACGTTGACACGGAATATGCAGCCACTGGTCGCTCAAGGCTGGCTGACGGTCGGGGCGGGTGGCGACGCGCGCAGCCGCCTTGTCCAAGTGACCGAAGCGGGACTGGAAAAGCAAGCCGAAGGGCGGCGCGCCTGGAAAGAGGCGCAATTGGCACTTAATGAGCGACTCGGCGTGCATCGCGTTGCGGCGCTCCATGAATTGCTGGATGCATGTATCGAGTGCCTTGATGATGAGCCTGAAACGTGTACGGACTGACTGGTAGACGATTTTCAGCTCAGCTTGGTCAGATACTCCGGTACTTGCTGCTCAGGTAGCACTGACAGAACTTTCAACCGTTGCAACATGCGTTGGCGGGCGCGGTGGAGGTGTTCCTTGAGGTTCAGCGCTGCTGCGTCGAATGCGCCATGCAATAGCAACTCTAAAATCAAACGGTGTTCGGCCAGCATGGCTTCGTCGGGGCCGAGGCCCAACTGACTGTAAAAAATCCGACTGATGATCCTGGGGCTCTGGGCCTGCCGGATCAGCGTAGCGATCTTGCGATTGTTTATTCCGGCGAGGCAGTGGTAATGCAGGTCTTCTTCAAGTTGCTCGATGCATGCCAGACTGCAGCGTGGGTTGCTCTGTGCCTCTTTAACCCGCGACAGCATGGCTTCAAGGGATCCCCGGCTGAGCCCGGGTGCGCTCTGGCGTAACGCCTCAGGTTCAAGGCACGCGCGCAGCTCGTAGTCTTCGGTGATCTCCCTGGCGGTGAGCGGGCCGGCCAGCCATTGGGAGTAGGGTTCCTTTTCCACCAGGCCGCGGTCACGCAGACGCATCAATGCCTCGCGTATCACCGCCCGACTGACGCCGTAATGCTCGGCGGCCATTTGCTCGTCGAGTCGATAGTGCCCGAAAGCAATACAGGTCGATAAGGCCGAACCAATCTCGTCGAACATCCGCTCGCCCAACGGCCGGGTATCGACCAGTTCTTCGCTGCTATCAAGACCGAGTTGCTTGTGGGTTACGGCCAGCCGCAGTGGCTCCACTTCAACCCCCTTTGGGTTGACCAGATAACCACGACCATCGAATCGACTGATCAAGCCTTCCTTATGCAACAGGTCCAATGCTTTGCGCACCGGTACGCGGCTGGTTCCGAACAGGTCGGCCAGAGGCGCTTCGAGCAGGACAAGTCCTTGGGCCACCTCTCCATCAACGATGGCGTTGTGCAGGACCTGGCGGATCATGGCGTAGCGGGATGCAGTGCGGTAATCCTCGGCGGTCATCGATCTCATACGCTTCTCGAAAGGCGGGGGAAGATTCTCGCACAAGTCGGTTGTCACCGTGGACCACGTCCTTTGTGCGCGTTCCTGGGGCCGCTGTTACTGTTCTGCACCAAAACGGATATTTTTTAATTAGTACATTATTTGTGTTGCTGGCTGGTCCCGCATAAAAGGCTCCGAAAAATGGAATATCTACCCGTCTGGAAAGGCGTCTAGTCCGTAGGCTAGACGCGGATTGCTTTCGCCTTGGCGTTCCTTAAGCACTCAGTTTGGCACGCTATCTGCTGTATAAAACGTACATTTTAATAATGAATACGTTTTTGGTGGATCAGATGTCCTACGCCAGTCCTCAATTACCGCTTGAAGCCGATGCATTGGCCATGGCGGATGCATTCGCCTCGGGTAGCAGCGACCCGGTCAAGGCGTTGGAAGAAATGCTGGCCAGGGTGGCGGAAGTCGATGACGTGTTCATCTCTCTTTGTTCGGCGCGTGCCTTTCGCGAAGCCCATTCATCAGCTGCGCGCTGGAAGGCCGGACAACCGGCAAGCGCCCTGGATGGCGTTCCCATTGCTTGGAAGGACATGTTCGACGTCGCAGGCAGTCCAACTACCGCAGGCGCAGCCGTGCGCCGCGACATTACGCCAGCGCTGCTCGACGCCAATGTCGTAGGTCTGCTGGCACGAGCCGGAATGGTCAGTGTCGGGAAAACTAACCTTAGCGAGTTTGCTTACTCGGGCCTTGGACTCAATCCCCATTTTGGAACGCCGCACAATCCTGTCGGATTCGACCAGCCACGCATTCCGGGTGGCTCGTCCTCAGGCTCAGCGGTCGCGGTCGCGGCGGGAATCGTGCCGATTGCGATGGGCACGGATACCGCTGGGTCTATCCGAATTCCAGCGGCCTTCAATGGGGTGGTGGGGTTTCGCAGCAGTTGCAGGCGCTATAGCCGTGAAGGTGTCTTCCCACTCGCGCATACCCTCGACAGCGTGGGGCCTTTGACGCGCAGCGTGCGCGATGCCTTGGCTATCGACGACATCCTGTGCGGGCGTACGAAGTCGACCTCACTCATCCCTCGCGGTCTGGCAGGGCAGCGTTTTTGGGTCGACCCGTCGGTCCTTGATGATCCACGCGTAGAACCTGCGGTACGTGACAACCTGCTGAACTGCTTGAGCGTGTTGAAAACTCACGGTGCGCAGATTGACCTGCGGCCTTCGCCAGCCTTCCAAGCGACGCTCCATCTCATCGAGCAACAAGGCTGGCTTGGCGCCCCTGAAGCTTTCGCGCTGCATCAGCCGCTGCTCGACAGCGAGGCGGCCGCCCGACTCGACCCGCGCGTGCGGCGCCGTCTGGAAAGCGCACGTACATTCCCCGCCAGCCAGTTGGTCAACCTCTACAGCGCACGCGACCGGCTGCAGCAACAAATCGCCGATGAGCTGGATGGGGCGTTTTTGATTACGCCAAGCGTATCCCATGTCGCGCCACCCCTGGCGCCATTGGAGGCCGACGACGAACTGTTCGTGCGCACCAATCTCGCGACGTTGCGCCTGACCATGCCCGGTAGCTTGCTGGATCTGCCGGGCGTGTCCCTGCCGAGTGGCTGCGATGCGCTCGGTTTGCCCACCGGCATGTTGATTAGCGCGCCTGCCGGCGAAGACTTTCGATTGTTGCGCGCGGCGCTGGCAGTGGAAGCCGCGTTGCGCCAGCCCTGAGAAATCCCACGACTGATTGATAAAACCGCAGGAGAACAATGATGGCTAAAGAAATTCTGTGCGCCTTCGGCGTCGACGTAGACGCCGTGGCAGGCTGGCTGGGCTCATATGGTGGGGAGGATTCGCCTGACGATATTTCCCGTGGCCTGTTCGCTGGCGAAATCGGCGCCCCGCGTTTGCTCAAATTGTTCGAGCGTTACGGCTTGCGTACCACCTGGTTTATCCCCGGCCACTCGATGGAAACCTTTCCCGAGCAGATGAAGGCGGTGGCCGACGCCGGCCATGAAATCGGCGTGCACGGCTACAGCCATGAAAACCCCATCGCCATGACCGCCGAGCAGGAAGAAATCGTCCTCGATAAATCCATCGAGCTGATCACCCAGGTCACCGGCAAACGTCCCACCGGCTACGTCGCCCCGTGGTGGGAGTTCAGCAAGGTCACCAACGAATTGCTGCTGAAAAAAGGCATCAAGTATGACCACAGCCTGATGCACAACGACTTCCACCCCTACTACGTGCGCAAGGGCGACAGCTGGACCAAGATTGACTACAGCCAACATCCCGACACCTGGATGAAACCCCTGGTGCGTGGCGAAGAAACCGACTTGGTGGAGATCCCGGCCAACTGGTACCTCGACGATTTGCCGCCGATGATGTTCATCAAAAAGGCCCCCAACAGTCACGGTTTCGTCAACCCGCGCCACCTCGAGGAAATGTGGCTCGACCAATTCGACTGGGTCTACCGCGAGCATGAATACGCGGTGTTCACCATGACCATCCACCCCGATGTATCCGGCCGGCCCCAGGTGCTGCTGATGCTTGAGCGTCTGATCGAACACATCCAGAGCCATGCCGGTGTGCGTTTCGTCACTTTCGACGAAATCGCCGACGACTTTATCCGCCGCCAGCCGCGTACCTGATTCCCTCCCACCTTCCGAGGCGCGATTCATGTCTATCTACAACAAGCTTGACCTGACTGGCTGGAAACCCCGGCAACTGACGTCCCAGGAAGTCCGCTTCGCCACCTGGATCGCCTTCTTCGCCTGGGTGTTTGCGGTGTATGACTTCATCCTGTTCGGTACCTTGCTACCCGAGATCGGCCGGCACTTTGGCTGGAGTGAAGTGGAGCAGGCCGAAATCGCGACCTGGGTGGCGGTGGGTACCGCCGTCGTTGCGTTGGCCATCGGCCCGATCGTCGACAAGCTGGGGCGGCGCAAAGGGATTATCTTCACGGTGGCCGGTTCCGCCCTGTGCTCGGCGCTCACCGCGATTGGCGGGGCGTGGGGCAAGTCGCCGCTGATTCTGATCCGTTCGTTGGGCGGCCTGGGCTATGCCGAAGAAACCGTCAACGCCACCTACTTGACCGAGTTGTATGGCGCCTCGCAAGACCCGCGGCTGACCAAACGTCGCGGCTTTATCTACAGCCTGGTGCAGGGCGGCTGGCCAGTCGGTGCGTTGATCGCGGCGGGTTTGACCGCGCTGCTGCTGCCGATCATCGGCTGGCAGGGCTGCTTCATCTTCGCCGCGATTCCGGCGGTGGTGATTGCGATCCTGGCGCGCAAGCTCAAGGAGAGCCCGCAGTTTCAGATCCATCAGCGTATCACTGAGTTGCGTAAAAACGGCGCGGTGAAAGAAGCGCAAAACGTCGCCGTGACTTACGGCGTGGACTACGACGAACACAGCAAGGCCGGCCTCAAAGCCGCGTTCCGTGGTCCGGCCCGTCGCGCCACCTTGGTGATCGGCGCCGCGTTGTTGCTCAACTGGGCGGCGATCCAGGTGTTCAGCGTGCTCGGTACTTCAGTGATCGTCAGCGTGCACCACATCTCCTTCGAGAACTCGCTGATCATCCTGGTGCTGTCGAACCTGGTGGGTTACTGCGGTTACCTCAGCCACGGCTGGATGGGCGACAAGATTGGCCGCCGCAACGTGATTGGCCTGGGCTGGATGCTTGGCGGCCTGTCGTTTGCCGGGATGCTGTTCGGCCCGAGCAACATGGCGATGGTGGTCGGGCTGTACAGCCTGGGCCTGTTCTTCCTGATCGGGCCATATTCGGCGGCGTTGTTTTTTATCAGTGAAAGTTTCCCTACCAGCATCCGCGCCACCGGTGGCGCGATCATCCATGCCATGGGCCCGATTGGCGCGGTGGTCGCAGGGTTTGGCGCCACCCAGGTGTTGTCCGCCGGCAGTGACTGGCAGACCGCCGCACTGTGGTTCGGTGCTGTGCCGTGCTTCTTGTCCGGTGCGCTGATGTTCGCCGCACGCCACGTGCGTCCGGAAACCGTTCAGTGAGGATTTCTAGATGAGCCGTAAAGTTGCCTTGATTACCGGTGCCGCCAGCGGCATCGGCCAAGCCCTCGCTGTGGTCTATGCGCGCAATGGTGTGGCGGTCGTCGGCGGGTATTACCCGGCCGATCCCCATGACCCGCAGACCACGGTGACCTTGGTGGAAGAAGCCGGTGGAGAGTGCCTGATGTTGCCGCTGGACGTGGGCGATACCGCCTCGGTGGATGCACTGGCCGAACACGCCGTGCAGCGCTTCGGCCGCCTGGATTACGCCGTGGCGAACGCTGGTTTGCTGCGCCGTGCACCGTTGCTGGAAATGAGCGATGCGCTGTGGGACGAGATGCTCAACGTCGACCTGACGGGAGTGATGCGCACCTTTCGCGCGGCGACTCGGCATATGGGCGAGGGCGGTGCGTTGGTGGCGATTTCGTCGATTGCCGGCGGCGTGTATGGCTGGCAAGAACACAGCCATTACGCAGCGGCCAAGGCCGGCGTGCCGGGCTTGTGTCGTTCGCTGGCGGTGGAGTTGGCAGCAAAGGGCATTCGTTGCAATGCGGTGATCCCAGGGTTGATCGAGACGCCACAGTCACTGGATGCGAAGAACTCTCTCGGGCCGGAAGGCCTGGCGAAGGCTGCGAGGGCGATCCCGTTGGGGCGGGTAGGGCGGCCAGATGAAGTGGCTTCATTGGTGCAGTTCCTGACCAGTGATGCGTCGAGTTACCTGACCGGGCAGAGCATCGTCATCGACGGTGGCCTGACCGTACGCTGGCCCGACTGACTGTACTCAATTCAAATGTGGGAGCGGGCTTGCTCGCGAATGCGGTGTTTCAGATAAATCAGGTGTGACTGACAGACCGCATTCGCGAGCAAGCCCGCTCCCACCTGGGACCTGTGTTTGCTTCAGGAGATTCTACATGCCTCAACTTACCAACCGCCGCGCCGTCATCACCGGCGCCGGCAGCGGTATCGGCGCTGCCATTGCCCGTGCCTATGCGGCTGAAGGCGCGCGCCTGGTGCTGGCCGACCGCAATGCCGTCAGCCTCACCGAAACCGCGATCACCTGCCGCAACCTCGGCGCCGAAGTGGTGGAGTGCCTCGCCGATGTAGGCACCGTCGAAGGCGCCCAGGCCGGTGTCGACCGTTGCGTCGAGCACTTCGGCGGCATCGACGTTTTGGTCAATAACGCTGGCATGCTCACCCAGGCACGTTGCGTCGACCTCACGATCGAGATGTGGAACGACATGCTGCGCGTCGACCTTACCAGCGTATTCGTCGCCAGCCAGCGCGCCTTGCCGCATATGCTCGCCCAGCGTTGGGGGCGGATCATCAACGTGGCCTCGCAACTGGGCATCAAGGGCGGCGCCGAGCTTACCCATTACGCCGCGGCCAAGGCCGGGGTCATCGGTTTCACCAAGTCCTTGGCGCTGGAAGTCGCCAAGGACAACGTACTGGTCAATGCCATCGCTCCGGGGCCGATTGAAACGCCATTGGTCGCCGGGATCAGCGCCGACTGGAAACGCGCCAAGGCCGCCGAGTTACCCCTCGGCCGGTTCGGCCTGGCGGATGAAGTGGCGCCTACCGCCGTGCTGCTGGCCAGCGAGCCGGGTGGCAACCTGTTCGTTGGCCAGACCCTCGGCCCGAATTCCGGCGATGTCATGCCATGAGTGAGGTGTAGCCATGTGTGGACTCTGCGGTTTGCTCGGCGAGGATCTGCACTGGAGCGATCCCCTGGGCGATGAGCTGCCCAGGCGCCGCGAACGCCTGCGCCGCATCGCTGCGATCAATCAGGTACTGGCGGTGTTCCGGCTCAAGGTCGAAGACTTTCAGGGCGCCTCTTACCTGCTGCTCGGCGCGACCGGTAAGCAAGCGCTGGCGAGTGGCCTGGATCAGCTCTGGCGAGCGGCCGAAATCATGCTCGGCCGCCCGTTGGATCCCTTGGACCCGCATCTGTTGGATCACTTGGAGTCAGCCGTATGAGCATCGCTCTCAATGTCATCACCGGCTTTCTCGGCAGCGGCAAAACCACCTTGCTCAAGCGCCTGCTGCAAGGCGAAAGCCTCGGCGATACGGCTTTGCTGATCAACGAGTTCGGCGATGTCGGCATCGACCATCTGCTGGTGGAAGAAGTCGCCCCGGATACCGTGCTGCTGCCCAGCGGCTGTGTCTGTTGCTCGATTCGTGGCGAACTCAAGGACGCATTGCTCGACCTGTTGCAACGCCGTGAGCGCGGCGAAATCCCGGCGTTCAAACGGGTGATCCTGGAGACCACCGGCCTGGCCGACCCGGCTCCGATCCTCGCCACCTTGAACAACGACGCGCAACTGCGCGGGCGTTTCCATATCGGCCTGGTGATTACCCTGGTGGATGCCAGCCACGCCACTCTGCAAGAACGCCTGCATCCGGAATGGCTGGCCCAGGTCGCCGCCGCGGACCGCTTGCTGTTGAGCAAGACCGACCTGGTGGAGGACTGCGCCCCACTGCACGCGCACCTGCAAGCGCTCAATGCCGGTACGCCGGTCCTCAATACCTGTGACGTCCATAGCGGCGATCAACTGTTGCTGGGTGAAGGTTTGCGCAGCGCCGAACCGACAGTGGAAGTCAGTCGCTGGCAACTGCATCGCAGTACCAGCGCCACCCACGGCGCCGCGCAAGTGTGCAGCCTGACTTTCGACCAGCCGTTGGATTGGGTCGGCTTCGGGGTTTGGTTGTCGATGCTGTTAAGATGCCACGGCGAACGAATTCTACGTGTCAAAGGACTGCTCAACGTGAACAGCAGTAACGCCCCGATCGTCATTCATGGTGTGCAGCATTGCCTGCATGCCCCCGTGCACTTGCCTGCCTGGCCGGGCACGGATCGGCAATCGCGCCTGGTGTTCATCCTGCGTGGTCTCGACCCCGCGCTGCTGCGGCGCTCCTTTGCCGTGTTCTCTCAGCGGTTCGCCGCATGATCACACTCCGCGTCCTCGGCACTTCAGTGACCTTGCTCGAATGCCTGCGTGTTCGTGCCGAACAGGAATTGGGCATTCACTTGGTGTACCAGGTGCACGATGTCGAGCAGGCCCAGCGCATCGCGGTGATGCAGCCCGACAGCTATGACCTGTACGATCAATGGTTCCATAACGTCGACTTCGTATGGCCGGCCCGGGCGATCCAGCCCATCGACACGCGGCGCATTGCGTTGTGGCATGAGATCAACGACCTGCCCAAGCGCGGTCGCCTGTCCGCGAATGATCGGTTGGGCAGTGGCAGCGTGCCTAGCGAGCGTTTGTTCGTGCAGCACGATGGCAGCCTCGGCAGCACGGTCACCGAGCGCATCAGCATGCTACCCCTGACCCATAACGCCGACAGTTTCGCCTACCGCCCCGAGCGCTTGCCCGAGGGTTTTCGCCCCGACAACGAAAGCTGGGGCTGGCTGCTGGACCCGGCCTGGCGCGCGCGCACCGCACTGCAGAGCGACGCTGCCATCGGCGCCCTGGATGCCGCGCTGGCGGTGCAGGGCGCGGGACTGGCGCGCTTCAAGGACATCGGCAATATGAGCATCGAAGAGATCGATGTGCTGGCCGATATCCTGGTGCGCAAACAGAAGGAAGGTCACTTCGCGGCGTTCTGGTCCGATGACGAGGAGGCCGCGCAATTGATGCTCAGCCCGAACATCGATATCCAGAGCCTGTGGTCGCCGACGTTGATGCGCCTGCATCGCGCCGGGGTGAAATACCGTCTGGCGGTGCCTCGCGAGGGTTACCGCGCCTGGTTCGGCGGTTTGTCATTGTCGCGCCACGCCCAGGGCCCGGTATTGGACGCGGCCTATGCATACCTCAACTGGTGGTTGTCCGGCTGGCCCGGCGCGGTGATGGCGCGCCAGGGTTACTACATCGGCAACCCGGCGCGCAGCCGCGACCATCTGAGCAGTGCCGAGTGGGATTACTGGTACGCCGGTCAACCGGCGCGGGAGGAGTTACTGGGCAGTGATGGTTTGCCGCTGATTGACATTGGTGACGTGCGCGATGGTGGTTCCTATGAGCAGCGCATGGGCCATATCGCCGTGTGGAACTCGGTGATGGATGAGCACAATTATCTGGTGCGGCGCTGGGGCGATATTTTACGGGCGGGGTTGAAAAACTTTCCCAGACGGTGAGTTTCCAACCTGCACGGTCAAGGAAGAGCCGGAGAAATCAAGCGTTTCCTGTCGGTCGTGGCCGTCAGAAATCTGCCATGAACGGCCACTCAAAACCCTCTCAGGACGAAGCAGTCACCCATGTTCCGCTGCCAACATTGACCTGAATTGAGAAGTGACTTCTGCAGATAACCCGGCGCTTTCGAACACTGCGCAGGTGAAGCTAACGGGTGCGGGGCCTGGAGCCGTTATGATGCGGTCTGCGACCACGGCTACCGGGCTGCTTCGATAAAGCGCCTGCCCTGCATAACCTGCGGCATTGTGTTGCAAGAACTCTGCGCTGTTCGAGGTATGAGCAACCGTGTCGAGCAAGCCGGCCCTCGCAAGCGCCAGCGTTCCCCCGCAGATACCGGCAATCGTCGCGCCGTTTGAGCGACTGGCATGAAGAAAGTCTCGAATATCGGGCGCTTCTGCACGTTCCCAGCCCATTCCTCCAATGACGACGACAACGTCCGGCTTCCAGCCCAGGCATTGTTGCAAACTGCTATCGACCGTTACGGCCAATCCACCCTGCGAGCGGAATTGCCCTGTGGCAGAAGTGAAAAACCTGGTGTCGATCCCGTAAAAAGGAGAGGCAGTCCCTGCGATGAAAGCATATTCCCAGTCCGCAAAACCGGGTGTCAGTATCAAACCCACACGTGCCATCAGTCAGAATCCTCCATGAATGCCAATAACATAGGGCGACGAAAAACGGACATCAAGGGCTGCTTCGGGCGGTCAATGATCGCCCAAACCGCCCATGCCTATTCCACTGCCTCAACCACCCCTTGATCCTCGCCCAGAAATCCGCCGCTCTGGTGATGCCACAACCGCGCATAGGTACCGTTTTTCCCGAGCAGTTCCGTGTGGGTGCCTTGTTCTATGATGCGCCCGTCATCCATGACGATGAGCCTGTCCATGGCCGCAATCGTGGACAGGCGATGGGCGATGGCAATCACGGTCTTGCCCTGCATCATGTCATCGAGGCTTTCCTGGATGGCCACTTCGACTTCCGAGTCCAGCGCGCTAGTGGCCTCGTCCAGCAGCAGGATCGGGGCGTTTTTGAGCATCACCCGGGCAATTGCGACGCGTTGACGCTGGCCGCCCGAAAGCTTGATACCACGCTCGCCGACCAGGGTGTCGTAGCCGCAATGGCCATGCTTATCGCTCAGTTGGCTGATGAAGCCATCGGCCTGGGCGTTGATGGCGGCGCTACGGATCTGCTCGTCGGTTGCATCGGGGCGACCATAGGCGATGTTGTCGCGAATGGAGCGGTGCAGCAGGGACGTATCCTGAGTGACCATGCCGATGGCGCTGCGCAGACTGTCTTGCGTGACGTGCGCGATGTTTTGCCCGTCGATGCGAATCTCTCCGCTGTCCACATCGTAGAAGCGCAACAGCAGGTTGATGAGCGTGGATTTTCCGGCGCCGGAGCGACCCACCAAGCCAATTTTTTCCCCCGCGCGGATGCTCAGGCTCAGCCCATCGAGCACCTGGCGTTCGCCGTTGTAGTTGAAGCTCACGTTGTCGAAGGTCACCGCTCCGCCAGTGGTCACCAGCACTTTCGCATCCGGCGCGTCCTGCACCTTGGGGCCGCGGGTCAAAGTGGCCATGCCATCCTGCACGGTGCCGATGTTCTCGAACAGCGAGGTCATTTGCCACATGATCCAGTGCGACATGCCATTGATGCGCAACGCCATCGCGGTAATCGCCGCCACGGCACCCGCGCCGACTTCGCCCTGGTGCCACAGCCATAGGGCATAGCCGCCCGCACCCATGATCAACGCGACCACCAGTGCCTGGTTGACGATTTCGAATTGGCTGACCAGGCGCATCTGGCGCAAGCCGGTCTGCTTGAAATCCTCCATTGCCGCGCGGGCGAAGTGGGCTTCGCGTTTTGAGTGCGAGAACAGCTTCACTGTGGTGATGTTGGTATAGGCATCGGAGATGCGACCGGTCATCGATGACCGCGCATTGGCCTGTTCCTGCCCGACTTGTCCCAGGCGGGGCACGAAGTAGCGCATGGCCAGGCCGAACAACGCGACCCAGGCAATGAAAGGTAGCATCAGCTTCAGGTCGAAGCCGCCAGCCAGGG
This sequence comes from Pseudomonas sp. 43mfcvi1.1, assembly GCF_900115935.1. Classification (NCBI taxonomy): domain Bacteria; kingdom Pseudomonadati; phylum Pseudomonadota; class Gammaproteobacteria; order Pseudomonadales; family Pseudomonadaceae; genus Pseudomonas; species Pseudomonas sp. 43mfcvi1.1. Next base: position 139,266 of record NZ_UETT01000012.1, on the reverse strand, counting down.
CGATGATCGCGATGAAGTAAACGCCGATCCCCGGTGCGATCTCGATGAGGGTGAACAGCACCTCGCGCACCGACAGCGCCGTCTGCATCACCTTGGTGGTGACGCGGCCGGAGAACTCATCGGAGAAGAACGAAAGGCTTTGTCGCAGCATCAACCGATGGAAATCCCAGCGCAGCCGCAACGGTAGGTTGATCGCCAATATCTGGTGCTGCACCATCGTGCGCAACGCGACCAGCCCGATACTGGTCAGCAATACGATGCCGATGCCCCACAGCACGCGACTTTCCTGTATCGCCGCATCGCCGCCGGCCTGCCAGGTCGACAGCAGGTCCACGACCTGCCCGAGGAAAGAAAACAGCCAGGCTTCGTAAATCGACACACCGGCACTCAGTAGCGCAAGCGCGAGAATATAACCGCGGGCGCCGCGCGTGCAGGCCCAGAGAAATCGCGACAAGCCTTCAGGCGGTGGCGGTACTTCGTCGGGCGGGAAGGGGTCGAGCCATTTTTCAAACGTGCGAAGCATGGTGGTCTCCAAGACGATCCAGTGAGGAGATTCTGGCACGCATGGGCTGCTTTGAGGGTTTTGTGAGGGGACAGGGTTAATCGCCCAGGACTTTTTCCGTGATGATGGTGCGCTCGGCGCCGTTAAAATCGTTGCTGATTTCAGGACGCTCAGGCAGTGAAGGTGGCGCCTGCATTAGCGGGCCCCACCTACTTCACGCATCAACTGTCAGAGACGTCCCCAGTCTTTTCCTGACCGGCCTTTTCGGCATTAAAACCGTCGGCACTTTCGAATACGCCCATGAAACCGGGGATAGTCGACTCACGCGACCAGTCGCGCTGGAGCTCGCAGTACATCTGCACACGGCTGATGAGTTTCGCGCCCGCTTGCTCGATTCGGCGAAGGGCTGCCTCATGTGCGGCGGGTGACGTGCCTCCGACCGCATCGACCGGCACATACACTTCATAGCCTTCCTGGATCGCGTCCAGTACAGGGAACGTCAGGCAGGCCTCGGTCCAGAGCGCGGTCATGATGAGCTTCCGACGGCCGATTGCCTTGACCGCCTGTTTGAACTCGGTGTCCTCCCAGCTGTTGATAGAGGTGCGGTCATAAGTCGGTAGATGGCCGAGCACGTCCTGCAGTTCTCGAATCGGCGGCTTGTTACGGCCGGTAGCGACGTTAACGGTCGAATGAATGATAGGCAGGTTGTAGTTGACGGCCGCCTTGGCAACGCTCGTGATGTTGAAGACGAGTTCGTCGCGGGACATCGAGCGAATCGAGGAGACCTGGATCGGCTGATAATCGATGATGATCAGCGCCGAATTTTCAGGCGATAAGAGCTGGTCGGTATGGGGGTTGCGTATAGTCTCGCTTGTCATCTGTAGGTCCTTTTCTCAGTGATGCACGCGTGTCGGAGGGCCAGCGCATGTTCGGATGGACAGGCGCGACCGTGACGACACGTCCACTGATGTTGTTAGTAGATTGGGTTTTCCGGGAAACGTGCGCCAACGGCGACGCTGTCAGGAAGGGGGGATTATGCTGTTCCCATTTTCGACGCAGTAGTAGCATTCCGAGGCTAGCTGTGTCGCTCAAAGGGGAACGCTGATTTGGATATCGAAGAGCTGCAAACTTTCGTAGAAGTCGCTGATGCTGGGGGTGTTTCGCCGGCGGCGCTCAGGCTCGGAGTCTCCAAGTCGATCGTCAGCCGCAGGCTCGCCCGGCTTGAAGCGGAACTTGGCATCCAGTTGCTTGCACGATCCACCCGTGGGGCAGCGCTCACTGAAGCCGGGGCCACATTCCGAGACTATGCAGCCAGGGTCCGCGCCGAGATTGATGCCGCCAGAGAAACGATCCTGCCGGCGGGAGTCCTTCGTGGCCGCTTACGAGTTGCGGCGCCGCTCTCTTTTGGCCCTACGCATTTCGCTCCCATGCTCGCGGAAATGGCACGACGCCACCCCGAGCTTCATATCCAGACCTGTTACAGCGATCGCTTCGTTGATCTCATTGCCGAGGGGTTCGATTGTGCGATACGAGTCGGCTATCTTCCGGACTCTAATTTGATCGCAAGGCGTATCGGCCCGATTTACACGAAGCTCGTTGCGAGCCCGGGCTACATAAAAGCGCATGGGGTACCAGAGTCACCGGAGCAGCTCGCTATCCATGAGGCTCTCCTGCAGGGCACCGAAGCGTGGCAGTTCATGGATGGCGACAAGATCATCGCGGTTCGCCCGCAGGGACGCTTCAAGGCTGACAACGGCATAGCGCTCGTGGCTGCCGCAACAGCAGGACTCGGGCTCGCGTACCTGCCAGATTGCCTGACCTACGAACATGTGACTTCGGGGGCGCTTGTACCGATCATGACTCGGTATCCACCACCCCCGGCAGGTGCATATGTCGTCCGTCCGCCAAGCCAGCATCCCACGCGCAAGATACGAATGCTCACGGACCTGCTGATCGAGTCTTTCGGACAGTCTCCGCACTTTGCGGGGCCTGCCCGGATCTAATCAGGCTTTGACCTGAGAGACGTGGCCAGGCTTGCCAGACAGCCTTTCGATTGAACGGTTAGCCCTCAGGCGCACACAGCGCTCTGAGCCTTAGGGGCAGGTAGCCAGAGGCCAACCGATGCGTGCTGCACGCAGGAGGCTGGCTTTAACAACCAAGCGGTGAAAGGGCGCAATAACGAAGATGTAGGCCCGGCCTAGACGGTTGTGGCAGTGGACCACGGTGGAAAAAACGAGTTGGCGACTGCCTTCTGGCTCTGCCTCTGCAGAACAGAGGATCGATATCCGGAAGTCGAGGTGCTTGTCGTCCTCTCCCAACACGATTTCAGTCTGGTTCGTGCTGTAGACCTTGAAGATTTCAATCCGATTAGCCAGTGTTGCCAAATGTCTGGCTGTCTTGAGACCAAAACAGGCAACGATAGTGTCTCGGACTTTCATGAGCCATCCGATCCAGGCTGGCTGGTGGGAAAGGATGAATCGAGCTAGTAGAACTGGATCGCTGGAAGTGCCCGCAGGGAGCCGAATTGCAAAAGCGTCCGCCAGGTTCAGCGACTTGTAAAGGTGGGTGATGCCGGACCTCGAGGGGACTGGCACAGACATGATGAGCTCAAATTCCCGGGGCATCGGTGATCTCTCCTGAGTTCCAACTACTGATTGGACGACATGCCATGTCGCGTTCCTTTGCGGTGGTTTATCGATGTCCACGCCTTGAGGCCCAGGGCCTCGCTGAGCGAGCATGGATTAACTGGATGTTGTTGAGGTGCCAACTTCTCCTTGTCGGAGACTGAGCCCGATCAAGGCATCATAGAGCGCTTGCTGCCCGGCGGGTAGAACAGGGAGCAACGTCGCACGGCGCTTGTCGACACCGAACCAGGACTCAACCAACCATCCCACCAGATAGAGTGCCGAAAGGCATCCGCCAGCGGTTGCCACGTTACCTTGGCATACAAGCGGCTGGTCCATGGGCTCAAGCCCCAGAGCCTGCAAGCTCGATCGCGCATCCGGGTGTGTGGTTGCCTGGCCGTTGAGCAGCCCAAGCCGTTCGAGAATGAAAGCTCCGGCGCATATGGAGCCGATTCGCTGGCGCCTGGGGTCAAGTTCAAATGACGGCAGGAAATCCGGCGCGGCAAGTGCAGCGGGTATCCCTTCCTTGCCGCTGACGAACAATACCGCGTCGGCACTATTGGCTTCGCAAAGCGGACCGTGCACCGAAACAGGCAGGCCGTGCGCCGATCGCACGATAGCGCTAGAACCCAATATTCGGACGTGCCAGTCCTGCGTGTTGCGGCCTAGAATGTCCCACATCAGGAATAGGTCGATATCGGTGAATTGGTCGAAAGCAACCAGAACGATTTTCTTCAAGGCGAACTCCATGAAAAGTGCTGGCGTGCAAAACGCAACGACCATCTTTGCTGGTGTTTGCAGCGTATCAATCGGTTGCGCACCATACACAGTCTGTATGGCGCCAGATCTGGAGCGAAATAACGGGTGAGAAAACTAACGCGTCACCATTGGATCGCGGCAGGTTTTGAGGCTCTCGACCAAATAGGGCATATCGGTGTTTCGGCCGAGAGTCTCTCGCGCCGATTGAATGTGACCCGCGGATCGTTCTATCACCATTTCCGCAATCGCGAAGACTTTGTCCGCACCTTGCTGGCCGCTTGGGAAGAAGACTACACCGAGCGCATGCTCGCTTATGCGGCGCAGGGGCGTAGCGCGGGCGAAACCTTGCAACGCTACTTGAGTATTGCCGCGGAGAAACAACCAGGGCGGGAAGTTTCCATCCGCGCCTGGTCGTTGCACGATCCGTTGGTAGGCGAGTTTCAGCAGCGTGTTGACACAAGACGACTGGACTTCGCGATACGGACATGCCGCCGTTTGGTCCCTATGCCAGGCCAGGCAGAAGTGATTGGTCAGGTGGCCCATCTGTGTCTGATTGGTGGCCAACAGGCAGGACTGCGGCGTGATGCCGCTCGCTTCAACAGTTTCCTGCATGGAGCCTTTTCACTTTTCGAAGGCGTTCTTGCGCCGTGGCGGCCTAAGTCGTGAGCTGAAATTTCGCCGCAAGGTTGGAAGCTGTCGAGTGAGTGGATGCAACTGAAAGAAGCGTGAAGTCTGGCTTGGACAGATCAAATGTTCACTCCGCGAACATCTCGTCGTATCGCCTGGGGAGGAACGCCAAAGCCGCGAATGAACACTTCGCGCATATGGCGTCGATCACGAAAGCCGGTTTCCTTGGCGACCACGTCCAGTGAATGACGGCTCTGTTCGATCATCACCCGCGCGGCCTCCAGGCGCAGACGCTCGATGGCCTTGGCCGGAGATTGCCCGGTTTCCGTCGTGAACACGCGAGTGAACTGCCGCGGGCTAAGGTGCACGGCCTCGGCCAGATCCTCAACGCTGAGTGGCTTGTGCAGGTTCTGCCGGGCGTAGTTCAGCGCGTTCTGGATACGGTCGGATTTCGGAGCGAGGGTGAGCATCTCCGAGTGCTGCGATTGCCCGCCCGAACGACGCTGGTGCATGACCAGCTTATGCGCCACCGAACGTGCCACTTCCGGGCCCAGGTCCTTCTCCACCATCCCGAGGGCCAGATCCAGGCCGGCAGTCATGCCGGCGGACGTCCAGACGTTGCCATCGATTATGAAGATGCGGTCATCCTCGACGCTGATCTGTGGATACAGACGACGCAGTGCCGCGCCATAAGCCCAGTGAGTAGTCGCGCGACGCCCATCGAGCAGGCCGGCCTGGGCCAGCACGAAGCCTCCAGTGCAGATACCGGCGACGCGGCGCGCCTGCTGCCCGGCCTGGTGTACGAATGCCAGGGCTGCCTCACTCGGCGGCGTTTCCAAGGGCTTGTTGACCCCGACAATCATCCAGGTGTCCGCCAGGCCAGGGGTGTTCAGAGCGCGGGTTTCGATACCCAGGCCCAGGGACGAGCGCACGATACCGCTGGCGACGGAGAAGAACTCTATGGAATAGAAGGGCGCCTCGGCCACGATGTTGGCGTACTCGAAGACGGTCTGGGTGGCCAGCGACAGCACCTGGAAGTCGTCGGAGAGCAGGTAGCCGATTCTGTGCATGGTCGGATCTCATGTTGGTCGTGTCCTGAAACATGACTGTATACGTCATTTAGGTCTTTTCCAATCCTCGCCATGATGTGTCCCAAGCCCACCCCACCTGGAGACACAACATGAGCAACGCATCCAAAGGCACCGCACTGGTCACTGGTGCATCGTCGGGCATCGGCGCCCTTTACGCCGAGCGCCTGGCCCAGCGTGGTTACGATCTGGTTCTGGTCGCCCGTAACCGCGAACGCCTGAATGACCTGGCTCGCCGCATCACCGATGACACCCAGCGCGTGGTCGAGGTGCTGCAGGCCGACCTGGGCGATGCCCAGAGCCTGGCCAGTGTCGAGGCCAAGCTCAAGGAAGACGCGAGCATCACCCTGCTGGTCAACAACGCCGGCATCGGCACCCACACGCCGCTGCTCGACAGCGACGTCGGCCTGATGACGCGGATGATCGGCCTCAACGTGACTGCACTGATGCGTCTGAGCTATGCCGCCGTCACCGGGTTTGTCGAGCGTGGCAACGGCGCCATCATCAACATTTCCTCCATCGTCAGCATCGCCCCAGAGTTGCTCAACGGCGTGTACGGCGGCAGCAAGGCCTTCGTCACCGCCTTCAGCCAATCGCTGCATCACGAGCTGGCCGACAAGGGCGTGCGCATCCAGGCGGTGTTGCCAGGGGCGACCGCCACCGAGTTCTGGGACAACGGCGGCCTGCCGCTGGAGCACCTCGACCCCGCCATTGTGATGCCGGCCAGCGCCCTGGTCGACGCCGCGCTGATCGACTTCGATCGCGGCGAATTGATCTCCATTCCCTCGTTGCATGACGTCAGCCAGTGGCAGGTCTACGAGTCAGCGCGCAAGGCCATGTTCAGCAAGCTTTCCAGCAACCAACCCGCGCCGCGCTACAGCGCCGAGCGTTGATCGACCCCTCATAAGGAGAGACAGCATGAAACTCAACGGCAATACCATCTTCATCACTGGCGGCACTTCGGGTATTGGTCGCGGCCTGGCCGAAGCCTTCCATCAACGTGGCAACAAGGTGATCATCGCCGGCCGCCGCCAGGCCCTGCTGGACGAGATCGCTCGGGCCAATCCCGGTATCGACACCGTGGTGCTGGACATCAACAATCCGCAGCAGATCAAGCAGGTGGCGCAGCAGGTGATCGAGCGTCACCCCGACCTCAACGTGGTGATCAACAACGCCGGCATCATGCCGTTCGATAACGCCGCCTCGGGTGATCTCGACGACGAGCAGGCGGTGGGTCTGCTGGCCACCAACCTGCTCGGCCCGGTGCGCGTCAGCGCGGCCTTCGTCGAGCACCTCAAGCGTCAGCCGGATGCCACCATCATCAACAACAGCTCGGTGCTGGCGTTCATTCCGATTGCCGTCACCGCGCTGTACTCGGCGACCAAGGCGGCCATTCACTCCTACAGCCTGTCGCAGCGCTTCATGTTGCGCGACACCAGCGTCAAGGTGCTGGAAATCGCACCGCCATGGGTCGACACCGATCTGGTCCACAAGAGTGGCGACCCGCGTGCCATGCCGCTGGATGCCTTCATCGCCGAGACCCTGGCCAAGCTGGAGACGGCGACCGACGAGGTGATCGTCGATGGCATCGCCGCGCTGCGCGCCAACGTCGGGCCGAACGAGTACGCCCTGGTGGAGCAGTTCAACCAGTCGATCATCGACAATCCCATCCCCGTTGCCTGAGCCCTGCGCCCGACCTCACTGGGAGGTCGGGCATTTTGATGTTTCTGCTGCTTGCCTTCGTCAGCCTGCGTTTCTCCGAGTGGCGCGTCCGTGTGCAGGTATCCGCGCCCGGGCTGCGCTGATCAGCGGCTGCCTCTTACACTGGTAATCTCGCACGCCATACTCTGCCAAAGAGCGGCCGCCAGGGGCGCAGTTCACGGCCTTTCCCGATGACAGACGTCCATGAGCCGCGCCAAGGGAAGGATTACGTTGCCACCGCCGACATGAGCAACTTGCGAATTTCCCCTGTAATCGCACTTTTGGTGCCTTGTTCCAGTATCCCCACCCGGCGTACCGCCAGGTCGCCCGGCAACGGCAGCACGCGCAGGCTTGGGTCTTTGTGCCAGTCGAAGTTTTTCAGCAACGGCACAATCGCCACTCCGACTTGCTGGCGCACCAGGTCGGCGATTCCGATGATCGAGTTCAGTTCCAGGATCTCCAGCGGTTCGACCGATTCACTCTTGATGATCGACTGCACCTTGCGACCCACTGCCGTGGACCTGTCGTAGCGAATAAACGGCTGGGTTCTCAGCAACTCCACTGCGTCGTCGATGCCGGCGGTCTGGGTGGCATTGGCGAGCATGACGATCGGTTCGTTGTAGAGCAGGGTCCAACTCATGCCATCGAAGTTTTGCCGCGCAGTCTCGATCAGCAGCGCGGCGTCGAGTTTGGTGGCCTGTACCAGGTTGACCACTTCGTCGGAACGGGCAGTCATCAGGTTGACCGATATCCTGGGGTGCAGCTTTTTCAGTTGTACCAGGCAATTGGCAAGCAGGCCCATGCCAGAGGTAATGCCGCCAATCGACACTTCGCCCTCCATGGCTTCACCGTCGGGGGCTTCGGCGATCATTTGCTCGTAGTCCGCCAGCAGACGCTTGGCCTTGGGCAGCAATAACACACCATCGCGGCTCAGCTTGATTTGCCGCTGGCTGCGGTCGAACAGCGGCCGGCGCATTTCCTCTTCGAGTGCGCGCATTTGTTGGCCGACGGCGGCGTTGGTCAGTGCCACGCGGTCGGCAGCGGCGGCAAAGCTGCCGTACTCGGCGACGGCGATAAACGTCTTGAAAAAACGAATGTTGCTCATGGGTCAACTCGCAGCCATGGGTAGAGCTTGATCGTAAAGGTTTTGTTTGTTCTGGATAAAGTTTAATTAGTTTTTCTTTTTATAGCGCCCGGCCAATACTCAAGTCCGAACTGACTCGGCGAACTTTCCAGATGAGCAATCCAGATACCAACCCCATCGACACGGCCTTGCGTGCGGCCAAAAACGTGTATCACCTCGGCGCTACCACGGTGTACTCGCACCACGAGGACAGCCGTTTTGCCTACACCCTCTATGTGCCCGAAACCATTGAAGACAGCTCCCGGCCAGTGGATCTGGTGGTGTCGCTGCACGGCTCGACCCGTGCGATGGAGATTTATCGCAATGGCTTCGCGGAGTTTGGCCGCTGGAACGATTGTGTGATCCTCTCGCCACTGTTCCCGGTCGGCGTGCTGGGTGACAGCAACGGCGATGGCTACAAGCAACTGGTCGAGGGCGATATCCGTTACGACCAAGTATTGCTCGACATGATCGCCAGCGTCGGCAAGCGCTACGGTCGTCGCTTCGATACCTTTGCGCTGTTCGGCTATTCCGGCGGCGGGCAATTCACCCACCGGTTCTGCTACCTGCACCCCGAGAAACTCTGGGCGGCGTCCATCGGTGCGCCGGGCTCGGTGACCTTGCTGGATTTCGAGCAGGACTGGTGGGTCGGTGTGCGGGACTTTGCGACGCGCTTCGGCAAACCGTTGAACCTGCAAGCCTTGCAGCAACTGCCGGTGCACATGGTGGTCGGCGATTCAGACCTCGAAACCTGGGAAATCACCCACCGCGAAGGGGGCAAACACTACATGGCCGGTGCCAACGCTGCCGGACGCACGCGCCCGGAGCGCCTGGCCAGCTTGAAGGCGAGTTTCGAAGCCGCCGGCGTGCAAGTGCACTTCGACCTGTTGCCCAACGTCGCGCACCAGGGCATCAAGGTGATGCCCGCTGCCCAGGACTTTTTCGCCAAGGTGTTGCGCCGCAAGCGCAGCCTTGGCTGATACACCGCTGGTAGATGCACTCAGAACAGGCCGTACAACAATAATCAAGGATTCACTCATTCTGATGCCGGTCCTGCCTTGGCTCCCGCCACTGACCGGAAAATTTCTTCAAGGAGTCTTTCTCCCGTGAATAGTTACGTAAAGACGGCACTGGCCGTCGCGATGTCGGCGTGCACCTTTTCCATGGCCGTCGCGCAAGACAAGGTCATCAGCGTTGGTCTCAATGGTGATATCCGCAGCACCGACCCGGGCGTCAACCGCGACGACAATACCGATGCGGTGATGATGCACATCGTCGAAGGGCTGGTGGCGTATCGCGAAGACACCAGCATCGCGCCGATGCTGGCCAGTGCAGTCGCTGTCTCGCCGGACGGCTTGCGCTACACCTTCAGCCTGCGAGACGGCGTGCACTTCCAGAATGGCCAGCGGTTGACGGCCAAGGATGTGCAATGGACTTGGCAGCGCTACCTGGACCCCAAGACCCAGTGGCGTTGCCTGGCGGAGTTCGACGGGCGTGGCGCAGCCAGGATTGTCGATGTCGCTACCCCTGACCCGAAAACCGTGGTGTTCACGCTGGACCAGGCCAACGGCTTGTTTCTCGCGGCGATGGCTCGCCCGGATTGTGCCGGCAGCGGCATCCTGCACCCGGACTCCCTGGCCGCCGATGGCAGTTGGCGTGCACCGATTGGCACCGGGCCGTTCACCCTGGGCAAATGGCAGAAGGGCCAGTACGTCGAACTGGATCGCTTCAAGGAATACACGCCGCGTGCCGAGGCCGAGGCGGACGGGTACACCGGCAACAAGCAGGCGTTTGTCGACAAGGTGCGTTTCCAAGTGATCCCCGATTCGGCCTCGGCCAAGGCCGCGCTGCTCTCGGGTGGCGTCGACCTGCTGCCGGACGTGACGGCAATGGACGCCGCACAACTCAAGCAGGACAAGAATCTGCAGATCCAGGTCAGCCCGATCATGACCATCAGCGGCTTGCTGTTCCAGACCCGTGACCCGTTGCTCAAGGACGTGCGCATTCGTCGCGCGGTGGCGTTGTCCCTGGATTACGCACAGATGGTGGCGGCCTTGTCCGATGGCTTGTCGGTGGTCAACAACTCGGTCATCCCCACCGCCAGCCCGTATTACGACGACACCGCGCGCCAGGGCTACACCTACAACCTCGACGAGGCCCGGCGCCTGTTGAAAGAGGCCGGTTACGGCGGCGAAAAAATCCGCATGCTGGTCAACAAGCGCTACCCGCAGATGTTCGACATGGGTTTGCTCAGCCAGGCCATGACTCAGGCGGCGGGGCTGAATATCGAGATGGAAACCCTGGAGTGGGGCACGCAGCTGGAGCGCTATCAGACCGGCAGCTACCAGATGATGTCCTTCTCCTATTCGGGGCGTTTCGATGCGGCGCAGAGCTTCGAATCAGTGATCGGCGACAAGCAGAAGGAGCCGCGCAAGGTCTGGGACAACCCCGAAGCCTTGGCGATATTGCGCGAGGCCCAGCGTGAGGTTGACCCCGCCAAGCGCCAGCCGCTGTTCGACAAGCTCCACACCTTGATGCTCAAGGATGTACCGATGGTGGTCATCTACAACGGTACCGCCATCGGCGCGATGGGCAAGCGCGTTGAAGGTTATCGCTCCTGGCCCGTTGCCAAACCGCGCCTGTGGGGCGTGAAGCTGGCCGACACTTCCAAGTAAGGCGTACCGCTATGTTTCGATTCATATTGCACAGGCTCGGCATGGCGGTGCCGACCCTTCTGTTGATCTCGGTGATTGTATTTGCCTTGATTCGCCTGATCCCCGGCGACCCGGCGTTGTTGATGCTGGGCGACATGGCCGACCCCAAAAGCCTTGCCGACATGCGCAGCAGCCTGGGGTTGGACCACTCGGTGGTGACCCAGTACCTGATCTGGATCAAGTCGGTGCTCAGTGGCGACCTGGGGATATCCATCAGCAGCCGCCAGCCGGTATTGGAGTTGCTGATCGAACGATTCAGCGTCAGTGCCACAGTGGTGCTTGTCGCGGTGTTACTGGCGACCCTGCTCGCGGTGCCGGTGGGTTTGCTCGCGGCCTGGAAGCAAAACAGTGTGCTGGACTTGGGCCTGGTGGCTACGGCGACGTTGCTGCTGTCGGTGCCGAGTTTCTGGTTGGGCTTGTTGTTGCTCTATGTGTTTGGCATCCAGCTCGGCTGGTTGCCGGTGATCGGTTACGTCGGCTTTGCCAGCGACCCGATGAAAGCGTTGACCTATGTGGTGCTGCCGATCATCACCCTGACCCTGGTGGAGTTCGGCGCCATTGCGCGGATGGCGCGGGCCAGCACCATCGAAGTGCTGCGCCTGGAGTATATCGCCCATGCCCGGGCCAAGGGGTTGTCGGAGGGGGCGGTGCTGTGGAAACACGCTCTGCGCAATGCGTTTGCGCCCACCTGGACCTTGATTGGCCTGATTCTCGGCAATTTGCTCGGCGGCATTGCGGTACTGGAAACCGTGTTCACCTTGCCCGGTATCGGCCGCTTGATGGTCGATGCGATTTTCTCCCGTGACTACCCGGTGCTGCAGGGTTGCCTGTTGCTGGTCACCTGCATCTACGTGTTGGTCAACCTGTTGGTGGATCTGTTGTATCCGCTGTTCGATCCAAGGGTGAAGCTATGAACCTCAAGACTCCTGCCTTGCCGACAGGGCTGGATACCCAGCCTCGACGTACCTGGCGTTACCCGCCGTTGAATGTGTTGATCGGCGGCGGCTTACTCGCGGCACTGGTATTGCTGGCGTTGCTCGGCGTGGTGTGGACACCTTATGACCCGCTCAAGCTGGACTTGTTGTCGCGCCTGCACGCGCCCAATGCTGCGCACTGGCTGGGCACCGACGAATTCGGCCGTGACGTGTTCAGTCGATTGATCATTGGTGCACGCACCAGCCTGTGGATCAGCCTGCTCTCGGTGAGCGTGGCGGTTATCTGTGGCACGGTAATCGGTATGCTTGCCGGTTACCTGCGCGGTTGGACCGACCGCGTGCTGATGATGTTCAACGATGCTCTGCTGGCGTTTCCGGGCATTCTCATGGCCCTGGGCATCATGGCAATCATTGGCGCAAGCCAGTACGGCATCGTCCTCGCCCTGGGCATTGCCTATACCCCGTCCGTGGTGCGGGTAGTGCGGGGCAGCGTGTTGTCGTTGCGCGAGCTGGAGTTCATCGAGGCCTCTCGGGTGATCGGCAACTCCGAGCTGTACACCATGTTCCGTCATATCACCCCCAACTGCCTGGCTCCGCTGTGTGTGTTGGGCACGAGCATGTTCGGCTGGGCGTTGCTCTCGGAGAGTGCGCTGAGTTTCCTGGGGCTGGGCGTTCCGCCGCCGGCCGCGACCTGGGGCAGCATGCTCTCGGCGAGCCGCACCTACATCTCGACGGCGCCGTGGCTGGGGATCTTCCCGGGCATTTTTATCAGCCTGACGCTGCTGGCTATCAATCTGTTCGGCGATGCCTTGCGTGATCGTCTCGACCCGCGCATGAGGAAATGAGCATGAGCGTTCCAATCCCATTACTGGCCGTCGAAAATCTACAGATTCGCGTCGGTGCAGACGGTCCGTTGGCCGTCGATGATTTCAGCTTCACCATGGCCCCCGGCGAGATCGTCGCGCTGGTCGGCGAATCGGGCAGCGGCAAGACCATGGCCGCACGCGCTGCCATTGGCTTGCTGCCGGCACCGATGCGGGTGTGTGGTGGGCGCATCACCTTCCAGGGCGAACCGCTGGACAGCGGCAACGCCAAGGCGATGCGTAAGGTGCGCGGAGCAAGGATCGGCATGGTGTTCCAGGAACCGATGGTCTCGCTCAACCCCGCGCTGACGATTGGCCGGCAGATGAGCGAGGCGCTCAAACTGCATACCGCGTTGGATGCGGCGACGATCCGCGAGCGCTGCAGTGCCATGCTGCAACGCATCGGTATCAAGGATGCCGAGAAATGCCTGGAGTCCTACCCGCACCAGTTCTCCGGCGGCATGCGCCAACGCATCATGCTGGCTTCGGTGATGTTGCTGCGTCCGGCGCTGCTGATCGCTGACGAGCCAACCACGGCGCTCGATTGCCTGGCACAACTGGACGTGATCGAGTTGATGCTGGAGCTGACGCGCGAGCAAGGCACCGCGATTCTGTTCATCAGCCACGACTTGTCCCTGGTGGCGCGTTATGCCCACAAGGTAGTGGTGATGCGTGCGGGCAAGGCGGTGGAGCAGGGCCGTATCGAAGACATCCTGTTCGCGCCAAAGGCCGACTACACCCGACAGTTGCTTGAAGCGCTGCCACGGCGCGGCGAACTGGCGCCATTGCCGGCCACCGACAACGCGTTGTTGCAGGTCCGGGATGTGTGCATCGAACACCCGGGGCTGCGCAGTTTCTGGGGGCGCAGCGTACCCAAGCGCGTGGTGCATTCGGTGAACCTGAGCATTGCACCGGGCGAGACCTTGGCCTTGGTCGGTGGCAGCGGTTCGGGCAAAACCACTCTTGGGCGTGCAGTGGTCGGGTTGGTCACGCCCTGCGCTGGGGCCATCCTGTTCCAGGGCGTGGATATCCTCAAGGCCGCCAACCGTGCACACCGCCTGCAATGCCAGATGATTTTCCAGGACCCGTATTCATCCCTCGATCCACGCATGACCGTCGACCAGATCATTGCCGAGCCGCTACGCCATGAGCCGGGGCTGACGGCCGCGCAAAAACGTCAGCGGGTCACCGAGACCCTGGTCGACGTCGGCTTGCCCGAGCAGTTCCGTGAGCGCTTTGCCCATCAACTCTCCGGTGGTCAGCGCCAGCGCGTGGCGATTGGCCGGGCGCTGGTCCGGCGGCCCAAGCTGGTGATTGCCGATGAGCCGATTTCGGCGTTGGACATGACCATTCAAAAGCAGATTCTCGAATTGTTCGAGCGCTTGCAACGCCAATACGGGTTCGCCTGCCTGTTCATCTCCCATGACTTGTCGGCAGTGGAGCGCATCGCTCATCGCGTGGCGGTGATGAACCAGGGCGAGGTGGTTGAAATGGGGCCGCGTAACGCCATTTTCGACACCCCACAACATCCCTATACCCGCCGGCTGCTCGCAGCGGCCAGCCCCTTGGAGAAACGTGCGGATGGCAGTTACCGCCTCCGTACCGGTGTGATTTAGGTACTGCTGCACCCCAGGCCATGTTTGAAACCCATCCCTTCGTCAATCGGTGATTGGCGAGGCGGGCGAAGCCATGGCCGAAGAAAACAAAAACAACCCCACTCAACCTGTCTGCCAGGAAGCTACACATGAATAACCGCATCAACAAAGTTGTCAGCAGTGCCAGCGTCATGGGCGTCGGTTTCATGCCCTTGTTTGCCCAGGCCGACTTTGTCGCCGACAGCAAGGCCTCGCTTGAATTGAAGAACTATTACTTCAACCGCGACTACCGCGAGTCCAGTGGACAGAACAAGCGTGCCGAATGGGCGCAGGGGTTCATTCTCAACCTCCAATCGGGCTTTACCGACGGCACGCTGGGTTTTGGCCTGGACGCGGTCGGCATGCTGGGCGTGAAGCTCGATTCGAGCCCGGATAACTCCGGCACCGGGTTGCTGGCGCGCTCAAGCGTGGCCGAACCGGGCTCTCCCAGCTATGCACGCCGTGCCCATGACAACTACTCCAAACTCGGCATCACCGGTAAGGCGCGCATGGCTCAAAGCGAGCTGCGTGTGGGCTATATGGTGCCGGACCTGCCCACCCTGCAACCAAACCTCAGCCGTCTGTTCCCGCAGAGTTTCAGTGGCACGGCGCTCACCTCCAAGGACATCGACAACCTCACCCTGACCGTGGGCCAACTGGACCAGGTCAAGCAACGCGACTCGACCCACTACGAGGACATGGGCCTTACCAGCCAGTACGGCGCCTACAAAAGCAGCGCCAAAAGTGATGAGTTCCGCTACGCCGGCGGCGAGTACAAGCTCACGCCCACCACGGTCGTTACCTATCAGTACGCACAACTGGAAAGCCTCTACCAACAGCACTACCTGGGTTTGAAAAACAGCTTCAAGTGGGGCCCCGGTACGTTCAAGACCGACATCCGTTACTTCAACGCCAGCGAAGACGCTGCGGCCCTGGCCGGCAAGGTGGATAACCGCGCATTGAGTACCCGTATCGGCTACAGCCTCTATGGCCACAACCTCAGCGGCGGGTACCAGGAACAGTACGGCTCGACGCCGTTCACCTACGTGGACGGCACCAACACCTACCTGTTCACCGAGTATCAACTGGCCAACTTCTCCCAGACCGGCGAGCGCGTGTGGCATGCCCGCTATGACTATGACTTCGCCTCGCTGGGCCTGCCGGGCCTGCTGTTCTCGACGCGTTACGCCAGGGGCGACAACGCCAAGGTCATCGGCTTCGAGGGCGAAGGACGCGAGTGGGAGCGCGATTTCAGCTTCGGCTACGTCGTGCAAAGCGGCACGTTCAAGGATGTGTCTGTGCGTTGGCAGAACGCCAGCGCCACCAGCAACTTCACCCGTGACACCAACGAAAACCGAGTGATCCTGGGTTACACCGTGGCGCTCTGGTAGCGGTAACGGCGTGCAACAGGGGCAGCCTGTCGCACGCCAAGGCAGTGGAAATGAGGGGATAGATCAGATGACGAGTTTGCCGTTGCGGCGGGCACTGCCCAGCCAACAACGCGTATCGGCGCGTGGCGTGAGTGATTTCATTGATGCGGTGAACGCTGCGGGCCTGGAGTTGCACAGTTTCATGCTGTACCGCGACGGCGCGGTGGTGGCCGAAGCGTTTTGGGCGCCTTATCGCGCCGAGCGGTTGCATGTTCAGCATTCGGTCACCAAAAGCTGGGTATCCATGGCCGTCGGGCTGTTGGTGGATGACGGCGTGCTGTCGCTGGACGCCAAGGTGGTGGATTTTTTTGCCGCCGATTGCCCGGTAACTATCAGCGCAAACCTGGCAGCCATGACCGTGCGCGATTTGCTGACCATGCGCACCGGCCATCGCCAGGGCATTTCCGGCGGGGCCTGGCGTGGGCGCAGTGAAAGCTGGGTCAAGCTGTTCCTCGATGAACCGGTTGAAGACCCACCCGGGCAGCACTTTATCTACAGCAGCGCCTCGAGTTTCATGCTCTCGGCAATTGTCAGCGTGGTCAGCGGCCAGACGGCCTTTGAGTTGTGCAACGCACGTATCTTCCAACCCATGGCCATGGGGAGCATCAAGTGGGACCTGGCACCTGGTGGCTTCAACACCGGCGGCAATGGCCTGAGTTGCAGCACCGAGGACTTGCTCAAGTTCGGTGTGCTGCACTTGCAACAAGGCAACTGGGAAGGGCAGCAGCTGTTATCCCGGGAATGGGTGGCCGAAGCCACCCGTGGGCACGTCGATGATGTATGGATGGGGGCCTTCGACGGCAAGCGCTACCAGGGTCGCGACTCGAGCGACGCAGGTGTCACGCGCCGCGAAGGCTACGGCTACCAGTGGTGGATGACCCTGCACGGTGGCTACTACGCCTCTGGAGTATTTGGCCAGCAGTGCATCGTCTTGCCACGCCATAACGCGGTGATTGCGTTTACCGCCGGGCTGCCCTTGGGCGAGCGGCGCTTGCACAGCCTGCTCTGGGAACATCTGTTGCCGGCGCTGGGTGTACCCGCCGACGGCGCGGCGGATGCCGAGTTGGCGGCGCTGTTGGCACGCCAGCGGCGGCCGGCTCTCTCGGGGGCGTCGACCTCGCCGCGTCACGCCGAGTTCAACGGCACGTTTGTGGTGGAGGCCAACGAAGATCAAGTCAGCGAAATACGTTTGGTGCTTGGCCCTGACCACTGCGACTTCTACCTCACCGACCCCCGTGGCACCCACTGCATTCGCGCCGGCATTACCAACGGCATCGAAAGTCAGACCAGCATGACCGGCCATTATCTGCATCACCAATACCAGCCGGAACTCACCCCGGTGGTGGCGCAGGCACGCTGGACCGACGACGGGGTATTAAGCATGACCTGGCAGTTTGTCGAGATGGCGTTTTGTGACCGTGTCAGCTGCCGTATTGAGCACGGCAAGTTGTACGTGGACCGCAGCGTCAACGTTAACGCCGGCCCGTTGCAGCGCCCGACGCTGATCGGCCATCCAAGAACAGCTTTGCAGGAGTCGCTATGAACGATATTTCCAACCCGACAGATTCCAAGTGTGGCGCGTTCTGGGCACCGTTTACCCCGATGCGCCAGTTCCAGCAACAACCGATGATGTTCACCAGTGCTGACGGCATGTACTACACCACCACCGATGGGCGTCGCGTACTCGATGCAATGGCGGGACTCTGGTGCGTCAACGCCGGGCATGGCCAGCCGAAAATCGTCGAGGCCATTCGCGAGGCGGCGGGGCGCCTGGACTTTGTCTCGTCATTCAAGATGAGCCACCCCCACGCCCTGGAGATGGCTGAGCGCCTGATCGACATCAGCCCGGCCGGCATGGCGCAGGTGTTCTTTACCAACTCAGGTTCCGAGGCCGTCGACACCGCGTTGAAGATTGCCCGGGCGTATCACCAGGCCCGCGGCGACAGCCGCCGTACCAAGTTTATCGGCCGTGCCAAGGGCTATCACGGCATGGGTTTCGGTGGGCTGTCGGTGTCGGGTATCGGCCGGCAGAAGCGTGACTTCGGTCCGTTGTTGGGCGAAGTGTCACACCTGCCGCTGCCTTACGACGCGGGTATGCGTTTCAGCGCCGGGCAACCGCGGCAGGGCGAAGGTTACGCCGACGCGCTGACACAACTGTTGGACATTCAGGATCCGAGCACTGTGGCCGCGGTGATCGTGGAGCCAGTGACAGGCTCCGGCGGGGTGTACCCGCCGCCCCAGGGTTATCTGCAGCGCTTGCGCGAGATCTGCACCCGGCACGGCGTGCTGCTGATTTTCGACGAAGTGATCACCGGTTTTGGCCGCGTCGGCGCCAGCTTCGCCGCCCAGGCGTTCGGCGTGACGCCAGACTTGATCACCACCGCCAAAGGCCTGACCAACGGCGCCGTGCCCATGGGCGGCGTGCTGGTAAGCGGGGCGGTGTACGAAGCGTTCATGGCCGGGCCGACGAACGTCATCGAGCTGATGCATGGCTACACCTATTCGGCGCATCCGCTGGCGTGTGCGGCCGGGTTGGCGACCATCGAGGTGCATCGCGAACTGGGCATCAACCAACACGTCAATTCGGTCAGCGGGCCCTGGCAGTCGGCCGCACTGGCGCTGCAGGGTGTGGGGCCGGTGCTGGACGTACGCACCATCGGTTTGCTCTGCGCCGTCGAACTCGAGCCGCGCCCCGGTGCCGCCGGCGCGCGTGGCAGTGAAGTTGCGCAGTGGTGCTTTGAGCACGGCGTACTGGTACGCGGTTCGGGCGACACCATCGTGATTTCGCCGCCGTTGGTCATCAGCCAGCACGAGATCGCCCAGGTGTTCGACACCTTGGCTGGTGCCTTGAACCAGGTTGCCTGAAGGGAGTCGATGGTATGTACGATTTGTTTGAGTTCTACATTGACGGCGCCTGGGTCAAACCCCACGGCGAAACCGTCGAGACCGTGGTAAACCCGTCCACCGAGCAGGGGGTTGCGCGCATCATCCTGGGCGATGCTCGCGATGTAGACCGTGCGCTCGGCGCCGCCCGGCGGGCTTTTCCGGCGTTCGCCGCGACTTCGATCGAGGCACGTATCGACTTGCTGCAGCGCATCATCGAAGCCTACAAACACCATAGCGAGGCGTTGATCGAGGCGGTTCATCTGGAGATGGGCGCGCCGCTGTCCCTGGCCCGAAGCGCTCATGTCCCGGCAGGCCTGGGCCATCTGACGCAGGCGCTGGAAGTGCTGCGCGAGTACCGCTTCGAACGGCGCCTGGGCCAGACGCTGGTACTGCGTGAGCCTATCGGCGTGTGCGCCCTGATCACCCCCTGGAACTGGCCACTCAATCAACTCACCTGCAAGCTCGCACCCGCCCTGGCGGTGGGCTGCACGGTCGTACTCAAGCCAAGTGAGTGTGCGCCGTTGTCGGCGTATATCGTCGCGCAAATCCTGCATGAGGCCGGGGTGCCGAAGGGGGTGTTCAACCTGGTCAACGGTAATGGGCCGGAGGTTGGCGCTGCGCTGGCCAGTCATGCCGAGGTGGACATGGTGTCGTTTACCGGCTCGACCCGCGCCGGCATCGCAGTGGCCAAGGCGGCGGCCGATACAGTGAAGCGTGTGTCCCAGGAACTGGGCGGCAAATCCGCGAACATCCTGCTCGACGATGCCTACCTGCCGAGCGCGGTGCGCCACGGGGTACAGGCGTGCATCCGTAACAGCGGCCAGTCGTGCAATGCGCCAACGCGCCTGCTAGTACCGCGCGCGCAACAACCGGCGGTGATTGATATCGTCCGGGAAGTGCTGGCGCAGGTGTGCTTCGACGACAGTAACCCGACCTGCGCCATCGGTCCCGTGGCGAATGCCCTGCAATTCGAACGGGTACAGGCCATGATCGCCCAAGCCATCGCCGAGGGCTCGCGATTGATCGCCGGAGGGCTGGGACGACCACAAGGGATTGAGCGCGGCTACTACGTGCAACCTACGGTATTTGCCGACGTCACCCCGGACATGCTGGTGGCGCGGGAAGAAATCTTCGGCCCGGTCCTGGCGATCATGCCGTACGACAGCGAGGCCGAGGCGATAGCCATCGCGAACGACAGCCCTTACGGCTTGTCAGGCTACGTCACCTCGACCAGCCTCGAACGCAGTCGCAGGGTTGCGCGGCAATTGCGCACCGGCATGGTCCATCTCAATGGCGCCCGGGCCGACCAGGCCGCGCCGTTTGGCGGCTATAAGCAGTCGGGTAATGGGCGCGAGTGGGGGGAGATGGGGTTTGAAGAATACCTGGAGAGCAAGTCGCTGTTTGGGTATTAATGGCTTCAGAGGTGCGCGACGGGGCGACAGATAAATCAACGGTCCCTTTGTGCGCGGGTTGGCGCTCATATGAGGTCATAATCGAGCTTTGGATAGGCTGCTTTCGGCCGATTCTGTTGAAAAAGTCGGCTTCGAATTCCACTGCAGAAAAGTACGCACCTGAGATTGAAGTCTGAGTTTTGGGCAGAAGGTTCAGGACTCGGATTTCACGTAGCAGCGTGTAAAAGAGGTGTTTTCATCCATCAAAATTCGAGCGCTTTGGGAAAACCGACTTTTTCAACAGAATCGGCCGAAAGCAGACTTTGACGAACGTCTGCACATAGCCACTCTCTGCCGGTCATAGGTGGTCAAGTCCGATACAAATGGCAGGTAAGGTCGAATTAACGCCGCAGGGGAAGTCCGTGCAGAACCTATCTGGTAGATAAGCAGAAACGGGCGCTTTATGCGCCCGAAGCGCTATCAACTTTCAACCTGCGCCTGAAGCCGCCGACCAATCACCTCCAGCAAATCACACCCATCTCGCAACGGGATCACCAAAAGCTGTGCAAAGTCCGAAAGCACCACCGTATCGCTGGTGATTTCAGAGCGAAATGCAATGTTCTCCAATACCTGAGTCACCACACGGATGCGGTAATCGGCGGTGGCGTGCAGGACGTCCAGCGGGGCTTGAGTATCAATGAGAAGGGAAGCAGGGGTGCAGTCGATGCCAGTGATAGGGACGTATCTTTCCATGTTAAAAACTCCGATCTAATGAGGTTTTAACCACTCAATCGTCGCCAAACAATTGGGTGGCAGTTGTACGCAGGTTGGCGAACCGGGATCGGAAACCGGCAGACCCGAAGGTCTCCCACGCACAACTGCCGTAACGGGCAGCCGTGCAAGTGTGCCAAAGCCTCTGCAAAAAACGCAGCACTTTCGCACTCGATCCTCAGGTCGCCAAACCTGATCGCCATTGAGCGATGGGCATCACTATAGGTTTTGTCGGATTGGGCGGGGAAGGTGATGGGTTCCTAAAGCTCCGTAGGAGCTGTGATCGTCTTTTGCCGGAGGGATCTGACAGGGTCGAATCGACTTATTCAAACCATCGACAGATCGACCGTGGTGTTGGTTTGCGGTCGGCTTCGCCGGCCAGAGGGCGGTGCGACGTTTCGCTAAATTCCTTCGCCACAGGGGAGGGTGGTGTGGCTAGCCTTCGAACTCAGCCCCACCCCCCAAGCCCTCCGACATCAGGTATTCTCCGCCCTCAAACACCATCCCGGCCTGCGGCATGCAAATCGCCTGTCTCAGCCCTCGAGCGGTCTGAAAGCGGCGCACCAGGAGGCTTGCATATTGATTGGATATCGGTTCGAGCGCACCGCGCAGGACGACTTGCACATCCACTCGCGCAACCTGGTGCAGAGCATATTCGTGCTGCTGACGGGCGCGTTGGCCTTCATCTTGCCGGTGGCGTTCGCCGTATTTGTGATGGCTGATGGTCTCTCGCCGTTGGCTGACGCGGATCCGCTGTCCTCTCTGCTGATCGTTCTCGGGCTGCTGCTGATTCCTGCCCTTGGCCTTTTACTGCTGGTTTACACCGGCATCCGCGAGACCTTGGTGTTGTCGCGAGTCGACGGTGAGGGCAAGCGCCTCACTCGAAACTTTTTTGGACGCCGCGAGCGGGTGCAGTCGGTCTTTCGGATCGATGCCGCCAAGTACCTCGAGCTACGCCGCCGTCCACAGGCTGAGCGAGCCCACACCCAGCTGTGGCTGATGCTGCGCGACGGCACTGCGCACCGCTTAACGTCCGACAACGTTCCGGTCGTGCCGGGAAGTCAACGCACCGACTTATGGTTGCGCGAGTTGGCCGACTACCTGAACGTGGCGGTGCCCGCCGAGGTCATCGAGGGGTTGGCGCCTGGTGTGAAGGCACCCTATAGGCCTGCCCCAGCGCCCACCAGCGGTAAGGCGGTGAGGGAAGCCAGGCAGCGCCGAGGAAAGGGGGCTACGCCGGCGCCTGAGCCGACCGAGAAGTTCGGCATTCCCGCGCGCGTCTTGCTCATGCTGGTGGGCACTTTCCTGGCTGTGCTGGAGCTGAGCCAGGTTATCGCATTGGTTCCGGCTCTGTTTGCCGGACGGCTGCGTGTCGGTGGCTATCGCTCGACGACCTTCTACTGGGCCGAGCAACCGTTGAGCTTTTCACTCAACCTGTTTGTGGGCATCGCCGAGGTATTGATCGTCGGCGTCGTCGCCTGGGGTTGCCTGCGCACGGCGATCCAGGGCCGGATGAAATCCAATCCCTGAATGCGGTTTTTAGACATCTACAGAGGAGATGAGCATGGAACGCGATAACGACAGCAGCGCCTACATCACGACCACACAAGCGCTGGAAAGCCTTTACGGCCCCGTCGCGGCGCCCTCGATTCTCAAGGAAGTCGACCATATTCATCCGGTTTACCAGCCCTTCATAGAGGCTGCTTCCTTTGTGATCCTCGCTTCCTCAGGCCCTGGAGGGCTGGATGCCTCACCGAGGGGCGACGCGAACGGGTTCGTTCATGTCCACGACAGCAAGACCCTGTATTTGCCCGACCGCCGTGGCAACAACCGCATCGATTCGCTGCGCAATATCGTCGAG
Organism: Pseudomonas sp. 43mfcvi1.1; assembly: GCF_900115935.1. NCBI lineage: Bacteria > Pseudomonadati > Pseudomonadota > Gammaproteobacteria > Pseudomonadales > Pseudomonadaceae > Pseudomonas > Pseudomonas sp. 43mfcvi1.1. Next base: position 116,357 of record NZ_UETT01000012.1, on the reverse strand, counting down.
GATCCCCGGGTTGCACTGCTCTTCCTTGTGCCTGGCGTAGGGGAAACCTTGCGCGTGAACGGCACGGCCAGGATATCGGTCGAGCCAGCGCTGTTGGCTCGGTTCGCGGTAAATGGGCAACTCCCTCGAACGGTGCTGGAGATCACCGTAGCCAGCGTTTACTTCCAGTGCAGCAGGGCTGTGATCAGGGCGGGGCTGTGGGATGTGACGCGGCAGATCGAACGCAGCGCACTGCCCACCGCAGGCGAGGTGTTCAAGCGCATCTGCCCATCGAAAGTGGATGGCGACGCGTACGACAAGGCCTTGCCAGGGCGTATCGCGAGCACGCTTTACTGACGATTTCGCCGAGCCAGGGGGCAGTTGGCTAATCCCGCGCTTTGGGTATTGCATACCTCCAGGCGCCTTGCGCCTCCAAAGTTCCGCGCATTCGTGGATTTCATATGCGCCAGATACCCCGACTTGTCTGTGGTTTTGAGTGGATAGAGCAGTCTTCAGAGGATTCAGGATCGAAGCAGGCTGCTGGATTGCGCGCTATCGGTTGGGGCGTCTTGCTGTTCGGCATCCTCGTCGTGTTTATCAAGCATTGTCATGACTCTCTCACTTAAAGAGCTAATTCCAAAATGGACTCCCTGTCATCCTGCGGTTTGGGCTTACATGCGACTAAAGCTTACATCTCGATTTAGCAGTCGATCACCTAGCAGCATCTTGGGATTGCTTCGCAATCCAGTGGGGACGGTAGGACGTTTCGCTAAATCCCCTCGCCACAGGGGAGGGTGATGCGGCTAGCCTTCGAACTCCGTTTGCAACATCGCCAAAAACGCCTCCCGGGCAGGATGCCTCCCGGCGTTTTCATGCCAGTAGAAAAGGTTATCGATCCCCGTCAACTCAGGGAATTCATACCCCGTCCAACCCGCCCCCTGGCGGTATTGTTCATAGATCCCCCGGGGCACCAGCGAGACGCCTGCGCCCGCGCTGACGCAGCCGACGATGGCGCCATAGCTGGCGATGCTGATGATCGGTTGCACTTGGTCATGACGCAGCAGCCATTGCTCCAGCGCTAACCGGTACGGACAGCCTGTGGGCCACATGAAGATTGCCTTGCCTTGCAAATCTGCGGCGCTGCGCAATGGGCCGTGAGATTCGGAGGCGATGAGCACCAGGTCTTCGCGGTACATCACGGCTCGCTTGAGCCCTGGCCGTTCTATGTCCACCGCCACGATCACTCCATCGAGCCGATGATGCTGGATATCGTCCAGCAACTGCGCCCAGGTGCCGGTGCTCAGTTCCAGCGACACTTGCGGGTACTGCGCGTGGTATTTGGCGAGCAACTGAGGCAGGCGGCCGGTGGCGCTGGACTCGATCGCGCCTATGCGCAGTGGGCCACTCGGTGCGCGGGTGGGGGCTACTGCGCGGCGGGCCTCTTCCGTCAGGCTCAGTATTTTTGTCGCGTACTCCAGAAACACTTCGCCCGCCGGGCTGACTCGCAGCCCGCGACCTTCGCGAAAAAAAAGCGGCGTGCCGAGTTCCCGTTCCAGGGACTTGAGGCGTGCAGTGATGTTGGACGGTACGCAGTGCAGCACTTCGGCGGCGCGGGCGATGCTGCCGGTGTCGCAGACCGTCTTGAGCATGCGCAGTTGAGACAGTTCCATGGCTCACCAAAAGTGAATGATGAACTGAGTTTAAGTCACTTGTGCTGAGGGGAGGTGGTTTCGATACTTCCAGGCAAATAGGCCAGGCGCTCAGTGAGCAGGAACTCTAGATGGAAACGCGTTGTGTGCCGTTTGAAGGTTTTTCCAGCAAACCTGGTGCGAAAATTATCCTGGCGACGCTGTTCGTGATTTTTTGCTGGGCCTATTCGCCGATTGGCATTCGCATCGGCTTGCAGGCTTACGAGCCCGGTCAACTGGCATTGATGCGGTTTCTCATTGCTTCGGCGTTCATGGCTCTTGTCGCGATGGTGAAGGGCATTTCCCTGCCGCGTATCAGGGATCTGCCATTGCTGGCGGTGTTGGGTTTCTTTGCCGTCAGTCTGCATCACATCGCCCTCAATTACGGCCAGCGGGGCGTCAGTGCCGGGGCGGCCAGTGTGCTGGCCCAGTCCACGCCTTTGTTCAGCACGTTACTGGCGAGTTTTGTTTTCAAGGAAAGAGTCGGCGGGTGGCAGTGGGGGTGTGTACTGTGCGGCTTGCTTGGCGCCGGCGTGGTGGTTGCGGGGGATCGTGGCTTGGGTGACATGGACGCCCATGGACTATTGATCCTGTTGGCGGCGCTGTCCTGGAGCCTGTATTTCACTTTGCAAAAGCGCCACTCCCATCGCTATGACGGATTGACCCTGGTTTGTTACACCGTCTGGTCGGGCACGATCCTGTTGTTCATTTTCGCGCCAGGAATGTCGAGCGCGGCGCGACAGGCTCCGGTTTCGGTGAATCTGGCGATGTTGGTTCTCGGTATTTTCCCCAGCGCGCTGGCGTACCTCGCTTGGGCTTACGTGCTGGCGCACAGCAACGTGAGCCGTGCCTCCATGGCGCTTTACCTGATACCGCCCACGGCGATGTTGATGGCTTCTTTGGTGCTGGCCGAGCGCCCGTCAATGATGGTTGTTGTTGGGGCGGTGATTGTGTTGATGAGCGTGCTGGCGTTGAGGCTTGAGCCGGGGAGTGGGGCAAAAGTTGGTTGATTCTGTCGTGTATATGGGCAATGACGTTGGATGTTGTCGCCACACGGAGTGCCACGAAACCCTGTCCTACGGACAGGTGATCACTTTGGGGAAAGTCGAGGAAATCTCTGACAACTTTTTAGGGTTGGCCTTCGGAAGTACCGCACTTACGATCTGGCGTTGCCTCGGTGCTCCGTGTGGTATCCGGCATGCTCAGCTTCGTTTTATATCGTGAGGACAGATCGATGCCTGAAATCCCATATGCCAAGGCCTTGGAGCACGCCGCCAATGTTTTCGGCTGCCCGGCGCACTATTTCTTGACCGGGTAATCCTGCCCCCACACCCGTACCGTGCTGACCGCTTCGTTCATGCCTTCAAAAACAAACTTCTGCCGCACGGCAGTCTTCGGCGGAATGGTGACTTCATCCGGGTTTTCCAGGCCGGTGAGGCGGTTGGAGTAACCCGCCTGGTCAATGGCCAGCAGCACGCCGGTCTGGCCGAGGTTGACCACGCGCAGTTGGGTGTCGGTGCTGTTCTTGAAACCGAGGGTAATGCTGACGTTATCGTCGCTGGGTTCGAGCTTCAACACTTCAACGGCGATGCGGTCTTTCATTTGCTCGCCGGAGGAAATGATCGCGGCGCCATCGGTGCCTTGGGCCGACTCGCGGCCATCGAGCACGCCCTCGCTGACACCGCCAAGCAGGTTTTTGCCGGCAGTAATGAACGTTGAGACGGCTGCTTTGGTCGAGTCCTTGATGAGGCTGCCGTCCGCCGGCTCGCCTTCGGCAAAGCACAGGGAACTTAGCAGGAGGCTGGAGACGAAGAGGGTGGAGCGTGACGGCAGAAGAGTCATACCTGAGTCCTTGAGGGGGGCTGCGACATCGCCCGTCAACTGGGCGAACGGCAATGATAGCCGTGATCAGGGGCCGCTAGCGATCTGCTTCCTTGAGTTTTTCCGACATCTTCACCAGCGTTGCCAACGAGTCCGCATTCATCTTGCGCATCAACGACCCGCGGCGCACTTTCACGGTCACTTCGCTCAAACCCAGTTGGCCGGCCACCTGTTTGTTCAGCAGCCCTGACACGACTAACTCCATCACCTCGCGTTCGCCGTCAGTCAGCCCGGCATGACGGCGTTTCAAGTCGTCGACCAGCGCCGAGGCCTTGCGCCGTTCCTTGTCACGGCCCAGGCCCAGGCTGATTGCATCGAGCAGGTCCTGTTCACGGAATGGCTTGGTCAAGAATTCGAGGGCCCCGGCCTTCATGGCTTTGACCGACATGGGGATGTCGCCATGGGCGGTGATGAACACAACCGGGACGCGAATATTCAATCGGGTCATTTCCTGTTGGAAATCCAGCCCGCTCAAACCCGGCATCCGCACATCGAGGATCAGGCACGCCGGGACATCCGGCAGATCGGCGTTCATGAACTCGCGGGCCGAGCCGAATGCCCGGCTCGCCAGGCCTACGGAGGCCAACAGGTCTTGCAGCGATTCGCGCACCGAGCTGTCATCGTCGACGATGTAGATCATCGATTCGGCCAGGTCGTGAACGTCAGTTTGGCTCATCGGATTCCCTTGTGACGGCTGGCAGGGTGAAGTGGAAAGTCGCGCCGGTCTGTGGGTCGCTTGAGGCCCAGAGACGACCGTCATGGGCTTCGATGATTGAACGGCTGATCGCCAACCCCATGCCCATGCCATCCCGCTTGGTGCTGTAGAAGGCCTCGAACACTCGCTCGCGATCACTTGCCGACAGACCGCTGCCCTGGTCGGAAACCGAAAACAGCAGTTGCTGGCGTGACTCCAGCACCACATCAAATTGCAGGATCCGACGCTCGAGGTCTACCTGGCGCATCGCCTCGACCGCGTTCATCGCCAGGTTGAGGATGACTTGTTGGATCTGCACCTCATCGGCGAGCATCGGCGGCAGGCCTTCCTCGACATGCACGCGCAAGGTGACGTTCTGTTCGTTCAGCTCTCCCGCCAACAACCGCAGCGCGGCGTTGAGCGTGTCAGCGACGTTCAGCCATTGCTTGGTCGGCGCTTGATGCCGAGCCATGCCGCGCAAGCGGGCAATGATGTCGCTGGCCCGATGGGTGTCGGCGATGATCCGCTCCAGCGCTTGCTGGGCTTTGATCAGGTTGGGCTGCTCGGTGGCCATCCAGCGCAGGCAGGCGCCACTGCTGGTGGCCACCGCAGCCAATGGCTGGTTGACTTCATGGGCAATCGAGGCGGCGAGTTCGCCGAGCATGTTGATGCGGGTGATGTGCGCCAGGTGGGCGCGGGTCTGATGCACCGTACGGATCGCGGCGGACAGGCGCAGCGCCAGATACGTCGTGCCGGCGATCGCCGCAAGGCTGATCAAGACATTGATCAGTCCGGCCTCGGTGTCGCCAAAACGGGTGAACCGATAACTCAGGATCGTCAAAATCATGCAGACGATCGAGACGCCGGCCACCGCCCGCGTCGGCAGGATCCGCACGGCGATCAGCACCACGGCGATCTGGAACACCCCGACCGCAATTTCCAGATCGGTGACGGTATCGATCGCGGCAATGCCCAGCGCCAAGCCCAGTAACAGCAGCAGGCGAAGCGTCATCCGGGTGCTTCTCATGGGGTGTTCATCTCGCATCGCTCCAACGCTTGGGCCTGATCCACGCAGTTTATACCGCCCACTCAGGATGGATTGTCGAGGCTGAACAGATCGGCCACTTCGTCATAGGCGAACAACTCGGCGTAGCGTCCCCATTGCGTGACGCAATCCAGGGTATGGGCGGCGTCGTGCTCGGACATGAAATCTTCCAGTTGATCGCGGAAACGCCTGGCCGGTGCCGTGCGGGTAGGGCGCTCGTCCAGCACCCTGCGGATATGACCCACCAGCGGCACGTATTTAAGCAGGTGCTGGGCAAACAGTTGCTTGCGCTCATCCACTGTTGAATCGGCGTAGCGTTGCCCGGCCGGCAGCAGCGTTATGTGGCCGTCCTGCATGTCGGCCAAACGCATGAGTTGCAGTACCTCAGCCACCGGAAACAAATCACTGGCGGTGTAGCGTAACACTCCGGCGAGCTCGCGCAGATCCGCCTGGCCGGCAAACGGCTGAGCCTGCACCGCCTCGATCAGCCCGGCCAGGGCGTTGGTGGAAATCGCCGGCAAGACCATGCCCGTGCCGGTGCCGGCAAACATGCCCTGGCGTGGTGAACCGACGTTCGTTCCCCCTGCCATTTGTACATAGATGTGTTCGACCAAGGCTTGGAAGGCCGGGTCCGTGCGATTGCGCGGCTGACGCAGGTCCACGCTGATTTCTTGCATGACCCGTCCCGGGTTGGAGGAAAAAATCAGGATCCGATCACACATCAGTACGGCTTCTTCGATGTTATGGGTGACCATCAATATCGATTTGATCGGCATCCGTCCTTCGCCCCACAAATCCAGCAGGTCAGTGCGCAGGGTTTCGGCGGTCAATACGTCGAGCGCGGAGAACGGCTCGTCCATCAACAGCACATCCGGGGCGACCACCAGGGCCCGGGCCAGGCCGACGCGTTGGCGCATACCGCCGGACAATTCTTTCGGGAAAGCGCTTTCGAAACCATCGAGACCGATCATGTCGATGGCGGCCAAGGCCCGACGCCGGCGCTCCGGGGCCGCCACGTCCAGGGCCTCGAGGCCGATCTCGACGTTCTGCAGTACGGTCAGCCAGGGGAACAGGGCGAAACTCTGGAATACCATGCGTACCGAGCTCGAAACCCCTTGAGCGTTGGCCGGAAAATCAACCATGCCGGTGGTGGGTGAAATCAGGCCCGCGATGGAGCGCAGCAGGGTCGACTTCCCAGACCCCGAACGCCCCAGCAGGCCGACGATTTCCCCGTCGTCCAGGCGCATGCAGACGTTGTCCAACACTACTCGCTCGGCACCGCCCGCCGTGCCATAGACGTGTCCCAGTTGCTGCACGTCGACGAGGCAACGCTTGTCTATCACTTCCATTGCTTGACCCTCAATCAATTCGAAGCCGACGCTCGGCAAAACCGTACAGCGGACGCCATAGCAACCGGTTGAAACCCACCACGAAAATCGACATGACCGAAACCCCCAGCGCCACCCGTTGCAGATCCCCCGCCGCGGTGGCCTGGGCGATATAGGACCCCAGCCCGGAGGCGTAGAGATGCTCGTTGCCCCAGGAAACCGCCTCGGCGACGATGCTGGCGTTCCACGAGCCGCCCGCTGCGGTGAGGGCGCCGGTGATGTAGTAGGGGAAAATGCCGGGCAGGGCGAATTGGCGCCACCACTGCCAGCCGCGCACGTGGAAGCTGCGCGCCGCCTCGCGCAAATCGGTGGGCAACGCGCTGGCTCCGGCGATCACGTTGAACAGGATGTACCACTGGGTGCCCAACACCATCAGCGGCGACAGCCAGATATCCGGGTTGAGCTTCAGGGCGACGATGGCGATCACCGCAAACGGAAACAGGACGTTGGCCGGGAACGCCGCCAGCAGCTGTGCGACGGGCTGCAAGCGCTCGGCCCAGCGCGGGTTCAAGCCGATCCAGACACCGATGGGCACCCAAAGCACGCTGGCCAGGACGATCAGCACGGCGACTCGCAGCAGGGTGGCCAGGCCCAGGCCAAAGGTGCTGATCACGTCCTCCAAACCCAGGGTGCTGCCAATGAAGCGCGATAGTTGCAGGATGCCAGCCATACAGGCCGCGATGACCAGGGCGATCCAGATCAAGTCAGATGCACGGTTGAAGCGGGCACTGCTCTTGAACCCGATCCGAGGCATCCGGGGAAGTTTGTCCAGGAATAACGAAGTCTTGATGCCGGCCAGTGCTTGCAGCACCCAGGGCACAAGACGCGTCGAACGCAGCAGGTCGTAGACCCTGGACCGTGGGCGCTTCTGGGAGGCGGTCTGTTCGAAGCGAAACCTGTCCGCCCAGGCGACGATCGGCCGGAAAAACAGCAGGTCATACGCAATGATCACCCCGACCATGGTCAGCACTGCCCAGGCAATCGCGGCGATATTTTGCTGCTCGATTGCCAGTGCCAGCCATGAGCCGATACCTGGCAGGCTGACGGTGGTATCGCCGACGGTGATGGCCTCGGAAGCGACCACGAAAAACCAGCCGCCCGACATCGACATCATCATGTTCCACACCAGGCCCGGCGTGGCGAAGGGCAGCTCCAGCCTGATGAAGCGTTGCCATGGGGAAAACGAGAACTGTCGGCTGACGTCGTAAAGATCGTTGGGCACAGTTCTCAACGATTGATAGAAACTGAAGGTCATGTTCCAGACCTGGCTGGTGAAGATGGCGAAGATGGCCGCGCATTCCACGCCCGTTTCCTTGCCGGGGAAGAGCCCCATGAAGAACACGACGGTAAACGTGAGGAACCCAAGTACTGGCACCGATTGGAGAATATCCAACGCGGGCAGGATAACGATTGCCGCCTTGCGGCTTTTTGCGGCCAGCGTGGCGACGACCAAGGAAAAAACAAACGAAGCGAACAAGGCAATGAACATGCGCAGAGTGGTGCGCAAGGTGTATTCCGGCAGGTGGACCAGATCCAGGGACAACGGCGAGGAATCAAGGGCGCCGAGGGGCTGGCTCATTTGATCGAGGCCATACACTATAAACGCCGCCAAGAGCAGCAGAATGCTGAATAGCGCAATATCCGCCCACCAGGAAGTGGTTGCGGCTTGCTCCCTGTTTCTCAGGGAAGTAAGTGCCGGCGCAGGGAACGAAGGGCGCATTGAACACCTCTGTTTACACGATTAAAAGCCAGGGCTGCGACCTCGCCAGCAGTCATTGGAAGTCATGAAATTAAAGTGTGCTCGACCTGGCGCGTTAAATGTCCGGCTAGATTAAGGGGCGTCTTCGAAGATCGCCAGAATGCCTTGGGGCATGGAAATATACTTTGGTATATCGGAGGGTAAGTTCCCTTGGTTTAAGGTTCCTTGGTTCTAGCCGAAATTGTTCATTGGCCTCTCTGGACGATCCTTGCAAGTAAGGGCCTCCCGAAGAGAGAATGCCGACTTCTAACCACGGTCGCAGGCTTTGCTCAAGCGTCTGCTGCCCCTGATTCAGATCTGATTTTTACACCAAGGCCACATGAAAACGAAAATGAAAAAATTATTCATCGTTTCGCTAGGAATGTTATCGCTCATTCAAACATCGTTATCCCTCGCCGATAATGCCAATGGGAAAAAACTCTATTTGCAAAGATGTGCCATGTGCCATGGAGCGGATCTCAAGGGAACAGGGCCGTTGGCTAATAAAAGCAATCCTCCCACGCCTGATCTTACAACGTCCGTTTTCAAGAAGCGGCTGAATGATTATCCGGGTGTAATCGTGTCCTCGATAATACTTCGTCCAAATGGAGACTTGATTCCAAGAACTTTGCGAGAGAATGGTATAAAACTACCGCCGCACGCCTGGGGGGTTGAGAGCTTGCGCGATTTAAATCAGTACATGAGTGGTGTGATTGCAAAAAGTCGATGATTTTGAGATGAGGCAACTTCTTTTTCCTATGAGTACCCGCGACGTGGTGATTCAGCGTCGATGAAAAACCATGTAGAAAACCGGAGTCGCGCAGGCCAGATTGGCTCACAAAAAGCTGCGCGGCGAGGGCTAGGTTTTTCGTCTGATCTGTATTTTGCTGTTACAGCTGCCTCTGTAATGAACCCAATCCCCAGCCCAGAATAACCGCGCGGTTTGCCTATCAGACCGCCCGTGTACTGCAATTTTTTGCTTCAGGAGTGCTCATGGCGAAGATGGCGATTTTTCTAGGTGGGTTTTTGGCCCTGACTCTTTTGATCGGCGTGCTGGCGACGATTTCGCCGGTGTAGCCACCGGCCCACAGACAAGGCAACCCAATACTGAAGCGAACCCTGTGGCGAGGGGATTTATCCCCGTTGGCAGCGAAGCAGCCCTAAAGCTCATCCCCCGATCCACCGGTCGATCAGCTGCAAGCCTCTTGGGCTGCTTCGCAGCCAGCGGGGATAAATCCCCTCGCCACAGGTGATTGGTGTGTGGGGCGAATGGATGTGAACTCAACTGTTTTTGTGGCAAGGGGATTTATTTGTGGGAGCAAAGCTTGCTCGCGATAGCGGTGGGTCAGCTTGCATTCATGTTGAATGTGCCAATGCCATCGCGGGCAAGTCTTGCTCCCACAATGAGTTCTGTGTGGATCGGGGGAACAGTCCTCAGCTCCTTACTTATGCAAAATCACCTGCGCAATCTCCTGCAACCCCATCACCCGCTGTGCGGCGTTGAGTTTGATCGCTTCCTTGGGCATGCCGAAGACCACGCAGCTGGCTTCGTCCTGGGCCACGGTGCTGCTGCCGGCGTCGAGCATTTCCTTCAGTCCACGGGCACCGTCGTCGCCCATGCCGGTCATGATGATGCCGGTGGCGTTGCGGCCGGCGAATTTGGCCACGGAGCGGAACAGCACATCCACTGAAGGACGGTGGCGGTTGACCAGTGGGCCGTCCACCACCTGCACGTGGTAGAACGCCCCGCTGCGGGTCACCATCATGTGTTTGCCACCGGGGGCGATGAGCGCCAGGCCGGGGTGGATGCGGTCGTTGTTGCGGGCTTCGCGCACTTCGATCTGGCACAGGCTGTTAAGCCTGGCGGCGAACGAGGCGGTGAATTTTTCCGGCATGTGCTGGACGATGACGATGCCCGGGCACACCCGTGGCAGGGCGGTGAGCACCGCTTCCAGGGCCTGGGTGCCGCCAGTGGAAGTGCCCAGGGCGACGATTCGTTCGGTGGTCTGCGCCATGGCGTGGCCGTTGGCGGCGGGCAGCATGGCGTCGGCGGTGAGTTTGGTGGCCGGCGTCAGTGCGGTCGGGGCAGGGCGCTTGCCCAGGTTGCGCACATTGACCTGGGCGGCGGCGCGGATCGCCGCCACCAGTTCCGGCGCCGATTCCAATAGAAAGTTCTTCAGGCCGGTGGTGGGCTTGGTGATGATTTCCACCGCGCCGGCGGCCATCGCCTGCAAGGTGGTTTCCGCGCCCCGGGGCGTCAGGGACGAGCAGATCACCACTGGTGTCGGGCGCTCGCTCATGATTTTCTTCAGGAAGGTGATGCCGTCCATGCGCGGCATTTCCACGTCCAGCACGATGACGTCGGGCCATTCCTTGGCCAATTTGTCCATGGCGAAAATCGGGTCGGACGCCGCGCCCATGACGTGGATGTCCGGCGTGTCGCTGAGGATTGCCAGCAACACCTGGCGAACCACGGCGGAGTCATCCACCAGCAGTACATTGATCTTTTTTGACATGGTTAATGCCGGGTCCTTATCGGTTGGTGCCTGACCCACACATCGCCGCTGCAAAGGTCGAAGATGATGCTGCGGTGGCCGGTGCTGCCCATGTCCTGGGCGATCAGGTCCAGGCGATAGAGGGCGGCGATTTCCAGCGCGGCATTGACGTTCATCCGCGCCACATCGCCGTAGGGCACGTGGCGTTGCAGTTCAGGGAACATTTCGCCGCCGCCGAACAGCTTGAGCTGATAGTCCTCGGGTTCAGTGTGATGGGCCTTTGCCTGGCGCAGGAACAGTTCGATGGCTTCGTCGGCGTACATGCCATTGAGCGCCTTGGAGCAGCGCATCCGACTGGGCAACATGAAGTGGCACATGCCGCCGATCCTGCGTTCGGGATGCCACAGCGTGATCGCCACGCAAGAACCGAGGATGGTACGCAGCCGGGTCGGGCAGGTGGCGAAGCGAAACTCCCCCGGCGCCAGGTACATCTCGGCCACTTCCCTCATCGCGACGCTCATGGTTTGCGATAAATCGAAGGCGATACGAGTTTCAACGCATCGGACACGCCGTTGAGGCTCTCCGAATGGCTCACAATAAAATAGCCGCCGGGCTTGAGCCGGGGGATCAAGCGGGCGACCACTCGGCTTTTGGTGGGTTGGTCGAAATAGATCATGACATTACGCAGGAAAATCACGTCGAACTCCCCCAGCTCCGGCAAGGTGTCGTTGAGGTTGACCTGGATAAAGTGGACCCGGTTACGCAACGCCCGGTCGATGAGGAACGTGCCTTGCTGGCTGCCAGTGCCCTTGAGACAGTACTTCACCAGCAGCGGATGGGGCAGGTTGCTGGCGCGTTCCATTGGGTAGTGCCCTGAGCGTGCCTTGGCCAGTACCTGGCTGCTGATGTCTGAACCGATGACCTCCCAAGGCGTGGTGCCCAATCCTTCGGCCAAGGTCATGGCCAGGCTGTAGGGCTCTTCGCCCGATGAGCTGGCCGCGCTCCACAAGCGAAAGGTCTTGCCCGGTGTCGCGTGGGGCAGCACGTGTTGGCGCAGGAAATCGAAATGCTTGGGTTCGCGGAAAAAATAGGTCTCATTGGTGGTGAGCAGGTCCAGCGCCACCTGCAATTCATCGGTGCGCTGGCCGTTCATGATCAGCTTGAAATACTCGCCGTAGCTGTCCAGCCCATAGTGCTTGAGGCGCTTGAACAAACGCCCGGCCACCAGGGCTTTCTTGGCTTCGGACAGGCTGATGCCGGCAGCCTGGTACAGCCAGGACTGGAACTGACCGAACTCGCGGTCACTGAGCGCCAGTGAATTCACCGTGCGTTCCTTGCAGGTATCGGCGTTCACTGGGCATCCACTTCCAGCGCGTTCGGGCTGGTTTCTGCGAGTTGGGACATTTCGTCGATGGACAGTACGCGGTCCACCTCCAGCACGATGACGAACTTGCCATCGACCTTGGCCATGCCACTGATGAAATCGGCGCGGATCTTCGCCCCGAAGCTCGGTGGCGGCTCGATCTGCGAGGCCGGGATTTCCAGGACCGCCGAGACCGTGTCCACCAGCAAGCCAATGTCCTGGGCCTGGCCGTCCGCACTGGCCGCCTCGATGATCACCACGCAACTGCGCCGACTGATCGCCGAGTTCGGTCGGCCGAAACGGGCCGACAGGTCCACAACCGGCACCACTGCGCCCCGCAGGTTGATCACCCCGCGCACGAAGGCCGGCATCATCGGCACCACGGTGAGGTTGCCGTATTCGATGATTTCCTTGATGCACAGGATGCCGATGGCAAACATCTCCGTGCCGAGCATAAACGTCAGGTACTGCGCTTCTTCCTCGACCGCGATGGCGGTTTGACGTGTGGTCGCGATGGCGCCCATGCCTTTATCTCCTTTAAGCGAGCCTGTGGGAACGGACCGTCAGAACCGGGTGAATTCGGATTCGTCCGGAGCGCTGGCCATGCTGTAGGCAAAGGCCTTGGGGAGCGCAGGCACGGCAGCTCGAGCCGGCTTGCGGCTGGACGGCCCCGGCGTGTTGTCCACCTTCAGGGGCTGGCTGGCCGACTTGGGCGGCGTGTCCAGGGTGAAGAAGCTCATGGCCTGTTGCAGCTGTTCGGCCTGGCTGCTCATCTCTTCGGCGGTGGCGGCCAGCTCTTCGCTGCTGGAGGCGTTCTGCTGGGTCACCTGGTTGAGCTGGGTCATGGCGGTGTTGATCTGCGCCACGCCAGCGGCCTGTTCTTCGGAGGCGGCGCTGATTTCCTGCACCAGGTCCGACGTCTTGTTGATCGAAGGGACCATCTCGTTGAGCAGGTTCCCGGCCTTTTCCGCCATATCGACGCTGCTGGACGACAGCTCGCCGATTTCCTGGGCCGCGACCTGGCTGCGTTCGGCCAGTTTGCGCACTTCAGCGGCGACGACGGCGAAGCCTTTGCCGTGTTCGCCGGCGCGGGCCGCTTCGATGGCCGCGTTGAGCGCCAGCAAGTTGGTCTGGTAGGCGATGTCGTCGATGATGCTGATGCGCTGGGCGATTTTTTTCATCGCCACCACGGTCTGCTGCACCGATTCGCCGCCGTCGGTGGCTTCCTTGGCAGCCTTGCTGGCCATGCCGTCGGTGACTTTGGCGTTCTCGGTGTTCTGGTTGATGCTGGCGCTCATCTGCTCGATGGACGCACTGGTTTCCTCGACGCTGGCCGCCTGTTCGCTGGTGGCCTGGCTCATGGATTGCGCAGTGGCGCTGACTTGTTCCGAAGCACTGGCCAGGTTATCCGCGGCGTTGCGCACTTCACCGATGATGTGCGAGAGCTTGCCGACCATGTTCTGCATGGCGTTGAGCACCATGCCGGTTTCGTCCTTGGAGCCGCCTTCGATTTTCGCGTTCAGGTTGCCTTCGGCCAATTGCTCGGCGACGGTTGCGGCCTGTCTCAATGGGCGGGAGATGATGCGCGAAATGAACAGCGCCAGGCCCAGGCCCGCCAGCAAGGCGGCAACCAGTACCACGATGATCGACAGGCGCGCTTTTTCATACAGTGCGGTGCCTTTCTCGCTGGCGGCGCCCGCACCGGCGTCATTGAGTTCCACCAGTTTTTGCAAGTCGGAGGTCACCAGGTCGAACTGACGCTTCGACTCGCCCTTGAGCAGCGCGTGGGCCTGCTCGGTCAGGTTTTGCCGAGACAGCGCGAGCAGGTCTTTGCTGATGGTCAGGTAAGTGTTCCAGTCGTTGCGGGTGGTTTCGAACAACTGGCGGTCTTCGGCGTTGGACAACAGTTTTTCATACGTCGCCAAGCGAGTTTCGAATGCCTTTTTGGCTTCGTCGGCTTCCTGTTCAAGGGTCGCGCGCTCCGGCTCGGAGTCGGCGGTAATGTGGCGATTTTCCTTGAGGCGGTAGCTTGCGCCAAAGAAGCGCATGCCCGAGGCCGCGCGCATGGAGGGCATCCAGTTTTCGCGGATTTCAAGGGCGGTGTCGTTCACCTGGCCCAGTTGGATAATCGAGAACACTCCCATGACGGCTGTCAGCGCCAGCACCACAAGAAATGAAGTGATCAGTTTGGTGGCGATTCTCAGGTCGTAGAACCATTTCATTGGGAAGTACCTCTCCATGGAATTGCTAAAGCGTCAGCGAGCGTTGGCTTGTTGTAATTGAGTTGGGGTGTAGCGGTTTTCCACTTGGGCGATCTGGGTGAGCAGCGCCGGCACGTCGAGAATCAACGCCACGGCGCCGCTGCCCAGGATGGTCGAGCCGCTGATGCCGCGAAGGGCGCCGAACAGCTTGCCCAGCGGCTTGATCACGGTCTGGAATTCACCCAGCAAGTCATCCACCACCAGCCCGGCCTTGAGTTCGGCGTAGCGCACCACCACCACGTTCTGCCGGCGCGCGGCCGGGCCTTCATGGCTGAAGTGATCGCGCAGGTAAACCAGCGGCAACACCTCGCCGCGCAGGTCGAGGTAGCCTTGTTCGCGGCTGGCGAGTCCATCGTCTTCGCTCAGCTCGATGCATTCCTGGACCATGTCCAGCGGAATGACGTAGGTCGACTGACCGATGCCCACCAGAAAACCGTTGATGATCGCCAGGGTCAGCGGCAGGCGGATGCGCACCACGGTGCCCTTGCCAGGTTGGCTGTCCAGGTCGACGGTGCCGCGTAGCAGGGTGATGTTGCGCTTGACCACGTCCATGCCCACGCCGCGCCCCGAAAGGTTGGTCACGGCCTGGGCGGTGGAGAAGCCGGGCTCGAAGATCAGGTTGTAGATTTCCTGGTCGGTGGGGCTGGCCCCCGGCGTCACCAGGCCACGCTCCTGGGCTTTTTCAAGGATTCGGTCGCGGTTCAGGCCGGCACCGTCGTCGGCGATCTCCAGCACGATACTGCCCGAGTCGTGATAGGCGTTGAGGTGCAAATGCCCCTTGGCCGGTTTGCCCGCCGCCCGCCGCGCCTCGGCGGTTTCGATGCCGTGGTCCATGGCGTTGCGCAGCAGGTGCATGAGCGGGTCGCCGATTTTTTCCACCACGGTCTTGTCCAGCTCGGTCTCCGCACCGCTGATGATCAGGTCGATGTCCTTGCCCAGTTCCTGACTGACATCGCGCACCACCCGACGGAAACGGTTGAAGGTTTCGCCGATGGGGATCATGCGCAGGCGCAGGGCGCCGTCGAGAATTTCTTCCACCAGCCCGGACACGGATGAGGTGGCTTCCTGCAACGGGTCGTTGTGGCAGGTGCGGGCCAGCAGGCTGGCGCCGGCGCTGGCGATGACCAGTTCCCCCACCAGGTTGATCAGCTCGTCGAGCTTGTCGGCATTGACCCGTACATAGGTGCCGTCCTTGGCCTTGCTGTCGCTGGTCACCGCCTGTTTGTCGGTGGCGATCTGGGCGGGCATGCGCGGCGTCTTGCGCTGGTCGGACAGCAACTCGCCGGTGGCGACCAACGCGGTGGTTTCCTCGGCCGGTTCCGGCGATGTGGTCACCATGCCAGTGTTGGCTTGGGGGGCGACGTCGTCATCCAGGGCAACGATCTCGATCACGCAGTCTTCCCGGACGAAGTCGAACACTTCGTTGATCGCCCCATGGCTGGCGGCGGAGCGAAACTCGATGTCGAAGCCCAGGTAGCAGGACTCGGCGTCCCAGGCGTCGGCGGCGGGCAGGGCGTCGGTCAAGGTGACGATGTCGACGATTTCACCCAGGGTTTGCAGATAACGCAGGAATGACAGCGGGTCCATGCCGTTGCGGAACACGTCGTGGCCGAAGCGCAGGGAAATGTGCCAGAGCCGTGTTTCGCCGGGTTCGCTGGTTGCGGTTTCATGGGCAGGCGTCGGGGCCGCAGCGGGCGAGGGCGCCTGGTACTCCTGCAGGATCTGGCACAGTTCCACTTCCCGCTGCAGGGCCGGTGGCGGCAGCGCTCCACCCTGGTTGGCGGCCACGTTGATCAGTTCCAGCATGTGATCGCTGGACTTGAGCAGCACCGCGATCAGGCCGGCGTCCACCTCGACGCTGCCGTTGCGCAGGCGATCGAGCACGTCTTCGACGATGTGGGTGAAGCTGACGATCGGTTCCAGGCCAAACAGCCCGGCCGAGCCCTTGATGGTGTGGGCCGCCCGAAAGATCGCGCCGATGGCGTCGTCGTCGCCGGGGTCGGTTTCCAGTTGCAGCAGCGACTCTTCCATCGCTTGCAACTGTTCCCGTGCCTCGACGATGAAGGTCTGCTGTGCCTGATCCAGATTGATGCTCACGCTCATATCCTTTGTCGTGTCCGACGTATTGCAGCCCTAGGCAACCAGGTTGCACAGGGCAAGTGTTTGCGTAACTGCCTTGCTTTGGCCGGTCAGTGTCAGCTGGGTCCCGGCCCGGGACGCCTCGCGCTGCACCATCAGCAGTAGTTGCAGGCCGGCCCCGTCCATCTCGGTGATCTGCGACAGATCGAGGGCCATTCGCGGTGTTGCGCCCAGGTGCGGTAACCATTGCGCGGCCAGGTCGGCGGCGGTGTAGATCGTCAGCTCGCCGTCGATGTGCACCTGGGCGGTGTCATCCTGTGTTTCGTAGTGCAACGGCATTGGAGCCTCCGGTCATCAGGGAAGAATCAGCTTGGATACCGCTGCCAGCATCTGCGCCGGCTGGAACGGCTTGACCACCCAGGCCTTGGCCCCGGCGGCCTGGCCTTCCTGTTTCTTCGATTCCTGGGATTCGGTGGTCAGCATGATGATTGGCGTGAACTTGTAGCTGGCCAGCTTCTTGACCTCCTTGACGAAGGTGATGCCGTCCATGTTGGGCATGTTCACGTCACTGATGATCAGGTGCACTTTCTGGCCATTGAGCTTGCCCAGCGCATCCTTGCCATCGCTCGCCTCGATCACGTCATAGCCGGCACTTTTCAACGCGATGCCGACCACCTGCCGAACGCTCGCGGAGTCGTCGACAACCAATACACTTTTAGCCATGAAAGGCTCTCCTAAAAGAAGGTTATTTCCTGTGAAACCTGTTGCGCACTCGAGTCGCCGTGGTGGTTGCGGCGTTGCTCGTCGGTGGCGTAAGTGGTCTCCATGCGCGCCAGCCATTGGCGGGCATCGATGGAGACGGCCTGGTCGGGCGACTGACTGGCCTGATGCAGGTGCACATGCAGGTCCTCGATGTTGTCGCGCACGTGGCTGAGGATCTGGCTGACCCGATCCTGGAATTGCAGGCTGACCAGCACTTCGGTGAGTTCATCGCGAATGCCGAAGCTTTCCCGCTGCAGCATGTCGGCCGAGTCGGCCAACCGGCCAGTGACACTCTTGAAGCGCTCCAGCACCTGCTGGATGCTTTGCTCGGAGGCACTGACCGAATGGCTGTCCTGGTCGGCTCCGCTGGACGCGGCATGGACCAGTTGGGTGATGGCGGTGTTGATGATGTCGACCTTGGCCGACATCTGCTGGCCGGTCTCGCTGGACTTGCTCGACAGGCTGCGCACGGCGTCGGCCACCACGGCAAAGCCACGCCCGGCTTCGCCGGCACGGGCGGCTTCGATGGCGGCGTTGAGCGCCAGCAGGTTGGTCTGTGCGGCAATCGCCGCGACATCGGCGGCCATGGTCCGCAGCTCGCCGGTATAGGCCGTCAGGTTACGCACCTGGGCCAGGGTTTCATCGCGGCTGGCCTGGGTGGCTTTCAGCGAGTCGATGACCTTGACCAGTTCACCTTCGCTCTGGGCCAGTACTTGCACGGCGCCGCCACCGCTGCTGCCGGCCAGTTCACCGGCGGCCAGTTGCGAAGCCTGCACGGTGTCTTCCAGGCGTGACGAAATGCCGGTGAAGCGGCTGGTCAGGGAGACGATTGCGGTTTCGGTCTGTTGCCGGGAGCTTTCGACCTGCTTGGCCCAGATCGGCATGGCCCCGAGAATGACTTCGTTGAGTTGTGCGTGGGTTTTATGGGCCAGCTGCTCGCTGCCTTGCAGGTCGTGGTGGGCCATGGCGGCGGCCAGGGCGCTGTCGAACTGCTGGCGTTGCGAACGCGCACCCCATACGCCAGCACCGACGCCCAAGGCCAGGATCGCCACGCTCAAACCGATGTTTTGCCCACTCGCACCATTGAGCGCCAGCACGCCAATGCTCGCGGCAATGGCCACTAGCACAGCACTCCAGAGGATGCGTGGTTTTGATTGGGAAAGGGGATGACCGTGAGAATACGACGTCATGGTTCGGTCCTTGAACAGTGTTGCCAACAGGTTATTTGCGAATAACTGGTTATCTGCGACCCTCGTTCGGACTTTAAGACCGGCTGTCCGATTCCGGTATTGCTGTAGGCATTGACCTACGCAGTACGTGGCACTGTGCTACTTCAGATTAGACGCAGTCTGGAAAATGTCGAATGCACCCGACGAAGGTCGGGTGACTTTGTGGCGAGGGGATTTATCCCCGTTGGGGTGCGAAGCAGCCCCCCTGCAAGATGAGCGCAATCCATCTGTCATAGCGAGGTGTCGGGTTTGGGGTCGCTTCGCAACCCAGCGGGGATAAATCCCCTCGCCACAAGAGTGTTCTCCAGTTGATTCTTTGAAACAGACGCAATGGATTGAGCTAAATTACCCCGCATCGGATTTTCGAACCTGCCATCAGAGTCCCCATGCCCACCCAGCCCCTCTGGAAAACCTAT
This sequence comes from Pseudomonas sp. 43mfcvi1.1, assembly GCF_900115935.1. NCBI lineage: Bacteria > Pseudomonadati > Pseudomonadota > Gammaproteobacteria > Pseudomonadales > Pseudomonadaceae > Pseudomonas > Pseudomonas sp. 43mfcvi1.1. The sequence goes on along the minus strand of NZ_UETT01000012.1, from coordinate 97,339 downwards.
CTCCTGTTCCTGATCCCCATGGTTCTGTCCAACTTCCTGCAGTCCATGTCCGGCACATTCAACAGCATCTACATCGGCCAGATGCTTGGCACCCAGGCCTTGGCGTCGGTGTCGGGCATGTTTCCCATCGTGTTTTTCTTCATCGCTCTGGTGATCGGCCTGGGCGCGGGGGCGGGGGTACTGATCGGGCAGGCCTATGGCGCCGGCGAAACCGGCACGGTGAAGGCGATTGCTGGTTCGACCTTGTTGCTGGGGGCGATCATCGGCCTGGTGGCGGCGGTGCTGGGTAGCGTCTTTGCGCGCCAGGCGTTGCAAGGGCTCGGCACGCCGGCCGATGTGCTGGAGGACGCCGTTTCCTATGCCCGGGTGATGCTGTGGATCCTGCCGATGTTGCTGGTCTTTGTGCTGTTCACCCAACTGCTGCGCGGGGTGAGCGATACGGTGTCACCGATGTTGGCGTTGCTGGTGTCCACCAGTGTCGGGTTGATCCTGACGCCAGCGTTGATTCGCGGCTGGCTGGGGCTGCCGCAGATGGGCATCCAGAGCGCGGCATTGGCGGGGCTGGCGGGGACGACGTCGGCGATGCTGATGCTGGCGTGGCGCCTGAACCGTCGCGCGCACGCCTTGGCACCGGACCGTGCGTTGTTCGCGGCGATGCGCCTGGACATGGACATCCTTGGCAAGGTGCTGCGCATCGGCCTGCCCACGGGGTTGCAGATGGTGGTGATTTCGTTGTCGGAGCTGGTGATCCTGGCGCTGGTCAACCGCCACGGTTCCCAGGCCACGGCGGCTTACGGCGCGGTGACGCAGATCGTCAACTATGTGCAGTTTCCGGCGCTGTCGATTGCCATCACCGCCTCGATCCTTGGCGCCCAGGCCATCGGTGCCGGACGCCTGGAGCGCCTGGGGCCGATCCTGCGCATGGGGCTTGTATTCAACCTCTGGCTCACCGGTGGACTGGTGCTGCTGGGCTATCTGCTGTCCCACTGGCTGCTGGGGCTGTTCATCACCGACCCGGCGGCCCGGGTCCAGGCCGAACACTTGCTGCATATCATGCTCTGGAGCTTGCTGGTGTTCGGCTTCCAGGCGATTGTCGGCGGCATCATGCGGGCCAGCGGCACGGTGCTGGTGCCGGTCGCCATCTCGATCTTCTGCATTGTCGGTGTGCAGGTGCCAGCGGCGTACCTGTTGGACGCTCACTTCGGGCTGCAAGGGGTGTGGATGGCGTTCCCGGTGGCTTACCTGGGCATGCTGTTGTTGCAGACGCTGTATTACAAGCTGGTGTGGCAGCATCAGCCGATCGAGCGCCTCGTTTAGATCGCCGTTTTGTAAAACAACACAAACGCCCTGTGTGCGAACCTGTGGGAGCAAAGCTTGCTCGCGATGACGTCGTCACATACAACGCCCCCCATGGGCTTTGAAACCGCTATCGCGAGCAAGCTTTGCTCCCACAGGTTCTGCTCCCACAGGTTCGGTGCCTGGCGATGTTACAGTGGCTGTTATCCACCCCTTCATCATTGAGGATCCGATGCCAGACCACCGTTCCTACCGCGCCTTCCTCTTCGACATGGACGGCACCCTGCTCAATTCCATCGCCGCCGCCGAGCGCATCTGGACACGCTGGGCCCTGCGCCACGGCGTGGACGTGGCGACGTTCCTGCCGACGATCCATGGCGTGCGCGCCATCGACACCATCGCCCGCCAGCATCTGCCGGGGGTGGATGCCCAGGCCGAGGCTGAGCAGATTACCCGGGAGGAAATCGAGGATGTCGAAGGCGTGGTGCAAGTGGCCGGTGCGGCTGCGTTTCTGAAAGGCCTGCCGCCTAGCCAATGGGCGATTGTCACTTCGGCGCCGATGGCACTGGCCTTGCGGCGTATGGACGCCGCCGGGATTCCACGCCCCTTGGTGATGGTCACTTCCGAAGATGTCAACGATGGCAAGCCCAACCCGGCCTGCTATCGACTGGCCGCAGAGCGCTTGCAAGTGGCGCCGCAGGAATGTCTGGTCTTTGAAGACGCAGATGCCGGCATCCGCGCTGGCGAGGCATCAGGGGCCGACGTGATGGTGGTGACGGCGACCCATACGCACCCGGTGGTCACCCACCATCCGCAGATCAAGGATTACCTTGGGCTTGCTGTTGAGATGAATGAAGCCGGCCTGATACGGATTCAGTAACCGCACAAGTCCTCTGTGGGAGCGAGCCTGCTCGCGATAGCGGTGGGTCAGCTTGCATCAATATTGGATGTGCCGACGCCTTCGCGAGCAGGCTCGCTCCCACAGGGGAGCGAGGACTTTGCGGCTCAGGTCACCACGCGATAGCACGGCACATACGCCGCGCCGCCCGGCAGTTTCATGCGGTGCTGGGCGACGAAGGCCTGGAGCAGGCGGTCGAGGGGTTCCATGATGGCGGCGTCGCCGTGGATTTCGTACGGGCCGTGCTCTTCGATCAGGCGGATGCCCTTGTCCTTGACGTTACCCGCCACGATGCCCGAGAACGCCCGGCGCAGGTTGGCCGCCAGTTCGTGGGCGGGCAGGTCGCGGCTCAGGCCCAGGCTGGCCATGTTGGCGTGGGTCGGGTCGAACGGGCGCTGGAAACCTTCGTCGATCTTCAGCAGCCAGTTGAAGTGGAAGGCGTCGTTGCGCTCGCGGCGGAACTGCTTGACCTCCTTGAGCCCCTGGGTCATCTGCCGTGCCACTTCGGCCGGGTCGTCGATGATGATCTGGTAGTGCTTCTGCGCCGCCTCGCCCAGGGTCGCACCGACAAACGCGTGCAACTGATCGAGGTACGGCGCGGCGCTTTTCGGCCCGGTGAGGACCACCGGGAAGGGCAGGTCCTGGTTGGCCGGGTGCATCAGGATGCCCAGCAGATAGAGGAATTCCTCCGCCGTACCGGCACCGCCCGGAAAGATGATGATGCCGTGGCCGACGCGCACGAAGGCTTCCAGGCGCTTCTCGATGTCCGGCAGGATCACCAACTCATTGACGATCGGGTTCGGCGCTTCGGCCGCGATGATGCCCGGCTCCGTCAGGCCCAGGTAGCGACCGCCATGGATGCGTTGCTTGGCGTGGGCGATGGTGGCGCCTTTCATCGGGCCTTTCATCACGCCGGGGCCGCAACCGGTGCAGATGTCCAGGCTGCGCAAGCCCAGTTCGTGGCCGACTTTCTTGGTGTATTTGTATTCTTCGGTGTTGATCGAGTGACCGCCCCAGCACACGACGATTTTCGGCTCCACGCCAGGGCGCAAGGTGCGGGCGTTGCGCAACAGGTGGAACACGTAGTCGCTGATGCCCTGGGACGAGCTCAGGTCGATGCGCTGGCTGTCCAGTTCGTTCTCGGTGTAGACGATGTCGCGCAGGGCGCTGAAGAGCATCTCGCGGGTGCTGGCGATCATCTCGCCGTCGACGAACGCATCGGCTGGCGCGTTCAGCAGCTCCAGGCGCACACCGCGGTCCTGCTGGTGAATACGGATCTCGAAGTCCTTGTAGGCTTCCAGGATGGTCTTGGCGTTATCAACATGGGCGCCAGTGTTGAGGATGGCCAGGGCGCACTGGCGGAAGAGGGTATAGATACTGCCGGAACCGGCTTCGCTCAGTTGCTGGACTTCGCGCTGGGACAAGGTCTCCAGGCTGCCCTTGGGGCTTACCGAGGCGTTGATTACATGTCTTTGAGTCATTCAGCTTTCCTTGAAAACGATGCCATGCACACAACGACGGCATCTTGAAAAAAACGTCCACGCAGAAAGATCGCACGATCCTTGCGCTATCGCCATGGACTTTGATCCGGACCCGGCGAGTCGGTTGCGCTACAAAATGAGCCCCAGCATAGCTAAATCGACCGGGCAGGCGATAATGCGTGACTCTTTTGATGCCGTACAAGGAAATTGCACCGCGATGTTCGAGATCAAACCGTGGGATGGCGACACCTACCGCAAGCAGACCCGCCGCAGCACCCTGATCATCGCGGTGGTGTTCCTGGCCCTGGCGATGCTGCTGTCCAGCCTGGCGGTGATGCTGTTCGGTACGCCGGGGGGCGCTAACTTTCGTTTCAATCTCGGCGGGGTGATTGTCGCGGTGCTGGCGATGGCGGCGCTGATGCGCCTGTATTTCTGGTCGCAGCCGTGGATGGCCGCGGCGGTGTACGGTTGGCAGCTCAAGCGCAGCCTGATGAAAATCACCAACGTGATGCATCAGGTGACCGCCGGCGTGCAGGCCCAAGACCCCACCGCCATGAAATTGCTGCGTTTCTACCACCTGGGGTTGGCCCAGATGCATCAGTTGGATGCCAACTCCAGCGCCCAGGGCTCGCTGGCCCGGGAGGCCGACGCGCACTTGGCGAAGATGCAGGCGCTGGGCCTGGATCCTGAACAGTCGCGCCTGGACCCGAGCTGGATCGAGACGCTGAAGCAGGCTTATCGCGCAGGTTGATCGCTCAGAGGGTGCCGATGCGGTCGAGCTCGGCTTTCAAGGCCTGGGCGTCGAGCTGGTCGAAGGGCAGGGCGAAAAAGGCCCTGCAGCGGGTTTCGATACGGTCCAGCGTGCTGTGGAAAGCCTGGCTGATCTGATCGTCGCTGCCTTGGACTTCCGACGGATCCGCCAGGCCCCAATGGGTCTTGATCGCCGGGCCAAAGTACACCGGGCAAGCTTCATTGGCGGCGTTGTCGCACACCGTGATGACGATGTCCGGCGGGTTGCTTTCGAAGGCGTCGTTGCCCTTGCTGCGCAAGCCTTTGATGCTGATGCCGGCCTCCTGCAAGGTACTCAGGCTGCGCGGCAGCACCTGGCCCTTGGGGAAGCTGCCGGCGCTGACGGCTTCGAACTCGACGGGAGCCAGGTGGTTGAACATCGCTTCGCTGAGAATGCTGCGACAGCTGTTGGCTGTGCACATGAAGAGGACTTTCATCGATCGGCTCCGATAAGCGCAAGGTAGGGCTGCGCCGGAGTATATGCGGACAATCGAATATATGGAATTTCGTATTTGTGATGAGGATATGAGCAGATAGCACCAGGGCGCAGGATGCCTGCGCCCCAGCGGTTGGGAGAGTTACGATTTTCTGCCGCCGCCTTGGCCGCGTTCACTGCCTTTGTTACCGGCGCCGGTGCCTTTTTGCCGGTCGTTGGCAACGTTGCCGCCCGACGCTTGTCCGCCTTTCTTGCCGGCTTCAGATGCCTTTTCACGATCGTTTGCGAAGTTGCCTGGGTTTTTGTTTCCGCTACTGGCCATCTCGAGAATCCTCATTTTGGTTGAGCGAGCAACGTGCCTCGCATTATTTGGGAAAGAAAATGGCCGGGGGAAGTTTAAAAAAACTCTCTGGCTGGCGACGAATGGTCAGCCCGTGGATGTGTAGTTCTAATCCTCGCCGCCGCTGACTTTCCAATGCTTGGCATCTGTCGGAAAAACCACTTGCTCGACTCGATGGGCAATGCCGAATGCCAGGGAGTTTTCCGCCGGAATGACCCGTTCCTCGGCGCACAGGCATTTGAAGATATCCAGCTGTGTCGCGGCGCCGGCGGTCTCCTTGACGTAGATTTCCACATAGCGCGCCACGTCGTTGTCCAGGCTGGACAGGTATTCGCGCAAGCGTGAATGGTCCACCGATTTCTGGCCGAAGTACCAGTTCATCGGGTGGATCAGAAAACGCGAGTGCGGGGTGGTGGTGCGGTCGCTGGCGGCCAGGTACATGACGATGCCCATCGACTCTATGTTGCCGGCGTTCACCGCACGTACTGGCACCGGAAGGGACTTGATGAAGGTGTAGAGGGTGAAACCGAAGTTGGTACTGCCACCGACCGTGGAGAGATTGAGCATCAGCGAATCGGCGCCTTTTTCGATGGCTTCCAGGCAATTGTCCCGGAAGCGTTCCGTGGTGCCCTGATCGATCTGGCAATGGAAATGGACAATGTGTTCGGACATCTGAAACTCCTGTCGACTTCATCCGTTGACGTGCCTGCGCAACGGTGGCGCTGTACAGTTGGGAGTCCAGCGGTCTGCGGATGTTCCTCATCCAGGGCTAGCAGCCCATGGACGCATCAAGCCGGTTGCTGTTGTTCGCACGCCTGGGCGGCGTCTGTCATGCGCTGCAGGAACAGCGTCAACCCGGCTTCTTCCTCACTGAGCCCTTTGCGTGCCCGGGGTTTGGGCAGTTCCCCCAGGGCGCCGAGCAGGAAACCCTCGACCACTGCAGGATGAATGTAGCACTTGCGACAGACGGTCGGCGTGTTGCCCAGTTGCCGGGCGACGTGCCTGACCATCTCGGCCACGTGTTTCTTGGCCTCGGTCTCGGTTTCCCAACGCAGCGTCCGCAGCCCGGCCAGGGCCGCCGCACTGCCGGCCCAGGTGCGGTAGTCCTTGGCGGTGAAGTCCGCACCGGTGAGGGTCTTGAGGTAGGCGTTGATGTCCGAAGAAGTGATGGCGTGGCGCTCGCCGTGTTCGTCCAGATACTGGAACAGGTTCTGCCCGGGGATCTCCTGGCAGCGCTTGATGATCCGTGCCAGGCGCCGGTCTTTCACGGTGATCTGGTGTTCGACGCCGCTCTTGCCGCGGAACTGGAAGGCGATGGCGCTGCCGTTGACCTCGACATGTTTGCTGCGCAGGGTCGTCAGGCCGTAGGAGCGATTGTCTCGGGCGTACTGGGTGTTGCCGACGCGGATCAGGGTTACGTCCAGCAAGGTGATGACCGTGGCCATGACCTTGTCGCGGCTGAAACCGGGCTGGGCCAGGATCTCTTCCAGGCGTTTGCGCAAGCGCGGCAGGGTGCGGCCGAATTCGAGCATGCGCGAGTATTTGTCCGCATCGCGCACTTCACGCCAGCGCGCGTGGTAACGGTATTGCTTGCGGCCCCGGGCATCGCGACCGGTGGCCTGGAGATGGCCGCGTGGGTCGGTGCAGATCCACACATCGGTGTAGGCAGGCGGTACGGCCAAGGCGTTGATGCGTTGGATTTCGGCGGCGTCGGTAATCCGCTGGCCCTGCGGGTCGAAGTAGCAGAACTTGCCGCGCAATTTGCGCCGGGTGATGCCCGGGGCGGTGTCGTCGACGTAATGCAGGTCGGCCGGCAGTGCGTCCGGGGGCAGGGTGTCGGGCATGAAAAAAGTCCTTGGCAGCGAATCCGGTGGCCTGTGAATTCATTGACCGCAGGCTGTTGCGGACGTGCCAAGTTTCTGAAGGGGACAGGAACCCCTGTGGGAGCGAGCCTGCTCGCGATGGCGTCAGACCAGCCCACATCAATGTTGACTGAACCACCGCTATCGCGAGCAGGCTCGCTCCCACAGTGAGATCATCTGGCTACGGGGTCCTACGCCAACACCGCCACCGCCTTGATCTGCGCCCACAACACCTGCCCCGGATGCAGCTTCAACTGGTCGCGCGAATACCGGGTGATACGCGCCAACAGTGGCGTGCCGGCGGCTTCCAGACGGATCAGCACATGGGCGGCGTTGTCGGCGGCCTGTTCGCTGACCACGGTCACTGGCAGGCGATTGAGGATGCTGGTCTGGGCGTCGTTTGCCAGGCTCAGGCTGACGTCCCGGGCCTGGACCTTGAAGCGCAGCGGCTGGCCGAGGGCCAGGGACGTGTGGGTCACACGTACGTTCAGTTGGCTGCCGGGCAGGTTCAGGGTCAGCAATTGATAAGTCGGGTCATAACCGCTGACCTTGCCCTCGATCACCACCCCAGCGTCATCCCCCAGGGCCAATGGCAGGTCGAGCCGGGCCAGGGTCTCACCGATGGGGCCGCTGGCCTGAGCGCGGCCAGCATCGAGCAGCACGATGTGGTCGGCCAGGCGCGCCACTTCGTCCTGGGAATGGCTGACGTACAGCACCGGGATATCCAGCTCATCGTGGAGCCGTTGCAGATACGGCAGGATTTCGTTTTTGCGCCGGGTATCGAGGGCCGCCAGCGGCTCATCCATCAACAACAGCCGCGGGCTGGTGAGCAAGGCGCGGGCGATGCCCACCCGCTGGCGTTCGCCGCCGGACAGGTTGTGCGGCGGCCGATCGAGCAAGGGGCCGATGCCCAGCAAGTCGGTCGCCTGGTCCATATCCACCCGTCGTTGAGCCGGCGCAATGCGCTTGAGGCCGAACGCCAGGTTGGCCCGCACCGACAAATGGGCGAACAGGCTCGCCTCCTGGAACACATACCCCACTGGCCGTTTATGGGGCGGCACGAATACACCGTGTTCGCTGTCCTGCCACACGTCGCCATTGACCTCGATAAAACCACGGGGCGGCCGCTCCAGCCCGGCGATGCAGCGCAGGCAGGTGGTTTTGCCGGAACCGGAAGGCCCATACAGTGCGGTCACGCCACGGCCTGGCAGTTGCACATCCAGGTCCATTGAAAAAGCCCCATGGTCGAGCTGCAAACGCGCGTGAATCATCGATCAGCTCCAACCGGCACGGGTTCTGCGGCTGGAGTACAGCGCCAGCAGCACAACGAATGAAAACACCAGCATCGCCGCCGCCAGCCAGTGGGCCTGGGCATATTCCAGGGCTTCGACATGGTCGTAGATCTGTACTGACACCACCCGGGTTTTCTCCGGGATGTTGCCGCCGATCATCAGTACCACGCCGAATTCGCCGACGGTGTGGGCAAAGCCGAGAATCGCCGCAGTGATAAAACCGGGGCGGGCCAGGGGCAGGACGACGCTGAAGAAAGTATCCCAGGGACTGGCCCGCAGGGTGGCGGCGACTTCCAGGGGGCGGTTACCGATGGCGGAAAAGGCGTTCTGCAATGGCTGCACCACAAACGGCATGGAATAGATCACCGAGCCGATCACCAACCCGGTGAAGCTGAAGGTGAGGGTGCCCAACCCGAGGGTCTGGGTGAGCTGGCCGATCCAGCCGTTAGGCCCTAACGCCAGCAACAGGTAAAAGCCGATCACCGTGGGCGGCAATACCAACGGCAACGCCACCACCGCACCCACCGGCCCGCGCAGCCAGGAGCGGGTGCGCGACAGCCATAAGGCGATGGGCGTGCCGATGAGCAGCAGGATCACCGTGGTCAACGACGCCAGTTTCAGGGTCAGCCAGATCGCTGCGAAGTCGGCACTGGTCAGTGGCATTTAGCGTTGATAACCGTAGGCTTGGATGATGGCGGCGGCTTTCGGTCCCTTGAGGTAATCCACCAGCGCCACGGCGGCCGGATTGTTACGGCCTTTGCCAAGGATCACCGCGTCCTGTTTGATCGGGTCATGCAGTTCGGCCGGGACGATCCAGGCCGACCCCCCCGTTACCTTGCCGTCCTTGTACACCTGGGACAGTGCAACGAAGCCTAGCTCGGCGTTGCCGGTGGAAACGAATTGATAGGCCTGGGTGATGTTCTGGCCTTCGACAATCTTGCTCTTGACCTGCGCGGCCAACCCCAGCTTGTCCAGTACCTGGGTCGCGGCCAAGCCATAGGGCGCGGCCTTCGGGTTGGCGATGGACAGGTGCTGGAAAGCGTTGCCCTTGAGGACCTGGCCCTGGCCGTCGACATAACCGTCCTTGGCCGACCACAGCGCCAGCGTGCCGACGGCATAGGTGAAGCGCGAGCCCTTGACGGTGTCGCCTTCGCTTTCGAGTCTGGCCGGGGTGCTGTCGTCGGCAGCGAGGAAGACCTCGAACGGCGCGCCGTTCTTGATCTGCGTGTAGAACTGTCCGGTCGCACCGTAGGCGGCCACCACTTTGTGCCCGGTGTCTTTTTCGAAATCGGCGGCGATGGCCTGGAGCGGGGCGGTGAAATTGGCGGCAACCGCCACTTGCACCTCATCGGCCTGGACGGTGCCAACGGTAAACAGTGTGGTCAGCAGCAACGGCGCGAAGCGGGGAAAGGGCATGGGGACGGCTCCGTAGGGTCATATTCGCTATATACCAGAATATATAGCGAATGACTGGCAAACGGAACGCGGCAATTTGTCGGGGACATTGGTGTGAGAGGACTGCCGCCATCGCGAGCAGGCTCGCTCCCACATTGGATTTCGAGTGTTCGCAAGGTCTGTGCCCAACACCAACCCTGTGGGAGCCGAGCTTGCTCGCGATAGCGGCAGCACATTCAGCACTGATGCAAGCTGATCCACCGCCATCGCGAGCAAGCTCGCTCCCACAGGTCTACCAAGTGCTGTGTTCGCCACAGATCCTCTGTGGGAGCGAGCCTGCTCGCGATGGCGGCCTGACAGGCGATGATGAGTCAGGAACTGCCACGGCTGTTCAATCGGGCCAATGTCTCCTCGGCCAGCCGCCGGGTCAGCTCGGCGCTCGACAACTCGCGACCCAGGGGAAACGCCTGGCCGGCCCAGAGGTTGCTGAAGTCCGCTTCATCCTTGGCGCGCAACGGCATCAAGGCCCCGCCGGCCAGGGGAAAGGCCGGGGCCAGCGGGCTCATCGGGCCCACTTCGCGCATCACCCGGTTGACGATGCCCCGGGCCGGGCGGCCGGTGAACAGGTTGGTGACGGCGGTCTGGCTTTCCTTGGCTGTGCGCAGCGCCCGGTGATGGGACGCGCTGATCTTGGCCTCGGGCGTGAACAGATAGGCGCTGCCCAGTTGCACCGCCGAGGCGCCAAGGGCGAACGCGGCGACGACTCCCCGCGCATCCCCGATTCCGCCAGCAGCGATCACCGGCACCTTCACCGCGTCCACCACCTGGGGCAACAAGGCGAACAGCCCGACCTGGGTATTGAGGTCGTCACTGAGAAACATCCCGCGATGCCCGCCTGCTTCATAGCCCATGGCGATGATCGCGTCGCAACCGTGCTGTTCCAGCCAGATGGCTTCCTCGACGGTGGTGGCCGACGAAAGGATTTTCGCGCCAGTGGCCTTCACTCGATCCAGCAAGGATTTTTCCGGCAGGCCGAAGTGGAAACTGACCACTTTCGGACGCATCTCCTCCAGCACACGGCAGGCCGCATCATCGAACGGCGTGCGGTTGGACACCGGCGTCGGCGCGTCGAAGTCCGCGCCCAGTTCCTGGTAGTACGGCTTGAGCCGCTGCTTCCAGGCCTCGGCCCGCTGTTCATCGAACGCCGGCGGCTGGTGACAGAAAAAATTCACATTGAATGGCTTGTCGGTCTGTTCACCGATGGTCGTCAGTGCCTGGCGCAGTTGCTCGACATCCAGCATCGCCGCCGGCATCGAACCCAGCCCGCCGGCATTGCAGGTCGCCACCACCATGGCCGGCCCGGTCACCCCGGCCAGCGGCCCCTGGATAATCGGCAGCTCGATTCCGAGCAGGTCAAGAATGCGCGTATCTGGCCACTGGCTCATGTGCGGGTCTCCGACGGCAGAAAGGAAACAGCGTTTTTAGCAGGTGTACCCCGGCCAAGGCCAGTCGAGTTTTCAATGGCGCACCGTAACTTGATCCCCACAACGGGAGGGTTACCATGCGGCTTCATTCATCAAGGAGCCTGACTCATGGAAGTGAAACTCAAGACCGTCGAACCTTTCACCGTGGCCGGCCTGCAGGTGCGTACCCGCAACACCGACGAGCAGCAACCCGACACGGCCAGGATCGGTCCGATGTGGCAGCAGTTCTTCACCGAAGAGCTGTTCGACACGATTCCGGCCAGGCAGTCGGAGTCGTTCGTCTACGGGGTGTATTCCAATTACGAGTCCGACGCCACCGGCTATTTCGACGTGACGGCCGGGGTGCAGGTGGATGCGACCAGCGCAGGCTACCCCGCCGTGGACATCGAAGGCGGGGACTACCTGATGTTTGCGGCCAAAGGGCCGATGCCCGATTGCGTAATCCAGACCTGGGGCCTGATCTGGGCGTACTTCGCCGATAACCCGCAGACACTGCGTCGCTTCACCACCGATTTCGAGGTCTACAGCGGCGACGAATCCGTGGCGATCTACATTGGCGTTCAGTCCGCGGACGAGCGTTCCAGCGCCAGCAACTGACGCTTGCGTTCCACGCCCCAGCGATAGCCCGACAGGTTGCCGTCGCTGCGCACCACCCGGTGACAAGGGATCGCCACCGCCAGGCTGTTGGCACCGCAGGCCTGGGCCACGGCGCGCACGGCCTTGGGCATGCCGATGCGCTGGGCGATCTCGGCGTAGCTGGCGGTGCTGCCCGGTGGAATGTCCCGCAGGGCTTGCCAGACCCGCTCCTGGAACGCGGTGCCGCGCAGGTCCAGGGGCAGGTCCAGGCCCAGCGCCGGGGCTTCGATAAAGCCCACTACTTGGGCGATCAACTGCTCGAATTCGCGGTCGGCACCGATGAGATTGGCCCGACGGAATTTGTCTTGCAGGTCCCGCACCAGCGTGTCCGGGTCGTCTCCCAGCAGGATCGCGCACACGCCACGTTCGCTTTGCGCCACCAGGATCGCCCCGAGGGAGCATTGGCCGACGGCGAAACGGATGTCGGTGTTCTGGCCTTTGGCGCGGTAGGCGGTGGGTTTCATGCCGAGGACTTTGTCGGCGGCTTCATAGAAGCGGCTGTTGGAATTGAAACCGGCGTCGTACAGCGCATCAGTGATCGTCCCACCATCGGCCAGGCGCTCGCGCACCCTGCGTGAGCGATGGGCGGCGGCGTAACCCTTGGGGGTCAGGCCGGTGATGGCCTTGAAGATCCGATGAAAATGGAAGGGGCTCAAGCCGGCGCTGGCTGCCAGTTCATTCAGCCCCGGCAGCTCCTCGGCCGCCTCGATCTGCCGGCAGGCCGCCGCGACCCGGGCCGCTTGTTGGGCGGCGACCTGGGTCTGGTCCCTGGCCGCGCGCTTGCTGGGGCGATAACCGGCTGCCTGGGCTTGTTCCGGGGTGTCGAAGAACTCGACGTTACGCGGGTTGGGCAGCCGAGACAGGCTGCTGGGGTGGCAGTAGATGCCGGTGGTTTTCACGCCATAGACGAATTGCCCATCGGCGCGCGGATCCCGGGCGAGCACGGCGGCCCAGCGCGGATCCAGTTCAGGGGCGAGATTGTTCGAAGTGCTGTTCATGGTCGTTATGTCCATTGGCCCGTTTTGTCTACAGTAGCGAGCCTGTGGGGTGGCAACACTCCGGGTCTTGCGGTTGAATTCTGCACCGTCATCCGGCGGTGCGAAACGTCAGGTTGATCCGCTGGCTGCCCAGGCGCGGATGCTGTCCTTCCTTAAGGGGCAGCACGCCGTGGTAACGCAAGCGGTCCACGCCGCCCCAGACCACGATGTCGCCGTGCAGCAACGGGATGCGCAGGCTCTTGTCGCTGCGCTCGAAGCCGCCGAACTGGAACACCGCTGGCAAGCCCAGGGACACCGAGACGATGGGGGCGGCGAGGGAACGTTCGTTCTTGTCCTGATGCAGCGACATCCGCGCGCCGGGCACGTAGCGGTTGATCAGGCAGCTGTCGGGCTCGAAATGCTCGAACTGTGCCTGCCGGGCGGCGGCCTGGGCCAGCTCGCGAAACACCGCCGGCATCTCGGGCCAGGGCTGGCCGGTCTGCGGGTCATGGGCGGTGTAGCGATAGCCGCTGCGGTCGGTGGTCCAGCCCAGCGCGCCGCAACTGCTCAGGGCCACCGACATGGTAAAGCCGCCGGGCGTGACCATCTGCCGGAACGGCGCGGCCTGCAAGACGCTTTCCAGGGCCGGCAGCAAATGCTCCAGCCAGGGCAGGGCGAACCCGCGTAGCACGAAGGATTGTTGGCCGATCTGTTCGACCTGGCCGGGCGTGGTGGGCGCCTGGTCGGCGAACAGGTCCAATGTGAGCGGTGTGTCACTACTGCGCATCATGAAAAATGATTCCCAAGGTGTGCCGCCTGCCGCTGTGCACGCAGCTGACGCCATGACGCATGTTCACCCGATAATAACCGCGAACGCCTTTGACCGGCCGTTGATGCACGGCAAATACCACTGCATCGCCCTGTTTCAGATCGATGACCTGCGGCCGCGATTGCATGCGCGGGCGTTGCTCGGTCAGCACGAACTCACCGCCGCTGAAGTCCCGGCCCGGTTCCGACAACAGGATCGCGACTTGCAGTGGGAACACCTGCTCGCCGTACAGATCCTGGTGCAGGCAGTTGTAGTCCTGGGGGCCGTATTGCAGCAACAACGGCGTAGGACGTTGCTGCCCGGCGACATGGCAGCGTTGAATAAAGTCTGCGTGCTCGTCGGGGTATCGCACCTCAAGGCCCATGCATTCGTTCCAGCGGTTCGCCAGCGGTACCAGCTGCGGATACAAGGATTGACGCAATTGCTGGACGAGGTCGGGCAACGGATAGCGAAAATACTGATACTCGCCGCGCCCGAATCCATGGCGGGCCATGATCACCCGGGAACGAAAAAGCCCGGGTTCGGCGTACAAATCACTGAGCAGCCGGCATTGCGCTGGCGGCAGCAGGTTGCGAATGATTGCACAGCCGTCCTGGTCGAGGCTCTGTTCCAGGGCGGGCCAGTCAAGGTCGGCGAGGTGTTGGGGCAGGGAAGGCGTAGGGGGCACGATAGCAATCCTGTTGGGAAGGACTGTTCAGTCTGCGTAGTGCTGCGTTGCCGGGCACTCCGATTCTTGCGGTGCGCAGCCATTCCCTGTGGCGAGGGAGCTTGCTCCCGCTGGGCGGCGAAGCCGACCCAAACTCACTGACGCATTCTTTCAGGTAGACCGCGCCAGCAGGTTTTACGACTGCTGCGCAGCCGAGCGGGAGCAAGCTCCCTCGCCACAAGAGCATGGCGTTCACTGGCCATGGGGCCATCAGCTGAAATCAATCGGGATGAGCCGTTACAGCGCTTTGCTGACACCGATTTCGCTGATCACATCGTCGGTTTCGCCATGCAGTTTCTGCAACGCGGCCCTGGCTTCTTCCTCGGTGCCGTTTTCCAGTTGCGCGAATTCGAAGCGGCGTTCGCCGTTGAGCTTGTACTTGATGACGTATTTGGTCGTCTGGGCCACGGTTTTACCTTTCTTGAAGGGGCGATGCTCAGCTCAGTTTCGAGCTGGAACGCCGGATGATTTTGATCTTGTGAGTCAGGTTCGGCTTGCGCGTGACGCTGATTGCACGGCGGTTGACGGTGTCGATGGTGATGTTCCAGAAACCGGTGCTAGGGGCGGTGATCCTGGCCGGGAAGGTGTCGAACGCGCCGCCGTGATAAGTGTGCCGGCCGCCGTTCTTGAAGCTGCGGAAGTTGGCGTCGTTCATCAAACGGATGTTGCACATTTGGGAGCATTCGATGACGACGATGTCGTCTTCGTTCAGGTGCTCGCGCTGGTGAATGAATTTCATGGGGCGCCTCCAGAGGGCTTTTTCTACCAAATCAAAACGATAGCAAGGGCAATGATGCGCAGTTTATCAGCCCCGAGTGTTAATATCCGGCCCGCGCTCCAGGCTTTGTTCATTTATCGCAGGAAGCGGGATAAAAAAAGCGGTGCGGTACCGGAGAAAAACGGCATCTGCACTGTCGGAGGGTCTTTATTGGAGGAATCATATGAAGCGCAGCGTGTGGGTGTTGGCATTGGCCATGAGTGGATGTGCATCGGTATCGGACATCAACCAGACGCCGCCCACCATGAGCGTCATTTCCGGAAAGAAACCCCACGAATATGCCAAGTGTGTTTCTGACAAACTGGCCAGCAGCCGTGGTCCATTGCAAGTGGAGCCGCACAAGAATGGTGGTGTGCGGCTGATCGTCCCGGGCAAACTGTCGACCCTGCCGGCTGCGGTGTTCGACATTGACGAGCGCTCCAGTGGCAGCAGCATCAAGCTGCACGAAAGCATGTCCAACGTACCGGTACGTCCGGGCGACGTGCAGGATGCGGCCAACGCCTGCATTTCCGGCTGATCGCAGGCTGCGCCTGACGAGCGGGCCGGGCATCGGATAAACTGTTGCCCTCGACAAAAAATGCCGCCACGGTCAACGTTGGCGGCATTGTCATTTATGGAGTCAGTCGATGAAGCGCGAGCAGGTGCGTGAGCGCCATGCAGAAGGTCTTATATCTGCCACTCATGTGATCCAGAATCCGGCGAGCCCGGGCGAATGGATCGTGTTCTTCAAGAAAAGCGCCGGGCGCAGCTTTTTCCTGGTGGATGAGCAGGACGAAGTCGAATCCTTCAGCAGCCTCGACGAACTGATCGAGACCATACGCGGCCTGGGTATCAAGTTCGCCGAGATCCACATGTAGTTCTTACTTGCACACCACCACGACACTGCGGCTGGTGTAGTTGCCGACGTCGACACCCAGGGTCTTTTCGCTTTCCTTGGCCTGCGGTGTGCCATCGGTGCCGACGATGCGGTAGCCGGTGCCGGCACAGGACGCATCGGCTTTTTCATAACAGGTGGCCCAGTCATTGGCTTCGCCGGAGCAATCGATGGCCAGTCCCTGCTCGCCATTTGCCAGGTAGGTTTTTTCGGCAGAGGCACAGCCCGCCAAGGCCAGGACGGCAAACAGCGCCAAAAGTGTTTTCATGGAATCGTCATCAGGAAGGGAGGGCAGGCGCGAGAATATAGCGAATGGCCATTCCGGTACAGATAAACAAAGCCCCGTTCAATGCCGTGCGTCATTTACTTGAGGCTTGTCTGTTTACTTCTTGCGGCGGGGGCTGCGTGCGGGGGCGGTGTCGCGTTCTTTCGCCGCAGGCGCGGCGCGTTCGTCCTGGAAAACCGCGGCCACTTCCACGGCCATGGCCTTGCTGGGCAAGGGGCCGGCGACCTGCTCACCGTGGTAGTTGATAATCCACCATTGGCCGTCCTTGTCCTGGCTGACCGAATAACCGTTTGCGTTTCTTGTTGCCGACATCTAGTTGCCTCATTGGCGTGATCAAGGCCGCCATGATACGTCAAATGCTCGCAAACAGCGCTTACTGGCGTAGAGTGGGGCCGCTGCAGCCATCGAAACGAAAGGCGATTGAACTATCCGTCGTTTTTTATTTCTCTATGATGGCATCGGTTGGCCAGTGCGGGCATTGTAAGGTGCCCGTCGCCTGATTAGACTGCGCCGAAACTCGTACACACCGCCTTTTCAAGGACTTATATGATCAAGAAATGCTTGTTCCCAGCAGCCGGTTACGGTACTCGCTTCCTGCCAGCGACTAAAGCCATGCCCAAAGAAATGCTGCCGGTGGTGAACAAGCCACTGATCCAGTACGGCGTCGAAGAAGCCCTCGATGCGGGCCTGACTGAAATCTCCATCGTGACTGGCCGCGGCAAGCGCGCGCTGGAAGACCATTTCGACATCAGCTACGAGCTGGAAAACCAGATCAAGGGCACCGACAAGGAAAAATACCTGGTCGGCATCCGCAAACTGCTGGATGAGTGCTCGTTCTCCTACACCCGCCAGACCGAAATGAAAGGCCTGGGCCACGCGATCCTGACCGGTCGCCCACTGATCGGTGACGAACCGTTCGCCGTGGTCCTGGCGGACGACCTGTGCGTCAACCTCGAAGGCGACGGCGTACTGACCCAGATGGTCAAGCTGTACAAGCAGTTCCGCTGCTCCATCGTGGCGATCCAGGAAGTCGATCCGCAGGAAACCAACAAGTACGGCGTGATTGCCGGCGAAATGATCCGCGACGACATCTACCGCGTCCACAGCATGGTTGAAAAACCAAAACCTGAAGACGCACCGTCGAACCTGGCGATCATCGGTCGCTACATCCTGACCCCGGACATCTTCGACCTGATCGAACAGACCGAGCCAGGCAAGGGCGGTGAAATCCAGATCACCGACGCCCTGATGAAGCAGGCCCAGAACGGCTGCGTCATGGCCTACAAGTTCAAGGGCAAGCGTTTCGACTGCGGTGGCGCCGAAGGCTACATCGACGCGACCAACTTCTGCTTCGAGAACTTCTACAAGACCGGCAAGGCTTACTGATAGCCTGCGCCGCGCCTTGAAAAACGCCCCGACTGGTTCGGGGCGTTTTTTTTCTACAAATCGCAGGCACTGAAGATCCCGTGGCGAGGGAGCTTGCTCCCGCTGGGCGGCGAAGCCGACCCAAACTCACTGACGCGTTCTTTCGGGTAGACCGCGCCAGCAGGTTTTACGACTGCTTCGCAGCCGAGCGGGAGCAAGCTCCCTCGCCACTAAGGCAAGCTGCGAAAGATGCCGTTTGGCTTTTCAGGTTCCGCCCCCATAACCATCGCAACGCTGCCTCAGGTGAAAACAGCAGGTATGCTGATGACCTGCCGAAGGAGATAGAAGATGGCCTACGATTTTGACTTGTATGTGATTGGCGCCGGTTCCGGTGGTGTACGGGCGGCGCGGTTTGCCGCTGGTTTCGGGGCCAAGGTTGCCGTGGCGGAAAGCCGCTACCTGGGCGGCACCTGCGTGAACGTGGGCTGCGTGCCCAAGAAGCTGCTGGTCTATGGCGCGCATTACGCCGAAGACTTCGAACAAGCGTCGGCCTATGGCTGGACGGCGGGGGAGCCGAGTTTCGACTGGGCCACGCTGATCGCCAACAAGAACCGGGAGATCAATCGCCTCAACGACATCTACCGCAACCTGCTGGTCAACAGCGGCGTGGTGCTGCACGAAGGTCACGCCAGGATCACCGGGCCCCATGAGGTCGAGATCAACGGCCAGCGTTACAGCGCCAAGCACATCATGATCGCCACCGGCGGCTGGCCGGTGATCCCGGACATTCCGGGGCGCGAGCATGCCATCAGCTCCAACGAGGCATTTTTCCTCAAGGAACTGCCCAAGCGCGTCATCGTGGTGGGCGGTGGCTACATTGCGGTGGAGTTCGCCGGGATTTTCCACGGCATGGGCGCGCAGACGTCGTTGCTCTACCGCGGTGAGCTGTTCCTGCGCGGCTTTGACGGTGCGGTGCGCATGCACCTGGCGCAAGAGCTGACCCGCCGTGGCCTGGACCTGCAGTTCAACGCCGACATCAAATCCATCGAAAAACTCGACGATGGCAGCCTCAGTGTCGAGCTCAAGGATGGCAAGACGTTGATCACCGATTGCGTGTTCTACGCCACCGGCCGGCGGCCGATGCTCGACAATCTGGGGCTGGAAAACACTGGCGTCACGCTGGATGAGAAGGGCTTTGTCCAGGTCAACGAAAAATACGAGACCACTGAACCGTCGATCCTGGCCATTGGCGACGTGACCGGTCGTGTCCAGCTCACCCCCGTCGCCCTGGCCGAAGGCATGGCGGTGGCGCGACGTCTGTTCAAGCCCGAGCAGTATCGCCTGGTGGATTACCGGATGATTCCCACCGCCGTGTTCAGCCTGCCGAACATTGGTACGGTGGGTCTGACCCAGGAGCAGGCCGAGGAGGAGGGCTATACGGTAGAGATTTTCGAAAGCCGCTTCCGGCCGATGAAGCTGAGCTTGACCGACTGCCAGGAGCGCACCCTGATGAAACTGGTGGTGGATGCCAAGACCGACAAGGTGCTGGGTTGCCACATGGTCGGGCCGGATGCCGGGGAAATCGTCCAGGGGCTGGCCATTGCCCTCAAGGCCGGCGCCACCAAGCGCGACTTCGACGAAACCATCGGCGTGCACCCGACCGCCGCCGAAGAGTTCGTGACGATGCGTACCCCCGTGGCCTCCTGATCCCTGCCGAACCGATGGCGAGCGAGTCTGCTCGCCATATTAAGTTTTCTTCTATCTATTTAGCTGCTGATAGCCAAAACCAATCATTCACATGAGGTTTGCCAATGAGCCAGCCCGGGGATGAGTGGTTAAGATCCTCTCCATCAACTTTCAACCCTGACGGAGAAACATCGATGCCTATCATCAACAGCCAAGTTAAACCGTTCAACGCTACCGCTTTCAAAAACGGCGAATTCGTTCCGGTATCGGACGCCGACCTGAAAGGCAAGTGGTCTGTAGTGTTCTTCTACCCAGCCGACTTCACCTTCGTTTGCCCAACCGAGCTGGAAGACCTGGCCGACAATTACGCCGAGTTCAAGAAACTGGGCGTCGAGATCTACAGCGTGTCGACCGACACCCACTTTGCCCATGCGGCCTGGCACAACACTTCGCCAGCCATCGGCAAGATCCAGTACACCATGATCGGCGACCCAACCCACGTTATCTCCCGCAACTTCGACGTGCTGATCGAAGAAGTTGGCCTGGCTGACCGCGGCACTTTCGTGATCAACCCAGAAGGCCAGATCAAGATCGTTGAACTCAACGACGGCGGTGTAGGTCGTGACGCTTCCGAGCTGCTGCGCAAGATCAAGGCCGCTCAATACGTTGCCGCTCACCCTGGCGAAGTCTGCCCAGCCAAGTGGAAAGAAGGCGAGGCCACCCTGGCTCCGTCCCTGGACCTGGTCGGCAAGATCTGAGTCTGTGAGTCATCCGAGGGCGATTCGCTCTTAATCAAGTAAGCCGCTTCGCCCCAAAAAACGCCCGGGCGAGATTCGCTCGGGCGTTGTTTTTTCTGAAATTCAAAAAATGGAAATCGCCCGTATGTTGGACGCCAATCTTAAAGCTCAGTTGAAGTCATACCTGGAACGGGTCACCCAGCCGATCGAGATCGTCGCCTCCCTCGACGACGGTGCGAAATCCCAGGAAATGCTCGCGTTACTCCAAGACGTCGCCAGTCTTTCCCACCAGATTACTTTGCTCGACAACGGCAGCGATGCGCGTAAGCCTTCGTTCTCGTTGAATCGCCCGGGAGCCGATATCAGCCTGCGTTTTGCCGGCATTCCCATGGGCCACGAATTCACTTCGCTGGTGTTGGCCTTGTTGCAAGTCGGCGGCCACCCTTCGAAGGCCAGTGTCGAAGTCATCGAACAGATCCGCTCCCTCAAGGGCGAGTTCAACTTCGAGACCTATTTCTCGCTGTCGTGCCAGAACTGCCCGGACGTGGTCCAGGCGCTGAACCTGATGGCGGTGCTGAACCCGAACATTCACCACGTCGCCATCGACGGCGCGCTGTTCCAGGCCGAAGTCGATGAACGTCAGATCATGGCCGTGCCAAGCATTTACCTCAATGGCGTGAACTTCGGCCAGGGCCGCATGGGCCTGGAAGAAATTCTCGCCAAGATCGACACCAGCGGTATCGAACGCCAGGCCGAGAAAATCAGTGCCAAGGACGCCTTTGATGTACTGGTGGTCGGCGGTGGCCCGGCTGGCGCTTCGGCGGCGATCTACGCGGCCCGTAAAGGCATCCGCACTGGCGTGGCGGCCGAACGTTTCGGCGGCCAGGTGCTCGACACCATGGCCATCGAGAACTTCATCTCGGTCCAGGAGACCGAAGGGCCGAAACTGGCCGTCGCCCTGGAAGAACACGTCAAGCAGTACGACGTGGACATCATGAACCTGCAGCGCGCCGACGCCCTGGTGCCGGGCAAGGACGGCGGGCTGCATGAAATCAAGTTCGCCAGCGGTGCGAACCTCAAGGCCAAGACCGTGATCCTGGCGACCGGTGCCCGCTGGCGCGAAATGAACGTGCCGGGCGAGCAGCAGTATCGTAACAAGGGTGTGGCGTACTGCCCGCACTGCGACGGTCCGCTGTTCAAAGGCAAGCGCGTGGCGGTGATTGGTGGCGGTAACTCCGGCGTCGAAGCGGCTATCGACCTGGCCGGTATCGTCGCCCATGTCACCTTGCTGGAGTTCGATGTGCAATTGCGTGCCGACGCGGTGTTGCAGCGCAAACTGCACAGCCTGTCGAACGTCACCGTGATTACCAACGCCCAGACCACTGAAGTGACGGGGGATGGCCAGAAGGTCAATGGCTTGCGCTACAAGGACCGCCCGAGCGGTGAAGTACGGGATGTGGCGCTGGAAGGGATCTTCGTGCAGATCGGCCTGTTGCCCAACACCGATTGGCTCAAAGGCACCGTCGAGCTGTCGCCGCGGGGCGAGATCATTGTCGATGCCCGTGGTGAAACCTCGATCCCTGGTGTGTTCGCCGCAGGTGACGTGACCACCGTGCCGTACAAGCAGATCGTGATTGCCGTGGGCGAGGGCGCCAAGGCCTCGTTGAGCGCCTTCGATCACCTGATCCGTACCTCTGCGCCGGCTTGAACAACCGATAGCAGCAAAAACAAAACCCCATGAGCCTGGCTCATGGGGTTTTTTATTGGCTATTTCACGCACTCACCACTAACCGATGTGGGAGCGAGCCTGCTCGCGATAGCAGTGGGTCAGCCTGCATCAATGCTGAATGTGCCGCCGTCATCGCGAGCAGGCTCGCTCCCACAGGGGATTTGTGCGGGGCGAAAAATCCACGTCACTGACAATCAAATGTGGGAGCGCTGGTGAGTGTTAAAGCGGCGCAGGCTGGATGATTTCGACCCAGTAGCCATCCGGGTCCTTGATGAAGGCCAGGCTTTTCATACGGCCATCGTTCAGGCGCTTCTGGAAATCGCAGCCCAGTGCTTCGAAGCGCTCGCAGGCGGCGACGATGTCCGGTACAGAGATGCAGATGTGGCCGAAGCCGCGTGGGTCGCTGTTGCCATTATGGTAGGCGAACGCCGGGTCGCTTTCGGTGCCATGGTTGTGGGTCAGTTCGAGGATGCCAGGGATCGACTTCATCCATTCGGTACGTGCTGCGGCATCCGCTGGGATCTGGCTTTTATCCACCAAAGCCAGGAAATACAAGCTGAATTCGGCTTCCGGGAAGTCGCGTTTCTCCACCAGCGAGAAACCCAGCACGCGGGTGTAGAAATCCAGCGACTGGGTGATGTCCTTGACCCGCAGCATGGTGTGGTTGAAGACGAACTTGGCTGTGGCGGCGTCAGGTTGGGCGGTGACGCCCGGGAAAGTATTGAGTTCGTGCAGGCTCATGGGCCCTCCGGAAAATAAGTGGGGCAAACGACGCCGCAACCTTGCTGCGGCGGTTCCTGGGCTTGCGTCAAACGGCGTCCTTGCAGGTGCGCCCATGATACGCAAGGGGCGCGGCATCGCCAAACCGCGTGTGGCTCTTGCCTGGTCCTGCCTCGAGCTTCAGACTTGACGATTCGTCCCTGGGTGCCAACGCAATGATTCGACCGTTCCTTTCGCTGTTTGTCCTGCTATTTGCCTGTGTTTGTGGTGTCCAGGCGGCCGAACCACAGGTCGCTTGGCCCCAGGGTTGGGTTGTCGAGCCGCTGCCCGCCGATGTATCGGCCTCTGCGGCGCCGGCCCCCCAGCGACAACGTGCAACCAAGAGTGATTCGGCAGGCAATGCCGTGATGGTCATGGAACTGACCACGACCACCGTCGAGCCCGATCATCAGGTCAACTTACAGGGCGTATTGTTGGAAATGCGCAAATCAATCCAGAAGGATTTTTTCCAGGGCGGTTACCAGAGTGTGTGCACTAAGATCCATGCCTCCATGTTGGGCGGCGTAACTGCATTGGAAACCACTTGTACGATCACGCAAAACGGGCGACATGTATTGTCTCAGGCCCTCGTCGCGGCACTAAATGAGGGCAAGGCTTATGTGCTGTCCTATGCAGGGCAGGCGCAGGTGTTTGTTGAAAGCCAGGATGAAATACAGTCGGTGCGAAACAGTTTGAAACTATAACGCCGTCAGCGTAATACACCCGGGATTTAATCCAGAAGTTTAGCCCATAAAAAAGCCCTGAGTGTATTCAGGGCTTTTTGCAGGGAGGCTGTCAGCCACGCATTATCAACCACGCAACCAGGAATCGACGGTCGCTGCACCGTATTGTTCTTTCCAGGCTTTCAGGCCGCGGTGATTGCCGCCTTTGGTCTCGATCAACTCGCCGGTGTGCGGGTTCTGGTAAACCTTTACCACTCGCGCACGGCGGGTCTTGGTGGGTTTGGTCGATTGCAGGCTTGCCTTGGACGGGTTCGGGTCGAGGATCGCGACGATGTCGCGCAGGCTCTTGCCGTAGGTTTTCATCAGTCCCTGGAGCTTTTCCTCGAATTCGATTTCCTTCTTGAGCCCGGCATCGTTCTTCAGCGACTCCAGCTGCTTGAGCTGTTCTTGAAGGGCCTTTTCGGCTGCACGAAATTCAGCGAGTCTGGACAAAATCGTTACTCCAATCAAAATATTTGGCTGATATCAACCGCAAACAAAGCTATAAGCTAAGCGCCTTGAAGCGACTCAGTGTTAATGACTCTCCTGCTATCTGGCACAGGTAGAAAAAATTGTAGTAGTTAATCCGGAAAGTGTAAATCGTAACTTTTTCGTTATGTAACAACAGCAAACGTTTTTACCAGTTGGCGCATCGTCGTCAATAGATCGGCGGCGGTTAACTGCCATTAATGCCGGCCAACGTCTCAATGAACGCCTGCCCGCTAATCGGTCGACCAAATAGGTAACCCTGTAGAAAGTTCACCCCATGGGCGCTCAGGTAGTCGCTTTGTTCGACGGTTTCGACACCCTCGGCAACCATGTCCAGGCCCAGCTTGCCCGACAGTTCGATAATGCTGTCCAGTAGGTGCCGCGACAGGGTATCGGCACCGATCATCGCGACAAAACTCTGGTCGATCTTCAAGAAGTCCACATTGAACTGACGCAAGTACGCCAGGCTGGAATGACCCGTGCCGAAATCGTCGAGGGCGATCTTGACGCCCAGTTCCTGCAGTTGGCCAAACAGTTGCTGGGTAACGGGCGTAGGTTCGATCAGTTCGCGCTCGGTCAACTCCAGTACCAGGGTAATCGTACCTGGCGCGAAGGCACCGAGAAATTCGCGACAATCGTCCACCAGTGCCAAGTCCTGGCAGTGACGGGCGGTGATGTTGATGCCGACATGAAACGGCGCTTCGAGTCGAGGCGCCAGCGGCACCAGCAGGTGCATGGTCTGCTGCATCAGCGCCCGGGTCATCGCTACGATCAGGCCGCTGTGTTCGGCGAAGGGAATGAACAGGTCCGGGCGAACCAGGCCTTCCTTGGGGTGGTTCCAGCGCATCAGTACTTCGACGCCGGCCCAGCGTTTGCTATCGCTGTGCACGACCGGTTGCAGATACGGAACGAACTCGCCGGCTTCCAGTGCCCGTTGCAGTTCACGGCTGGGTGACGAGGCGCGTTTTTGCAGCCAGTGCCCGAGCGTCCCGGCAACGACGCCAAAAAAGATCAGCAGGCTGAACAGCGGTGGATATTCCCGGGCCATGTAGCGCCAGGTTTCACCCTTATCGAATCCGGCTTCCACATTGAAGGCGTAGCGCGATGACCCCAGCTCATGCCGGGTGACCGGCAGCATGGGCAACGGGGCTGGGCGGACCTTGCCGTCCGCCGTCAGCCAGTTCGGCCCGACTTGCAACCGTAGGCGGGTCTGGCGACCGATCAAGCGCAAGACGTTGGCCAGGTGATACCCGTCAAGCGTGGCCAAGGCGCCTTGATGGCCCACGTTGAGCCGATAAACCAGCAGCGCGGTATCCGGCGTGACCGGGTTGCCGTCCATGAGCCACAACGTGCCTTGATGGTAGTCGCCCGGGTTGACCCGTTCCTCGAAGGCCCCGAACAGCGAGCTGCAATACAGGCTGTTGTCCCAGATAAGATTGGTCGAGCGGACAAAGGGCCGGCGTGTCACTTGCTCGCGTAATGCCAGCTTTACCGCTTCGCAGGGTTGGCCGGCCAGGGGCAATAGTTCCCGAGCCGCCAAGGCGGTATTGTCGAGCATCAGTTCGATCTGCCTGACCGATTCCTCGGCAGTCTGCCGGGTTTGTTGCGCCAGCGTCCGTTCGGCCTGCATGTACAAAATGGCCAGCCCTGACAGTATTGGCACCAGGCCGCAAAGCAGGGTGACTAGATAGCGACGGGGCCGGGTGTGCGAGCGGGTAGCGGTCAAGGGCATCGGCACAACCTGGAAAAGGGGATGAGGGGGAAACGTTGGATGCCGACCATGATAGATGGCCTGTCGGTTACTTGCTGACAGCAGTGTGACTGTGGGAGCGAGGTCTGTGGGAGCAAGGCTTGCCCGCGATGAACGATCATGCGGTCCACTTGGAGAACCGAGGTGCCTTCATCGCGAGCAAGCTTTGCTCCCACAGGTTCAATGCCAGGCTCCCACAGGTTCAGTGCTGGGCTCATGGCTGTCGGGCCAGTTCGATGAACGCCAGGGTGGCGGGCGAGGCCTGGCGGCTGTCCAATACCGCCAGGCCAATCTGGCGCGGCACTCGCGGTGACAATGGCCGCGCGACGAAGCCCGGGCTCTCGACGTCCGGCAACGAACCTTCGGAAACCACGCTCACCGCTTCGCCACGCCTGACGACATCCAGGGTGCTGAGCAGTTGCGAGCAACGGAAACGCACGTTCGGCGTCAGCCGGGCGGCATTGAACAGGCGAGTGACCAGCTCCGACGATCCTGCCTCGGTGAGCACGAAGGGGTCGTTGCACAGATCCTTGAGGCTCAGGCTGGCCTGGGTGGCGAGGGGGTGTGAAGTGGGCAGCAGGGCGACCATCTGATCTTCCAGCAGCATGAACGTATCGAAACGGTCCTCGGGCAGCACCACGAAGCCGACGTCGATCCGCCGTTCGTCCAACCACTGGATGACCTGCCTGTCAGGCCCTTCATCGATGTGTACTTCGATTCCTGGATGCAAGTCTCGATAGCGCCGCAGGATACCGGGCAACAGTTTCATCGATGAAGTTGGCCCGAACGAGCCGATGCGCAAGGTACCTCGGCGCATGCCCCGGGCATCGGCGGCTTCCTGGCGCAAAGTGTTGGCCAACCCGAGCATGGCCCGGGCCCGCAGCAGCAACTGCTGGCCAATGTCGCTGAGCTCCACCGCCGACTGATGACGCCGGAGCAATTCCACCCCCAACTCCTGTTCCAGGGATTTGATGGCGTGGGAGACCGCCGACTGGCCGATGCCCAGGCGCATTGCCGCCGCCGTGAAACCACGGAGCTCGGCGACCAGGGAGAAGATTTCGAGTTGGGTGAGAGTCATGAGGGATTGCTCATTTTACGATGATCAAGCATGACCCCAATACTGACGTATCTGACCTGAATCAGGAAGCAGCATCGCCCTGGTGTGGGGGCTGTGGGAGCAAAGCTTGCTCGCGATGAACGATGACTCGGTTTGCCTGCTGAATCGCGCCGCCTCCATCGCGAGCAAGCTTTGCTCCCACAATCAATCCCTTCACCACAGGTTGTGTCGTTCTCATTAGCGTGCCGTGGTGAAACCATGAAAGCCCTCGAACAAACCGTCCCAATCCCATCGGACCTGCCGGTCTATCTGAAGCTCGCCATGGTCACCATGATCTGGGGCGGGACCTTCGTGGCCGGCCGGATCCTTTCCGATGCCTTGGCTCCGATGTTTGCCGCCAGCCTGCGTTTTCTGCTGGCCAGTATCGCGCTGCTGTCGTTTCTCGCCCTGGCCGGGATCCCGCTGGTCAGGCCCAGTGTGAAGCAGGGGTTGCAATTGGCCGCCCTGGGGTTCTTCGGAATCTTTTTCTATAACCTGTGCTTCTTCTATGGCTTGCAGTACATCAATGCGTCGCGGGCGTCGTTGATCGTGGCCTTGAACCCGGCGGTGATCGGACTGGCGTCCTGGTGGTTGTTCAAGGAGCGGCTGAGCCGCTTGAAAGTGGTGGGCATCGCGCTGTGCATCGGCGGAGCGGGACTGGTGATCGTCAGTCGTGATCCGGCCTTGTTGCAAGACGCAGTACAGGGCTGGGCCGGTGACCTGCTGATTTTTGGCTGCGTGCTGGGCTGGGGCATCTATTCGCTGTTTTCCAGGAACCTGAATGAAAGCCTCGGCCCCTTGCAGACCGTGACCTGGTCGATTCTGCTGGGCACGTTGATGTTGTGGCTGGCCTGCGCAACGGCGGGGGATATCCGCCTCGAGGCCTTGCGCGCACTGGACATGGAGCAATGGCTGAGCCTGTTGTACCTCGGCGTGCTGGGCTCGGCCCTGGCTTACATCGCCTGGTATGACGGCATTCGGCGGATCGGTGCGACCCGTTCCGGGGTGTTCATCGCACTCAATCCGCTGACGGCGGTGCTGCTGGGGGCGCTGCTGCTCGACGAACGGCTCACGGCCTTGATGTGTGTCGGCGGGGGCGTGATCCTGGTGGGCATTTTCCTGTGCAACAAACCCCTTGCGCGGTCGAAGGAAAAGGCGATTTGATACAGAAGGCGGACAAACCTGGTTACGCTGTGTAGAATCGATTTACGCATATAAGAATAACGTCTTCTGGCAGCAGAAGCCTCGCCCGCAAGAGCCTTGGGTCGACAATGAAGATACTTGGGTTTCAACTGATCTATGGCGATTTCCTCGCCCGCAGCGTTCGTGGCATTTCCTGCGCGCCGCCCCGTGTCCCCTGCATCGCTTGCAACTAACTTTTTTTGTTAATTGACCAGAATGATGAGGCGCCGACATGGCAGATCTATACGAAAACCCCATGGGCCTGATGGGCTTCGAATTCATTGAATTCGCATCGCCTACACCCAACACCCTGGAGCCGATCTTCGAGATCATGGGCTTCACCAAAGTGGCCACGCACCGCTCCAAGGACGTGCACCTGTATCGCCAGGGCGCGATCAACCTGATCCTCAACAACGAGCCCCACAGCGTGGCCTCGTACTTCGCGGCCGAGCACGGTCCGTCGGTGTGCGGCATGGCGTTCCGGGTCAAGGATTCGCAACAGGCCTACAAGCGCGCCCTGGAACTCGGCGCCCAGCCGATCCACATCGAGACCGGCCCGATGGAGCTGAATCTGCCGGCGATCAAGGGCATCGGCGGCGCGCCCCTGTACCTGATCGACCGTTTTGGCGAAGGCAGCTCGATCTATGACATCGACTTTGTCTTCCTCGAGGGCGTTGACCGCAACCCGGTGGGCGCGGGCCTGAAAATCATCGACCACCTGACCCACAACGTCTATCGTGGGCGCATGGCCTATTGGGCCGGTTTCTACGAGAAACTGTTCAACTTCCGCGAGATCCGCTACTTCGACATCAAGGGCGAATACACCGGCCTGACCTCCAAGGCCATGACCGCCCCGGACGGCATGATCCGCATTCCGTTGAACGAAGAATCGTCCAAGGGCGCCGGGCAGATCGAAGAGTTCCTGATGCAGTTCAACGGCGAAGGCATCCAGCACGTGGCTTTCCTCACCGATGACCTGATCAAGACCTGGGACAAGCTGAAAAGCATCGGCATGCGCTTCATGACCGCGCCGCCGGACACCTACTACGAAATGCTCGAAGGCCGCCTGCCGAACCACGGTGAGCCCGTGGCGGAACTGCAATCGAGGGGCATTCTGCTGGATGGTGCTTCCGAGCAAGGCGACAAGCGCCTGCTGCTGCAGATCTTCTCGGAAACCCTGATGGGGCCGGTGTTCTTCGAATTCATCCAGCGCAAGGGTGATGATGGTTTCGGCGAAGGCAACTTCAAGGCGTTGTTCGAGTCCATCGAGCGTGACCAGGTGCGTCGTGGCGTGCTTGCTACCGAGTAAAGCCTGAGACCAAAAAGCCCGCCTGAGGTCATTGCCAGGCGGGCTTTTTGTTGCCAGACGCAGATCAAAATGTGGGAGCGAGCCTGCTCGCGATTGCGATCTGGTTGGTACATCAGTGGGGCATGTGCCACCGCCATCGCGAGCAGGCTCGCTCCCACAGGGTTAAGTGGTGACCTTAATTCCGGCGCTGCTGCCGCACCAGGTGCTTGAACCCTTCGAACACCAGCACTGCCACCGCCATCCAGATGGGGATGTAGGTCAGCCATTCACCGGCCTTGATGCTTTCGCCCAATAACAGCGCAACGCCCAGCAGCAACACCGGTTCGACATAACTCAACAACCCGAACAGGCTGAACGGCAGCAGCCGGCTGGCGACGATGTAGGACACCAGCGCGCTGGCGCTGATCACTCCGAGCAACGGGATCAGCAGGGACAGCCATGGGGACTGATCGAAAACGCCGAGACCCTGTTCGCCGCTTTGCACGAACCACAGTGCCACGGGCAGCATCAGGGTCATGTCCAGCCAGAGCCCGCCCAGGTTGTCGGTCTTGATGCGTTTGCGCAGGATGAAATAGATCGGGTAGCCGATCACCACCAGCAAGGTCGCCCAGGAAAACCCACCCACCTGGTACAACTCGTTGAACACGCCAAGGGTGGCGAAGAATACGGCGACTTTCTGCAAGTAGGACAGGCGTTCGCCATAGACGATGCGCCCGGTCAGAACCATCGACAGCGGCAACAGGAAGTACCCCAGCGACACGTCCAGGCTGTAGCCGTTGAGCGGCGCCCACATGAACAGCCACAGTTGCGCACCCATCAGGGCCGAAGAGGCTATCGCTGCGATCAACAGTCGTGGCGTGGCGACCAGGCGTTGAATCAGCGCCGTGACCAGGTTCCAGTCCCGCGTTACCAGCAGGAAGGCGGTCATGCACGGCATTGTCAGCAGCATGCGCCAGCCGAAGATTTCCACGCCGGTAAGGGGTGAGAGCAGCGAGGTGTAGTAGTACATGACGGCGAACAGCGCGGAGGCCGAGACCGATAGAGCGATGCCTTTGGACACAGTGATTCTCTTGGGGGCGATCAACCAACACCCTACCTGTGGCAGGGTGTTGATTGTGGGAGCGAGTCATGTGGGAGCAAGGCCTGCTGCGGTAGCAAAACCTGTGGGAGCAAGGCTTGCCCGCGATAGCCACGCCGCGGTTCAACAGGTGAACCGCGTTATCGTTCATCGCGGGCAAGCCCTGCTCCCACAGGCACGCGCCCCGGCACGAAATGACTCACATCATTGAACCCCGGTGTCGAAGCATGCCCCGGTGTCACCAGCGAATCGATGAAGGCTTCGTCTTCTGCGCTGATCTTCACCGACTGCGCCTTGGTGTAGGAATCCCATTGTTCTTCGGTGCGCGGTCCAACGATGGCCGAGGTCACGGCGCTGTTGTTCAGCACCCAGGCGATGGCGAACTCGACGATGCCCACGCCCCGGCCCTGGGTGTATTGCAGGATCTGCTGGGCAATGCGCAGGGATTCGACCCGCCACTCGGTTTCCAGAATGCGTTTGTCCTGGCGGCCGGCGCGGCTGTTGGCGTCCGGTGCCACGTCCGGGGCGTACTTGCCGCTGAGCACGCCGCGGGCGAGGGGGCTGAACGGCACCACGCCGAGGCCGTAGTTCTGCGCGGCAGTGATCTGCTCGGTTTCCGCCTGGCGGTTGACGATGTTGTACAGCGGTTGGCTGATTACCGGCCGGTCGATGCCCAGGCTGTCGGCGATCCGGATCACCTCGGCGATGCGCCAGCCACGGTAGTTCGACAGGCCCCAGTAGCGGATCTTGCCCTGGCGAATCAAGTCGCCGATGGCCGACACCGTGACATGCAGCGGCGTGTTGTGGTCTTCGCGATGCAGGTAATAGATGTCCAGGTAATCGGTGCCCAGGCGCGTCAGGCTGGCCTCGATGCCATTGAAAATGTGCTTGCGACTCAGGCCGCTGCGGTTGGGCACGCCGTCCGCCGGACCGAAGCCGACCTTGGTGGCCAGCACCCATTCCTGGCGGCGACTGGCGATCGCTTCGCCGACGATCTCTTCAGAGCGGCCGTTGGTGTAGACGTCCGCGGTGTCGATGAAATTGATGCCCTGGTCCCAGGCCTTGTCGATGATCCGCAGCGAATCCTCGGTGCTGGTCTGTTCGCCGAACATCATGGTGCCCAGGGTCAACGTCGAGACTTGCAACCCGGAATGGCCTAGCGTGCGGTAGCTCATGACAAGATCCTTTTATCCATGGGGAAAGGCTCAATCAAATACCAGAACCGTCGCGTGGATCCAACCGTTTTCTCAACCCCACCAAAATCCACTGTGGGAGCGAGCCTGCTCGCGATAGCGTCAGGTCAGCCAACATTTATATCGACTGATACACCGCCATCGCGAGCAGGCTCGCTCCCACAGGGGGCACAGGGGTGTCAGGCCCGCAGGGTACGGGTCATGCGCAACGCCAACAGGCTGCCGCAGACAATCACCCCGGCCAGCAGGTACAACGCCGCGTCGGTCGAGCCGGTGGCGTCCTTGACCCAGCCCACCAGGTACGGGCTCAGGAACCCGGCCATCTGGCCCATGGAGTTGATCAAGGCCAGCCCACCGGCGGCGGCACCGGCGCTGAGCAGGGCGGTGGGCACCGGCCAGAACATCGGCAAGCCAGTGAGGGCTCCCATGGTGGCGATGGACAGGCCGATGATGGCGATGGCCGGGGTGGTGGCGAAGTTGACGGCGATCAGCAGCCCGGCGGCGCCCATCAGCATTGGCACAACCAGGTGCCAGCGGCGTTCCTTGTGCAAGTCCGCCGAGCGGCCCACCAGCAACATGAACACCGCCGCCAGCAGATAAGGGATCGCACTCAGCCAGCCGATCACCAGGTTATCGCTGAAGCCCAGGTTCTTGATGATCGACGGCAGCCAGAAGTTGATCGCGTACACGCCGCTCTGGATGCAGAAGTACACCAGGCCGAAGGCCCAGATCGCCGGGTTCTTGAACACCGCCAACAGCGAGTCGGTGGCAGTCTTTGGCTTGTTGGCCAGGTCTTCGGCGTGGTCGGCGGTGAGCACGGCGCGTTCCTGGTCGGTCAGCCATTTGGCGTTGGCGAAGGTGTCGCTGAGCAGGAAGAACGCCAGCGCGCCGAGGATCACCGTCGGAATGCCTTGCAGCAGGAACATCCACTGCCAACCCGCCAGGCCGCCCTGGCCCGCGGCGAAGTGGTTGAGGATCCATCCGGAAAACGGGCTGCCCAGCAGGCCGGACACCGGAATGGCCGACATGAACAAGGCCATGATCCGGCCACGTCGGAACGTCGGGAACCACTGCGAGAGATAAAGCACCACACCCGGAAAGAATCCGGCTTCAGCGGCGCCGGTGAACAAGCGCAAGGTATAGAACTCGGTGGGGGTAGTGACAAACAGCAGGCAAGTCGACAGGGTGCCCCAGGTGATCATCATCAGCGCGATCCAGCGCCGTGGGCCGAATCGGGTCAGGGCCAGGTTGCTCGGCACGCCGCACAGTACGTAGCCGATGAAAAAAATCCCGGCACCGAGGCCGTACACGGTTTCGCTGAATTTCAGGGCATCGAGCATCTGCAACTTGGCGAAGCCAACGTTGACCCGGTCGAGGTAGTTGAACAGGTAGCAGATGAAAATGAAGGGGATCAAGCGCAGGGTGATGCACTTGTAGACGGTATTTTTTTCGTCGGGGGTAGCCAGGAGGGCTATTGCGCTCTGGGACATGGCGGGTCTCTCTTTATTATGATTTTCGCGAGCCAAGGGGTAACGTTGACCGCCCCTTGAGTCTCGGCCAGCCCAAGGCCCCGTGTCTTTGTGCCTGAGCACAGGGTCTGCGTTCAAACCCTGTGCGCCTGACCAAACCCACGCCTAAAACAACAATCCACGCCGCTTGCAAGGAACACCGCCCATGTTCGAACTCGATCACGACCTGGCGCAGGACATCGTCGACCGGGCGATGGCGATCCTACCGTATAACGTCAATGTCATGGACAACCAGGGCCTGATCCTCGGCAGCGGGGAGCGCGAGCGGGTCAATACCCGGCACGAGGGTGCGCAACTGGTCCTGGCCAACGGTCGGGTGGTGGAAATCGACGAGCACACCGCGATGCACCTCAAGGGCGTGCAGCCGGGAATCAACCTGCCGTTGATGCTCGATCAACGGCTGATCGGCGTCCTGGGCATCACCGGCGAGCCTGAGCAACTGCGTACCTACGCCGAACTGGTGCGCATGACCGCCGAAATGCTGGTGGGCCAGCGTAACCAGCAGGCCGAGCAGCAATGGCGTCGTCAGCGCTGCGATGACTTGCTGGCGTTGCTGCTGGGGGACGCCGGGGACTCGCCGCGATTGCTGGACGAAGCCCGGCAAATGGGCCTCAAGCCGCAATTGTCGCGGGTGCCATATCTGTTCGAGCTGGGGCTGGAACATGGGCCCGGCCAGACCGTCGAGACGTTGAGCGCGTGGTTGATGTCGCGCTACCCGGACAGTTGGTGCCTGACCTCGTCCAAATCTTCCTTGCTCTGGTGTCGCCCGGTCACCGCCTCGGTGGAGAACGAGCGGCTACTGGGCAAGCTCGATGGGCTGGGCTGGAACATCCTGCGCATCGCAGTGGGCGGCCAGGCGGAAGGGTTGGCGGGCCTGCGGCGTTGCTATCGACGGGTGGCGGACTTGCTGGCCTACGGGCGCGATGTGTTGCCGCAATCGCGCTTGCTGAGCCTCAGCCGCTACCGCCTGCCGGTGCTGCTCTGGCGCCATCGCAGTGACGATGCCCTCGACGAGTTGCTGACCCCGTTGCGCAAGGTCATCGCCAAGGACAGCAACGGCCAGTTGCTCGCCACCCTGCGCAGTTGGTGCGAACACGACGGCCAGAGCCAGGCCTGCGCCGAAGCCTTGGGTATCCACCGCAACAGCTTGCGCTACCGCATGGAGCGCATCGCCGAACTGAGCGGCGTGGATCCGTTGCGGTTGGATGGGATGCTGGTGTTGTACCTGGGGGTGCAGCTGCTACCCCAGACCGCCGATAAACCCACGTGACCCCCTACTGTGGGAAATGCCGCTCACTTAAGGTTGTCGACAAACCTGTGGCGAGGGAGCTTGCTCCCGCTTGAGTGCGAAGCGCTCACAGAAAGGGCCGCTTCGCAGCCCAGCGGGAGCAAGCTCCCTCGCCACGGGGGGCAGCGTTTTTCTTGAGTGAGCAGCGTAACGGTGGGAGCGAGCTTGCTCGCGATGAGGCCCTCACTTTCGACCACAATCCCCTTGGCCAACCGATCTTTGTGAAATTGAACAATAATGCCCGGTGTCTTTTGTGCGGCGGACCGGCGTCATGGCTGCGGTCAACTGGCAGCATGCTGTGCATCGGAACCGGAGAATAATATGAAAATAATCATCGCCCCCGACTCGTTCAAGGACAGCCTCAGCGCCCAGGGCGTCGCTGATGCCATCGCCCAGGGGCTGGCCGAGGTCTGGCCGGATGCACAGTTGATCAAGTGTCCGATGGCCGACGGCGGGGAGGGGACGGTGGAGTCGGTGCTGGCAGCCTGCAACGGTCAATGGCGTCACACCTGGGTTCGCGGGCCCCTGGGGGGGAGTGTCGAGGCGCGCTGGGGCTGGTTGGCCGAAAGCCGCACCGCGATCATCGAGATGGCCGAGGCCAGTGGCCTGCAACTCGTGCCGCCGGGGCAGCGCGATGCCTGTTCCAGCAGCACCTACGGCACCGGCGAGCTGATCCGTGCCGCACTGGACGAAGGGGCCGGGCGGGTGATCCTGGCAATCGGCGGCAGTGCCACCAACGATGGCGGCGCCGGCGCGATGCAGGCCTTGGGCGTGGCGTTGCTCGATGAGCACGGCCAACCCCTGGGACCCGGTGGCTCGGCCCTGGCGAACTTGTCGCGCATCGACCTGGGCGATCTCGACCCGCGCCTGGCCCAGGTCAGTTTCGAGATCGCCGCCGACGTCGATAACCCACTGTGCGGGCCCCATGGCGCTTCCGCGATCTTCGGTCCGCAGAAGGGCGCCCGCGCCGAGCAGGTGCAGGAACTGGATCGGGCCCTGGGACATTTCGCCGACCGTTGCGCCCAGGTGTTGGGGCGGGATGTACGCGACGAACCGGGCAGCGGCGCGGCCGGTGGCCTGGGGTTCGCGGCCAAGGCGTTCCTGGGGGCGCAGTTTCGTACCGGCGTGGAAGTCGTCGCCCAACTGACCGGGCTGGCCGATGCGATCAGTGGCGCCGACCTGGTGATCACCGGCGAAGGCCGTTTCGACGCCCAGACCCTGCGCGGCAAGACGCCCTTCGGCGTGGCCCGCATCGCCCGCCGGCAGGGCGTACCGGTGCTGGTCATCGCCGGCACACTGGGGGAGGGCTACCAGGCACTGTACGACCATGGCATCGATGCCGCCTTTGCCCTGGCCAACGGGCCGATGACCTTGCAACAAGCCTGCGTCGATGCCCCGCGCCTGCTGAGCGAGCGCGCCCGGGACATCGCCCGGCTGTGGCGGGTGGCCGCCCGGTAACACGATCCAGTGGCGAGGGAGCAGGCGCCCTCGTCACAAAAGCCTCGCGAAATATTTTTACAGTCCCCCCTGTTAAAAGCCTAAAGCCCGGCCGATAACGAGTCAGGCGCATCCATAATTATTTCAACCAGTGCGCTGATGGCATGGATGCTCGACTCCAACGTCGCGAGGTCTTCCCATGTCTCTACGCAGTCTGAATATCGCCCCCCGAGCCTTTTTAGGCTTCGCCTTCATCGCTTTGCTGGTGGTCGCCCTCGGCGTGTTCGCCGCCAATCGCATGTCAATCATCCGCCAGGCTTCGTTGAACATGGAGCAGAACCAAGTACCCAGTGTCGGGTACCTGGGCAACGTCATGGAAAGCGTTCTGCGTATGCGAATTCTCTCGTTTCGGATTTTGGTCAACCGGGATCCGGCCAGCCTGAAAGAGGCCGAGACCCGCATCAACGTGCTGGTGGAGAAACTGCACAAGGCCAATGACAGCTACGCCGCACTGCAGGCCACACCGGAGGAGGCCGAGCTGTACAAGGCCTTTTCGGCCACCCTGGAAAAATACCTGCAAGCTCAGCAGGAAATGCTGGAGCTGTCGCGCCAGGACAAGGTCGACCAGTTGCGCACCCACATCAATACGCGCATCAAGGAAGGCACCGACCTGATGGGTGAGCAGCTCAACAAGCTCATCGCGATAAACGTGGCAGGCGCTGGCGAAGCATCGGCCAAGGCGGGTGAGAACTACAATAGCGCCATCACCGGTATCATCATCGTCTCGATCATCGCTGCGTTGGCCACTATCGTGCTGGCATTGTTGCTGACTCGCAGCATCGTAACCCCGCTCAATCGTGCACTGGAGGCGGCCCGGACCATCGCCGGCGGCAACCTGGTACAGGTTATCGCCGACGATGGCAAGGATGAGCCCGCCCGCTTGCTCCAGGCCCTGGCCGCCATGCAAGGCAGCCTGCGCCAGACCATCGAGCAGATTGCCGGCTCCGCCAGCCAACTGGGGGCTGCGGCCGAAGAGCTGAGCGCGGTCACCCAGGAATCCTCCCGTGGACTGCAACAGCAGCACAACGAAATCGAACAGGCCGCCACCGCCGTCAACGAAATGACCGCCGCTGTCGAGGAGGTTGCCCGTAACGCGGTGTCTACCTCCGAAGCCTCGAACCAATCGACCCAAGCCGCCCAGGAAGGTCGCTCGCGGGTGGTGGAAACCGTCGACGCGATCCAGACCATGACCCACGACGTGCAAGCCACCGCTTCGATGATCGAAGGCCTGGCGGTCCAGGGCCGCGACATTGGCAAGGTGCTGGACGTGATCCGCGCCATCGCCGAGCAGACCAACCTGCTGGCCCTCAACGCCGCCATCGAAGCTGCCCGTGCCGGGGAAGCCGGACGTGGTTTTGCGGTGGTGGCCGACGAAGTCCGGGCCCTGGCCCATCGCACCGCGCAATCGACCCAGGAAATCGAAAAAATGGTCGCCGGCATCCAGAACGGCACCGGCCAGGCCGTACAGTCGATGCAGCAAAGCAACCAGCGCACCCAAAGCACCCTGGAAATGGCCCGGGCCGCTGGTGTGGCGCTGGAGCAGATCACTCAGTCGATCAACCAGATCAACGAACGCAACCTGGTCATCGCCAGCGCCTCGGAAGAACAGGCCCAGGTTTCCCGTGAAGTGGACCGCAACCTGGTCAACATCCGCGACCTGGCCACCCAGTCGGCCAGTGGCGCGAAACAGACCAGCGACGCGACCCACGAACTGTCGCGCCTGGCGGTGGGGTTGAATGCGATGGTGGCGCGGTTTGTGATTTGAGATAGGGTTGAGGCTGGACATCGCGCAATCAGGAGACGTACATGCGCTTTTCAGCTTTGACCCAACGCATCACCGGCGATGGCGCCGCCGCCTGGCAGATTCACGACCGGGCGCTGGCCCTGCGCGAACAGGGCGAGGATGTGCTGTTGCTGTCAGTGGGCGATCCAGACTTTGACACGCCGCGTGCCATTGTCGACGCCGCCGTGGCCAGCCTGCGGGCCGGGGAGACCCACTACTCGGACATCCGCGGCCTGCACACCTTGCGGGCCAGCATCGCCCGGCGTCATCGCCTGCGCTGCGGCCAGCCGGTGGGAGCCGAACAGGTCATCGTGCTGCCAGGGGCGCAGTGCGCGGTGTATGCGGTCGCGCAATGCCTGCTCAACCCTGGCGACGAAGTCATCGTCGCCGAGCCGATGTATGTCACCTATGAAGCGGTGTTCGGTGCCTGCGGGGCGAAAGTGGTGCCGGTGGCGGTTCGCCCGGAGAACGGTTTTCGGGTCGAGCCTGCGGACGTTGCCCGTCTTGTGACCCCGCGTACCCGGGCGATACTGCTCAACAGCCCGAACAACCCGTCCGGTGCCAGCCTGCCAATGTC
Organism: Pseudomonas sp. 43mfcvi1.1; assembly: GCF_900115935.1. Taxonomy (NCBI): domain Bacteria; kingdom Pseudomonadati; phylum Pseudomonadota; class Gammaproteobacteria; order Pseudomonadales; family Pseudomonadaceae; genus Pseudomonas; species Pseudomonas sp. 43mfcvi1.1. The sequence goes on along the minus strand of NZ_UETT01000012.1, from coordinate 59,211 downwards.
CACCTGGCGAGCATTGGCGCGGCTGTGCATTGACCATGACCTGTGGCTGATCAGTGACGAGGTCTACAGCGATCTGCTCTATGACGGCGAACACATCAGCCCGGCCAGCCTGCCGGGTATGGCCGAGCGTACCGCGACAATCAATAGCCTGTCCAAATCCCACGCCATGACGGGTTGGCGCATCGGGTGGGTCATTGGCCCTGAGTCCCTTGCCGACCATTTGGCGAACCTGTCCTTGTGCATGCTGTTCGGCTTGCCGGACTTCGTGCAGCGGGCCGCCCAGGTGGCGCTGGAGCGAGACTTGCCGGAAGTGGCGCAGATGCACGAGGAGTATCGCCAGCGCCGGGACCTGGTCTGCGCCATGCTCGATGACTGCCCGGGCCTCAAGCCGGTGCGGCCCGATGGCGGCATGTTCGTGATGGTCGACGTGCGCCAGACCGGCCTGGGTGCCCAGGCTTTTGCCGAGCGGCTGCTGGACGACTACGGCGTGTCGGTGCTGGCCGGCGAGGCGTTCGGGCCGAGTGCGGCGGGGCATATCCGCATCGGGTTGGTGGTCGATCAACTGAAACTGGCGGATGCGTGCCAGCGGATCGCCTCGTGCGCGGCGGATTTGTTGCGGGCCCAGCGGTAAAGTTTTGTAGAGGCTGTGTGAAATTGTGTAAGGGTTTTGCTCGTGGATGAGTGAGGGCGTATATCCTTGGCAGCTTGAGATTTTCTGCGCCTGGCAGGGCCTCATCGCGAGCAGGCTCGCTCCCACAGGGACCTGAGTTGACTCAATGTGGGAGCGAGCCTGCTCGCGATAGCGATTTATCCGGCGCCACAGCACATTTCTGGAAACACCCATGCCCAACATCCTCCTGGTCGAAGACGACACCGCGCTCTCCGAACTGATCGCCAGCTACCTGGAACGCAACGGCTATCAGGTCAGCGTGCTCAGCCGTGGCGATCATGTGCGTGAACGGGCGCGGGTCGATCCGCCGGACCTGGTGATCCTCGACCTGATGCTGCCGGGGCTGGACGGCTTGCAAGTCTGCCGCCTGCTGCGGGCCGACTCGGCGACCTTGCCGATCCTGATGCTCACCGCCCGGGACGACAGCCATGACCAGGTCCTGGGCCTGGAAATGGGCGCCGACGACTACGTCACCAAGCCTTGCGAGCCCCGGGTGTTGCTGGCGCGGGTACGCACCTTGTTGCGCCGCAGCAGCCTCACCGAGCCGCAGACGGCCAACGACCGCATCCTCATGGGCAACCTGTGCATCGACCTGTCCGAACGCACGGTGACCTGGCGCGGGCAAGCGGTGGAGTTGTCCAGCGGCGAATACAACCTGCTGGTGGTGCTGGCCCGGCATTCCGGCGAAGTGCTGAGCCGCGACCAGATCCTGCAACGCCTGCGGGGTATCGAATTCAACGGCACCGACCGTTCGGTGGACGTGGCGATTTCCAAGTTGCGACGCAAGTTCGACGACAACGCCGACGAAGCCCGCAAGATCAAGACCGTGTGGGGCAAGGGCTATCTGTTCAGTCGTTCCGAGTGGGAATGCTGAGCCGATGTGGAAGCTGCTGATTCGCCTTTACCTGGTCACCATCGTGTCCTACAGCGCGGCGATCTACCTGATGCCGGAACTGGTGATCCGCCTGTTCCACGAGCGTTTCCTGACCTACAACCTCGATTACTCCCGTGGCCTGCAAACCTTGATGGTCAAGCAGTTCCGCGCCGTGCCCAGCGAGCAGTGGCCGGTGCTGGCGGCGCAGATGGACAAGGAGTTCGAGCCGCTGCGCATCGAACTGGCCGCTGTCGATGACCAGGGCTTCAGCGCCGATGAACAGGCGCGGCTCAAGCGCGGCGAGAATGTGGTGCGCCTTGGCGACTGGGCCTGGCGAACCCTGGCGGCGGCGCCGCTGGATGAGCGCACGGCGGTGAAGATGGTCGTGCCGCCGGACCCGGCCGATGTCAGCTGGTTGTACTGGAGCATCAACGTGTTGATCGGCGCGACGATGCTGGCCTGCCTGTTGCTCTGGTTGCGGCCCCACTGGCGCGACCTGGAACGCCTGCGGCGCACCGCCGAGCGTTTCGGCAAAGGTCATCTGGGGGAGCGTACGCACATCGCCTCCAGTTCGAACATCGGCAGCCTGGCCCACGTGTTCGACACGATGGCGGGGGACATCGAGAACCTGCTCAACCAACAGCGGGATTTGCTCAATGCCGTGTCCCACGAACTGCGCACGCCCCTGACGCGGCTCGACTTCGGCCTGGCCCTGGCGCTGTCCGATGACCTGCCGGCGCCCAGTCGCGAGCGTCTGCAAGGGCTGGTGGCGCACATTCGCGAGCTGGATGAGTTGGTGTTGGAACTGCTGTCCTATAGCCGCTTGCAAAACCCGCAACGCTTGCCCGAACGGGTCGAAGTGGCGCTGGACGAGTTCATCGACAGCATCCTGGGCAGCATCGACGAGGACCTGGCGGCACCGGACGTGGTGATCGACGTGCTGTTGCATGGGGCCCTGGAGCGTTTCGTGCTGGACCCACGCCTGACCGCACGGGCGTTGCAGAACCTGCTGCGCAATGCCATGCGTTATTGCGAAAAGCGCATCCAGGTCGGCGTGCGGGTGGGTGAGCAAGGCTGCGAGATCTGGGTCGACGACGACGGCATCGGTATTCCCGACAGCGAACGCGAGCGCGTGTTCGAACCGTTCTACCGCTTGGACCGCAGCCGCGACCGTGCCACGGGCGGTTTCGGCCTCGGCCTGGCCATCAGCCGCCGGGCCCTGGAAGCCCAGGGCGGCACACTGACCGTCGAGGCCTCGCCACTGGGCGGCGCGCGCTTCCGGTTGTGGCTGCCCACACTGTCCTGAGGTTGCCTACTCTCTATTGCTCGACGCTGACCCTGTGGCGAGGGAGCTTGCTCCCGCTGGGCCGCGAAGCGGCCCCAATGCTCTTCACCCAAACAAACCCGCCGCAATATTGATCGAAAACCCCAGGATCGCCGTATTGAACACAAACCCGATCAACGATTGCGCCAGCACGATCTTGCGCAACTGCCGCGTGGCGACCCCCACGTCGGAGGTCTGCACCGCGACCCCGATGGTGAACGAGAAATACAGGAAGTCCCAATAATTGGGCGTGGTCAGCCCCTCGGCAAACCGCAGCGCCGGCTCCTTGCCCTCCCAGGTGTAATACAACCGCGCGTAGTGAACGCTGAAGATCACCCCGATCAGCAACCAAGAGCCGATTACGGTGATTGCCGTGAACCCGTAATGCAACAGCTTGCCGGCGGCTTGCAGGTCGCGGCTGCCTGCCAGCTCGAAGGTGATGGTCGCCAGGCTGGCCAACGCTGCGACGCAAACCATCAATAGCACCAGCCCGGCATTTTCATCTTCGATTTCGGCGATGCGCTTCACATCGGGCGCCTTGGCCCGCACGGTCAGCCAGAACATCAGCACCAGGTAGGTCCAGACACCGACATTCCAGCCGATCAGGATTTTGCTGATGACCGAATCCACGGGCACCAGGATACCCACCGCCAGGCCAAGGACCGTGGCGCTGGAAAGACGTGGGTGGGTACGGGCGAGGAAGGGCATGGAGACTCACTGTCCGGAAAGGAGATGCCTAGTATGAGCCATCAAGCGAAGGGCCGACCGTCTATCGCGCTGGACTCGATCAATTGCACGCCCGCTTCCTGCATCCGCCGGATCGCCGCCGCCATCGAGCCCTCCCGATCAATGCCCCGGCAGGCATCCAGCACCACAAATGCGTTGAACCCGGCCAGCCGGGCATCCAGCGCCGAGAACATCACGCAAAAATCCAGGGCCAGCCCCACCAGGTACACGGTGTCGATGCCACGCTCCTTGAGGTATCCGGTCAAACCGGTCGGGGTCTGATGGTCCGCTTCCATGAAGGCTGAGTAGCTGTCGATGTCCGGGTTGCAGCCTTTGCGGATGATCAGCTTGGCATGGTCAAGCTTGAGCGCCGGGTGCAACGCGGCACCGTGGCTACCCTGCAGGCAGTGGTCGGGCCAGAGTGTCTGCTCGCCGTAGGGCAATTGGACAGTGCCGAAAGGTTGCTTGCCCGGGTGGCTAGAGGCAAACGAAGCATGCCCGGCCGGGTGCCAGTCCTGCGCGAGAACAACGTGCCTGAAGGATTGGCCGAGCCGGTTGATCAACGGCACGATCTCATCACCCCCTGGCACAGCCAGTTGGCCGCCGGGGATGAAGTCGTTCTGTACATCGATCACCACGAGTGCGGTGGTCAAGGCCCGGTTGGCTGAAACGTTCATGATTGGATCCTCCTTGAAGTGGTTCTTCGAGAGTAGCTGAACGGCCCGGGCCCCGCGTACAGACTGACCCACCGCCATCGCGAGCAAGCTCCAACAGGGGGATTTGGGCCGGGCACAGGATTTGTGTTCACTGAAGATCCATTGTGGGAGCGAGCCTGCTCGCGATGGCGGCGACACATTCAACACTGATGCAAGCTGACCCACCGCTATCGCGAGCAGGCTCGCTCTCACAGGGATATCTGGGCGGGCACAGGATTTGCGGTGAACGAATGATTGATGGCTTCAAAATTTTTCACCCTGTTGGGAGTAGTGTCTTTCGTCGAAAATACTCCCGAGTTGATGGCTTTTTGACATTTGGCTCGTGCGTCCCTGTCACGATTAAGTACAATCGCCGGCCTCCAACCGGGCATGGAAGCAGTCCGGTTCTCCAATTACGAGAAAAAACCATGCTCATCGGCAGTTATTCCCCCGCCCTGGTTTCAATTTCCTTGTTTGTTGCCGTGCTGGCTTCCTACACCGCGTTGGACCTGGCCGGGCGTATCGCGACCGCCCAAGGGCGCGCGGCGCATTTGTGGATGGTGGGGGGCGCATTGGCGATGGGGGTGGGCATCTGGTCCATGCATTTCATCGGCATGCTGGCGTTCACTTTGCCGATCGAGCTTGGCTACGACGTATCGATCACCGCGTTGTCGCTGCTGACCGCCATTCTCTCCAGCGGTTTTGCCCTGTGGCTGGTCAGCCAGCCGCGATTGCCGGCGTGGCAACTGGCTTTTGGCGCGCTGATCATGGGCGCCGGGATCAGCGCCATGCATTACACCGGCATGGCTGCACTGCGGATGCAGCCAGGCATCGATTATGACCCGACGCTGTTCGGGGCTTCGCTGGTGATTGCCGTCGGCGCGTCTGCTGCGGCGCTGTGGATTGCCTTTCGCCTGCGCCAGAACACTCCCCACGTGCGGTTGGCTCGCGCGGGGGCCGCGGTGGTCATGGGCATTGCCATCGTCGGCATGCACTACACCGGCATGGCCGGGGCACGGTTCAGCGAGGGCAGCTTTTGTGGCTCTTTGGACGGCTTGAGCGGCAAGGGCCTGGATAATCTGGTGTTGATCACCACCCTGGCGGTGCTGGCCATTGCCTTGCTGACCTCGATTCTCGACGCGCGCCTGGAAGCCCGGACCGCCGAGCTGGCCCAGTCCCTGACCCAGGCCAACCGGGAACTGACCCAGTTGGCCCTGCACGACCCTCTCACCGGACTGCCCAACCGTGTATTGCTGGCCGATCGTATCGACCAGGCCATGCACCTTGTGCAAGAGCAGGGCGGTTGCTTCGCCCTGATGTTCATCGACCTCGATGGTTTCAAGCCGGTCAACGATGCTTTCGGCCATCACATGGGCGATTTATTGCTGCGGGACGTAGCCCTGCGCCTGCGCGAAGACCTGCGCAGCCAGGATACCCTGGCGCGGATCGGCGGTGATGAGTTCGTGCTGCTGGTGCAACTGGTCGAGCCCGACGATGCCCTGCGGTTGGCGGCACGTCAGGTCGGCTTGATCGGACGCACGTTCCGGGTGGCTGACCATGACTTGCAGATATCCGCCAGCGTCGGCATCGCCCTTTACCCGGGCAACGGCCGGAGCGCCGAGGAACTGCTGATGAATGCCGACGCGGCGATGTATCACGCCAAGGGCGCCGGCAAAAACGGCTACAGCTTTTTCGACGCCTCGATGAACAGCAATGCCCGCAAGCAATTGCAACTGTTGCAAGACCTGCGCACGGCCGTCGAACAGCGGCAGTTCAGCCTGCATTACCAGCCCAAGTTCGACGCGGCCAACGGCCGTCCGGTGGGGGCCGAGGCCCTGTTGCGCTGGACCCACCCGACCCAGGGCCTGTTGATGCCCGACACGTTCATCGACCTGGCGGAAAAGACCGGCTTGATCATCCCGATCGGCGAGTGGGTACTGAACGAAGCCTGCCGGCAGATGCGCGAATGGTATGTGCTCGGTTATACCGACTGGCGCATTGCGGTGAACCTGTCGGCCTTGCAGTTCTGCCACACCGGCCTGGTGCAGAGCGTGGCCAAGGCGCTGGAGACGCATCAGCTGCCGGCCAACAGCCTGACCCTGGAAATCACCGAAACCACCGCCATGAGCGATGCGGACGCGAGCATGACGGTGCTGCAACAGCTCTCGGACATGGGGGTGGACCTGTCCATCGACGATTTCGGTACCGGCTATTCGAGCCTGATGTACCTCAAGCGCCTGCCGGCCAACGAGTTGAAGATCGATCGCGGTTTCGTGCGTGACCTGGAACATGACAGCGATGATGCAGCCATCGTCTCGGCCATCGTCGCCCTCGGCCAGGCCCTGGGCTTGCGGATCGTCGCCGAAGGCGTGGAGACCAATGTGCAGCAAGACTTCCTGACCCAGTTGGGCTGCGATTCGCTACAGGGCTATCTGCTCGGTCATCCGCTGCCGGCCGAGCGTTTCCTGAAGGAGATACGCCAGGCCAAACGCGTAGCGGTGGTCTGAGGCACCCTCAGGGGACGATATCGAACGCCGTGCTACCCATTCGCTCGCCGTTGACCAGCAGGTGCACGGCATGCCGGCCCGCGTAATGCTTGCGGGTGGTCAGCTCGCGAATGTGTTGGGAGCGACTGAGGTTGACGCAGCCCCGGGCGGGCAGGTCGAAGGTCTTGAGCTTGAAGACTTTGGCCGAGGTGCCGCCCGAGGCTTTCACGTAGTCGACGGCGTAGTCGATCACCAGGCGTTGGCTCTGTTCAAGGGTTGATTGCACCTTGAAGGACAGCGTGACCTGTTCCCCCAAGCGAATCACCGCAGGCGTCACCTGCAAATCCAGTACCTGGACCTGCGCCTTGCCGCCCACCCCGATGATGCCCAGGGCCCTGGGGTTGCCTTGTTTGATCAGGCTACGCAGGGCATGTCGGGCGATCCACGCCGTATGGCGGTCTTGCAGAGGCCAGCCTTCGATCCGGTCCAGCACCCATTCCGGATGCTGCTTGGTGACGTCGTTGAGGTGGTTGGCCACCGATTTGCGTACATAAAGGCTGTCGTCGGCCTTGAGCGTGTCGAGGATCGCGGCGGTGAGGTCTGGGTTGGCCTGGATCGGCTCCAGGTGAAACGACCATGGCAAGCGTGGCCGGCTGCCTTCGCTGGCCAGGCGACGTACGTGCTCGTTGGCGTCCAGCGCCCAGCCGTGCATGACCTTGAGGGTGCGTTCCAGGTCGTCGCGCAGGAAGTGCCGCACGGCGAACTCCGAGGAGCCGAACCGGGTGAAATACTTGAGTGCGTCCAACGACACGTCGAAGCGATGCCGGCCGTAAGACGCTACGTAGTGAGGCAGGAACATACTGACGAACATGCTGTTCAGGCGCGGGGCCACGGCGCGCAACACCTCCAGCGACGCTTCATAATCGAGGGGCAGCACCGCATGCAGGCATTCACTGACTCGGGCCATGCGCTGCATCACCGACAATTGGGCCAGCCCGTCGTTGGCCATGTGCAAGAACGCCTTGGCGTCGAATGCCGGATACACCGCTCGCATTTCGCCGGCGATGTGCTCCAGGCGGGCGCTGTTGAAGATTTCCTTGAGGGCAGGGGAGGAGGTGGTGGTGCTCATAGAGAGGGCGTCCGGCGAGTGTTTTAGTTCCAGGCTCGTCACTATGCCATGCGCGACCCGTGGCGAGGGAGCTTGCTCCCGCTCGGCTGCGCAGCAGTCGTAAACCCGGTGAGAGCCATATCACTGGATGACCGCGTCGCCTGGATTGGGGCTGCTGCGCAGCCCAGCGGGAGCAAGCTCCCTCGCCACGGGGGATGGCGGGCTCCCAGCTTCAGTCGTTGCAGTAAAGGGAATGATTCGCCGCCCGCGAAGTCCCAGCTTCAGTCCCTTGAATAACTGGAGTTTTTTCTATGCGCAAACCCACCCTGATCGCCAGCCTGGTCCTGATCGCCGGCCTCGGAGCCCTTGGGCCTGTTGCGCAGGCGGTCGAGAAAACCGGAGACGCCCTGGAGCATTCGCCGAGCAATGGCCGTCGGCTGGTGGAGAATGACCGGGTACCGGCGGACTACCAGCGCGCGGACAGAGCCATGAAAGACTGGAAACAGAAAAAACTCGAGCAGCCGACAAAAGAGCAGCAATGGGTGCAGATCGACGACAAGTACCTGCTGATCGAAACCGTGTCCGGCGCCATCGTCAAGATCGTTCCGGCCACACGTTAAATCTCAGAGCACTTCGCCTTTGTCCCAAAGGTGAACCAGTTCGCCGGGTGCCTGGTCCTCGGGCACCTGCAGCACCATTTCGTCGTCCTGGTCGTTGGCGCGATAGCGCACCTCGATCTGGAAAAACCGCTGGTCGCCGCGCCCAGGCGTGGAGGAGGTCAGCGGCAGGCAGCCCTCCAGCACCGAGCAGATACGTATGCGCTGGTCGAGGTCGCACTGGGCGAACTCGATTTCCCGTGGTCGGGTCAGCGCGTGGATGGCGGCCACGCCGCCCTGGCGGGACAGCCGTACCACGGCCTTGTCGTCGAGGTCTGGAAGGGTTTTCATCAGCTCTCCTGTGTCAGGTCGACGCCAACCTGGGCCCAGCCGTTCTGCACCGCTTGTACTTCCCGCGTGCCGAAGCGCTGGCGGGCATGCTCGACGGTCAAGCGGGCGAAGGTACTGAAGGACGCGTCGTTGGGCAGTCTTCTGTCGCACAAGGTTTCATACCAGATCCGGCCGGCCTTTTCCCAGGCAAATCCGCCCAGCGTGGTCGCCACCAGATAAAAGGCCCGGTTGGGGATGCCGGAGTTGATGTGCACGCCGCCGTTGTCTTCACGGGTAATGACGAATTCGCGCATGTGTGACGGTTGCGGGTCTTTGCCCAGCAACGGATCGTCGTAGGCGCTACCGGGGTTGGACATGCTGCGCAGGCCGTCGCCGTTGATCTTGTCGGTGAGCAGGTCGGCGCCGATCAGCCAGTCGGCCTGGTCGGCGGTCTGTTCGAGCACGAACTGCTTGACCAGCACACCGAACACATCGGAGATGGATTCGTTCAGCGCCCCGGACTGGTTGGCGTAGATCAACCCGGCCTCGCTTTCGGTGACGCCATGGGCCAACTCGTGGGCGACCACGTCCAGGGAGCGGGTGAAACGCTGGAAAATTTCGCCATCGCCGTCGCCGAATACCATCTGCGCGCCGTTCCAGAAGGCGTTTTCATAGCCTTGGCCATAATGCACGCTGCCTACTAGGGCAAAGCCCTTGTTGTCGATGGAGTCGCGCCCCAGGATTTTCCAGAAAAAATCATAGGTGGCACCGAGGGCATCGTAGGCTTCGTCCACGGCCGGGTCACCACTGGCCTGTTGGCCTTCCAGGCGTACCGGCTGGCCGGGCAGCTCCATGGTGTTTTGAGCGTCATGCACGCTGCGCTGTGGGTGTCCGGCCTTGCCGGGCTTGGGCAGCGCCGCGGCGACGGGCGGGGTGCTGGGCGGACCGGGGTTGTGCCGCAGGCTGCGCACGTGGGTCAAGGTGCCGAGGGCGCTGGAGCGTTGCTGTTCGGAGCCGTGGGCGATGATGCGATTGAGAATGTAGGGAGGAATGAAACCGTGGAGCGGGCGAGAGTCGATCATCAGAAAATCCTTATCTGAAATGCAGGGTCGATACCCATGTGAACCGAAGAGTCCTTCGCGGTTCCCTGCTGCATGGCAGACAACGTTTGCCATGCGTCCTGATTTCTGCGAAAAACCCGCGCCTGGATCACAAGAGCGATACGCCATGAACGAAGAACTGCAAATTATTGACCTGGAACAGGGCGACGGCAAAAGCGTAGTCAAAGGTGCGCTGATTACCACCCAATATCGCGGCACCCTTGAAGACGGCACCGAATTCGACTCGTCCTACAGCCGCGGCAAACCTTTCCAGTGTGTGATCGGCACCGGTCGCGTCATCAAGGGCTGGGACCTGGGCCTGATGGGTATGAAAGTCGGTGGCAAGCGCAAGCTGCTGGTACCGGCGCACCTGGCCTACGGTGAACGATCCATGGGCGCTCACATCAAGCCCAATGCCAACCTCATCTTTGAAATCGAGTTGCTGGAAGTCCTGACCCGAGACGATTGAAAGGCTCTGTTGCTACTATCTCCAGTCGATGCATGGCTTGATTCGTCGAGGAGCGAAATATGAACGCAGAGCAGCATGATCTGGGCGTGTCCCAGGTGGCCGCGGCCATTGCCGAGCCGGCCCGCACCCGAATGCTGTGTGCACTGATGGACGGCCATGCCCGCACCAGTACCGAGTTGGCGAGCATCGCCGAGGTCAGCGCCTCGACTGCCAGTGCCCATCTGGCGAAACTCAAGCAAATGGTCTTGGTGCGCCTGCACGTCCAGGGCCGTCATCGTTACTACAGCCTCGCGGACCCGCGCGTCGCCCAGGCACTGGAGGCGTTGATGGTGATCGGCCAGGGCGCCACGCCGACCTTCACGCCGCGTACACCGGATCGCCTGCAATTCGCCCGCACCTGCTACGACCACATGGCCGGCACCTTGGCGGTGCGCCTGCATGACCGGATGATCGAGGCCGGGTGGCTGGTGGCGTTGGAGGGCGAGGGCTATCGATTGAGTGAATCCGGCGAGGCGCTATTCGAGGGATTGGGCGTCGATGTCCAGCACCTCGCCACGCAACGCCGCCGATTCGCCTGTCCCTGCCTGGACTGGAGCATGCGCCGCCCGCACCTGGGCGGAGCCTTGGGCGCAGCGTTGCTGCAAGTGGCGATCAAGCGCAAATGGGTGATCCAGGACCTGGACAGCCGGGCGCTGGGGTTGACGGCCAGTGGCCGCAGGGAGATGGCGGGGCGGTTTGGGATCAGTGCCGAAATCGAGGCCAAACCCACTGGCGCCATCGCGAGCAGGCTCGCTCCCACAGTGGATCTGCGGTGAATTCAATATCCATGAACATCCCAGAATCCCTGTGGGAGCGAGCCTGCTCGCGAAAGGGCTCTCACATCCAACATCCATGCAAGCTGACCCACCGCCATCGCGAGCAGGCTCGCTCCCACAATGAGCCTGCGGTGAGCGCAAAACTCATGGACACCCAAGACCCCCTGTGGGAGCGAGCCTGCTCGCGATAGCAATCCCAGCACCACCCTCGTCATCCAGGCATGTGCCTGCGCCGATACTCATCCGGTGTGGTGCCCATCATCTTGCGAAACATGCTGATGAATGCCGAGGCGCTGCTGTAGCCCAGGTCCAGGCCGATGGTTTCCACGCTCTGACCACGTTCGAGCAGGGCCAGGGCTTCAATGACTCTCAGGCGCTGGCGCCATTCCACCAGTGACATGCCCAGGTCCCGTTGCGCCCGGCGCATCAACGTGCGTTCGGTGGTGTTGGCGGCGCGGGCCAGTTGCGGCAAGGAACGCGGATCGCTGGGGTTCGCCTCCAAGGCCCGCAGCACGGGGCCCAGCAGTGGATCATCCGAGGACGGCAGGTAGCTGCCGGCATGGGGCGCCCGCGCCAGCTTGTCCACCAGCACCTGCAACAAACGCTGCTGTTCGGGCGTCTGTGGCTGGCTTGGCGGGTCGCTGCGCAGTTCTTCCAGCAACGCGCGAATCAGCGGGCTCAAGGTCAGCGCACAGGGCACGGCAGGCAGTGCGTCGCACAGTTCGGCGGCCAGGTACAACGAACAATGGCAGGCCTCATGCCGATTGAACCCCACGTGTTCCATGTCCGGTGGCAGCCAGATGCCGTACTGCGGTGGCGCCAGGTAATGATGCTGGGCGATCTCGATTTCCATCACCCCGCTGTAGGAGTAGACGAACTCACCCCAGGCATGCCTGTGCCGGGGGTAAGTCGCATGGGCCGGCATGCAGGCGCTGCGAAAGAAAATCGGCGAGGGCAGGGCTGCGTCGAACGGAGGAATCTTCAGATGTTGGGCTGGAGGCTGCATATCGACCGCAATGGCGGATTACCGGGATGGCTTGTCGGGTAATCACTATATCCAGCAAAGGTGTCAGGCAGACAATCCTTTCATCTATTTCTGCCCAAGGATCTTCCCATGACCACCCGCCGCGCCCTGGATGGCCAGGTCTGCGCCCTGATGACTGGCCTCTGTGCCATCTGGGGTTTCCAGCAAGTCGCAATCAAGGCCGGCGCCGCCGACATGGCGCCGATGCTGCAACTGGGTGTGCGCTCGGCCATCGCGGCGGTACTGGTCTGGCTCTTGGTGTTGGCCCGGGGTGAGCGCCTGTCTCTGACCGATGGCAGTTGGCGCCCAGGCATGCTGGTTGGGTTGTTGTTCGCCCTGGAGTTCGTGATGGTAGGCGAAGGCCTGCGTCATACGACGGCTTCACACATGGTGATTTTCCTGTACACCGCACCGATGTTCGCCGCCCTCGGCTTGCACTGGAAACTGCCGAGCGAACGCCTCAAGCCGGCGCAATGGCTAGGCATTGCCGTTGCATTCGCGGGGATCGTGGTTGCCTTCAGTGGAGGGGCGGGTGCGGCGAGCAGCAGCTCATTGCTCGGTGACGGCATGGGCTTGTTGGCTGGCGCGCTGTGGGGCGCAACCACGGTGACGGTGCGTTGTTCGCGGTTGACGAATCTGCCCGCCAGTCAGACGCTGCTGTATCAATTGATCGGCGCCGGGCTGCTGCTGATCGGCATGTCGGCAGCTCTGGGGCAAACGACGATCAACCCTACGCCACAACTCATCGCCAGCATGGCATTCCAGGTGTTGCTGGTGTCCTTCGCCAGCTTCCTGATCTGGTTCTCCCTGCTGCGCCGCTACCTCGCTTCGCAACTGGGAGTGCTGTCGTTCATGACGCCGTTGTTCGGCATTGGCTTTGGCGTCTGGCTGCTGGACGAACCGCTGGAGCCGAACTTCATCGTGGGTGCGACGCTGGTGCTGGGCGGTATCGCCTTGGTCAGTGGCTACGGGTGGTTTCGCCAGCGCTGGGGGCGATGGGTCGTAATGCGCCAAGGTTAGCCCAACGAGCGCGCAAAAGCCTACCTGTGCCGGCCATTCGTTGCTGCTCTATAGCGGTGCGAGCGTTTCGGCACAATGATCGAGCATTTCGGCACAGTAATCATTCTGCGCGCTCTCTAGACTCGTGCTTCACACCGATTCAATGAGGTCACGATGAACACCAGAATAATTCTATCCGTATTGTCCATGGGCGTTGTCCTCGCTGGACACGCTGCCGACTTCTCGCTGACGAGCCAAGACATTGCTGAAAACCGCCCGTTGACCAGTCGCGAGGTGTTCCAGGGGTTCGGTTGTGAAGGGGGGAATACTTCGCCCGAGCTTTCCTGGAGCAATGCCCCGGCGGGTACTAAAAGTTATGCTGTCACCGTCTACGATCCCGATGCTCCGACCGGCAGTGGCTGGTGGCATTGGACGGTGGTCAACCTGCCGGCTTCAACCAAGAGTTTGCCAAGAGGGGTCGGTTCGAACCTGCCTGCCGGTGCGGTACAAGGGCGAACCGATTATGGTCAACCGGGATTTGGTGGGGCTTGCCCACCTGTAGGGGATAAGCCACATCGCTATCAATTCACCGTATGGGCGTTGAAAGTCGATAAGCTGCCCCTCGATAACCAGGCCAGTGGTGCATTGGTGGGCTACATGCTCAATGCCAACGCCTTGGCCAAAGCGACCATCACTTCAACTTACGGACGTTAAACGATGCACCCAAGTATTGGCACGCAGCACCGGGAGAGCGTCGTCGATGCGTGTGTCATACGGGCGCGACAGCCCCATACATTGCAGCGGGTGTCGATATTCGCGACCACCTTGTGTCGGGTACGCCAAGGGGAAAAACTGCTGCAATGGGATGACCGGGAGATGCGTGTCGGGCCGCGACATCTGATACTGATGCCGGCCGGACACGAACTGGGTATCTCAAATTTTCCTGGTCCTCAAGGTGACTACATCGCCGATGCAGTGACCTTTCCCAGTTCGATACTGCGTAATTTCAACCTCCGCTATCGACAGCAGATCGTCAGCCGCCACAGAACGCTGAACACAGATCTGTGTGTCCCGCTGGACAGGCACACCACACAGGCATGGGATCAGTTATTGGCCGCCATCAATGCGGGCGCCCCGGATGCATTGCGCACACACTACGGGGAGGCGGTTCTTCTGAGCCTGGGTCTCGGCGGTTTGGCCGGACCTCTGCTGATGGATCGCAACGATCCACTGTGCGAGCGCGTGCAGCAGTTGGTAATGAGCAGCCCGGAGAGCGACTGGACGGTGGCTGGCGTCGCCCAACACCTGAACCTGGGGGAGTCGACGTTGCGCCGCCAACTGGCTAATGAGGGGGACAGTTTCAGGAATATTCTGGAAAGCGTTCGACTGGCAATGGCGTTGCAATGGTTGCAAACCACGTCTCGTTCCATCGGTGAAATTGCCGGCGCCAGCGGCTACGCTTCGGCCTCGCGTTTTGCAGTGCGCTTTCGCTCACACTACGGCCTGTCGCCACGGGAATTGCGGGCGGTGATTTAGGTGGTTGGGTGAGAGGGCCGCGGTCCTTTTGTCGCGTCATTCTGGAAACCCCCTCTGTCCTGGAGGGGGCAGTAAGCTTCCAGTTCGTCTTGTTTCTGCCTGGCGTCAGACTGTCGTTCCATCCGTTGCCTGCCCGGAAAACTCCTCCATCGCGTCCAGCAAAGCCTCCCGGAAATACGCTTTCGACGCCCGATCACACAGAATGTGCAAACTCGCCTGCTGCGCGGTACTGGAGTTGATCACGATCACATTGATGCGGGCCGCCGAAGTCTGTGCCACCGCCCCCGGATCGAACGCCTGCGGGCTCAGATCGACCCCACAGAGCTTGGCCATCACTTCGCTCAGGTGCTCTCCGGTCAGTTGGAAACAGGCATGACTGTCCTGACGAGGCAGCAGATAGTTGGCTTGGTGATCGAGTTCCCAACGGGCTTCTTCGTCGGCAATGCGCTGGCCTTGGTCTTCGAGGCTGCCCAGCAACAGATATTCGGTCTGCGACAGGCGCGCCACTTGGCTACCATCGGTCTGGACCTCGGCGCGATTAGGGGCGTGCGGCAGAATGAAATGGCGACCTTGCAAGTACGCGGCACTGTGAGCACCACGAAAACCCACCCGAGGCAGGTCAGTTAAGTCCGCCAGCGTGCACGTGGGCAACGGCACGAGAGCCTGTTGCCCGCCGGTGTGTTGTTCTTTCAGACTGGTCATGGCTCAAAGCTCCTGGCGTTGGTTGTCGGGATCAAAGAAGGGCAACTGCACCACCTCGGCCTGGACGACGATGCCGCCTTCGACCCGGATCGGGATGCGTTGCCCCGGGATGCTTTGGTCGATGCCGGCGTAGGCCAGGCCAATGATCTTGCCGAGGGTGGCGGAATATTCGCAGGACGTGACATTCCCACTGATGTCCGGCCCGTTGAGCACCAGATGTCCTTCAAGTGGTTGCGGGCTGTTCTTCGGTAGGCTGAAGCCCACCAGTTTGCGTTTCAGCGGCTGGGCTTCGAGGATGTCCACCGAGCGCCGGCCGACGAAGAACGGCTTGCTGCGGCTGACCGCCCAGCCCATGTCGATTTCCGCCGGATGGGTCATGCCGTCGGTGTCCTGGCTGATGATCACGTGGCCTTTTTCCAGGCGCAGCAGGCGCTGGGTTTCGACGCCGAAGGGGCGGATGTCATGGGCCTTGCCAGCCTCCATCAGCGCGTCCCAGAGCATGAGCCCGTGGCGCGCCGGTACATGGATTTCATAGCCCAGCTCGCCGACAAAACCCACTCGCAGCAAACGGGCCTTGATGCCGGCCACGGTGCCCTGGCGCACGCCCAGATAAGGAAACGCTTCAGCGCTCAGATCCAGGTCGGTACAGACTTGTTCCAGTACCTTGCGTGAATCGGGCCCGGCGAGGTTGACCGCGCAAATGGCCGCGGTGACGTTGGCGACATCCACGTCGAGGCGCCATTGCGCGTTCCACTTGAGCATTTGCTGATAGATCCGGTCGACGCCACTGGTGGTGGCGGTGACGTAGAAATGGTTCTCGGCAAACCGCGCGCAGACACCGTCATCGATGACCACGCCGTGCTCGTTGGTCATCAGCGCATAGCGGGAGCGGCCGACCGGCTGTTTGAGGAAGGCAAAGGTGTACAGGCGGTTGAGCAGCTCGGCGGCGTCCGGGCCACGTACATCGAGGCCGCCCAATGTCGAGACGTCGATGAGGCCGACCTTGTTGCGCACATGCAGGGCTTCGGCCTGCATGCAGGCCTCGCGATCCTTGGCATCACCGTAGTAGGCCGGACGTTGCCAGATGCCGGCGGGCATCATCTTCGCCCCGGCTTGCAGGTGACGGGCATGCATCGGTGTTTGTCGGTAGGGATCGAATGCGCGACCGGCGACATGCGCCAGCTTCTCGGCCACAAACGGCGGTCGCGCCGTGGTCACACCGGTTTCGCTGATGTTGCGTTGCGTGGCCCACGCCACCAGCCGGGCGGTCGGCAGCGCCGAGTGACGCCCCTGAGACGGTCCCATGCCGACGGTGGAGTAGCGCTTGACCAGTTGCACATCGCGATAGCCGATGCGGGTGGCGTTGACGATGTCGGCCACTTGCAGATCCTCGTCGAAGTCGACGAAGTCCTTGCCTTTGGGGTGCGGGAAGATGGGCCAATTGAAATTGACCCGAGCCTCACCAGTCAATGGCACGCGTTGCGTGCTGACGGTCAGGCCTAGCGCGGAGGCGGCTTCGGCACCGGCATTCACACCATCGGCAATCACGTTATCCAGATGGTGCCGGCCGTTGACCGAGCCGGCGACATTCAGATTCCTTGGCAGGCCGCTGAGCGTGAACTCGGCCCGTTGATCGTCGTAGGCCAGTTTGCCACCGGCCTGGCACAGCAGTTGATAGACCGGCATGTAACCGGCGGACATGCACAGTAAATCGCACGCCAGATGTTGCCCACTCTCGGCGACCTGGCCCTGTGCGGTGATCTGGCGCACGTCGACGCCGTTGATATGGCGCATGCCTTTCTCGTGCTGGGCTTCATAGACGGTGCTGTTGCCCTGATGGTTGATCTTGCGTTGCGCCAGTGCGCGCAGCAGGGCTTCGTCCGAAGGCCCTTGGCGCAGGTCCACTACAGCGACGACCTCCACGCCCTGGTCATGCAGATCAAGCGCGGCGAGGTAGCCATCGTCGTTGCCCGTCAGCACCACGGCGCGGTTACCCGGTTTGACCGCGTACAGCTTCATCAACCGTTGCACAGCGCTGGTCAGCATCACGCCCGGCAGGTCGTTGTTGCGAAAGATCACCGGCTGATCGAACGCGCCGCTGCACACCAGGCACTGGCGAGCGCGGACCTTGTACAGGCGTTTGCCCTGGATCACCGGCAGGTAGTTATCGGTGAACCAGGCGTTGCACGTGGCTTCGGTGAGGATCTGGATATTGGCGTGCTGCTCGACCGTCGCGAGCAGTTCGCGGCGCAGGTTTTCAGCCTTGTTGCCGTCGATGTCGAAGCGGGCATAGGTCAGCGACCCGCCGAGAACCGGCTGTTGCTCGATGAGCAACACCTTGGCTCCGGCGTTGGCCGCGGTCAGGGCGGCGTGCAGGCCGGCGGGACCGGCACCGATGACGGCGACGTCGGTAAACAGGTAGGCCTTGTCGTAGTACTCAGGCTGGAACTTCAGGTCGAGTATACCGAGGCCGGCCTTTTTGCGAATGATCGGTTCCCAGACTTTCCACATGCCCTTGGGCTTGAAGAACGAACGGTAATAGAAGCCCACCGGCATGAATTTGGAGAACTTGCCCAGGTAGGCGTCGCGGTCGTTATCCAGCGAACCATTGACGTTCTGCGCCGTCACCTGCAAACCCGCGGACAGCGCATAGGCATCGGCCAGCACATTGGGCTCCTGGGGCAATTGCACCAGGCTGTTGGCATCCTGGCCGGCCATGGTCAGCGGGCCGCGTGGGCGATGGTATTTGAACGAGCGGGAGATCAGGAAACGCCCGTTGGACAACAGGGCACTGGCGATGCTGTCGCCTTGCAAGCCTTGGTAGCGCTGCCCGTCGAAACTGAAATCCAGCGGCTGATTACGGTCGATCAACAAGCCCATGGGGGCGGGTAGGCGCTTCATCCTGCGATCTCCTTGGCAGCGGCGTTGAATTCGACACGGGTGCTGAAGAGTTCCTTGGGATCGAAGGTCCGCAGGATTTCGTCGGTGACGGTATGCCGCTCGGCGAGAAACCAGTAGCTGGAGGGGGTGTGCATCCACCATTCACGCACCACGCCGGCGAGGTTGTCGGTGTTGAACACGTAGTCCGCCCATTCGCCGTCGCTGCACGTGACCGGGTCGGGCATGGGTTTGAATTCGCCGCCATAGGTGAACTCGCTGATATTGCGCGGCCCGTTGAGCGGGCAATTCATGATTTTCATAGTCTGCTCTGCGTCAGTGACTGGCCGCCGTGGCGCCCATTTCGTTGACTTGCTGGAAGGTCGAGAAACGTTCGAGGCCGAACGGTTTGATCAGCTCTGGCACCTTGCCGCCGCTGGCGACCAACTCGGCCATGGTCTTGCCGCAGATCGGCGTGGCCTTGAAGCCCCAGGTGCCCCAGCCCGCGTCGAGGTAGTAATTGTTCACCGGTGACAGGCCCATGATCGGGCTGTAGTCCGGGGTCATGTCGGTGATCCCGGCCCATTGGCGCATCAGCTTGGCGTTGGCCAGGAACGGGAACATCTCGATGGCATGGGCCAGCAGGCTTTCCTTCAAATCGAGCGTGGAACGGGTATTGAACAGCGGATAGGGGTCGGAGCCGCCGCCGAACACCACCTCGCCACGACTCGTTTGCTGCACATAGCAGTGCAAGGCAGAGGAACTCACCAGTGGATCGAGAAACGGCTTGAACGGCTGCGTGACCATCGCTTGCAGCGGAAAGGTCTGGATCGGCGAACGAATCCCGGCCTTGGCCATCAGCAGCGAACTGTGCCCGGCAATCGCCTGCACCGCGCAACCGCACTTGATGGTGCCGCGGTTGGTCTTGACCGCGGTGAGGGTGCCGTTTTCGATGATCAGGTCCTGGACTTCGGTGAGCTGGTGGATTTCCACACCACGCTTGGCGGCTTGTTTGGCGTAACCCCAGGCCACAGCGTCGTGGCGGGCGGTGGCGCCGTCGATGTGCCACAGGCCGGCGAGTACCGGCAAGTGGCCGGGATCGAGGTTGAGACTGGGCACCAGTTCACGGATCTGCTGGCGGTCGATCATCTCGCTGCGGCCGCCGAAGTGCTTGTTGACTTCGGCGCGCTGGCGGAACGACCGCACCGTGGCGTCGGTGTGGGCCAGGGTCAGTTGGCCGCGCTCGGAGTACATGATGTTGAAATCGAATTCGTTGGACAGCGATTGGAACATCCGCACTGACTCGGCATAAAAGCGCACGCCTTCGCTGGTCAGGTAGTTGGAGCGGATCACCGCCGTGTTGCGCGCGGTATTGCCGCCGCCCAGGTAGGACTTCTCCAACACCGCGACGTTGGTGATGCCGTGGTACTTGGCCAGGTAGTACGCGATGGCCAGGCCGTGGCCACCGGCACCAATGATCACCACGTCATAGCTCGACTTGAGTTCGCGGGGTGGCGGCAAATCCACTTCCACCGGGTACTCCGAACTCAGCCCGTATTTCAATAGATTGAATGGCATAGGGCCTCCGATTGGCTGCGTTGGGCCTGGTGTTGTGCAAGGGCTGCGGTGACAGTGTTTTTCATCAGGAAGGCAATGGTCATCGGGCCGACACCACCGGGCACCGGGGTGATCGCCGCGACATGGGCCAGGGCGCTGTCGAAGTCGACGTCGCCCACCAGACGGCTGTGGCCATCGTCGTCGATGCGGTTGATGCCGACGTCGATCACCACGGCGCCAGGCTTGAGCCAACTGGCGTCGATCAGCCGGGGACGACCCACGGCGGCGATGACGATGTCGGCCTGCCGGCACAGCGCCTGGGGATCCGGGCTGCGCGAATGCAGGACGGTCACCGAGCAATCGGCCTGCAGCAACAGCGCGGCCATGGGTTTGCCGACGATGTTCGAGCGGCCGATCACTACTGCGTGCTTACCGCGCAGATCACCACAGGTTTGCTCCAGCAAATACAAACAACCACTGGGGGTGCAAGGTGCGAGTACCGTACGACCCTGGCTGAGGCCGCCGACGTTCTGACTGTGGAATCCGTCGACGTCCTTGTCCGGTGCGATTGCCTCCAGTGCCCGTAATTCATCGATATGAGCGGGCAGTGGCAGTTGCAGAAGAATGCCGTGGATCGAGTGATCGGCATTCAATCGGGCGATCAGAATGAGTAACTGTTCAGTGCTGGTATCCATGGGCAGCCGATGTTCCAGCGAGCGGATACCCACCTCTTCGGCGCGCAGGATCTTGTTGCGCACATAGACCTGGCTGGCTGGGTCGCTGCCCACCAGAATCACCGCCAGTGCCGGTTGAATGTCTTGCTCGCGCAGGCGCTCCACGTCCTTGCGGACCTGTACCAGCACGCGGGCGGCGGTGGCTTTGCCGTCGATCAGTTTGTGCGTGTTCACCGGAAGATCACCGTTCTGTCCTGATTGAGGAAAACCCGGTGCTCCAGGTGGTATTTGACTGCCTTGGACAGGGCCACGGTTTCGGTGTCACGGCCGGTGGCCACCAGGTCGTCGGGCAGGTAGACGTGGTCGACGCGCTGCACTTCCTGCTCAATGATCGGTCCCTCATCGAGGTCGCTGGTGACGTAATGAGCGGTGGCGCCAATGAGTTTCACCCCACGCTGGTAGGCCTGGTGATAGGGCTTGGCGCCTTTGAAGCCGGGCAGGAACGAATGGTGAATGTTGATCGCCCGGCCCGAGAGTTGCTTGCACAGGTCATCGGAGAGAATCTGCATGTAGCGCGCCAACACCACGAGCTCGGTGCCGGTGTCGTCGACGATCTTCATCAGCTCGGCTTCCTGCCGGGCCTTGGTCTCCTTGGTCACTGGCAGGTAAATGAAGCGAATACCTTCGCGTTCGGCCATCGGGCGCAGGTCGAGGTGGTTGGAGACGATGGCGGTGATGGTCATGTCCATCTCGCCCTTGTGGTAGCGGTAGAGCAGGTCAGTCAGGCAGTGGTCGAACTTGCTGACCATCAGCAACACGCGCATCGGCTCGCGGGTGTCATACAATTCCCAGGTCATGTCGAAGGCTTGGGCGACATGGGCGAAACCGTCCTTGATCTGTTGCAGGTCGCCTGAGTGGCCGTCGTTGAAGCGAAACACCGCACGCATGAAAAAACGACCGCTGAAGTCGTCGTCGAATTGCGCCATCTCCCCGATGTAGCAACGGTTGTCCGCCAGATAGGTGGTGACGGCAGCGACGATGCCGGACACCGCAGGACAGGTGATCTTGATGATGAAATGGTTTTTTTCGTGTTGCATGACACGTCCTCGGGATGATGGCGGCAGCTCATCGCATAGCGAAAAAAATCATCAACGGGCGGCAGGCTCATCCATGAGCTTATTTTCTTGTTGGGAATAAAATATTCCTGAAATGGCTTTATAGGGGAGTGGAGGCTGAACGTCTAGAGGTTTGGGAAAGTTTTTTAACTGAGGGGAATTTTTTTTGCGAGGGAAGGCGACTCGTTTCCGTCGGTCGAACGCGGTCAAAAATGTGGGAGCGGGCTGCTCGCGAATGCGCTCTGTCAGTTGATATAGATGACAACTGACACATCGCATTCGCGAGCAAGCCCGCTCCCACAGGTTGATCTTCATGCATCGGGAGGGAGGCGTTACTCTTTGTCGTTGCCGTAGTTCATGATCGACAAAAGGCGGATAGGCACCTGCACCAGTTGCTCGGGGCCGTGGGGGATTTCGCCTTCGAACGTCAGGCTGTCGCCGGCTTCCATGCGGTAAAGCTGATTGCCGTGACGATAGATCAGTTCGCCTTCGAGCAAGTGAAGGAATTCGGTGCCGGGGTGAGAGAAGGTCGGAAACTCCTCACTCGCGTCATCCATGCTGACCATATAGGCCTCGAAGCTTTTCTTCGGCCCGCGGGTATGGTTGAGCAGATGGTACGTATGGCCTTTCTCGGTGCCACGGCGCACCACTTCCATGCCCTGGTCAGCCTTGACCAGAAGCGCACTGCCATCTTGCTGGTCGTATTCGCTGAACAACTTGGACAGAGGCAGGCCGAGCACGTCGCACAGACGGCTCAGGGTGTCGAGGCTGGTGGACACCTGGGCGTTTTCGATCTTGCTCAACATGCCTTGGCTGATATCGGCAATCTTGGCCACGTCAGACAATTTCAGATCCTGGGCCTGGCGCTGGCGCTTGATCTGCAAGCCCAGGTATTGCTCAAGCTTGAGGCGCGGGGCGGTTTCGGTCGGCATAGTCATCAAATCCTGCACACTTTCCGTTCAGTAATATTAGTTTCGCACTGAGAAAGTGCAAATGGCGGCGTTCGGCTCGCGTCTGTCGAGCGATATTCCCACTGGGAAAAGAATTTTCCCATATATACAGCACAAAAGCGCTTTTCTGGGAGCGACGGCGCTTCACTCGCGAATTTGGCAAGGGCCTTGCATTCCTATTGGGAAACTAACTTTCTTTTTAGGAATAAAAAGTCAGTCAAGGCCATCCACACTGTTTTGCCTTTCGCGAGGAGTGACGAGCAATGTTGCCAGCAGAAACCCAGCGCATCATCGACAAGCACGCAATCAAGTACGTGCTTGCGCAATTTGTGGATATCCACGGGGCGGCCAAAACCAAGTCGGTGCCTATCTGTGGGCTCAAGGCCGTGGCTGAAGAGGGGGCGGGTTTTGCCGGATTCGCGATCAGCGGCATGGGCATGGAGCCCCACGGGCCGGACTTCATGGCCCGCGGTGATTTGTCCACCCTGACCCCGGTGCCCTGGCAGCCGGGTTACGGGCGAGTGGTGTGCATCGGTCATGTCGACGGTAAGCCGCATCCGTATGACAGCCGTTATGTGTTGCAGCAACAAGTGCAGCGCCTGGCAGAAAAGGGTTGGACGCTCAACACCGGCCTGGAGCCCGAGTTCAACCTGATGCGCCGCGACGCACAGGGCAAACTGCAACTGGTGGACCCCAGCGACAACCTGGACAAGCCTTGTTATGACTACAAAGGCCTGTCGCGCTCCCGTGTTTTCCTGGAGCGGCTGACCGAAGCTTTGCAGGCAGTGGATTTCGAGGTCTATCAAATTGACCACGAAGACGCCAACGGCCAGTTCGAGATCAACTACACCTACAGCGACGCCATGACCTCGGCGGATCGCTTCACGTTTTTTCGCATGGCTGCCGGCGAAATCGCCAATGACCTGGGCATGATCTGCTCGTTCATGCCCAAGCCTGACCCGAAACGCGCCGGCAATGGCATGCATTTTCACCTGTCGATCAGCAGCGCCGAGAACAAGAACCTGTTCCATGATGCCAGCGACCCCAGCGGCATGGGCCTGTCGAAAATGGCTTATCACTTTGCCGCCGGCCTGCTGGCCCATGGCCCGGCGCTGTGTGCCTTCGCCGCGCCGACGGTCAACTCCTACAAGCGTCTGGTGGTCGGTAATTCGTTGTCCGGCGCGACCTGGGCGCCGGCCTTTATCGCCTTCGGCGCCAACAACCGTTCGGCCATGGTACGGGTGCCTTACGGCCGCCTGGAGTTCCGCCTGCCGGACGCCGGCTGCAATCCCTACCTGGTCAGCGCCGCGATCATCGCCGCCGGCCTGGATGGCATCGATCGCCAGTTGGAAATCGACCACGTCTGCAATGAGAACCTCTACAGCCTGAGCCTGGAACAGATCGCCGCGCGAGGCATCAAGACCCTGCCGCAATCGCTCAAGGAAGCCTGTGACGCCCTGGAAGCCGACCCGCTGTTCGCTGAGGTGCTGGGCCCGCAGATCGTAGGTGAGTTCATCAAGCTCAAGCGCATGGAATGGGTGGAATACAGCCGCCATGTCTCCGACTGGGAGATCCAGCGCTACACCGAATTTTTCTGACCCAGTGTTTTGACAACCATTCGGGCACCCGGCACGGCGTCGAGTGTTCACTGCCTCCGAAGGAGACTTGATATGTGTGGGATCGTAGGTCTTTACCTGAAAAATCCGCAGCTGGAGTCCCAGCTCGGCAAGCTCTTCGAACCAATGTTGCAGGCCATGACCGATCGTGGTCCGGACAGTGCCGGCTTCGCCATTTATGGCGATGAGGTGGCCGACGGCTGGATCAAGCTGACCCTGCAGGCGACCACCGACGGTTTCGACTGGAAAACCCTGATGGGTGAGCTGGAAGGGCGCCTTGGCTGCTCGCTGGACTGGTTCCAGAACGCCAGCGCTGCCGTGCTCAAGGTCAATGCCGAAGAGACGGCGGTACGTCTGGCCCTCGCCGAACTGGCGCCAAACGTGCGCATCATGAGCGCTGGCCAGAGCATCGAAATCCTCAAGGGAATGGGCTTGCCCCAGGAAATTTCCCAACGCTTCGGCCTGGCCGGCATGAAGGGCAGCCACATCATCGGCCACACCCGCATGGCCACTGAAAGCGCGGTGACCATGGAAGGCAGTCACCCGTTCTCTACTGGCGCTGACCTGTGCCTGGTGCACAACGGCTCGCTGTCCAATCACTTCCGCCTGCGTCAGGAACTCAAGCGCGAAGGCATTCACTTCGAGACCGACAACGACACCGAAGTGGCCGCCGGCTACCTGACCTGGCGCCTGCAGCAGGGCGACTCATTGAAAGAAGCGCTGGATCATTCGCTGGAGGATCTGGACGGTTTCTTCACCTTCGCCATCGGCACCCGCAACGGTTTTGCCGTAATCCGCGACCCGATTGCCTGCAAGCCGGCGATCCTCGCCGAGACCGACGATTACGTCGCCATGGCCTCCGAGTATCAGGCCCTGTCGAGCCTGCCGGGTATCGAGCATGCCAAGGTCTGGGAGCCGGTACCGGCCACTATGTACATCTGGGAACGCGAGTCAGCTTAAGGGGCGCACACATGAAAACCATCGATCTTTCCACTGCCACTGTGCGTGAACTCAATCAGGCGTTGCACGACCAGGTCAGCAACGTTGAAGACCGCGAATGGGTGGTGACGCATTCGGACGGCAAGCACAACCTCGCGGTCGGGGTGAACGAAGTGCTGTCCATCGATATCCAGGGTCACGCCGGCTACTACTGCGCGGGTATGAATCAGAAAGCCTCGATCACCGTCCACGGCAACGTCGGTGTCGGTTGCGCCGAGAACATGATGTCCGGCTACGTCCGCGTCAAAGGCAGCGCCTCCCAGGCGGCCGGTGCCACGGCCCATGGCGGGCTGCTGGTGATTGAAGGGGATGCCGGCGCGCGTTGCGGAATTTCCATGAAGGGCATCGACATTGTCGTAGGCGGCAGCATCGGCCACATGAGCTGCTTCATGGGCCAGGCCGGGCGATTGGTGGTCTGCGGTGATGCCGGCGATGCGCTGGGTGATTCCTTGTACGAGACCCACATCTACGTGAAGGGCAATGTGGAGTCCCTGGGCTCCGATTGCATCGAGAAAGAGATGCGTGCCGAGCACCTCCAAGAACTCCAGGACCTGTTGAACCGTGCCGGTTTCGCGCACAAGGCGGCTGACTTCAAGCGCTACGGTTCGGCCCGTCAGCTGTACAACTTCAAAGTCGATAATGCGTCCGCGTACTGATCCGCGCGAGGAGAACAGATATGAGCGACCTCACCAGCCAAAAAGCGGCACCCGTACTGCGCGAGTCAGCCACCTTCGATCGTCTGACCATCCAGGAAATCCAGCGTGCCGCCGAGACCGGCATCTACGATATTCGCGGCGGCGGCACCAAGCGCAAGCTGCCGCACTTCGATGACTTGCTGCTGCTTGGCGCCAGTGTTTCGCGTTACCCGTTGGAAGGCTATCGGGAGAAATGCGGCACCGATGTGATCCTCGGCAACCGCTTTGCCAAGAAGCCGATCCACTTGAAGATTCCGGTGACCATCGCCGGCATGAGTTTTGGTGCGTTGTCGGCCAATGCCAAGGAAGCCCTGGGCCGTGGCGCGACCATCGCGGGCACCAGCACCACCACCGGTGACGGCGGCATGACCCCGGAGGAGCGCGGCCAGTCGCAGCATTTGGTCTATCAGTACTTGCCGTCGCGCTACGGCATGAACCCGGACGATCTGCGCAAGGCTGACGCGATCGAAATCGTCCTGGGGCAAGGCGCCAAACCCGGTGGCGGCGGTATGTTGCTGGGGATGAAAGTCACCGAGCGCGTCGCCGGCATGCGCACCTTGCCGATTGGTGTTGATCAGCGCAGTGCCTGTCGTCACCCCGATTGGACCGGCCCGGATGACCTGGCGATCAAGATTGCCGAGATCCGCGAAATCACTGATTGGGAAAAACCGATCTACGTGAAAATCGGTGCCAGCCGGCCGTACTACGACGTCAAGCTGGCCGTGAAGGCCGGAGCGGATGTGATCGTGCTCGATGGCATGCAAGGCGGGACAGCGGCGACCCAGGAGGTCTTTATCGAGCACGTGGGGATTCCGATTTTGTCGGCCATCCCGCAAGCGGTACAGGCTTTGCAGGAGATGGGCATGCATCGCAAGGTCCAGCTGATCGTTTCTGGCGGAATTCGCAACGGTGCCGATGTGGCCAAGGCCATGGCACTGGGCGCGGATGCGGTGGCCATCGGCACCGCAGCACTGATCGCGCTGGGCGACAACCACCCGCGCCTGGATGAAGAGCTGAAGAAGATCGGCTCGGCGGCCGGCTTTTATGATGACTGGCAGAACGGCCGCGACCCGGCCGGGATCACCACGCAGGACCCGGAGCTGTCCAAGCGACTGGATCCGGTGGAGGGGGGCCGCCGCTTGGCCAACTACCTGCGCGTCCTGGTACTGGAGGCTCAGACCATGGCCCGGGCTTGCGGCAAGTCACACCTGCACAACCTCGACCCCGAGGATCTGGTGGCGTTGACGGTGGAATCGGCGGCCATGGCGCGAGTGCCGTTGGCGGGAACCAACTGGGTTCCAGGCTCTGGTACCGGTTATTGACAAAAACCTGTGGGAGCGAGCCTGCTCGCGATGACGGCGGCACCGTCAAAACTGCTGCAAGCTGACCCGCCGCTATCGCGAGCAGGCTCGCTCCCACAAGGGATCTGTGGCGTGCGCGATGCCTGTGAACGCCCCGGAAAAACCTGTGGGAGCGAGCTTGCTCGCGATGACGGTGGCACAGTCAAAACTGCTGCAAGCTGACCCACCGCTATCGCGAGCAGGCTCGCTCCCACAAGGGATCTGTGGCGTGCGCGATGCCTGTGAACGCCCCGGAAAAACCTGTGGGAGCGAGCTTGCTCGCGATGACGGTGGCACAGTCAAAACTGCTGCAAGCTGACCCACCGCTTTCGCGAGCAAGCCCGCTCCCACAAGTCCTGTTCCTGGCATTTATATTCGAGAGGCCGAAAAGGCCCGTCTCTCATTCTTTATTGCTCGCTGCCCGACACTCACCTTTCTTTGCAGGAGCTTTGAACATGGTCAATCGTCTTCTCGGCAAATCCCTTCTCGGTTTATTGGCGGCCGGTGCATTTGCGCCCTTGGCCCAGGCCGCCGATGCACCCGCCTTGAACACCGGCAGCACCGCCTGGATGGTCACTGCCGCGGTGCTGGTGCTGTTCATGTGTCTACCGGGACTGGCATTGTTTTACGGTGGCTTGGTCCGGGCAAAGAACATGCTTTCGCTGTTCACCCAATGCTTCGGCATCGCCGGCCTGGTCGGCGTGCTGTGGGTAATCTATGGCTACAGCATGGTGGTCGACAGCACCGGCATGATCGAGGGGCAGGTGACGTTCAACAGTTTCGTCGGTGGTTTGAGCCGGACCTTTCTGGCGGGCATGACCCCGGAGAGCCTGGTTGGGGATATTCCGGAAGGTGTATTCGTGACCTTCCAGATGACCTTCGCGATCATCACCCCGGCGCTGATTGCCGGTGCATTCGCCGAACGCATGAAGTTTTCGGCGGCGCTGTGGTTCATGGCGTTGTGGTTCACCCTGGTGTACGCCCCGGTGGCGCATATGGTCTGGGGAGGCGCGGGCGCTTTGATGCACAACTGGGGCGTACTCGATTTCGCCGGTGGCACCGCCGTGCACATCAATGCCGGTGTCGCCGCTTTGGCCGCGTGCCTGATTCTCGGCAAGCGCAAGGGCTACCAGAACACGCCGATGCCCGCCCACAACCTGAGCCTGACCATGGCCGGTGCGGCGATGCTCTGGGTGGGCTGGTTCGGTTTCAACATCGGTTCCGGCGGTGGCCTCAACGGCACTTCTGGCATCGTCATGCTCAACACCCAATTGGGGGCGTGCGCCGGTATTCTCGGCTGGATGTTCACCGAGTGGTTCAAGGTTGGCAAACCGAGTGCTTTGGGCTTGGCCAGTGGTGCCTTGGCGGGTCTGGTGGGCATCACGCCGGCGTGCGCGTATGTCGGCGTCGGCGGTGCGTTGGCCATCGGTTTGTTGTGTGGAGTGTTCTGCTACCTGAGTGTCACCGTGCTCAAGCGGCGCTTCGGTTATGACGACAGCCTCGACGTGTTCGGCTTGCACGGCATTGGCGGGATGATCGGCGCGGTGTTGACCGGGGTGTTCTGTGTGCCGTCGGTGGGGGGATTGGTCGAAGGCGTGACCATGGGGGCTCAGGTCGTTGCGCAAATCAAAGGCGTACTGCTGACGACGGTTTACTGTTTTGTCATCAGTTGGGTCATTCTCAAGGTGATCAACGCGGTGATCGGTTTGCGCGCCGATGAGTCGGTGGAGGAGATGGGGCTGGACCTGGCTGAACACAACGAGCGTGCTTACAACCACTGATAGTTACGGTTGTTTTTGGCTTTATTTGAGAAGGCCCGATATTTATATGGTTTGGCGTGCATATCCGTTTTTGCGGTAACGGATATACACACCAATCCCACCCAAAAAACACGCTAGGAACGGAAGATCAGAATCTCCGGGAACGATCAAGTAAACAGCATTACACCCTCGAACGGGTCGTACGCATTGTGCTCAACTCACCACCAGATGGCTGGCAGATGTCTGCCCGCGGGCCTGGGCCGCATGCTGCAACTGGCTGGCGATCAGGGTGTTCTTCAGCAGATAGGCAATGGTCATCGGCCCGACGCCACCGGGTACTGGCGTGATTGCGCTGGCGACGGTGCGCGCGCTGGCGTAGTCGACATCACCCACCAGATGGCTGCCGGATTCGTCCGTAATACGATTGATCCCGACATCGATCACCACGGCGCCAGGCTTGAGCCAACTGGCATCGATCAGCCCGGGACGGCCTACCGCCGCGACGACGATATCGGCCAGTCGACACAACGCCGGGGCATCGACGCTGCGTGAGTGCACCACGCTGACCGAACAGTGAGCCTGCAACAACAAGGTCGCCATGGGCTTGCCGACGATGTTCGAGCGCCCGACGACCACGGCGTGCAAGCCGCTCACATCGCCGCAGGTTTCGTGCAGTAGACGCATGCAGCCGCTGGGCGTGCAGGGTGTCAGCACTTCCATGCCTTGCACCAGGCCGCCGACGTTCTCGCGATGAAAACCGTCCACGTCCTTGACCGGGTCGATGGCCTGGATGACTGCCGCTTCGTCGATATGTCCCGGCAACGGCAACTGCACCAGAATGCCGTTCACCGTGACATCGGCGTTCAGGTGGGCAATCAGTTCCAGTACCTGGTGCTGGCTGGCATTGGCTGGCAGACGGTACTCCAGGGAGCGAATGCCGACTTCCTTGGCCCGCAGCAATTTGTTGCGCACGTAAACCTCGCTGGCCGGATCTTCGCCCACCAACAATACAGCCAGGGCGGGGTAGATGTGCCGGTGCGCGAGGGCCAGAACCTCTTCTCGAACCTCGTCGAGAACCAGGGCGGAGATGGCCTTGCCGTCGATATCGCGAGCAAGTGCGGGGGTGGTGCCGATCAAAAGAGTCACCGTTGTCTTGGATGATAGAGGGGCGAAATAATCACCGAGGCGTCGTTGCGCCTCGATGATTCATCAGGGATCTGCAAGCAAAGGGTGTTCAGACTACCAATTGATGGCTGCCGTACACCACTAGAACACCTGCGACCAGCGTGAGGTAAGGCAACCAGCCCGCGCGTTTTTGACCCGTATCAGCCTGGACGTAGAGATCGTTAAGCATGGCTTCGGGGAAGTGCCCGTTGTCCTGCACATAGTGGCGGTAGCAGAACACCGGCAGGATCAACAGCGCCAGCAGCAGGCCGGTCGTCAGGGTTCCCGCGCCCCAGATATCGGCGCCCAGCCCCATGCAGGCCAGGTTGACGAAGCTCAGCACACCACCGGCCGCCAGGAGCACGGTAGGGGCTTTGTACGGGCGTATCCAGTCGGGACGATCCAGACGATGGATCCAGCCTGCGTTGAGATTGAGGAAGTTGAAGATGATGTAGCTGACGTTGGACGCCGCGAGCACGAAGACATAGTCGGACATCAGCAACAGCAGCAGGTTGAAACACAGGTCGGTCCACATCGCGGCGGTGGGCGCGCCGTGTTCATTGGTGCGGCCCAGGTACTTCGGCAGCCAGCCATCCACCGACGCCTGGTACAAGGTGCGCGATGAGCCGGACATCGACGTCATGATCGCCAGCAGGGTGGCCAGGACCAGCATGATCAGCACGATGTTGGCGACCAGTTTACCGCCGCCGATACTGTCCGCCATCACCTGGCCGACGCCCATGCCGCTGTAGATCGCGGGCGACAGCAGGCCGCTGTAGACTGCCGGCGAAACCACTGCACCGCTGGCGTCCAGCACGGCCGGTGTCACCAGTTGGCCGAGTCCCAGGCTGCCTTGAAACGCCAGCGGCACCAGGGTGAACACCAGAATGCACAGCAGACCCGCATAGAAAATCGCCTTGAACGTGTCGCGCTTGGGGTCTTTGAATTCCCGTGTGTAGCACACCGCCGTTTCGAAGCCGTAGGTGGACCACGCGGCCATGAACAGACCGCCGGCCATCAGTGTCCAGCCGGACAGATCCCAGGGCCCATCGATCACTTGCCCGGCGGCATCATGGGCCAGGGGGTACAACGGCAGGAAATTGGCCTGGGCCGCATCGCCGGTGAGCAACGGCACCACGCCCACCAGCAGCAAGGGGATCAGCGACGTCACGCCGAGCACCAGGGTCAGGCGCGCCGAGCGCAGAATACCGCCATGCTGCACGGCGAACACCGTCAGCAGGATCAACAGACCGATGGCGAATGTCGCATTGATCCGCAGTGACAGGCCGCTCTTGATCCAACCCAGATCGAGCAGGGTCAATTGCCAGGTATTGATCAGCGCATCGGCGGGAAACAGTGCGGTGAGTATGTAGCCGGCTGCCAGCCCTGAACCGATCGACAGCACCGGCGACCAGGCCAGCCAGTTGCACCACACCGAAACCGGTGCGATCAGCTTGCTGTAGCGTACCCAGGCGACCGCGCCATAGACCGAGGCGCCGCCGGATTTGTGCGGGAACAGTCCGGCGATTTCGGCATAGGTGAAGGCTTGGATAAACCCGAACAGGATCGACACGATCCAGACGATCCAGGCCGGTTTGCCCACTGTGGCGGCAATCGCGCCGATTGAAAACAGCACCAGCGCGGGCACGCCACTGGCAACCCAGAAAGCCCCGCGCCAATCGATCTTGCGGTGCAGGCTGCCAACGGTGCTGGCGGCCTGCGGTACGGTCTCGAACGTAGTCGCTTCCATCTTCGTATTCCCATGTCTGAGTAGCGGAGTAGTGGGGGCAGTCAAAGTCAGGGTGGCGCCCAGGTCCGTCTGGTCGATCAACTGCGCACCCGGCTCTTTTGCGGGTCGTAGAAAATCGCTGCGGTGACCTCGGCGCTGATGCGCTTCTGCAGGCCATCGACTTTGCCGATCTCAAGCGTCGTGCCGACGTCGGCGCAGGCCACGTCGACCCGGCACAGCGCGATGTTGCTGGCCAGCAGCGGCGAGCGGCAGGCACTGGTGATGACCCCGACCTGGGCCCGGCCGCGATACACCGGGTCACCGTGGTGGGCGGCTTCGTTGCCACTCAGTTGCAGGCCCACCAGCTTTTGAGCGGGGTGGGCACTGCGCCGCAACAGCGCATCACGGCCGATGAAGTCGTCGGTTTTGCTGTTCATCGGCACAGAAAAACCGATACTTGCCTCGAAAGGATCGGTCTGGTCGCTGAACTCGTAGCCGGCGAAAATCAGTCCGGCTTCGATGCGCAGCATGTCCAGTGCTTCCAGGCCCAGCGGTACCAGGCCCAGCGGTTGGCCCAGTTGCCAGATCCGGTCCCAGACCCGCTCGGCATCTTCGGGCTGGCACCAGACTTCGTAGCCCAGTTCGCCGGTGTAACCGGTGCGCGAGATCATCAGCGGGCAGCCGTCGTAACCATCCAGGCGGCCCACCAGGAAGCGGAACCAGCCGAGGGTTTCCAGGCTCGGTTGGGTCGCTGGGGTCCAGACCATCTGCTTTAGCAGTTCACGACTCATCGGGCCCTGGACGGCCAGGTTGTGAATCTGCTCGCTGGCGGATTTGACCCAGACCTTCATGCCGAGCCTTTGCGCCTGTTCGCGCAGCCAGACTCCGGCGTAATCCTCACCGCAGATCCAGCGGAAATTATCCGGGCCCAGGCGCAGCAGGGTGCCATCGTCGAGCATGCCGCCATGCTCGTGGCACATCGCCGAGTACACCACTTGACCCACCGCCAGGCGCCGCACATCCCGAGTCAGGCAGTACTGCAACAAGGCTTCGGCGTCGGGGCCGAGTATTTCGAATTTGCGCAGGGCGGTCAGGTCCATCACCGCGACGCGTTCGCGGCAACCGAGGTATTCCTCGATGGCGCCATAGCCGTCGTAGCGCAGCGGCAGCCACCAGTTTCGGTAGTCGGTAAAGCTGCCAGTCAAGGCGCTGGTGCGTGAGTGGAACGCGGACTCACGGGTGAGGATCGGGTCGGCATCGGCCGTGGTTCGAGTACTCATGGCGATGGAAAAACGCTCCTTTTCGCTGTAGAGGCGGACATGGATATCGGTCGGGTTCCAGCCGTTGGCCGGGTCGATGTCATCCGGGCATGAGGTGCTGCCACACAGCAGATCGGTCATGGCTCGCAGCAGCACGTAGTCGCCGGGACGCGACCAGGGCTCGTCCAATGTCATCTGCTGGTGGGCGTCGATCCCGGTGTTGAAGAACAGATTGATCGCCGGCCAACCGCTGCGAGCCTTGACCCCGTGAGGCGCCAAGGCCCGGCTCAGGTTGTCGCTGCAGTTGTCGTGCCCGAAGTAGCCATGGCTCTCGTAGTAACGCGCGGCACAGGCCAGGGCGAAGGAGTCGTGGCGGCCGACGGTGTCACGCACCACTTCCAGCATCGGTTGCATCTGCCGGTCAAAAAACTTCGAGAACAGTCCCGGTGCCGGGTAGGCGCTGCCGTTCAAGGTGCGGGTAACGGTCTGGTCCAGGTCCAGTTCCTGGCCGCGATCCAACGCCCGCCGATCGAGGGCGACGAAGTCCGAGCATTGGCGGCCGGCGACGTCGAGCACCTGCACGTATTGCCCTTTGCCGACCGTGTAGCTGTGGGCGGTGCCGGCGTGAAGAGTGAATTCGTCGAGCAACTCGCCCAACGGTTCGGGTAATGCCGGGAGCAGCAGCGACGAGGGATTGGCCCGAGTCACCCACAACCGCAGCTCGCTGGGCCGGTATTGCCGATCGACGGACGTGGGACCGGCGGGCGCGGCGACAATCACCAACAGTTCATCGCTGGCGACAAACTGGCGGCTGAAGTCGGCAGGGCTGTCCTCGTCCCAGAGTGAAGCGGCATTGGGCAGGTGGTAGGGATCAACGCCGCGTCGGCGCAACGCCTGGTGGATACGTCGAGCTTGCAAGGTCGGTTCGGCGAGCCGTGCGCCGATGAATTCGCAGGCCGCCGAACCGCTCAACGCCCAGGCCGCCAGCGCGCTGTGACCGTGGGTGTCCACGGCCAGCAGTTCACAGGATTGCTGACCTTCAAGGTCGATCACTTGCAGGCTGTCGCCGGGCTGCAAGGCCACCAGCGTCAGGCCGCCGGCCGCCACCCGATAGCGCTCCAGGGCCGGGGCCCGGGCAAAGAGTCCGGGCTCGCGCGGATGGGAAACACGAGGTGCGTTCATGGTGGGGCTCCCGGGTCAACCGATCGACTTGACGGACATCGGCGGCTCAGCGAGGTACGCCGCCATCGAGTCGTCCAGTGCATGCAACCAAGGGGTGTGGTGCGGCGGTGACTGGGTTCCGGTCATCAACGAGCGATAGGACTTGTCGCGATAACCCATGATGTTCTCCGCTTTGTCGTGCTTCCAGTGCAGGAAGGTTTCATTGACGGCGGCGATGTCGAAGTTCGGGTAGTCGGTGGCGTTCACCAGGTGCTGGATGTAGGCGCCCTGGTATTCGAACATTTGCTGGTTGGTTTCCAGTGTCTGTTCCTGTTCGTGCCATTGCCGGCTGTCGGCGATCATTTCGGCCTGGCCGGGCAGTTGAATGCGCCTCAGGATGACATCGCGGGCGTACCAGGCTTGGGCGTCGAACATGTTGAACGAGTACCACTGATCCTGCATGCCGAGGTAGATCAGTTGCGGGTTGGGCTCCCAGAAAATGCCTTTGTACAGATTCATCGGCCATAGCCGGTTATCGGTCTTGAGGCACAGTTCGTCCGGCAGGAAGGGGAAGTGATGTTTGTAGCCGGTGCAGAGGATCACCGCATCGACGTGCTTGTGGGTGCCGTCGATAAAGTACGCGCGGTTTTTTTCCAGGCGCTGCAACAACGGTTTTTCTTCCCAGTTGGCGGGCCAGTCATAGCCCATCGGCGCGGTGCGGTAGCAACTGGTGATGCTGCGGGCGCCGTATTTGTAGCACTGGGAACCGATGTCTTCGGCAGAATAGCTGCTGCCGACGATGAGCAGATCCTTGCCCTTGAACTCCAGTGCATCGCGGAAATCATGGGCGTGGAGGATGCGCCCGCCGAACTGCTCGAATCCGGGGAAGTACGGCATCTTCGGTGTCGAAAAGTGCCCGCAGGCGTTGATCACATAATCGAACTGCTCCGAGGTCTGGGTACCGCTGCCGTGGTCCTGGGCAACCACCGTGAAGCGGCGAGTCTCTTGGTCAAAGGTGACCTGGCGCACCACATTGTTGAATCGGATGTAATCCCGTACTCCGGCTTTTTCGACACGGCCCTTGATGTAATCCCAGAGCACTTCCCGCGGCGGGTAAGAGCCGATGGGGCGGCCAAAATGCTCTTCGAAGGTGTAGTCGGCGAACTCCAGGCATTCCTTCGGGCCGTTCGACCACAGGTAGCGGTACATGCTGCCATGCACCGGTTCGCCGTTCTCGTCCAGACCGGTGCGCCAGGTGTAGTTCCACATGCCGCCCCAATCCTGCTGTTTTTCAAAGCACACCAGTTCGGGAATGGCGGTGCCCTGGTCGCGGGCTGACTGGAAGGCGCGAAGTTGAGCCAGGCCGCACGGGCCGGCGCCGATGATTGCTACGCGTAGTGTCATGAGCGTGCCTCCTGAAGGGTTTCAGCGAAAGATCACTGTCTTGTCCTGATTGATGAACACCCGGTGTTCCAGGTGGTATTTCAGGGCTTTGGAAAGGGCGACGGTTTCGGTGTCACGGCCGATGGCAACCAGCGAATCGGGCAGGTGAGTGTGGTCGACGCGCTGGATTTCCTGCTCGATGATCGGCCCCTCGTCGAGGTCGCTGGTGACGTAATGGGCGGTCGCGCCGATCAGCTTCACGCCCCGGTCATACGCCTGGTGATAGGGTTTGGCGCCCTTGAAACCGGGCAGGAACGAGTGATGGATGTTGATGGCCCGACCGGACAGTTGCTGGCACAGGCCGTCGGAGAGAATCTGCATGTAGCGGGCGAGTACTACCAGGTCGGTCTGGGTGTCCTCGACAATGCGCATCAGCTCGACTTCCTGGCTGGCCTTGCTGTCCTTGGTGACCGGCAGGTAGATGAAGCGAATGCCTTCACGTTCGGCCATGGCCCGCAGGTCCAGGTGATTGGAGACCACGGCAGTGATGTGCATGTCCATCTCGCCCTTGCGGTGGCGGTACAGCAGGTCGGTCAGGCAATGGTCGAATTTGCTGACCATCAGCAGCACTCGGGTTGGCTGGCTCGAGCAGAACAGTTGCCACTGCATGTCGAAGCCGCCGGCCAGGTCGCCCAGGTCTTCGCGCAGGGCGCCGATATCGCCGGTCACGCCGGTGTTGAAACGAAAGACCGCGCGCATGAAAAACTGCCCGGTGAACTCATCGTCGAATTGCGCGAGCTCACTGATGTAGCACTGTTGCCGGGCCAGGCAGGTACTGATCGCGGCG
This sequence comes from Pseudomonas sp. 43mfcvi1.1, assembly GCF_900115935.1. Taxonomy (NCBI): domain Bacteria; kingdom Pseudomonadati; phylum Pseudomonadota; class Gammaproteobacteria; order Pseudomonadales; family Pseudomonadaceae; genus Pseudomonas; species Pseudomonas sp. 43mfcvi1.1. The sequence goes on along the minus strand of NZ_UETT01000012.1, from coordinate 22,631 downwards.
ACGATGCCGGACGCGGCCGGGCAGTTGATCTTGAGAATGTAGTGTTCGCTGGAGGTGTCCATCGAGGGCTCCCGATGCAAAGTGGTAGAGGCTCAGCCCTTGGCCGTGCGCTTGGTTTTTTCCGGGTCGTCGAAGGGAAGGGCGTGGGTCACCGCGGCGCTTTCCTGGCTGCCACGCACCTGCAAGGCAATCCCGGGAACCGAGCAGGCGACGTTCATGCGGGCGATGGCCATGGAGCGTTTGCTCAGGCGCGAATACATGCCGCAGGTGATCACCCCGACTTGCTGGTTGCCCTGCCACAGGGTGTCGCCAGCCTCGGCGGCGCGCACGCCTTCGAGCAACACGCCGGTGATCTTGAAACGCTCCTGGCCACGCAACCGGAAGTGCTCTTCGGCGCCACGGAATTCGCGTTTGTCTGGAGAAACGGTGAAGTCCAGGCCCATTTCCCAGAGGGTGTCGCCGGCCTTCTGGTCGGCGAAGGGGTACATCTGCGAGTTGTCGTAGGGAAAAAACATCAGCGAGCTTTCCACCCGCAACCAGTCCAGGGCGGTAAAGGCGCAGGGGATGATGCCCAGGCCCGCGCCCTGTTCGAGGATGCTGTCCCACAACGCCGGGGCGTCGGCCGCCTTGCAGAAGATCTCGTAGCCGCGTTCGCCGGTGTAGCCGGTGCGGGAGATCATCACCGGGCGATCGAACAGGCGGGTTTGCAGGTGATGGAAATAGGGCAGCTGGCGAATCCCGGGGACGTGCTCGGCGAGAAAGTCCACCGCCAGCGGTCCTTGCAGCGACAGGTCGTGCAGGTCGTCGTCGAACAGCACCGCCACTTGCCGGCCCTGGGATGAACGCACCAGCATTTCGTGACCGCTGCCGGCGCCGTGGACCACCATGAACGCGTTGGGCCCGGTACGGTAGACGATGCAGTCATCGACGAACTTGCCTTCCTCGTCGAGCATCGAGGCATACACCGATTTGCCGGGGTAGAGCTTGGCGATGTCGCGGGTGGTCGCCCATTGCAGCAGGCTTTCGGCATGGGGGCCGACGTAGTGGACTTTCTTCAGCCCGGAAACGTCCATCAGCCCGGCGCGGGTGCGGATCGCTTGATGGTGATCGGCCAGGTCGCTGGCATAGGTCCAGGCAGTGCCCATGCCGTTCCAGTCTTCCAGGTTCGAGCCGAGTGCGCGGTGCCGTTCGGCCAGTGCAGAAATACGCCATGAGTGAGCCATGTGAGGATCCTTGTCGGTGAAAGTGGGTCAGGGTTCAGGCCTGGTCGAAGCGGCTCAGCCACTGGACCAGGGTCTGTCGGTAGCGGCTCATGCCTTTGTAGTCGGCGATCGGCTCGGGCAGGTCGCGCAGCACGCGGTGCAGGCGACAACCCCAGCCGGGTTGAGTGACCAGTTCGTCCATGCTGATCAGGTAGGTGCGGATGCTGAACATCACCGCGTTACTGCGCGGCAGACGGGCCATCACTTGCAGTTCGACGCGCAGATGCACCTGTTGCCCGACGTTTTCGGCGGTGATGCGGCCGCGGTCGGCGCCCCATTCATGGAAAGTTTCGGGCGAGGAGTCCAGGCGCGGGTTGATGGTCAGCGTCCAGTTCAGGCGCCGCACCGGCTGGCCCACTTGCAGGTTGAGCAGGTACTTCAGCGCGCGGTCGAACACGCCCATCTGATGGGCCATGGGCACCGGTGAATGCCACTGCTTGAAGCTCATGCCGGCGTCGAAGGCCAGGGACCAGTCGGCCGGGCTGGTGACCAGGCCGGCGTCCATGTACAGATCGCCGTCGCGCTGATCGAGCAGGGCAAAATCGCCCTGCACCTGGCGGCCGATGAATTCCAGCGGCTCGCAGGGCAGGCTGGTGGCGTCACCGAAGACAAAGTGTTGATCGATATTGAGCAGCGTGTTGTGCCAATGCCAGTGATCACCGTCACGCGCCAGCTGGAACCACTGCGGATAGTCAGTGGTGAGGTGTTCCATGAGCATCTGCAGCGCATCCCAGGCGGCCACTTGCATGTGCGGCATCACCAGATAGCGGCGTGGATCCTTGTCCAGCACCAGGGCGCGTTCGGCCATTTCCGAACGGTAGTGTTCGTCGATGTCGAAGCCGTGCTGGTAAACCGAGCCGGGATCCCGGGACGTCGCCGGTTCGATGTTCACCGAATACAGGTAGCTGTCCTCGGTGAAGGGGAAGGGAAAACGGCGGATGGCCGTGGGGCTGTTGCGAAAGCTGAAGTCGTCTCGGTAACTCTGCACGGGGCTTGATTGAATGGTCATGGTCGACTCCTAAAGGTCCAGCGAAACGCAAGGGTCGCAGCCGCGGGAAACACAGGGCATGAGAAATTCAGCCTGCTCGGCGGGGCTCAGAAAGCTGTCGCGGTGTTCGATTTTTCCGCCCACGTGGCGGGTCATGCATTGGCCACAGACGCCGCCGCGGCACAGGTTGGGGATTTGCAGTCCGGCGGATTCCAGGGCTTCGAGCAGGCTTTGTTCGCCGCCGACCCGCAGGCGTCGGCCACTGCGCAGCAGTTCCAGATCAAAGGGCTGGCCTGGCTTTGCGGCACTGAAGGCTTCCCAGTGCACCCGGCCGGGCGGCCAGCCAAGGACACTGGCCTGCTGCCGAACCGCATCAAGCAACGGTTGCGGACCGCAGGTGTAAACGTGGCTGCCCATCGGCCGATCCCGCAGGATGTGGTTCAGGTCCGGGCGGCAGGCGTAGGTGTGCAGTCGCGATCCCAGCCGCTGTTGCAACTCCTCGACATAGGCATCGCTCAGGCCCGGGCGATAGAGGTAATGCAACTCGAAGGGGGCTTGGCTTTGTTCCAGGGCCGCGATGTAGGCCATGAACGGCGTGATGCCGATGCCTCCGGCGATCAGGATGTGCAGGCCGGCGGTCGAGTGCAGCGCGAACAGATTGGCCGGCGGCGAAATCTGCAGCGTGTCGCCAACCTGAACGTGCCGATGCAGGTAGTGCGAGCCGCCGCGGGAGGCTTCCTGCAAGCGTACGGCGATGCGGTAATGCCGGTTGTCCGCAGGGTCGCTGGTCAGCGAATAGGCATTGCGCACCTTGCCTTCGGTCAGCGGCAGGTGAACCTGCACGTGGCTGCCGGGGGAGAATCCTGGCAATGGCCCGGTGCAGGATTGAAGGGTGAATTCGCGCACCGCCGGGGTGAGCATTCGTGCCGCGCTGACCCGCACCTCAAGCGCGACGCTCATGGCCTTACTCCGCTATAAGGCCGGTCGGGGTTGCTGCAGACGCCGAGGTACGCCCCCAGGCGTTGGGAAAAGTGTTCGCGCACTTCCAGCCCGACATCGCAACCGATGCAGTTCAGCAGCGGTTGCGGCCCGGCAGACTGGGTCAGGCCACAATGCACGCAATACACCCGGCGCGGGCCGGCCAGCGTGCGGGTGATGTCGATCTCGTCATTTTCCAGACCGGCGCTGCGGGCCTCGCCGTGGATGCGCCAGATAAAAGCCTCGTCGCCCATGATGTAGAGGTGGCTGCCGACGGTGGCGTTGACCAGCGCCTGATGCCAGCGCCGGGCAAAGTCGGCGCTCTCGCCGTTCAGCACCAGGGGCTGTTCCAGTGTCCCGACAAAGGGTGAGCCGGCGGCTGCGGATTGCATGACCACGATATGCCGGGTGACGCTTTCACGCGGCAGCGGCTGGCGATAGCGCGGGAGGCTGTGAAGTCGGTCCGGGGCGGCGCTGTGTCTATCCGTCATGTGGGCTTTCCTGGCTGATCCGCGCCTGTGGAAGGGCGAGAAAGGTGGCGTTGGACGGGAAAAATGTTTCCTGTTGGGGAAGATACTTTCCTATGGGGAAAATCTTCTCAATCCGGAAAAAGGGCTATGTCTTTGGAGATAAGCCTTGCGCGACCTCTGTTCGGGGCATGGAAGTTGCTGGTCGTTGCTCAGGGCTGAGCAACCGGACGGGGAGTTATCCAGAGTGCGAATACGAGCGCAGTGGTGGCCGCTCTGGTTGGGGCGTATCCGCCCCGACCAAGCGCGCAGCGTGCGAAAACTACTGGCAGGATTGCCCTTGTGCCAGGTGCACGCTGACGGTGCCTTGGCGGGTTTTCTGGACCGTTTCGAAGCACTGCTGCCCAGCTGCAAACTCAATCTGATCCTGGGCGGCGAAGACCTGGGGCCGGCGCGGCGCGGATTGCTCGAAAGCTGTCAGGGCGTAGCGCGTTGCCCTTGGCGTGACTCGACGCTGGCTGAGGCGGCGCAGGTCTGTGGCGCTTGCCGGCAACGGGGTGTACATCGCCTGCTGTGTGCCTTGCCGCCAAGTGACGATTCGTGCAAAGGGCTGTTGTTGCTCGATACCCCACAACCGGCCCACGCCAGCTGGCGCCCGTTGCTGGAAGAGGCGGCGCAGGCGGTCGGCGTCACCGTGCGCTTGCGCTGCTACACCCGTGAGCAACAGCGCAAACAGGCCACCTCCCGGCACGGCGCATTGGCTCGTGAGCTGCACGATTCGGTGGCTCAGCAGTTGGGTTACCTGTCGTTCCAGGCGCGTTTACTGCAATCGCAGTCGGGCGAGCCGGTGCAGGCCAGCGCCGGGTTGCAGGAACTGTGCGTCGGCTTGAGCCAGTTGCAGCGCCAGGTGCGCGAGCTGATCACTAACGCTCGCCTGACCATGGACGGGCGCTCGCTGCGCCAGGCCCTGGCCGACTCCATCGCGGAGTTTTCGCGACGCTGCATCATTGTTTTCGAACTGGACAATCGCCTGGCTGACGATGCCTTGAGCCCCGGCACCGAGCTACAGGTTTTGCAGATCATTCGCGAAGCACTGGCCAACGCGGTGCGCCATTCCCATGCGCGGCATGTACGCATCGAGTTGCGGCAAAACCAGGACGGTGATGCCTCTATTTCGGTGGAGGATGACGGCATCGGCCTGAGCCCGGCGTCAGGGGAGGAAAACCACTTTGGCCTGGCGATTATCCGCGAGCGCGCCGCGAGCATTGGCGCCCGGCTGACAATTGAAGCGATCCGCCCGCATGGGGTCCGCGTACACCTTGGCCTTCGCCGCCACCAAGACCTGCCAGAGGGGAGTTTCGATGGACTGCACGACCTTATTACTGATCGATGATCACCCATTGTTTCGCAAAGGCCTGGCGCAGCTGTTCGACGCCAGTGACGACTTCGAAGTGGTGGGGCAGGCGGCCAGCGGTCGCGAAGGCATCAACCTGGCCGTGAGCCTGGCGCCGCAGCAGGTCTTGCTCGATCTGCACATGCCCGGTTTGAGCGGTTTGCAGGTACTCGACGAACTGCGTCAGTTGCGCCTCGACTGCCAGGTGGTGGTGCTCACCGCGTCGATGGATCGCGCCGAGCTGCTGACGGCCTTGCGCCTGGGGGCCAGTGGCTACGTGCTCAAGGAAACCGAGCCCGATGCGTTGTTGAGCTACATGCGCAATTGCCACAAGGGCGCGATCGTCCTGGATTCAACCCTGGTGGCCCTGCTGGCCGATCAAGGCGGGTCGGTGAGCCGGACCACTCACGATCTGGACCTGCCAGACACAGGCAACCTGACCGAGCGCGAGGGGCAGACCCTGGCCCTGATCGGCGCCGGCATGAGCAATAAACAGATCGGCCGGGAACTGGGGATCAGCGATGGTACGGTCAAGATCTATGTGAGGAATCTGTTGCAGAAGTTCAGCCTGCACTCTCGCCTGGAGCTGGCGGCGTGGGTGCACAACGGTGCGTCGATGAGACACGAGGAGCGTCATTAGATGATGGAACGACCAGAGGCATTTGTGCAGACACTGCCCTTGCACCTGATGGATCGCTTTCCGGCGGCGTTGCTTGAACTGGGCGACAGCGGTCAGATTGCCCACTTCAACCTGGCCTGGGTCGAGCTGATGGACCTGCCAGGCACGGAACGCAACCTCATCGACTATGTGCACCACGAAGACCGTTCGTTGTGGCGTCAGGCCCTGCATGAACTGCGTCGACGCCCCGAAACCTCCTTCAACCAGCGGCTGCGTTTTGTTCACCCTTCGGGGGAACTGCGTTGGTTCGAGGTCAGCCTGAAGCGCGGGCCCCAGGGTTTCTATCTGGTGGCCGGCGACATCACTGCGCACAAGCGGCGCGAGATTGCCTTACAGGCGAGCCAGCGCAGCAGCATGAGCCTGCTCGACAGCATGCCGGGGCTGATCTATCGCGGTCGCAACAACCGCGACTGGACCATGGAATTCGTCAGTGCCGGGTGCCTGCAACTGACCGGGTATCCACCGGAGCGGCTGGTGGACAACCATGAATTCACCTACAACAGCCTGATCCTGGCGCAGGATGCCGATTACGTCTGGCGCGAGGTGCAATATGCCTTGTCGCGGCAGGAGCCGTTCGAACTCAATTACCGGATTCGTTGCGCCGATCAGTCGATCAAGCATGTCTGGGAAAAGGGCGTCGGGATCTATGCCGACACGCGTGAAGTGCTGGGTATCGAGGGGGCGATTTTCGAGCGCAGGGCGGATCGGCCCAGAGCCGACAGGTGACGGCAGAGGCGCTCTCCTTTTTTGAATCCTGAAGCACTTTGTAGCGAGGGGATTACCCCCTCGCTACAAAGAAGCGCCTAAGTGCTACGGATGGGCCTGGCTCAAACCTTGACGATCCAACCCGCTGGCGCTTCGATGTCGCCGGTCTGCACGCCAGTCAGCTCTTTGTAGAGCTTCTGGGTGATCGGGCCGACTTCGGTTTCGCTGTGGAACACGTGCAGCTTGTCCTTGTAGCTGATGCCGCCGATCGGGGTGATGACCGCGGCGGTACCGCAGGCGCCGGCTTCCTTGAAATCCGACAGCTTGTCGATGAACACGTCGCCTTCGATCACTTCCAGGCCCAGGCGCGATTTGGCCAGTTCGATCAGTGACAGGCGGGTGATGCCCGGCAGGACCGAAGGGGAGTTGGGGGTGACGAATTTGTTGTCGTGGGTGATGCCGAAGAAGTTGGCCGAGCCGACTTCCTCGATTTTCGAATGGGTCATCGGGTCCAGGTAGATGCAGTCGGCGAAACTGGCCTTCTTGGCCTGGGAGCCGGGCATCAGGCTGGCGGCGTAGTTGCCACCGACCTTGGCCGCGCCAGTGCCTTGTGGGGCGGCACGGTCGTAGCTGGAGATCAGGAAGTTGTGCGGGGTCAGGCCACCCTTGAAGTAGGCGCCGACCGGGATGCAGAAGATCGAGAAGATGAACTCGGGTGCGGTGCGCACGCCGATGTTGTCACCCACGCCGATCACGAACGGACGCAGGTACAGCGCGCCGCCGGTGCCATAAGGCGGGATGAAGCGCTCGTTGGCGCGGACCACTTGCTTGCAGGCTTCGACGAACTGCTCGGTTTCGACGTGCGGCATCAGCAGGCGCGCGCAGCTGCGTTGCATGCGGGCGGCGTTCTGGTCCGGGCGGAACAGGTTGATCGAACCGTCCTTGCAGCGATAGGCCTTCAGGCCTTCGAAGCACTGCTGACCGTAGTGCAGGGCGGTGGAGCCCTCGCTGATGTGCAGCACGTTGTCGTCGGTCAGGGTGCCGGCGTCCCACGCGCCATCGCGCCAGTGCGACAGGTAGCGCTTGTCGGTCTTGATGTAGTCAAAGCCCAGTTTGTCCCAATTGATGCTCTCGTTACCCATGACACCCTCTATTTCTTAACAACCGTCGAAACGGTTCAAGGCTTCTGACGTTTTTTGGATGGGGACAACAATACTTCATTCCGGGGCTGTTTCGCAGCCTGTGGCGAGGGGATTTATCCCCGCTGGGCTGCGAAGCAGCCCCATTAGCTCGGATATCTGACGCCCGGCGGTGACTGGTTTTGGGGTTGCTGCGCAACCCAGCGGGGATAAATCCCCTCGCCACAAGGCCAATCACCTAAAACAGTTACAGATGCAACGCATGCCCCAACGCCCGCAACGCCGCTTCCTGCACCGCCTCGCCCAGCGTCGGGTGGGCGTGGATGGTGCCGGCGATGTCTTCCAGGCGTGCGCCCATTTCCAGGGACTGGCCGAACGCGGTGGACAGCTCCGAGACGCCGACGCCGACGGCTTGCCAACCGACGATCAAGTGATTGTCCCGGCGCGCCACGACCCGTACGAAACCGCTTTTCGATTCCAGGGTCATGGCCCGGCCATTGGCGGCGAACGGGAAGCTCGACACGATGCAATCCAGCCCGGCGGCCTTGGCGTCGTCCGGCGTCTTGCCGACCACCACCAGTTCCGGGTCGGTGAAGCACACCGCCGCGATGGCGGTCGGGTTGAATTCCCGGTGCTGGCCGGCGATCAGCTCGGCGACCATTTCGCCCTGGGCCATGGCCCGGTGAGCGAGCATCGGTTCGCCGCTCAGGTCGCCGATGGCCCAGACATTGCGCATGCTGGTCTGGCAACGGTTGTCGATTTTCACGGCCGAACCGTTCATCGCCAAGTCCAACGCTTCGAGATTCCAGCCCTGGGTGTTGGGTTTGCGACCAACGGCCACCAGCACCCGGTCGGTGTCCAGGTTCAGCGTCTCGCCATTGGGAACACGCACTTGCAAGGTGCTGGCCTGGGCATCGAAGCCTTCGACGCTGTGCTTGAGGTACAGCTTCACGCCCAATTGCTTGAGCGCTTCGTGCACCGGTTGGGTCAGTTCGCCGTCGTAGGCTGGCAGGATCCGTTCCTGGGCCTCGACCACGCTGACTTCGGCGCCGAGCTTGCGGTAGGCGATGCCCAGTTCCAGGCCGATGTAGCCACCGCCGACCACCACCAGGTGCTTGGGCACCGAGGTCGGGGCGAGGGCTTCGGTGGAGGAAATGATCGGCCCGCCAATCGGCAGCATCGGCAGGTCGACGCTTTTCGAGCCGGTGGCCAGCAGCAGGTGTTCGCATTGAACGCGGGTATCGCCGACCTCGACCGTCTTGCCATCGATCACCTTGGCCCAGCCTTGAATGACCTGGACCTTGTGCTTTTTCAGCAATGCCGCGACGCCGGTGGTCAGGCGATCGACGATGCCGTCCTTCCATTCCACGCTCTTGCAGATATCCAGCGTTGGCGCCGAGACCGTGATGCCCAGGGCCGAGCTCTGGCTGTGGTGCCGGGTCTGGTGGAACTGCTCGGCCACATGAATCAGCGCCTTGGACGGAATACAGCCGATGTTCAGGCAGGTCCCGCCCAGCGCCTGGCCTTCCACCAGGATGGTCGGGATGCCCAACTGGCCGGCGCGGATCGCCGCCACATAGCCGCCGGGGCCGCCGCCGATGATCAGCAGCGTGGTGTTCAAAGTCTGCATCGCTTACTCCACAAACAGGGTGGCGGGTTGTTCGAGCAGGCCACGCAGGGCCTGGATGAATTGCGCCGCGTCCATGCCGTCGACCACTCGGTGATCGAAGGAACTGGAGAGGTTCATCATCTTGCGGATCACGATCTGGCCCTTGATCACCATGGGCCGTTCGACGATTTTGTTCACGCCGACAATCGCCACTTCCGGCAGGTTCAGCACCGGGGTGCTGACGATGCCGCCCAACGCACCGAGGCTGGTCAAGGTGATGGTCGAGCCGGACAGCTCATCACGACTGGCCTTGCCATTACGCGCCGCTGTGGCCAGGCGTGAGATCTCCGCTGCACTGTCCCACAGGCTGCGGGCTTCGGCGTGACGCACCACCGGCACCATCAGGCCGACGTCGCTCTGGGTGGCGACGCCGACATGCACGGCGCCGGAGCGGTGGATGACCTGGGCTTCGTCGTCATAGCGGGCGTTCATCTGCGGGAAGTCCCGCAGGGCCACGACCAACGCGCGCACCAGGAACGGCAGCAAGGTCAGCTTGCCGCGACTGGCCCCGTGTTTTTCATTCAGGTGCACCCGCAGCTCCTCCAGGGCCGTGACGTCGATTTCCTCGACGTAGCTGAAATGGGCGGCGCGTTGGGTCGCTTCCTGCATGCGCTGGGCGATCTTGCGACGCATGCCGATCACCGGGATCTGCTGCTCGTCGTGGCGTTCGGCATAGCCCGAACCGCCCTTGGCCTGGGTCGATGGACCCTGAGCCAGATAAGCCTCGAGGTCTTCATGCAGGATACGCCCGGCGGGACCGCTGCCCTGGACCAGGCGCAATTGAATGCCCAGGTCCAGCGCGTGCTTGCGCACGGCCGGCGAGGCCAGTGGGCGTTCTTCGGGATCGCGGGCCACTGGCGCTTGCGGGGCGCAGCGTGGCGCAGTGGTCTTTTCCACCACGGGTTCAGGTGTTGCCACCGGCGTCGGCTTTGGCGTCTGTGGAGCCGCCTGCGTCGCCGCAGCTGGCGCCGGTTGTGCCGATTCTTTCAGGTTACCCGCACCTTCGACTTCGATGCGGATCAGTTCACTGCCCACCGCCATGACTTCGCCCGGCTCGCCACCCAGGGCGATGACCCGGCCATGCACCGGCGAGGGAATGTCGACCATGGCCTTGTCAGTCATGACATCAGCCAGTACCTGGTCCTCGACCACCATGTCGCCGACCTTGACGTGCCACACCGACAGTTCAACTTCGGCGATGCCTTCGCCAATGTCCGGCATCTTGATAACGTGCGTGCCCATTCAGACCTCCATGACCCGTTTCAACGCTGCGCCCACACGGGACGGCCCTGGGAAATACGCCCACTCCTGCGCATGCGGGTAGGGGGTGTCCCAACCGGTGACACGCTCGATGGGCGCTTCCAGGTGGTGGAAGCAATGTTCTTGTACCAACGACACCAGCTCGGCGCCGAAGCCGCAGGTGCGGGTGGCTTCGTGGACGACCACGCAGCGGCCGGTTTTTTTCACGGATTTGACGATGGTCTCAAGGTCCAGCGGCCAGAGGCTGCGCAGGTCGATGACTTCGGCGTCGATGCCGGTTTCTTCGGCCGCCACTTGGGAGACGTAGACCGTGGTGCCGTAGGTGAGAACCGTCACGTCCTTGCCCGGGCGGGTGATGGCGGCCACGTCCAGCGGCACGGTGTAGTAACCGTCTGGCACCTGTGCCGAGGGGTGTTTCGACCACGGTGTCACGGGACGATCGTGGTGGCCGTCGAACGGGCCGTTATACAGGCGCTTGGGTTCGAGGAAGATCACCGGGTCATCGTTTTCGATGGAGGCGATCAGCAGGCCCTTGGCATCGTAAGGGTTCGAAGGCATGACGGTGCGCAAGCCACAGACCTGGGTGAACATCGCCTCGATGCTCTGGCTGTGGGTCTGGCCGCCGTAGATACCGCCGCCGCAGGGCATGCGCAGGGTCATCGGCGCGGTGAACTCGCCGGCCGAGCGATAGCGCAGGCGCGCGGCTTCGGAAATGATCTGGTCCGAGGCCGGGTAGACGTAGTCGGCGAACTGGATCTCGGCCACCGGCCGCAGCCCGTAGGCGCCCATGCCCACGGCCACGCCGACGATGCCGCTCTCAGAGATCGGTGCATCGAATACCCGCGAGGTGCCGTACTTGTTCTGCAGGCCTTCGGTGCAGCGGAACACGCCGCCGAAGTAACCCACGTCCTGGCCGAACACCACGACGTTGTCGTCGCGCTCGAGCATGACGTCCATGGCCGAGCGCAGGGCCTGGATCATGGTCATGGTGGTAGTGGTCATGGCGGTGTCCAGCGCAATATTGTTGTTGTGATCGTTCATGTCAGATCCCCAACTGCTGACGCTGGCGCTTCAAGTGCTCCGGCATCTCTTTGTAGACGTCTTCGAACATGGTCGCGGCGCTTGGAATCTGTCCGCCGGCGAGGGTGCCGTACTGCTCGGCTTCTTTTTGCGCGGCGATTACCTCGGCTTCGAGTTCGGCAGTGACGGCGGCATGTTCCTCTTCGGACCACTGGCCGATCTTCACCATGTGCTGCTTGAGGCGCGCAATCGGATCGCCCAGCGGGAAGTGGCTCCAGTCGTCGGCGGGACGGTACTTCGAGGGATCGTCGGACGTGGAGTGTGGGCCAGCGCGATAAGTGACCCATTCGATCAGCGCCGGGCCGAGGTTGCGGCGGGCGCGTTCGGCGGCCCAGCGCGAGGCGGCGTAGACCGCCATGAAATCGTTGCCATCCACACGCAGGGAGGCGATGCCGCAACCGACGCCGCGTCCGGCGAAGGTCGTGGCTTCACCGCCGGCGATGGCCTGGAACGTAGAGATCGCCCACTGGTTGTTGACCACGTTGAGGATCACCGGCGCGCGGTAGACGTGGGCGAAGGTCAGGGCGGTGTGGAAATCCGATTCGGCGGTGGCGCCGTCACCGATCCAGGCCGAGGCGATCTTGGTATCGCCCTTGATCGCCGAGGCCATGCCCCAGCCCACGCCCTGGATGAATTGCGTGGCGAGGTTACCGGAGATGGTGAAGAAACCGGCGTCCTTGACCGAGTACATGATCGGCAACTGCCGGCCCTTGAGCGGATCGCGCTCGTTGGACAGCAGCTGGCAGATCATGCCCACCAACGGCACCTCGCGGGCCATCAGGATGCTTTGCTGGCGATAGGTGGGGAAGCACATGTCATCGATGTTCAGCGCCAGGGCCTGGCCGCTGCCGATGGCTTCCTCGCCGAGGCTCTGCATGTAGAACGACATTTTTTTCTGGCGCTGGGCGACCACCATGCGGTTGTCGTAGATGCGCGTCTTGAGCATGGCACGCATGCCTTTGCGCAGGATTTCGAGTGGCACGTCTTCGGCCCATGGGCCGTGGGCATTGCCCTGGTCATCGAGCACGCGGATCAGACTGCGGGCCAGGTCGGCGGTGTCGGACGGTTCGACGTCGATGGAAGGTTTACGCACTGTGCCGGCATCGGACAGATGCAGGTAGGAGAAGTCGGTCTTGCAGCCGGGACGGCCCGAGGGTTCGGGGACGTGCAGGCGTAGCGGTTCGTACGCTGGGTTCATGGCTTTCTACGCTCGATCTTGTGAATTTCTTGTAGTGGGCGCGCTAGCTGACGAATTTCCCCGGGTACGGGAAATTGTCCTACAACAATCATAGGCTCGACGCAGAAGAATATTTTTCTCTGTTGGCTTGCTGTTCAGATCATTTGCAGATAAAAAATCTGCACAACGATAAAAAACAGGATTATTTATCTCATGCGTAAGTTGGATCGCACCGACATCGGGATTCTGAACAGCCTTCAGGAAAATGCCCGCATCACCAACGCCGAGCTTGCCCGTTCAGTCAACCTTTCTCCGACCCCGTGCTTCAACCGCGTTCGGGCCATGGAGGAACTGGGGGTGATCCGCGAGCAGGTCACGCTGCTGGATGCCGACCTGCTGGGGTTGCACGTCAACGTGTTCATCCATGTCAGCCTGGAGAAGCAGGTGGAAGAGGCGTTGCAGCACTTCGAAGAGGCGATTTCCGATCGACCGGAAGTGATGGAGTGCTACCTGATGGCCGGCGATCCGGATTACCTGATCCGCGTGCTGGTGCCAACCATCCAGTCGCTGGAGCGGTTCATGATGGACTTTTTGACTAAGGTCCCGGGTGTGGCGAATATCCGCTCCAGCTTTGCGCTCAAGCAGGTGCGCTACAAGACAGCGTTGCCGTTGCCGGCCAATGGGCTGACCTTGGGTACCTGATCAAAAGACCAGTCCCTGAGGGAGCTAGCTGTCATTCAACAATGATGCAAGCAGACCCACCGCCATCGCGAGCAAGCTCAGCTCCCACAGGGATTTGTGGTGTTGCCGGGTACTGCGACCGCCGCCGATTCTTGTGGGAGCAAGGCTTGCCCGCGATGGCGGCGGCACATTCAATATCGCTGCAAGCAGACCCTCCGCTGTGGCGAGGGAGCTTGCTCCCGCTGGGCTGCGCAGCAGCCCCCAAGCATCTAGAGCTGGTTGATCGGAATCTTCAGATACGTCACGCCATTGTCCTCCGCCGGCGGCAGGTGGCCCGCCCGTACATTCACCTGGATCGCCGGCAACAGCAGCGTCGGCATGCCCAGTGTCTTGTCGCGCTGGGTACGCATGGCGACGAACGTGGCTTCATCGATGCCGTCGTGGACATGGATATTGTGCTGGCGCTGCTCGCCCACGGTGCTCATGCATTGGGGCTCGCGTGCATCCGGTGGATAATCGTGGCACACGTAGAGCCGCACCCCGGCGGGGAAGGCCAGCAGCTTGCGGATCGAGGCGTAGAGCTGATGGGCGTTGCCGCCGGGGAAGTCGCAGCGGGCGGTGCCCACGTCGGGCATGAACAGCGTATCGCCCACCAGGATCACGTCGCCGTCAATCAGGTACGCCATGTCTGCCGGGGTGTGGCCGGGCACGTGCAGCGCCGTGGCCTTGAGGTTGCCGATCAGAAAGGACTCGTCGGCGGCGAACAGGTGATCGAACTGCGAGCCATCCACGGCAAATGGCGCTTCGAGGTTGAACAGGGTCTTGAAGACGCTCTGGACCTGCCCGATGGCTTGGCCGATGGCGATCTTGCCGCCCAGTTCCCGGCGCAGGTACGGCGCGGCGGACAGGTGATCGGCGTGGGCGTGGGTTTCCAGCAGCCATTGCACCGTCAACTGGTGTTCGCGTACGAAGGCGATCACCCGGTCAGCCTGGGTGGTGGCGCTGCGTCCCGAGGCCGGGTCGTAGTCGAGCACCGGGTCGACCACCGCGCATTGCCCGCCATCGTGTTCAAAAACAACGTAGGTGTAAGTCTTTGAGGCGGGGTCGAGAAAGCTCTGGATCTGCGCGGGCATGACAGCGAACCTATACGGGAAGAAGCGGTTGCAACGCTCGAGGTTTACAACATATGGTCCGCAGCTTAGTGAGGGCCAAGGCGTCCTGCAAATGCGATCGCACCTGCCAACAGGTGTGCGCGGCTTGAGAGATCCTGAATGTTACTGGCAAGTTTGTTTGGCGTGGTCATGGGCCTGGTTCTTGGCCTGACGGGGGCGGGCGGTGGCATCCTGGCGGTGCCGGCGTTGGTGTTGGGCCTGGGCTGGAGCATGACCCAGGCCGCGCCGGTGGCGTTGTTCGCGGTGGGCAGCGCGGCGGCGGTGGGTGCCATCGATGGGCTGCGCCATGGCCTGGTGCGCTACCGTGCGGCCCTGCTGATTGCGCTGCTGGGTGCGGTGTTTTCGCCGCTGGGCATCTACCTCGCCCACCAGCTCTCGGAAAAAATCCTGATGATGCTGTTCAGCCTGTTGATGGTGCTGGTGGCGGCGCGCATGTTGCGCCGCGAAACGCCGCAAGCGGGGCCCAGCGATCACGGCGCCGCCAGTTGGGGCCAGAAGAATTGCATGCTCGACCGCGAGACCGGGCGCCTGGCCTGGACCGCTCGCTGCACTGCCACGCTGTCGGCATTGGGTGCGGTGACGGGCATGGTCTCGGGCTTGCTTGGGGTGGGTGGCGGCTTCCTGATCGTGCCGGCGTTCAAGCAACTGACCGACGTGCAGATGCGCGGGATCGTCGCGACATCCTTGATGGTCATCAGCCTGATTTCGTTGATTGGCGTGTTGGGCGCGTTTCATGCCGGGGTGAGCATCGACCGGGTTGGGGCGGCGTTCATTGCGGCGAGCATCGTCGGGATGGTGCTCGGGCGGCGAGTGTCGGCCAAGGTCCCGGCCCGGGCGTTGCAAGTGGGGTTCGCCGGGGTGTGCCTGGGGGTGGCGGTGTTCATGCTGCTGCGGGCGTAGCTACGACGAATCAGGATTACACTTGCCTTTGTGGCGAGGGAGCTTGCTCCCGCTCGGCTGCGCAGCAGACGCCCTGGGCCAAGACCGTATGGGCCTGCTGCGCAGGCCAGCGGGAGCAAGCTCCCTCGCCACGGTATAGCGTGCCGCTTACAGTTCCCGACACTGCATCGAAAACCCCAGCGCCACCGATTGCCCTTGCTCCAGCAGGCGCAATCCTGGCCGTCCAGGCAGGTGATGGGCATTGACCGGATGGCTGACCGGTTCGATGCAGAAGAAATCCAGGCCCACGGGGCAGTACAGCAGGAAGTATTTGCTACCGCTGGCGCGGCATTGCAGTTCATACCCCAGGTCCGGTTGCTGGATCAGGCAATCGCCGTCCCAGCCACCGAAGCCATTGTCCACCAGCGTGTCGGGCAGCGCCCGCGCTTGCTGGAAATCCCATTCGGCAGGAAGGGCGCTCAGCTCTGTCGGCAGTTTACTGGCATCGCATTTCCAGACGTCGGTCGCGCGGGTTTGCAGGCGCGTGCGGGCGGTACGTGGAAAATACGGATGCAAGCCCAGCCCATGCCATGCGGGTTGTCTGGCCGTGTGGGTGACGAGCATTGCGATCTGCAGTTGGCCGCCACTCAAGCGGATCCGCAGGCTGGCGCAGTAGGCGAACGGGTATTGGCTGTCGAGTTGCAGCAAGGCTTCCTGGGCACTCTGCTCGGTCACTTTCCACGGTTGTTGCCAGGCACTGCCATGGATCGGGAACGGGTCGTTGGGGCTGTTGGCGTCCAGTGCCAGCCAGCCGCCGGGGCAGTCGAAACCGCCTTGGGCGATCCGGTTTGACCATGGGATCAACGGGAAGCAGCCAAGTTTACCCGGCAAGCCATTTTCCAGCGCTTGCGGCGCGGGAGGGCGTAGCAGGGGAGCACCGGTGCTGCGCAAGGTCCATTCAACGAGACTGGCGCCCAGGTGCGGAGCCAGTGTGAGGCGGGTCAGTTCGTCTTCGAGGTACAGGAGAGGCTGCGTCATGGTAGTCGCTTCTGTTCGGGAGGGGGGTAGATCGCTTTTGTGGCGAGGGAGCTTGCTCCCGCTCGGCTGCGCAGCAGACGCCCGAGTCCAAACCGGATGGGCCTGCTGCGCAGTCCAGCGGGAGCAAGCTCCCTCGCCACAAGGGGCTTGCTCGTCCTTGGGGTTACAACACCAGGTGCGGCAACCACAGCGACAGAGCCGGCACATAAGTCACCAGCATCAGCACCAGGAACAGCACGGCATAGAACGGCAGCAAAGCCTTGACGGTGCTTTCGATACTGACCTTGCCCACCGCCGAACCGACGAACAGCACCGCGCCCACAGGCGGCGTTATCAGCCCGATGCCCAGGTTCACCAGCATGATCATGCCGAACTGCACCGGGTCTACACCGATGCCCAGGATCACCGGCATCAGGATCGGCGTCAGGATCAGGATCAGCGGCGCCATGTCCATCACCGTGCCCAACAGCAGCAACATCACGTTGATGCACATCAGGATCACGTAGCGGTTGTCCGACAGGGTCAGGAACATCGTGGTGATCTTCGCCGGGATCTGCATCAGCGTCATGATGTAGCCGAAGCTGGCGGCGAAGCCGATCAGGATCATCACGATGGAGATGGTGCGCACCGTGCGGTGCATCAGCTTCGGCAGTTCACGCCACTTGTAGTCGCGGTAGATGAACATGGTCACGAAGAACGACCACAGCACGGCGATGGCCGCCGATTCGGTGGCGGTGAAGATGCCCGACAGGATGCCGCCGAGGATGATCACCATCGCCATCAGGCCCCAGAGGGCTTCGCCGACGATTTTCAGCGCCTGGCGCATCGGGATCACTTCGCCCTTGGGGTAGTTGCGCTTTTTCGCGAAGATCAGGCACAGCACCATCAGGCACGCGCTCATCAGCAAGCCCGGCACGATGCCCGCCATGAACAGCGAGGCAATCGAAACCGTGCCGCCAGCGGCCAGGGAGTAGAGCACCGAGTTATGGCTAGGCGGGGTCAGCAGGGCTTGCACCGAACCGCTGACGGTCACGGCGGTGGAGAAGTCCCGTGGATAGCCCTTGCGTTCCATTTCCGGAATCAGCACCGAACCCACCGAGGCGGTGTCGGCCACCGACGAACCGGAGATCGCGCCGAAGAAGGTCGAGGCGACGATGTTGACCAGCGACAGGCCACCGCGCACAAAACCCACCAGCACCCCGGCGCACGCCACGAGCCGGCGGGACATGCCGCCCTCGGCCATGATCGCGCCAGCCAGGACGAAGAACGGGATGGCCAGCAAGGAGAACTTGTTCACCCCGGATGCCACTTGGATCATCACGGCCTGGAACGGGATGTCGATCCACCACGCACCGATCAGGGCGGCGGCGCCCAACGCGTAGGCGACCGGCATGCCGATCAGGATCAATGCGATAAAACTGCCCAGCAGTATCAGAGCGTCCATTAAGCGGCACCTTCACTTTCTTCGACCAGGTCGAACTGCACGACCCGACGTTTGCTCTGGTCACCGAGCAAGAGTTTTTCCAAGACAAAAATCAGCGTCAGCAAGCCGCCCACGGGAATGGGCAGATAGGTCACGCCAACCCGCAGATCGGGCAGGGCGGCCATGAACTGGTTCCAGGTGGACATGCACAGCTTGAAGCCCCAAATGGTCATGAAGATGCAGATCAGGCCCATGAGCAACTGGGAAAAAATCGACGCCGCGGATCTCAGGTGCGGCGGCATGCGGTCGGTGAGCATGGCCACGGCCATGTGCGCACCGGCGCGGTAACTGGCGGCGGCACCGATGAAGGTGAACACCATCATCAGCAGGATCGCGGTGGGCTCGGGCCAGCTCGAACCGGTGCCCAGCACGTAGCGGGCGAATACGCCCCAGGGAATCATCAGGGAAATCGCCAGGACGGAAAGGCCGGCGACCCAGATGCACGTCATGTAGATCTTATCGTTGATACGCAGCAGCAAATTCTTCATCGGGTTCCACCGTAACCGGGCGCGCCTCGAACATCAGGCGCGCCGGGCCTTTTCATGGGTACAGAGCGGGAGGATTACTGAACGGCTTCGATTTTCTTGATCAGGTCGGCATATTTCGCGCCGTACTTTTCGCGCACCGGTGCGGTGGCGTCGTAGAAGGGTTTCTTGTCGACCGTGATGAACTCGACGCCGGCGGCCTTGAGCTTTTCTTCGCTGGCAGCGGACTTCTTGTCCCACAACACACGCTCTTCGGCCTGGGCGGCCTTCGCGGCTTTCTTGACCAACGTCTGTTGATCCGGGGTCAGTTTTTCCCAGGTGATTTTCGACATCACGATCGGCTCTGGCAGGATCAGGTGACCGGTCAGGCTGTAGAACTTGGCGTTCTGGAAGTGGTTGTGTTCGAGCAGGGTCGGCGGGTTGTTCTCAGCGCCGTCGATCACGCCGGTCTGCAGGGCGCTGAAGATTTCGCCGGTGTCCATCGCGATGCCGTTACCGCCCATGGCGTTCATCATGTCGATGAACATCGGGTTGCCCTGGACGCGGATTTTCATGCCCTTGAGGTCTTCGAGCTTGCGTACCGGCTTCTTGGTGTAGATGTTGCGCGTGCCGCCGTCCATCCAGGCCAGGGCCACCAGGCCGAATTCGGAGTTGGTGATTTTGTCGAGGATCTCATCGCCCACCGGACCGTCGATGACGTTGCGCATGTGCTGATGGTCACGGAAGATGAACGGCATGTTGAAGACGTTCACGTCCGGTACCACGGGCCCGACGATACCCAGGCTTACGCGCGAGAGCTGTACCGCGCCGACCTGCATCTGCTCGATGACTTCCTTTTCAGAACCCAGGACACCGCCCGGGAAGTATTTGAACTTCAGCTCGCCATTGGTCTCCTGGGTCAGGGTCTTGCCCATGTTTTCCTCGGCAACCACGGTGGGGTAGCCGGCGGGGTGGATGTCGGCGAACTTGAGTTCAAGGGCGTGCGCCGCCTGGGCCAGGAAGGCCAGGGGCAGGGCTGCGATCAGAAGCGTGCGTTTGAAGTTCATGGTCAATCTCCAGTCTTGTTGTTTTTTTTATGTGCTCATCCAGTGAAGCGGTAGTGCAGGTCAGTTCGCGGAGTGTTTCAGTCCTCCAAACGCAGGTTCAGCCAGGCCCTTGACGCCGGGGTTGAGGGCGAACACGCCGCCGGCCAGGGATTGCGGGTCGGTGTCGTCACCGGGGCGGATCGAAGTGACGAACAGGGTGTCCAGGCGACTGCCGCCAAAGGCGCACATCGTCGGTTTTTTCACCGGCACCGACAGGGAGCGATCCAGCCGGCCATCCGGAGTGAAACGATGGATGAGGCCGGCATCGTTGGCGCAGATCCAGTAGCAACCCTCGGCGTCCACTGCCGCGCCGTCCGGGCGACCGGCCAACGGCAGCATGTCGACGAACAGCCGCCGGTTGGACGGCGTGCCGCTGTCGATGTCGTAGTCGAAGGCCCAGATCTGTTGCACCAGCGGGTGTGAGTCGGAGAGGTACATCGTCCGACCATCCGGGCTGAAGCCCAGGCCATTGGGCACGATGAAGCCGCTCAGTTGCGCCTCGACCGGGCTGCGTTGCCCGGCCTCATAACGGTACATCCGGCCTTCGTCGGCGTTGGCCCCCATGTTCAGCACCATGCTGCCGGCCCAGAAGCGGCCCTGGCGGTCGCAACGGCCATCGTTGAGGCGCATGTCGGTGCGGCTGTGTTCGACGTTGGCACAGAGTTCACTGTCCAGGCTGCCGTCGTCATGGGGGTACAGGCGAAAGAAGCCGCTCTCCATGCCGGCGATCCAGCCACCGTCCTGGTGACGGGCCAGGCAGGCGAGCATTTCCGGGGCTTCCCAGCCCTTGAGTTGGCCGGTCCCGGCGTTCCAGCACTGCAGGCCGCCACTGGGAATATCCACCCAGTACAGGGCGTTTTCCTCGGGCACCCACACTGGGCTTTCCCCGACGGCGTTGCGTGCATCGACAATCAATTCGGCTTGCATGGTGATTCCCTTGTGCGTTCGTATCCCATGAAAAACAGGCGAATCAGTCGTCGAACGGGCCGGCCGCTACAAAGGCTCCGCCCTGGTAGATCCTGGCCGGGTCATCGGCGGCCGGCATTGGCTGCGCTTCGACCTTGGCGCGGAAAATCTCGGAAGTGTCCTTGGGCTGGTAGCCCAGGTGCGCGGCGTGGCTGTTGTCCCACCAGACGTCGCGGTTGGCGGACATGCCGTAGACCACGGTGTGTCCCACGTTCGGGGTGTAGAGCGAGCACTCGATCAATTGCGTGAGGTCGTCGTAGCTCAGCCAGGTGCTCATCATTCGGCGGTTCTGCGGTTCGGGGAACGACGAGCCGATGCGAATGCTCACGGTCTCGATGCCGTAACGGTCGAAGTAGAAACTGGCGACGTCTTCGCCGTAGGACTTGGACAGGCCGTAGTAGCCATCCGGGCGGCGAGGGGAGAGGGCGTCCAGGGCCTCGTCCTGTTTGTAGAAGCCGATGACATGGTTGGAGCTGGCGAAGATCACCCGCTTGACGCCGTGTTTACGCGCGGCTTCATAGATGTGGAACACGCCACTGATGTTGGCGCCGAGGATCTCTTCGAACGGGCGCTCCACCGAGACACCACCGAAATGCAGGATGGCGTCGACGCCTTCCACCAACTGGTGCACGGCCTGTTTGTCCGACAGGTCGCAGGGCACCACTTCTTCGCTTTCGTCGATGGACGGGGCCATGTTGGCGATGTCCGACAGGCGAATGTGGCGGGCGTAAGGCTTGAGGCGTTCGCGCAAGACCTTGCCAAGGCCGCCGGCGGCACCGGTCAATAGCAGGCGATTGAAGGGGGGGCGAATCTGTGTCGTGGTCATGGCATTACCTGAGCAAACAATGAGAGGTACAGTTGTTATAAGTTGTCGTACGACTGGAAGGGAATATCCTTATCCTTCCGCTACCTTGTCAACGATTGATCGACGAACCGCTCTGGAACGGCGTCCCTGCCGCAGGTTGCCATGAGATGCGCTCATGGCATGGATCCTGGCATTACAGAAGCGAAAGCGGGTAACTGATGAAGATCCGGTTCTCGTCGAACTCGTTGGTGCTGTAGTCCCGACGAATCGAGGCGTTACGCCATTTCACGTTGAGACTTTTCAGCGCGCCGCTCTGCACGGTGTAGGCCAGTTCGGTTTCGCGGCCCCATTCCTTACCGTCATCGACCGTAGCGGTGTGCACGTTGTCGCCGCTGATGTAGCGGTTCATCAGGGTCAGGCCCGGCACGCCGACGGCGGCGAAGTTGAAGTCATGGCGCAACTGCCAGGATTTTTCCTTGGCGTTGTCGTAACTGGAGTTGTAGCTGTCGTTGGCCAGGGTGCCGCCGCTGGTGCCGTTGACGCGCATCCAGGCGTCATCGCCGCCGACTTTCTGCAGGCCGACGTAGAAGGTGTTGCCGCCGTATTTGGCCGAGAGCATGGCGAACGCGGTCTTGTTGTCCAGGTCGCCGGCCAGGGCGCTGCCGTTTTCCTTGC
Organism: Pseudomonas sp. 43mfcvi1.1; assembly: GCF_900115935.1. Classification (NCBI taxonomy): domain Bacteria; kingdom Pseudomonadati; phylum Pseudomonadota; class Gammaproteobacteria; order Pseudomonadales; family Pseudomonadaceae; genus Pseudomonas; species Pseudomonas sp. 43mfcvi1.1. Next base: position 565 of record NZ_UETT01000012.1, on the reverse strand, counting down.
CGGTGAAGTAGCCGAGGTTGGCGCCCAGGGTCCAGTCGCCGATGGGCTGGCTGTGGGTCAGGTTGAAATATTGCTGCTGGTAGATGTCGGACAGTTCCGCGTACCAGACGCCGACCTGGGTGCGTTTTTCGTTGAAGGCGTATTCGCCGCCGCCGAAGTTGAAGCGGTCGGACGTGAAGGCGCCGCGGCCGTTCATCGACATGTCTTCCATGCTCGCGTCGTTGCGCGGGCTGTTGGCGCGGAACTGGCCGCCGTAGAGGGTCAAACCGCTGATTTCGGTGGAGGTCACCTGGCCGCCACGGAAGGTTTGCGGCAGGGAGCGGCCGTCGTCGGAGCGCAGGATTGGCAGCACTGGCATCCATTCGCCGACCTTCAGTTCGGTCTTCGACACCTTGGCCTTGAGAGCCACGCCCAGGCGACCGAAGTCGTCGGCAGGACGGCCGTCATCGTGCACCGGCAGCAACTGGGTGCCCGCCGTGCCACGGCCGCCGTCGAGCTTGAGCGAGTACGTGCCCAGCACATCCACGCCAAAACCGACCACGCCCTGGGTGAAACCGGACTTGGC